>JBAWVX010000037.1:0-29437 GCA_037147075.1 bacterium
GCATAAAAGAAAATCGCTCCGATCCCACTTTTTTCCTTGCCTGACTACATGCCTGAAATCTGTGGATCAAATGTTTTTTCTCCAATGACCAATTCCGCTCGCTCCGAATCCGCCGCAAGGCTCTGCTCCGCCTGCGGGATGTGCTGCAATGGGGTGCTTTTCCACGGAATGGCTGTCCAGCCAGGAGACTCGCTTCGGGCTTTGTCGGCGAAGGGTCTCAAGGCGAAGCGGCGCGATGGAGAGTTGCAATTTCTCCAACCATGTCCCGCCCATGAAGGGACTTGCTGCCGGATTTATGCGGATCGCCCCCAGCGCTGCAGGGCGTTCGATTGCCGCCAGCTTCTGGCGTTTGCAGCGGGCGAAATCAGCGAAGCCGAGGCCATGGAAAAAATCGGCGAGGCCCGCAGGCACAGCGATCGCGTGAGGGAATTGCTCGGCCGACTGGGAGACGAACGTCGTCACCGCCCCTTGGCCGTGCGGTGTGCGGGCATCTTCACTCCTCCCCTCGACCCTGCCCCGGAGGCGGAAGCACTGCGCGGGGACTTGCGGGATGCCATGAGCGCCTTGGAAAGCCTCTTGCAAAGGGAATTTCGTTTCCAGGGGGAGTGCTGAACATCGGGAAAAGAACTCGGGAGAAATGAGGCGAGGGTCGGAATCGAACCGACGAATACAGCTTTTGCAGAGCCGTGCCTTACCACTTGGCTACCCCGCCACAAGAGAAAAGTAGATACTGCGGATCCGGGAAGTTTGCAATCGAATCTTTCGAAAGACTCGGAGGATTTTTCAACCAGGAAAGGCTGTGGCTTTTGATTTGATAACGCACAAATTGTTTCCAACGCATCGCATCATCAACAGATCATCCACGGTGTCCTTGGACTCGTTCGTTCCCGCTCACTCGCCCTGCGGGCCAACCTCTGGTTGCTCGTTCCCGCACCTGCCCCGGTGCTCGATTGTGGTCAATTCTGCTGGATTCGGGTTCAACCTCAAAACGGATTTTTGACAGGAGGACTGGATTCACAGAAAAAGCCGTAGCCGTTGTTTGATATCGCAAAAAAAATTTCCACCACATCGAAGCATAAACTACTCATCCTCTGTGATCTCTGTGTCCTCTGTGGTTAAATCTGCTGGATTCGGGTTCAAATGGACTCGATTCCGGACCTCGATTCTGGAATGATGCCAGCGCAGGAGGTGGAAGAATGTGCTCCGTATTCAAAAACAAAAATCTGGTGTTGAAGCCCGGGCGCATGGTGAGCGGGGCAAGCGCGCGCGGGCGGGTTTCCGGCGTCTGGGCGGGGTTTGCCCGTTCGGAGATTTTGGATTGGTGGCACAGGCAGGGCGCGGAGGAGGTCGAGTTGTCGGCCACGGCCTTTGCGGAACGCTCCGCATCAACAGGCCAACTCGTGTGGGACGAGGTGCCCGAGGGGTGTGTCATCGGCGCCTTGCTGGATCACAGGAACGAGCCCGCGTTGCTTAAAGTGATGACAAGACCGGTGACTGTGGAGGAGATGGCGAAGTTCCAGCATCCCCGCCTTCCGGTGATTCGGCCTGGAAGATACGAGGCGGTGCCGCCCGGAGAGGAGGAGCCGGATTTGTTTGCCTCACAGGACTAATCGGCAAGTGCTAGTGCGTCCCGAGGGCCGCGAGGGCTTCGTCGAGAGTGGCGGAGTTCGAGATCGAAAGAACAGGCGTTCCTTTGCGGATGCGTCCCACGAGGCCGGCGAGCACGCCGCCGGGTCCGAGTTCGAGGAACTGCTCGATGTGGAGATGGTCGATGAGGTATTCGATACTCTGCGACCAGCAAACGCTCCCGGTGACTTGATCGGCGAGTGTGCGGCGAATGGAATCGGCATCACTCACAGGTATGGCGTCCACATTGCAAACCACCGGCACGCGGGGCGTGCTCAAAGGCGTTTCGGCGAGAGCGGCGGAAAGCTTTTGATAAGCCGGCTCCATGAGGCGCGAGTGGAAAGCTCCGGCGACGGCCAGTTCGACCGCCTTGCGGGCGCTGTATTCCTTGGCCAGTGAGACTGCCACGACGATTTTCGAAGATTCCCCCGAGAGAACGATCTGCCCGGGGGCGTTGATGTTGGCGACATCCACATCCGCCACCGCCGCAAGTTCGCGGACACGGTCCTCCTCGCCGCCGATGATGGCCGCCATGCCGCCCTGGGAGGCTTCGCAGGCCTCCTGCATGGCGCGCGCCCGTTTGTCCACAAGGCGCAAGCCGGTTTCAAAATCGAAAGTGCCCGCCGCAGCATGCGCGGTGAACTCGCCAAGGGAGAGACCCGCGACGGCCCGGAAATCAAGGGCGGGATATTTTTCTTTCAGAACCGCGAGACAGGCGAGCCCATGAACATAGAGTGCGGGCTGGCAGACGGAGGTCTTGGTGAGTTCCTCGGAGGGGCCTTCAAATGCAATATGGCTCAGGGAATAACCAAGGATCGAATCCGCCTGCCCGAAGAGCGCGGCGGCGCAGGGATACTCTGCGGCAAGGTCCTTGCCCATACCGACGGTCTGGGCTCCTTGACCTGAGAAAATGAGTGCGGTTTTTTTCATAAGGGATCGAGGATCGCGAAGGCGACTCAGTGCCACGTGCTGTGCACAATGGTGTAGGCCAGCGGTATGCCGACGAGAAGATTAAACGGGAAGGTCACCCCGAGGGCCAGCCCGACGTAAACGCTGGGATTCGCAGCTGGAAGGGCGGCCCGGAAGGCGGCGGGCACGGCAATATAGGACCCGCTCGCACAGAGGATGGCAAAGAGAAAAGCGTCACCTTCCTGGAAATGGCATACGGAGGCGATGGAAAGCGCCATACCGCCGGAGATAACCGGAAAGGCAAGGGCAAAAAGAACCGAAAAAAGCCCACCAGCCCGTAAATCCGCGATCCGCCGCGCGGCCACCAGGCCAAGATCAAGCAGAAAAAAGCAAAGCATTCCGGGAAAAAGCTGGCTGACAAAGGGCTGCAGGGCCTTGGCGCCCGATGCGGGAGTCACCATACCGGCAAAGAGACTGCCGAGAAGGATGAGAACGGATTTGTTCGCGAGGCACTCATGCAAAGCACTCGCCCAGGACAGCGAGCTTTTTCCCTGGGCCGAGTCGTTGAACCTCGCGAGCATGAGACCGCTCAGGATGGCCGGACTCTCCATAAGTGCCAGGGCAGCAACCATGTATCCTCCGAAGGCGATGTGATGCGCTTCCAAGTAGGAGGCGGCTGTCATGAAAGTCACCGCGCTCACCGAGCCATAAGTCGCGGCCACCGCAGCCGAATCCGGAACGCTAAATTTCCTTCTGGCAATCGGAAAAACGAGAAGCGGTATAACAAAGGACGCAATGGTCGCAATAATCAAGGGAAGCAGGACAGCCAAGGTGAAGGTGGTCTTCTGGAGTTCATTGCCTCCTTTGAATCCGAGCGCAAAAAGCAGATAGAGGGACAAAACCTTCAAGAATGACTCCGGGATTTCCAGATCCGACTTGACGGCCACAGCAAGAATACCCAAGAGAAAAAACAGGATCGCCGGCTGCAAGAGGTATTCCAGTGGATTCATACTGGAGCGAGAAACTAAATCGGAATTTGATTTTTGGAAGACTGAAGATCAGCTTCCAGAGTGTCATGAAGAACCTACTGACTCTCCTCGCATGCGTCTTGGCCGGATGCTCCGCCGTGCCAAAACAAACCCCGCTGCGCACAGTCGACCATGTGGATTTGAACCGCTTTATGGGCGACTGGTATGTGATCGGCACGATCCCTTGGGTTGTGGAGAAAAACAACGTGGGCACCATGGATATTTACAAGCAGCGCCCCGACGGGAAGATCGACATCCGTTACGCCTTTCACAAAGGCTCCCTCGACGCTCCCCGCCAAGAAATGCGGGCCACGGCGACCGTGGTGGATACTCAAACCAACGCCCGCTGGGCTGTTCAGTTCCTTTGGCCCTTCAGGGCTCCCTTCCTAGTCATCGATCTCTCGCCGGATTACCGCCACACCACCATCGGCTATCCCGACCGCAGCCTGATATGGATCATGAGCCGCGATCCATCGATGCCCGAAAAAGACTACTCCGCCGCGCTCGAAAATGCCCGCTCGCAAGGCTACGACATTTCGCGCATCGTCAAGGTGCCTCAAAAACCCCATTCCAAGCCATGACCACCTACGTCTACGAAACCATCCCGAGCGACAACTCCATCGAGCCCCAACAGTTCGAGTTCCGCCAGCGCATGACCGACCAACCGCTGACCCGCCACCCCGAGACCGGGGAGCCCGTGCGGCGGGTCATTAGCGGCGGATTGGGATATCTCCAAAAAGGCCAGTCATCCTCCACCGCCGCGTCGTCTTGCGGCAGCGGATGCGGCTGTCATTGAGCAGTTCCCCTAGCGGCGAAGAGGGGATGTTGATTTGCCAAATGTCAGGACGGAGGCGACGACCTTTTCCATCGGAATCTCCTCCATGCAGCGGAAGTCGATCGGGCACTCCCGCAGGAAGCAAGGGCTGCACTCGACTTTTTGGCGAATGACGATGCTTCGCGGGCCACGGGGGCCGGTGAGATCCGGCTCGGTGGATCCAAAAATGGCCACAAGCGGCGTGCCGATGAGATCGGCCAGGTGCATGGTGCCGGTGTCATTGGTCACCAACCCGCTGACCTTGGCAAGCAGGTCCATCAACTCGCCGAGCGAGGTTTTTCCCGTCAGGTCGGTGACGTTGGAGAGACCTTCGGAAATCTCACGGGCTATCCGAGCATCTCCTGCTGTTCCCAAGACGACCCAATCGCAATCGACCTCTTCATTGACCTGCTGCATCAGCATCCGGAACTTGTAGGCCGGCCAGCGTTTGGCGGGGCCATATTCCGCGCCGGGGCAGATGCCGATGACGCATTCGCCGGAATGGGGCTTCCAGACGGGAGCTGCCGGTGGCATGGCCTCCGCCCCGCAGCGGTCGGCGATGTGCCAGTAGCGGTCGGCATGGTGCGGAGGAGGGAATACGTTTTTTTTTCGCGGTGTGATGATTTGATCGAGAAAAATGGACCGGGAGTGGCCCGCATAGCCAACCCGGCGCCGGATTCCCGCCAGCCAAGCCTCCAAGGCCGAGCGCAGGGAATTCGGGAGCAACACGGCAGCCTCAAAGCGGCCGCGAAGCTTTGCAGCCGTGGCCAGAAGGGATTCCCCCGGTTCGATACCAATGATCTCGTCCACTTCCCCGACCCGCTCCCAAAGCCCGGCCAATTTCCGGGGGCAAAGAACGGTGAGCCTGGCATCGGGGCGGCCCAGCTTGAAGGCGCGAACGGTGGGAATGGCCATGACCGCGTCGCCGAGCCAGTTCGGCGAGCGAACGACGAGACGGAAAGGTGCCGGGTCCGGCTCGGTGGGTGGAAGGTGAATGCCGCGCTTGGCCTCGCGGATGAGGAAGTTTGGCAACGGGGTTTTCCAGCGGTTGTGCACCCAGAACCAATCCGCCGGCGAGACGCGGATCTGCTGCTCGAGCGCCTTGTTGATATCGAGCGTGAGCTGGTCTGGCTGGTCGGCGGACCACGGGATTTCGGGACTCAAGACGACGCGCCAGCGGGCGAATCCGCTCGTATGGATGGCAGCCGGAATGACAGCGGCCCCCGTGCGGATGGCGAGCGTGGCGGCTAATGGCGATGTCGAGCAGAGGCGGTTGAAAAACGGCGTCCACACGCCGCCATTCCCGGCGTGCTGATCCACGAGCACGCCGAGGATTCCCGGCTCGCGCAAAAGGGCCAATGCCCCCTGGAAGCCCGCTTTGCGGTCGAAGGTGAGGACTCCCAGCCTGCGGCGGTCGCGGTTCACGAGATCATCGAGCCGTTTGTTGTGAAGAGCTTGATACACCGAGCCGAAACGCACGCCGGGAACCTGAAAGACGAGCTGGGCGTAGAGTTCCCAGTTGCCGATATGGTTGATCGCAAGCAGCACGGGTCGGCCTTTGGCGATGTTTTGCCGGATGAGATCGAGATTTTCTATGCGGGCCACACGTTCAATCTGAGCCGGGGAGAGGGTTGGTATTTTTATGGCACTCGCCATGTTGGCTCCCAGAGTGGTGAAATGGCGGAAGGTGAGGAGGAGGATCGCGGCGGGCGACATTTCTCCGGCGAAGGCAATTGTCAGATTTTCCCTTGCGAGGCGGCGGTAGCCGGGCAGGATGAACCAGCACAGTGCGCCCACCGCCTGGCCCAAGACGAAACACACTGAGAGCGGCAGGAGTCGGATGAACCCGAGGGCAAGCACTGCAAGAATGTAAACCAGACGATCTGCCATGACGGAGAATGAGACTTTATCTAACGGGAAACACACGCTGACGGAAACCAAATCCATCGCGCCGGGAGGCGTTGTGGGCATTCTGGGCGGCGGGCAACTCGGCCGCATGCTGGCGATCGCAGCCCGCCGCATGGGATACCGCGTTCACGCCTATGAACCGCAACCGGACTGCCCGGCCGGCCAGATTTGCGACGTCGAGGTGAACGCACCCTACGATGATACCCCGGCGCTCAAGGCTTTTGCGGAAGGGGTGGATGTCATCTCCTTCGAATTCGAAAACATTCCCCGGCAGGCTGTGGAGGCCGTGGCCGCGCTGAGTCCGGTGAGACCGCGCGGGGAGGTCTTGCACATTTGCCAAAACCGGGAGCGCGAGAAGACCTTTCTTCGAGCGCACGGCTTTCCCTGCGCCCCATTCCTGGTGGTGGATTCCGCTGCGAGCCTCGCGGCTGCCATCGAGGAAATCGGCACCCCGGCTGTCTTGAAAACGGCGGACTTCGGCTACGATGGCAAGGGCCAAATCAAACTCACCGGTCCGGTCGATGCGGAAAAAATCTGGCTCGAATTTGGAGCGCCCCGAGGCGTTCTTGAAAAGTGGATTGCTTTCCAAGGCGAACTTTCCGTCGTGTGTGCGAGGGGGCTGGATGGCACAGTAGCCACGTTCCCCCCCTCCGAAAACATCCACACCAACCACATTCTCGACCTCTCGATCGTTCCGGCGCGCTTCGCACCTGCGACCCTCGAAACCGCCAGCTCCCTCGCCTCGGAAATCACCCGCAAACTCGATGTGACCGGCCTGCTGGCCGTTGAATTCTTCGTGACATCAGGCGGAGATCTGCTGGTCAATGAGTTGGCCCCGCGACCACACAACTCGGGACACTTCACCTTCGACGCCTGCATCACCAGCCAGTTCGAGCAACAACTCCGGGCGGTGTGCGGATTGCCGCTGGGGTCCACGGAACTACTCAGGCCTGTGGTGATGTGGAACATTCTGGGTGATCTCTGGAACAACGGCACGCCCGATTGGAGGGCCGTGCTGAGCGATCCCCGGGCCAAGCTCCACCTTTACGGAAAATCCGAGCCTCGACGCGGCAGGAAAATGGGCCACGTGTGTCTTCTGGCTGATTCGGTCGAGGAGGCGATGGACGGAATGCAGCGGCTCCAAGCCTCCGTGCGACAAAAGGCCTGACGTCCTCTCAGGCAGGCAGGCCGATCTTTTCAAGGAGGCGGGGAATATTGACGTGGCGGGCAACGAGGTCCTGGATGCTCTCAATTTTGCGGGTGTCCCCCGGCTGGATTTTGATGGTGAGGGAAAGGATGCGCTGCGCGATCGAATAACAATCTTTCGGTGAAAAAACGACCGGCAGGCTGGTTTTTTCCAACATCTCGAGCAATGCCCGGTGGGGCTTGAGGTCGTCCGACAGGATCAGGCCGCTGAGCCTTTGTTCATGCGAGGAGGAAGCCTCAGAGATCGCCGCGAGCACGATATCCTCCCGGTCGCCGGGAACGATGAGGAGGGTGCCGGGGGAGAGCTTGTGGTAAAGATTGGCGGAGCTGACCGCACCCATGACGACATTGGATGCGTGGATACCGGCACGGTGGCCATTGCAAAAAAATGTGCCGCCGGTCGTCTCGGCGATTTGCAGGAGGGAGGGCTCCGTGAGGATTTTCTGAACAGGCATGACGCCCAGCAACTCCAGTCCGAGGCGGGCGAATCCGCGACGGGCAAAATCCACGGTGTCCTCCATTTTCGCGGCCAGAACTTTGTTCATGACGACACCAACAACTTCCACTCCCTCGCGGTCGAAAAGAGAACGGTTCAGGGCGGCCTCATCGATCGGATGGCCAATTCCGCCGGGCACGACCAAAAGAGCCTTGCTTGCCAAAATGCGCGCCACAGCCGCATTCGAAAGATCGAACACGGACCCGACTCCCGCATGGCCGCTCCCCTCGATGATCGTGAAATCCTTTTCCCAACTTGCGCGGTCGAAAGAGTGCTGGATGCGACGCACCAAGGCGGAGTGGTTGGCCTCGTTGATGTATCGGCGGGTGAAATCCGGCTCCACCGTGATGGGGCTCATGTCCTCGATGGGAATGCGTGTTTCATAGACGGACTGGATGAGAAAACTGTCCTCGTCCACACGACGCCCGTGGACCTCGGTGAAACGCTGCCCCACGGGCTTGATGTAACCCATCCGTGGAAACCGGCGGCTCAGCGCCGAGTAGAGGCCGAGGGAGGTCGTGGTCTTGCCGGTATCCTGCTCGGTGGCGGCGATGAATAGACGCGGCGTGAACGTGTTCACAGGTCGATTCTCCCGGCCTATGCGGGAGGGTAAAGCTTGCGGTATTCGATAGCCTGCAACGCCACGATCGCTGCCATGCCAAGGATATCCTCGGCCGTGGCCCCCCGCGAGAGATCAACAGCCGGACGGGTGAACCCCATCAAAATCTGACCATACGTGCTGGAGTCGGCGAACAGGCGGGTGAGTTTGACCGCGATGTTGCCGCTGTTGAGATCGGGAAAAATCAGCACGTTGGCTTTGCCTCCCACATTGCTCTCGCCGAGCTTGATCTCGGCCAAAGCCGGCTCGAGAGCGGCGTCGGCCTGCATCTCACCATCAATCGTCATTTCCACGTCGGCCTTCTCCGCAATGTGGCGGGCAAGAGCCACGGCCCCGGCGACTTTTTCGGTGGAGGCCGTGCGGGCGCTGCCTTTGGTGGAAAAGCTCAGGAGGGCAATGCGCGGCCGGCGTCCGAAAACCTGCCGGGCCAGAAGACCAGCCTGCACAGTGATGGTGGCAAGTTGCGCCATCGTTGGGTCTGGAACCACGCCCGTGTCTGCAAAGAAAAGCACGCCGTCATCACCATAAGACCGGTTGTGAAGCTCGACTATCGTGCACGAGGAGATGACATCCGCAAAAGGCAGGGGCTTGACCAAATGGAGAAGCGGACGCAAGAGCGCTCCGCCGGCAGTGTCCGCGCCCCCGACGAGGGCGTCTGCAAGCCCGTATTGAATCATCATCGCGGCAAAATAGCTCGGGCGCACCATGAGAGACCGGCTGTCTGTGAGTCCGGCCTTGCGGTAGCGCTCCATTCGTTCCAAACGGCGGCAGAAGACCGGCAACTCGGAGGAGGTCTCCGGATCGATGATTGCCACATGGTCGAGACTTGAGGACTCGCGTGCCGCAATCTCCTCAATGACATCCCGGCGACCCAGGAGAATGGGAATGCCGAGTTGGTTCTGGTAAAAAAGTCCTGCGGCTTTTACGATCAGAGGCAACTCGCCATCCGCGAAAACAACCCGCTTGGGATGTTTCCTGACTTTTTCGAAAATTGATTCAATGAACCTCATACCCGCGCACGCTGGGTCCATTTTGCAGGAGAACCCTCCGCGAGACAAGGACTACTTGGCCCGCCCGAGGGTCCTCAGGGCGCGGGGCAGGACGGTGGATCTCCACCGCAGGCCCCTCATCATGGGCATTCTGAACATCAACGACGATTCCTTCTCATCCGACGGACGGATCGACACACCCTGGGCCCTGTCGCGCTCGGTCGAAATGGTGGCCGAGGGGGCGGATCTCATCGATGTGGGCGGAGAAAGCGCACGGACGAATCGCGGCCCGATCGATGAGGAAGAAGAACTGCGGCGCGTCAGGCCTTTTATCGAAGGCTTCGAACAAGCCATGAACTCCGCGTCTCCCCGCGATCCGGACCAGATTTTTCCTCCGCTGGTTTCGCTCAACACCTGGCGATCCGGAGTCGTCTCGGGCTGCCTGCAAAGCGGCTTCGACATTTTGAACGACATGAGCGCACTACCGGACGACACGAATGCGAGACTGTGCGCAAGCATCGGAGCGGCACTCCTGATCATGCACTCGCGGGGGGAGCCCAAAGTCCGGCACACGCATGTGACATACCCCGATGTGATCAGCGAGTTGCTCGAATTTTTCGACCAGAAGACCGGGCTGGCCATCGCAGCGGGTATCCCGCGCGATTCTTTGATTTTGGACCCGGGAATCGATTTTGCGAAGCAGGTGGACGACAACCTGCGTCTCTTCCGGGAGCTGGAAAGCCTCACGAAAACTGGGTTCCCCGTGCTTCTGCCGGTTTCCCGCAAAAGTGTTATCGGGCGCGTGCTGGGCATTGAAAAACCGGCCGACCGCGACGCGGGGACCGTGGCCTGCATCGTGGCGGGCTGTCTGCGCGGGGCGTCCATCTTCCGCGTTCACAACATCCCGGCGGCCCGCCTCGCCATTCGGGCCGTGGAAGCCTTGAAATGAAATCCCTGGCAACCCGACTTCTCCGCATGGCATTAGCGTGCGTTTTTCTCTATGCCGGGATCGTCAAAGCCGGAGCCAGCCAAGAATTCGCGATGGCGCTGCTTCCCTTCACGTTTGTTCCGCCTGGCTGGACCGTGCCCTTGGCAGTGGCAGTGGCGGGAATTGAAATCCTGGCGGGCGTTTTGCTCCTGATGCCGCGTGTTTTTCCTCTCGGAGCCTACGTGGCCGCAGCGATGTGCCTGCTTTTCCTTGCGGTCCTCACATGGGCCGTCAGTAATGGCATAATCGTGAGTTGCGGCTGCTTCGGCGCCGACGACTCACCCTCCCTCGCGAAGATGCTTCTGGCCATCGGGCGCGACATCCTCCTTCTTGCCGCAGCGATATCGATCCCCATCCTTCACCGCATTGGGAAAAACACCTGATACTCCCGCCGCTTGCGCGGGACATCTGCTCTGTTAACTTGCTTGCGTGAACAAGTCGGCCATTCCGGTGCAGATTCGCGCGCTCATACCCACCAATGCGGGAACAGCCGTGTTTCTTGGAAACGAGGATAAACTCTTTACCATCTATATTGATCAAAACATCGGCTCGGCCATCGGCCTCTACCTGAACAGCATTGAGAAGGAGCGCCCGCTCACCCACGACCTGCTCGCCAGCGTCCTGACATCCCTGGGCGCGAAAGTCGAACGTGCGGTCATCAACGATTTCCGCAACGGCATCTACTATGGACGCCTGATCATCACCGCCGAGAATGAGCTGCAACAAAGAAAAATTATCGAGATCGACGCGCGATCGAGCGACTGCATGGCCATGGCGGCTCTCCAAAAATCCCCGATTTACGTCAGCAGCGCCGTCTGGGACGAGGTCGAGGATATGACGCCCCTGCTCGAACGGCTCAAAGAGGGTGAGGAGGGCGAGGAGAAGGAGGAATCTTGAGGCCCGTCTCTCGGTGCCGGAGACAAAATGAGGCGATGAAATGACCCGCCTCATGGGCTCCTGCAGGATGGCTGAGAATCGCAGTGGCCGCATGGCGGGTGGAGTAGAGTTCGCCATTGTCAGCAAACAGGGACCTCACGGAATCCGCGATGGCTGCCGGTGTCGTGGCGATCACAGCGGCTCCGTTTTCCACGAGTAGCAGCGCATTCCCCTCCTCTTGGCCGGGTATGACCTGGGTGATGACCATGGGCGTGCGCGCGGCCATGGCCTCCTGCACAGTGGCTCCGCCAGCCTTGCTGATGAGCACATGCGCGCTACGGAGTAGCTGAGGAATCTCGGGAGTCCAACCGTGAAGCTCCAAGGGCCTGCCCGTTTCCAAGGCAAGTTGCCTCAGGCGATCCATGAGCACGGTATCACGCCCGCACGTCACGGCCAGCGCGATATTCTCGATGGCAAGCAATTCCCTCACGACTCCGGGCGCAAGGTCGTGGCCGGAGTTGACCATGTAGAGGACCCGCCAAGGCTCTCCGGCGAGAGGCGTCCTGCGGGACGGGGCCGGAGTGGAAAAAACAATCGGAACCGGAAAACCCGTGACACGGATCTTATCCCTCGGCACCCCCCCGCGCTCGAGCGACTTGGCGGTGGGCTCGTTGGGAACCAGAAAGTAATCGCTCGAGCATCTCCACCAGATCGAGTTGATCGTCAGCGAGTCGGTCACGACGGTGACGTAGGTGAAAGGCCTCGCGGTGCCGCTGCGGACCTTGTCCAAAAAAGCGCCGTAGCCCGGGAAGCAACTCACGACCACATCCGCATTGTAGCGGGTGATGCGGTCGGCAAGCAACTTTGCGGCGCGGGGGAAGACAGCGGCACCTGAAGTCGCGCTGCGGGAGCGGTCGAGATGGTTGTAAAAAGAGCCCCACAGTGCCGGGTGGTGGTTGATGACACTGCGGTAGGCCGCCTGGAGGAGTCGGTTCAAGCGGCCATAGGATTCATCAAAAACATCGTTCACCGCCACATCCAACCCCGGATGGTCCTTCCTGAGAGCGGCCTCCAGATTTCTGGCCGCAGCGTTGTGCCCCTCGCCGAAGCCAGCCGTCAGAATGAGCACCGAGCCGGAAACCATGGGAAAAATCAAGCCGTCCGCGCCCCTTGGCGGGGATCCGCCTCTTCGATGCGCCGACTGATTTCCAGCGCGATATCCAAGGCATCCGCCGCGGCAAGACCGGTTACCTTCGGCTTCAAGCCCTGTCGCGCACAGCTCAAGAACGATTCGAGCTCGATCCGGAGCGGCTCCCCTTTTTCGATTTCCACCGCTTCGCGCACGATGCGTTTTCCACTGAAGTCCGTGACAATCTTCGAGTCCGTGGCCAATCCGATGAGCTTGCCGATCCCGGAACTGGTGCGTTCATCCTCATTGGCCAAACGCAGCAGGTAGCCACTCTGGTTTTTGTAGTCCAGCGAGAGGTAGGCATTCTCTTGAAAAACCCTGATTTTGCGGACTCGGTCCTGACTGATCCGGCTGGCAGTGACATTGGCCACGCAACCATTTTCAAAACGGAAGCGCACATTGGCAATGTCCTCGCCCTTGCCGAGGACGGAAATGCCCACGGCATCGAGGCTCGCCAAGGGAGAGCGAACCAGATGGAGGATGATCTCGATATCGTGGATCATCAAATCCAAAACCACGCCGATGTCGGTGCTGCGGTTTGGATGGGGGGAGAGGCGTGTCACCTCCAGGAAGCGGGGGTTGCGAAGCTGGGCCTCCAGCGCGTGGAGCACCGGATTGAACCGCTCGACATGCCCCACTTGGAGCACACAACCTTGGCGGGAGGCACACTCCGCCAGCTCCCGGGCATTGGCAGGCGTGTCGGCAATCGGTTTTTCGATGAGGAGGTGCTTGCCCTTGCCCAGAAGAGCCATCCCGGTCGCGTGGTGGGTGACGGTCGGGGTGCAAATCGTGGCGGCATCAACCAACTCGGCGAAATGGTCGAGGGATGAAGCCGCCTCGCAATGGAACCGCCGTGCTGCCGCAGCGGCGGCCTCGGCATCGATGTCGAAAACCGCCGTGAGCTGGCTTCCGGGAAGCTCACTGTAAATTCGCGCATGGTTCACGCCCATGTGGCCGACTCCGACCACGCCAGTTCGAATGGTTTTCATTGTCCGTAAAGAGAGATACCAAGACGCACGGCATCCGCACAGACTTTCGGACGGTTGAGCAGCAAGGTCGCCCCGGCCTCGACACCGATCGCGTGGATGCCTGCCCCGGCGGCGACCTCCAGGGTGCGGGTGCCGATGACGGGAACGTCAAACCGCATGTCCTGTCCCGGTTTTGCGACCTTCACCAAAGTGGCCGCCCCACGCCCGAGTGCCCCCCCGCGGCGGATGGCCTCGTTGGTGCCCTCGAAGGCCTCGACCGCAAGCACGGTGCCGTTTTTGACGACCACGGTTTGTCCGATGTCCAGGCGGCTTGTTTCTTTGGCGATGCGAAAGCCGAATTCCAGGTCCGCAAGATGTCGAGGCTTCAATCCCGGACCAGCCATGGTGCCACGGGTGGCGAGGTGCCCGTCAAGGTAGGTTGTGGCTGGAAGCAAGGTCACTCCGAGCTTGTCCAATTCATCAGCCACAGCGCCGAAGAGCGTCTCGGCATTGCGTTCGCGCAACTTGGCAAGAAGCACCAGGGCTTTGAAATCCGGCCGCAAATCGAAGAGGTGGCCCGGAGCGATCTGACCCGCCATCAGCGCGCGGCGGGCACCCGATTTCCGTGCCGAATCCAGCAAGCGCCCGAGTTGGCCCACCCTCATCCAATGCAGTTCGTCAACCAGAGCCTCGAGTTCGCGGCTGGTCTCCCCCTCGAAAGCGGCTGCGACAAGGCGCGTGACACCGGCCTTCCTGGCTCCCTCGGCCACAAGAAGCGGATAATCGCCTCCGCCAGCGATAAGAAACAGGGGCGGGTGGTGTTCCGGAGAGGTCATGTGGAAAAATCAATAACCCAAATCGTCGAATCGGTTCACGCGGAAAGTGCCACTGCGGGAGGCCGGGGATTTCGCCTTCACGCTGCCCCGCGAGTCTCCAGCCGCAGCGGGGAAGGCAAAGCCGGGCTGGTCGGTTTTGTAGGTGTTGACCACGATTTGGGCCGTCTGCCCCGCTCCCGGCAGATTGCGCCTTTGAGCGATGAATTGGCTGGGGCGGTAAAAGTTTGTGAAGTCCTTCGCAAAAGCGGAGCGGTTGATGCCGATGTAGAGGTTTTTGCGGATTTCGCAGTGGAGGTGGGCGGTATACATGCCGTGGTTGGTCCCAATGGTGCCGACCTGCTGCCCCCGTGAGACCTGTTGACCCTTTCGGACCATGATCCGGTCGAGATGGGCATACATCGAGTCCACCGTCCGGAGCTGTCCGGCCTCCACGAAGGCATGCCTCACGATCACCACATTGCCCCAGCCCATGCGGGCATCCATCGCAAAGGTCACATAGCCGTTGCCGATGCAATAAACCGGGGCGCCCAAATCGCTGTTTCCACCACCCACACCGTTCCAGTCCTCGCCAGGGTGATAGGACAAAAAGCCTCTCGACATGTAATATCCCTCCGCATCCGGCCTGCCGACGGGCATGTCAAAACCATCAGCGACCCTCACCGGCACGCGGTCTCCTCCCGGGACGGCCAGCAGACCACCCACGAGCAGCAGAAGAAAAATCCAAAACAGCCAGCGTCGCATGAGCGGCAAATCTAACCCCGCTGGAATCCGGACCGCAAGCCGCACGGACCCCGGCGGATTCGACGATCACTCAGGTTAAGGTTGCAGGGGCGCTGAAAATCGAGAACATCAGGGGCATGTCAACCGCCTTTCCGCCGCGACTCCGGGCCTCCGCCCGCTCGACGGCGTCGTATGCCATCGTCGCCGCCAAGTTCAATCAGAAGTATGTCCAATCCATGGTGGACAAGGCGCACACGGAACTGGCCGTGCTCGAACCCGGGGCCGAAATCGTGCTCGTATGGACACCCGGCTCGTTTGAGATTCCTCTTTTTGTGCAGGCCACAGCCGAGTTGAAAAGGTTCCGGGCGATCATTGCCCTGGGGGTCATCCTGGAAGGCGAGACCGAACACGCCCGCTTGATTGCGGAGGCTGTGACCCGTTCGCTTCTGGATCTTTCCTTGACGCACCGCCTGCCCGTCATCCACGAGGTGTTGCTTCTGAAAAACGAGGCCCAAGCCCGGGTTCGCTGTCTTGAACCTGAGCACAACCGCGGCACCGAAGCCGCCCGCGCGGCCGTATCGGCAGCCCGGAAACTTCCGGAGATCATCTAGCCATGGGAGTCCGGCGCGATGCCCGCGAGGCGGCGGTGCAATATCTCTATCAGATGGAAATCCAAGGCGACCCAAGCGGTCAAGCGTTGGAGGATTTTTACCAAATGCGGGGCCTCAGCCCGAGCGGGAGGAGGTTTTGCGACGCATTACTTCAAGGCTGGATGCAGCACAGGCAGGAGATCGATGACATCATTGCCAAGAATGCGCGCAACTTCGAACTAAGCCGCCTCTCGGCCGTGGATCGCAATGTGCTCCGCATTGCCTGCCATGAAATCCTCTTCTGTGCCGATATCCCCCCGGCGGTGGCGATCAACGAGGCGATTGAAATCGCAAAAAAATACAGCACGGAGGACTCCGGACGGTTTGTGAACGGGGTGCTGGACAACATCCGCAAGCAAGGCCGCCCCTCCACCTCCGGGGCTGCGGACTAATCCATGGGCGCGGGTTTTTTCAAGAAGTTCCTTGCGAGGTTCACGGGAGGCCCGGTGGACTGGGACGAGTTGGAAGAGACTCTCCTAGCGGCCGATTTCGGTGTCTCCATGACAGGGGTCGTCATGAAGGCCATGCGGGCCCGTGGAGGCGATGTTTATGGCGAAACCGCCTTGCAAGTGCTCCGCGAGGAAATCCTCAAGGTGTTTCCTCCGGAGAATCCTCTGCCCTCCCCGGTGGCCTCCGGACCCCACACCATCCTGATGACGGGAGTCAACGGCACCGGCAAGACCACGACTTGCGCGAAGCTCGCCAACTGGCTCAAGAACCGCAACCACTCGTGCCTCCTCGTGGCGGCAGACACTTTCCGCGCGGCCGCCATTGAACAACTCTGCGCTTGGGGGGCGAAGCTGGGCCTTGAAGTCCTGCGGGGCCAATACCAGGGGGATGCCGCCGCGCTTTGTCATGACGCCTGGAACAGCGCCAGGCGGCGAAATATCGAGTTTCTGATTTGCGACACTGCGGGGCGGCTCCACACGAAGAGCAATCTCATGCAGGAACTCGCCAAGGTGGTCCGCACACTCGGCAAGCAAGACGCCTCGGCACCTCATGAGAAATGGATCGTGCTCGACGCGACCACCGGCTCGAACGCGATCGTCCAAGCCCGTGAATTCCACAAGGCCATCGGCCTGACTGGCGTGGTCCTCACAAAGCTCGACGGCAGCGGCAAAGGCGGAGTCGCCGTGGCGATCCAGCACGAGCTCGACATTCCGACACGATTTATCGGAACGGGCGAAAAGGAAACCGATTTCGCTCTCTTCAACCGCGAGGATTTCGTCAACTCCTTGCTTTAGCCCGAATCCCGCAGAATTGACCACAATCGCGCACCGGGGCAGGTGCAAGAACGAGCAACCGGAGGTTGGCCCGCAGGGCGAGTGAGCGGGAGCGAACGAGTCAAAGGACACCGAGGAGGATCAGTTTATGATGCGATGCGTTGGAAATGATACCAAAGTCAGCTTGCTTTTAGACTTTGAAACTTGTTTGCACGGCAGATTCTCCCTAGGAGCGGGTGCCCCCCCCAAGGCCATGCGCCCAATACTTGGAGCCATCAGAATGAGAGTCCAAAACCTATCAGCTATTGGTATGATTTGTGCGATATCAAACAAAAGCCAAAGCCTTTCCTGTAAATTGACTCGCTCGCGCTCACCCGGTGGGCTGCCTTCGGCAGTCTTTCTCCGCTGCGCTCCGATTCTCCCCATCCTGTCCTCCTGTCTAAAAATCCGTTTCGGGTTCAAGAGCCTTTCGGTATCAGCCCTTGAGTTCCTCGCCGGTTTTGGCGTCGGAGATGACGAATTTTTCGTGGTGGAACGTCGGGTCGGCGCGGAAGACGAGGCGTCCGGCGTAGCGGCGTTCGATGTCGATCAGGTGTTCCTCGTCTTCGGTGCGGAGGCGGTTCAGGAGGTCGGGGTGCACGGTGACGCGGACCTCGTGGACGATTTCCTGGTGCTTGCGCATGACGGAGTGGAGGGCGCGTTGGAGTTCCACGCTCATGGTCATGGGACTCTTGATCACGCCTTTGCCGCTGCAATGCGGGCAGGGAATGAACACCGCACTGGCGAGGCTCTCGTTGGCACGCTGGCGGGTCATTTCCATGAGGCCGAGCTGCGAGATCGGCAACACATGGGTGCGGGCCTTGTCGCGCTTGAGGCGCTCTTTGATGTGGGCGTAGACGGCCTGCTGATCCTTGCGGTTCTTCATGTCGATGAAGTCGGCGACGATCAATCCCCCGATATTGCGGAGGCGCAGCTGGCGGGCGATCTCCTCGGCGGCTTCCAGGTTGGTCTGGAGGATGGGTTTTTCCATGTCCTTCGCTCCTTTGTTGCGGCCGGTGTTGACATCCACCGCGATCATGGCCTCGGTCTCGTCGATGACAATGTAGCCGCCGCAGGGCAGCCAGACCTGGCGGTGGAAGGCGGCGTCGATCTGGGCCTTCACGCCGAAGCACTCGAAGATCGGCTGGACGCCGGTGTAGTGCTGGATCGATTTCTTGGCGCGTTTGGAAATCTGGCCCACGAGATTCTGCATACGCTCGGCGGCCTTGGCGTCGTCGATGATAACCGCGTCCACCTCGTCGGTGAGGAAGTCGCGGACCGAACGCTCGATGAGATCGGGCTCCTCGAAAAGACAGGCTGGCGCGGGTTTTTCCTCCAAGCCTTTTTGCACCTGCGCCCATTGCTCAAGAAGAAGGCTCAAGTCGCGCACGAAGTAGCGTGCGCGCTGGCCAGCGCCCACCGTGCGCATGATGACTCCCATGCCCTCGGGCACTTCGAGTTCACGGAGAATCTTGCGCAGGCGCTCACGCTCCTTCGGGTCCTCGATCTTGCGGGAGATGCCGAACTGGTCGTTGAACGGCATGAGAACGAGGTAGCGTCCGGCGAGGCTGATATCGGTGGTGATGCGCGGACCCTTGTTGCTGATCGGGCCTTTTTTCACCTGCACGAGGACATCCGAGCCGACAGGGTAGATGTTCGGGACATCCTTGTGGGTGATGCGGGGAGCCTTCTTCTTGCCGTTTCCGCTGCCGCGATTGATCGTCTCGATGCCGCTGTCGAGGGCGGCCGGGATGGCGTCCCAGAACTGGAGGAAGGCGTTTTTTTCAAATCCGATGTCCACGAACATAGCTTTGATGCCCGGTTCGATGTTGCGGACTTTGCCTTTGAAAATACTGCCGACGATGTTGCGGTCGGTCTCGCGTTCGATCGTGTATTCCTCGAGACGGTTGTTCTCGAGAAGCGCCACGCGTTTTTCCAGCTTTTCACAGCTGATGACCAGCTTGATGCCGGTGGCTTTTTTTCCGATTCCTAAAATTCGTTTCACGGTTTCTAACATGGATGGGTTGGATGTGGATGGCTCTTGGCAGAGCTGGTGTTGAGAGTGTTCATCGGGCCGGCTGTTGAGGGTTTTTCTTTTGGTCGGAGCCGCTGGAATTCTCCCGCTTGCCTCCGATGAAATGGAATAGGTTCTGGATGGGGTTGGTCTTGGGTTTGGGGGTGGAAACTGGAGCGGGTTCGGGCTTGGGCGCGGGTGCCTCCGAAGCAGAGGTCTTCGGCTTGGTTTTGTTTTTAACGCGGCCAGCCTCATCGGCCTCCTCGCGGACGTTGGGAGAGGCATTCGGCCGGTTTTCCTGTGCGGCGGCGGAGGGATTTTCGGCGGTCTCGCCGTCATCGTGGGGCTTGGTTGCGGCGGCGACCTCGCGATCGAAATTCACACTCTCGGTGAAGAGGAAATTTCCTTTGGCAGGCTCCAAGGAGGCGAGTTGCACATCCTCCTCGCCGGATTTGTATTTGCGGATTCCCTCGAGAATTTTGGCTGCAATCGGCGCGGAGACGCCACCGCCGGATTTTGCGCCTTGGACGAACACAACGACAACATATTCCGGGTTGTCGAAAGGAGCGAATGAAATGAACCAGGTGTGGTTGTCTTTCTTCCCCGAGCGCCAGAACTGGGCGGTGCCGGTTTTGCCCGCGGTGATCATTTTGGGATTGGCTGCGCGGCCGGCGGTGCCCCCCTCCGCATTCACCACATTCCACATGCCTTTGCGAACCTTGGCGATCTGCTCCGGGGTGACCCCCCCCTCGGTGACGATATTCGCCCGGACGCGTGGAGGCTCTTGGGAGACCGTTTTGCCGTTCTGATCGACGATGCGATCAATGATGCGGGGGTAGTAGACTGTGCCGCCATTGGCAACGGCTGCGGTCACCATGGCCATCTGGAGCGGCGAGGCGAGGACATCCCCTTGGCCGATCGCTGTGTTTGCGGTGAGGCCATTGGACCAGCGCGCGCGCGGATTCACTGAAGAGAGCCACTCTGGTCCCGGCAGAACGCCAGGAGATTCCCCGGATATAGGAATTCCTGTTTTCTGGCCCAAACCGAGCATCTGACCCATGGTGACGATTTGATCGATGCCGATCGCATTGCCAAATTGGTAGAAATAGGCGTTGCAGGAAACTTTGAGGGCGTCTTCAAGGCGAAGCTGACCGTGCGTGCGTTTTTTTTCGGCGATCCAGCACTTCATGTATTTGTTGCCGTATTGCACGCCACCGGAACAGGTAAATGATTTGTCTCCGACTCCGGCTCGCATACCGGCGAGGGAGATGGGGACTTTGTAGGTCGAGCCTGGCGCATAGGCGCTGATCGCGCGGTTCACGAGGGGATTTGTTTCGTCCTTGTTGATCTCATTCCACTTCGAAGCGGGGATGGAGGGGATAAACACATTCGGATCATAGGACGGCACCGAGGCCATGGCGAGGATATCCCCATTCCGGGGATCGACCACCACGGCGGCTCCACGACCCACAACGCGGAGGGCCTCCTCGGCGAGGTATTGGATTTTTGCATCGATGGTCAGATAGGCGTTATTGCCCTGCACAGGCTCGCGGCGTCCGACCTCGCCCTCGATGACGCCCTTGGCATTTCGCTGGAGGATTCGTGCTCCGGCTGTGCCTTTGAGCTGGTCGTTGAGGAAGAGTTCGAGCTGGGTTTTGCCTTCGAGGTCGGGCTCGTAAAAATTGAAGTCCCGGAGATCGGGCAGCTTGTCGAGTTCATGCGGGGAGCCGACATAGCCGAGGAGGTGAGAGGCCAAGGAACCGTAGACATACCATCGGACGGGCTTCACGCTCACATTCACGCCGGCGAGGCCGAGGTTTTTCTCCGAAAAAATGGCCATTTCGTCGAAGTCCAGGTCCTGCCGGTAATTGTAGGGAACCTCGCGATTCGTGCGGTAGTGCATTTGCAGGGCGTTGGAGTTGTAATCCCTCGCCACTCCAAGTTCCTCCATGCGGGGGATGACGGTCTCGGAGACGATCTTCACGACATCCGCCTCCTTGAGGTCCCGCGGCATATTGTGAACACGCCCCCGGTAGGTGGTCATCGGCACGCTGCCTTTGCTCTCGCGATAGGCCCGGACCATATCGGGAAGGTAGAAGTCCACTTCAAAGCTGGCACGGTTTTCGACGAGCTTGATACCAAGGCGGTCCAAAATTTCGCCGCGGACGGCGGGCAGGCGGACGGTCACCTGGGAATTCGTATTGATTTTGGAGGCATAGTCCGAGCCGTGCACGATCTGGACATTCCAGAGCCGGAGCAAAATCCCCCCGAAGCTCAAAAGAATGAGCAACGCAAGAAAAGCAATTCGTGCTCCAGGGCGGGTTCGCTTCATCTGGTGATGGTTCTCAATTTGCGTGAGCCATCAGGGATTAAGCGGTCCATTTGCGACAGAGTCCAATAGAACAGAGGTGCAATGAGCGCAGCCATGAGGCCAGGCGCGAGAATGCGCCACGACACGGCGCTTTCCCAAAGAAAGCCACCGCGTTTGACGGTGATGGCTAGAAATTGGAGAAGGAGGTAGCCGGACGTGCCTAGCCCGCTGAGGATCATGAGGGGCCAGACATTCCGGCCCTTCATGGCTGGCTGAAAACCACTGGCGATACTTCCGAGAATCACGAAATAAACGATAGATGAGCCGAGGGGGATTTCAACTTTTCCACCCACGACATGCAGGTAGACCAGATCGCTCAAAAAACCGGTATAGAACGCGGCCACAAGCATGGCCATGAAAGGCAGGGTCATTGCGGCAAGGCAAAACACCATTGGCACAAGAAGCACATGGGCGTGATGAAAATCCTCCATGGGAGGGAGGACATCTTGGATGATAAAGGCAATAACCACCCCCACGAACAAGGCGGCGAGATCGATGAGGATTTTGTTCATTTTTTGCCGATCAGAACGAAGACATCCTCGACCGAAGCCAGATTCACAGCCGGCTCGACGATTGCTTGGCCATCGAGGGCGCGGAGACGGAATTCCTTAATACGGCCGATCACGAGGCCGGGAGGGAAGGATCCGTGGGCGACACCAGCCGTGAGCACTTGCTGGGCCGGGGATATTTTTGCGCTTTTTGAGATGAAATTCATCTGCAACAGGCCCTCGGCAGCGTTTTCCTGGATGCGGAGCCCCGTGATGATGCCTTGCTCCCGCGTGCCGTCGATCTTGGCGGCGATACGGCAGGTCTCATCGGTGATGAGCACAACAATCGCCTCGTTTTTCGAGACGGTCATGGTTTTGCCCACGACCCCCAGATCGGTGACGACCGGCATATCGGCTTCGACGCCATCCTCGAACCCCCGATTGATGCGGATCGTGTTCCACCAAGTCGAGGAATCGCGGGAGACAATCTGAGCCGGCATGAGTTGGAAGCTCGAGCGCTCGCGGAAATCGAGCGCCATGCGCAGGCGTTCGTTCTCGGTCTTGAGTTCGTTGAGGAGTTTGTTCTCAGCACGGAGTTCGCGGTTTTCGACAGAGAGTTTTTTGTTTTCGACCTCCAATTCGTCGAGGGTTTGCAAGCGGCGTCCGACAGAGCCGATGTTTTGCTGGACAGCACTGCCGGTGCGGAGAAACGGGGAGAGCATGGAAATGAACGCGGACTGCATCGACTGCATGGCACCGGGCGAGATCGTGGAAAAATAAATCGCCACGGCCAAAACCGCCACCACCAGCGCCATGTTGAGTCTGTTCATCGACAAAGGGGAAGATCAGCTTCCACCCGGTTCAAACCATTTAACGCCCGTGGGGACGCTCAGCCGAGACGGCTTTGAGGAATTTCAATTCCGAGAGAGCACGTCCTGTGCCTTCCGCCACCGCGCTCAAGGGATCTTCGGCGACATGCACGGGCAAACCGGTTGCCTCGGCAATCAGGCGGTCGAGGCCGCGCAGAAGAGCACCGCCGCCGGCCAGCACAAGGCCTCGGTCCACAAGATCGGCGGACAATTCCGGAGGGCAGCGCTCCAAGGTGATGCGAACCGAATCCACAATCGTGGAGAGTGGCTCCATGAGCGCCTCACGAATTTCCTGCGAGGAAATTGAAATGGTTTTGGGGAGACCTGCCACAAGATCGCGTCCCTTGACCTCCAGCCCCACTTCTTTTTCCAACTTGTAGGCCGAGCCGATCTTGATCTTGATCTCCTCGGCCGTGCGCTCGCCGATCATGAGATTGTAGGCGCGCTTCATGTAGTTTGTGATCGCCTCGTCGAGTTCGTCGCCCGCCACGCGCACGCTGCGGCTGAAAACAATACCAGAAAGAGAAATCAGCGCCACCTCGGTGGTTCCGCCGCCGATATCGACGATCATGTTACCGGCCGCGTCCTGAACGGGAAGTCCCACCCCAATCGCTGCCGCCATGGGCTCTTCGATGAGGTAAACCTCCCGCGCGCCGGCATGGGTGGCAGAGTCTTTAACGGCCCGTTTTTCGACCTCCGTGATTCCGCTTGGCACAGCGACCACCACGCGCGGGCGGACCATGCGGCGGCGGTTGTGAACCTTGCTGATGAAGTGGCGCAGCATGGCTTCGGTGATCTCGAAATCCGCAATCACGCCGTCTTTCAAGGGACGGATGGCCACGATATTGCCAGGAGTGCGGCCGAGCATTCGCTTGGCCTCGTTGCCGACGGCAAGAACGCGATTTGTTCCCTGCTGCACCGCGACGACGGAAGGCTCGCGCAGAACGATTCCCTGGTCTTTCACGAAAACCAGCGTGTTGGCGGTCCCCAAATCAATGCCTATGTCGCTTGAAAAGAGTCCCAGAAGATTATCAAACATCGAATGTTATAGAAAGTTGTAGGCGCGTCGTTCACAGAAGAGCCCAGCGGCTTTCCGAGGCAGGTTGTGCGCCAATATGGTGTTGGATGGGACATAATTCCTTTTGACCCAGACCGTCGTCAAGACTTAGTTTTTGACAGGGAAGAGCGGGCTCAGATGTGGGCCACGATGGCTTCGCCCATTTCCGCCGTTCCCACGAGACGGGTCTCGGGAGTATGGATGTCGCCGGTCCGCAAGCCACTTGAAATAACCAACCTGACCGCGCCCTCTATGGCTAGAGCTGCATCCTCGCGACCGATGGAAAACCGGAGCATCATCGCGGCGGAAAGAATCTGAGCGATGGGATTCGCAATGCCCCGGCCCGCAATGTCGGGCGCCGTGCCGCCGCTGGGTTCATACATGCCGAAACGGGTGGTTCCACCGGTCGATTCCCCCAGGCTGGCGCTTGGCAACATGCCGAGGGACCCGGCAATCATCGCCATTTCGTCGCTCAGGATGTCGCCGAAGAGATTTTCGGCCAGAACAACGTCGAAAGACTTCGGGTTTTTAATAAGCTGCATCGCGGCGTTGTCGACATACAGATGTTTGAGCGCGACATCGGGGTAATCTTGCGCCACTTCAGTCACCACACGACGCCAGAGGACACCATTTTGAAGCACATTTGCCTTGTCGATGGAGGTCACCTCCTGGCGTCGCTTGCGGGCGGCCTCGAAAGCCACCTTCGCAATGCGGCGGATTTCGCTTTCCCAGTAAATCATCGTATCCACCGCGAAGTCCTCGCCGTTTTCGCTCTTGATGTATTTCGGCTCCCCAAAGTAGAGGCCGCCGGTGAGCTCCCTCACGCAGAGCACATCGAATCCGCCCTCGACGAGGCGGGGATGTAGCGGCGAGGAGTGGGTCAGCTCCGGCAGGCAAATCGCAGGGCGCAAATTTGCAAAGAGGCCGAAATGCTTCCGAAGCGGCAACAGCGCGGCGCGCTCGGGTTGTTCGTTGGCGGGAAGCGACTCCCACTTGGGACCGCCAACGGATCCGAAAAGAATCGCATCCGCTGCCTCGCAAGCAGCAAGCGTTCCCGGAGGCAGAGCGCGGCCGGTCGCATCGATGGCAGCTCCTCCGACCAGCTGGTGATCTAATTCCAACTTGATGGAAAATTTTTTCGAGACCGCCTCGAGCACGCGCAGTCCCTCGGACATCACTTCCGGGCCGATTCCGTCGCCCGCCAATACGGCGATGCGGAAGGTTTTTTCTGGATTCATAGCGGCAGGGTATAACCTTTGGCCGTTGCTGGAATCAAGCGCCGCAACATTCCACCGCGATCAGGAAGCCCTCTGCCGGGCGGTGTAAAGCGCGACGAGTGCGGCCCCCACAGCCTGCGACAACTCGCCCATGGTGGCGGGCAAAATCTTCATCGTGCGTCGCTGAACCGGGAACAACCACGGCTCGGCCGCCGCGCGAATACCGTCCAGATACCGGTTGCGGAATGCCTCGGTCGTCGCGTGCGGATCAATCAGCCCGCCTCCTATCACGATGAATTCGGCATCCAGCGCCATGGAAAGATTCGCGACATGGAGACCGAGGGCCTTAGCTTGAAAATCGAAAATCTCCAGAGCCAATGGATCGCCCTTCTGCGCGAGCGTTCTGAGCGAAAGCGTTTTTTCCTTCAGCGGCCTGTCGGATTTGTGGAACTCGTGCCCGGGATGCTTTGGAAGGAGATAGTCCAAATACTGCGCCAGTCCGGAAATGCTGGCATAGGCCTCTACGCAACCCCAATCCCGACCGCAGCCGCATCGGAAGACCGGCAGCCCAAGCAGATGCAAGGGCGTAGGCATGTGCCCCGCCTCCATGCCAGCCAGCGTGTCGCCCTCGAGCGGCAGTCCATCGGGGCTGACATAGGCCGCTCCGAGACCCGATCCGGGTGCGAGCATGATGACCCCCGCCTTTTTACCACCGCGCACTTTCGCGGCCTCGGCGACTCCGCCATAATTGCCGTCATTGCCCGCCACCAACGGGATTTTGCGACCTGCCCGCGCTTCGATTGCCGCCGAATAATCCGCGACAAAATTCCAACCCTCGAAGCTCGCCGGAAGGTTCGCCGTGCGATCCAGCACGCCATAGGAGAGATAAGGCCCGGGAATCGCAAGCCCCACTCCGGCGACCTGATCCCAGACGAGGTGGTTTTCCGCGAGAAATTTTTCCATGCCTTCGATCCACCCCTCGACGACAGCTTTTGTGCCGAGTTGGGCGTTCGTCGAGCTCTGCGCCAGATGGAGCGTGACCGGCGTGCCGTCCTCGTAAACGCCGCAGGTTTTCGAAGTGGTCGCGCCGCTGTCTGTGCCGAGAAAAATGGATTTCATAGAATGATGCGAGGGCCGTTTTTTATCCCGCACGGAACGAAATCAAGTGCCTATTTCAGGAGAACCCGAAAAATCCCCGTCCGCCTCGCGTTGACAGCCTGAGGGCATTTGTTAATCCTTGCCGCTTCCTTTATGGCAAAAACCACCAAGTCCATCACAAGCGCTGCCCCGAAAAAGGGCAAATATGTCTACACATTCGGAGCCGCGAAAGCCGACGGCGACGGGAAAATGAAAGCCCTCCTCGGCGGCAAGGGAGCGAACCTCGCCGAGATGACCCGCATCGGCCTCCCCGTGCCTCCCGGATTCACGATCACCACTGAGGTCTGCACTTATTTCTACGACAACAAAAAAACCTACCCGAAGGAACTCCAGGCCCAGATGGAAGCCGGCGTGCGCAACATGGAAAAAATCATGGGCACGAAATTCGGCGATTCCAAGGGCTTCCCGCTCCTCGTGGCCGTCCGCTCGGGCGCCCGCGACTCGATGCCGGGCATGATGGATACCATCCTCAACCTCGGCCTCAACGATGAGACCGTTCTCTCGCTCGCCAAGGCCACCAACAACGAACGCTTCGCGTGGGATTGCTACCGCCGCTTTGTTCAAATGTATGGCGATGTCGTGCTCGGCGTGCAAAAGCGCGAGGGCGAGGACCACGAGCCCTTCGAATCCGTCATCCACGAATACAAACACGCGAAATACCACGAGGACATCGTGGACAGCGAGCTCACAGCCGAAGACCAAAAGGAACTCGTCAAACTCTTCAAGGAACTCGTCAAAACCCGCACCGGAAAAACTTTCCCGGCCAATCCTTGGGATCAGCTCAAAGGCGCTGTTGGAGCCGTTTTCGGTTCCTGGATGAACGACCGCGCGATCGTCTATCGCCGCAAATACAACATCCCCGCCGCATGGGGCACAGCCGTTAATGTGCAGGCCATGGTTTTCGGAAACACAGGCGAAACATCCGGCTCCGGCGTGGCATTCACCCGCAACCCGGCCAATGGCGCCAACGAATTCTACGGCGAATTCCTCATCAACGCCCAAGGTGAGGATGTCGTCGCCGGCGTGCGCACTCCCGAGCCCGTCAGCAAGCTCCAGAAGGCGATGCCAAAATCCTACGCCGAACTCATGAAAGTCCGCGCCATCCTTGAGAAGCACTACAAGGACGTGCAGGATGTGGAGTTCACGATTCAAGAAGGCAAGCTGTTCATGCTCCAAACCCGCAACGGCAAGCGCACCGCCATGGCCGCGCTCAAGTTCTCGATGGACATGGTCGCCGAAAAACTCATCGACTGGAAGACAGCCATCCTCCGCAACCCCGCCGACCAGCTCGACCAGCTCCTCGCGCCTGTCTTCGACATCGCCGAGGCCAAGAAGGCCAAAGTCATCGCTACCGGCCTTCCCGCCGGCCCCGGCGCGGCTTCCGGAAAAATCTACATGAACGCCGAGCGCGCTGTCGAAGCCGCCGAGAAAGGGGAAAAAGTCCTCCTCGTCCGCACCGAGACATCGCCCGAAGACCTCCGGGGCATGATCGCCGCCGAAGGCATCCTCACCGCAAAAGGCGGCGTCTCCTCGCACGCCGCTCTCGTTGCCCGCCAGATGGGCAAGGTTTGCATTTGCGGCGCCGCAGCCCTCGAGATCGACTACAACGCCCGCACGGTCACCGTGAAAGGCGAAGTCTTCAAGGAAGGCGACTTCCTCTCGATCGACGGCACCGCCGGCAATGTTTATGCAGGCCAGCTTAAAACCTCGCCCTCCGAGATCATCACCGGTCTCATCGAAGGCAACAAAGCCGCTCTCAAAACCGAGAAGGTCAAAAACTTCAAGCAGCTCATGGATTGGTGCTCGAAAGTCACCAAGCTCGATGTCCGCACGAATGCCGACACACCCGAGCAGACTGAGACTGCCATCGCCTTCGGCGCCACCGGCATCGGCCTCACCCGCACCGAGCACATGTTCTTCGAAGGAAACCGCATCGACGCCATGCGCGAGATGATTCTCGCCACCGACGAGGACAGCCGCCGTGCCGCCCTGGCGAAGCTCCTGCCCTACCAGCGCGCCGACTTCACCGGCATCTTCAAAGCCCTCAAAGGCTTCCCGGCCACCATCCGCCTCCTCGACCCGCCGCTCCACGAGTTCCTGCCTCACACCAAAGAGCAGCAGATGGACCTCGCCCGCAGCATCGGCATGAAGGTGGAAACCATCATCCAGCGCGTGCACAGCCTCCACGAAGCGAACCCGATGCTCGGCCACCGCGGTTGCCGCCTCGGCATCGCCTATCCCGAGATCACCGAAATGCAGGCCCGCGCCATCTTCGAAGCCGCCGCCGATGTGGCGAAGAAGAAGATCAAAGTGAAGCCCGAAGTCATGATCCCGCTCGTCGGCTTCAAGAAGGAACTCGACCTCCAAGTCGAAATCGTTCACCGCGTCGCCAAGGAAGTCATGGCCGAGAAGAAGATCAAATTCGACTACCTCGTCGGAACCATGATCGAAGTGCCACGCGGCGCCATCACCGCTGACGAAATCGCGCAGACCGCGCAATTCTTCAGTTTCGGCACCAACGACCTCACTCAAACCGCTCTCGGCATCAGCCGCGACGACATGGGAGCCTTCCTAGGCGCCTACACCGAGAACGAAGTCTTCAAGAAAAACCCATTCGCCAGCCTCGACCAAACCGGCGTCGGCGAACTCATGAAGATCGCTATCGAAAAAGGCCGCGAAACGAAGAAAGACATCAAACTCGGCATCTGCGGCGAACACGGCGGAGACCCCGACTCCGTCAAGTTCTGCCACCAGATCGGCCTCAACTATGTGAGCTGCTCACCATTCCGCGTCCCCGTGGCGCGCCTCGCAGCCGCCCAGGCCGCCCTCGAAGAAACCAAGTAAAAGGTTTCTTACCAAAATCCCACCGCCCGCGCGTCGCAAAACCGCGGGCGGTTTTTTTGTGCTTTTGGAGATAACGAACCGCGCAGCGTCCAACGGGAGGGGTGAGGTGGACCCGATTTTCAGACCACTGGTCGGTTAAAATAATCTAGGCTGATACCAAAGTCCGCTTGCTTTTAGACTTTGAAACTTGTTTGCACGGCAGATTCTCCCTAGGAGCACGCTCGCTCTCCGGGGCCATGCGCCCAATACTTGGCGCCATCAGAATGAGAGTCCAAAACCTATCATACCAATATCCCCTAACTATTAGACTTTAGGTCGTGGCGGTAGCGTTTACT
>JBAWVX010000038.1:0-25767 GCA_037147075.1 bacterium
ACACTTACACCAACCCCTCAAAAAACAACGGGGTGCTCTGTGCAACGCTTACTAATGTCAAGCTAACCCTTGTATAAGTTTTTATCCCTCAGCGAGCTGCTTGATTAGCGGGTTTACCCGCGAAACGATTTCGCGGTGGTTGCATGTGACGCCCAACGCGCTTCGCGGCTGAAGCCGCTACTCATGCGGTTTGGCTGAACTCATACCAATAGCTGATAGGTTTTGGACTCTCATTCTGATGGCTCCAAGTATTGGTCCCAAGGAGAGCGAGCGCGCTGCCCAAAAAATTTTCCGTTCAAACTACTTTTAAAGTCTAAGGGCAAGCTGGCTTTTGTATGAGACATCCAATAACAAGTCAAAGCCTTTCCGGGTCATCCTCTCCATCCTGTCCTCTTGTCGAAAAATCCGATTTCGAGTTTGTATCAATATCCGTTTGCTCTTGGACTATTTTTCCGAGCCCGCATGCCCGAGCACGATCACCCGGACGATTTCCGCATCTCTCACCTTTGTTGCCAAGATCGTCAACTGCTCCCAGCGGTCGATATGACACACCAGGGGGGCAATTCTGCCCAAAACCTGTCTTGCAATCTCACGGTGTCAGGGGGCTTTGTAGTCCTTGTCGCCGCCTAGTCGCTTGTAGCGGTGGTAGACAGAACAATAGGTGATTCCAGAGGCGGTTGCGAGGAGGCAGGCGAGGAGGAAAACAAAGCGGTAGTCGTGGTTGGATTTTTCGATGAAAACACCAAGGGCGGGAGGTAAAACCATGCTCAAGAGGCCCCAAACGATGCCGCCAGCGGAGGCAAATTGTCCGAACTTTTCTTTCGGCAGCAGGCGTTGGCCGATGGAAGCCGTCGCCGTCATGTAAGTTCCAGCCAGCACGGTGTGGAGAAGAAAGGCAACAAAAAAAGATTTCGAGTCCAAAGCGAATGCAAAGCCGTAGGCTGTCACAGCTGCGTAGCACCCCATGCAAAAAATGCCCAGCCGACTCGGATGGAACCTGTCCGCCAGAATGCCCAGCGGAACAGCGAGGAGCAAGGAGACCATGTAGGAGAGGGCCAGGCACTTGCCATAGAGATCGTCGCTCATGCCGACGCTGCGAGCGTGGAAGACACTGAATGTGTTCACCGGCTGGAGCGCCAAGCCGCCCAAGGTGGTCGCGAGAAAAAATCTCAGATAAAAAGGACTGGAATAGCACTCTTTGAAGTATAACACCAGCGACTCCAGCATGCGGCGTCCGCGACCTTCCGGCATGTCAACGACAGGTGGCGGTTGTGGGTAATCCCCTTCTTTGACTTTCAAGCACATCAGACTGAAGCCGATGCCGTAGATCAATCCCAATGCCACAAAAATCTCAAAGTAATGGGTCTCTGCCTTTCCCATGAGCCAATAGTTAAAGATGATGCCGGCCACAAGGCTGACCGCGCGGAACAGACCATAGAATTGGCCGATGACAGCCGAGGGCACCACATCATTGATCAGCGCGCCAAAGAGGCAATTCACGCTGATCGACAAAATCTCAAAAGCAGTCCAAAAAAAACCGAACATGGCCAGACGGCAGACCACCAAGCCCGGGGAGGTGGCTCCGAGCGCCTCATGCAGGTTTGCGCCGAGGGACGGGGTCACAGCCAGGCCGAACATGGCCAGTGCGATGAAGGGAGTCGGGAGGAGCAAAAACGGAATGCGACGTCCCCAGCGCGTGCGGGCCCGGTCGGACTTCACGCAGATGATCGGTCCGAGAATCAGTCCGATGCCGGCAGGCAGCGAGCCAATCAGCAGACCCACCAGCCAATCCGGCGCGGAAAAACCGCGCAGCATGAGTTGCGCCACGGGAGTGATGGCTCTCTCCTTCAGATTCCAAGAAAAATCACCCCACAACAGCCACCCAAATAGCATGGCTAGCCCAGCCGTCGTGTAGGTGAGCGTGCCGGCACGCCAGATTTTTTTTTGTCCGGGAAGGACTTTATCCTCGGCTGCGGGATCTTTCATGGGTGCTCCAAGGGCACTAGGGCCATCCAATCCAGATTCAATCCGTCACCTTGGGTGTTGACCATGCGGATCGTATTCTCCCCAGCGGCGAGGTTGATGCGGAAAGGTTTTCCTTTTCTGGCCAGAACCGCTTCATTCCACTCCGCAGGAGCAAGGCCCCAACCACCAGTTGGCGGAAAGGCGAAGCCTTCTTCCGCTCCCGAGGGGGCTGCCCCGTTGATGAGTAAAGAGCGCGAGGTGAACTGGAGGTTCATCCCGTTGGCGTAGCGCAAGACCATCAGGTAGCGGCCCTCGCGGGGAATTTGAACTTTCCACTCGATCGTGTGCCCCGGGGTCTCCCACGTGCGGATCGCCTGACCAGGTGCCGCAGTTTGGTCGATCCGTTCCACAGCCCCCCGCTCCTCGGCGGTGAAAGCCTCGGCCTCGATCCGCACCACCCCAACGCGATCCAAAGCCGCTTCGGGGACTCCCACCAGGGGCAGAACCTCGTTTTCGGCAGATTTCGGGAGCGGTCTCACGGTGAGTTGGATTTTAGCCTGAGAGGCAGGCTCGGTCAGGCGCACGGCGATCCGGCGCGGCTTGCGCTTGGTGTCCAGCATGTTTTCCTGGAGCACCTCCTCGGTGGTCTCATAGGGCTTGCCGCCGGTGTCCACCACCACGCGCACGCCACCGTTGTCCCCATCGGTGACATGGAGAGCCCCGTCTTCCTTCCGGTCCAGGGTCCCGTTGGTGATGAGGGCTGTTTCAAACGTCATTGGACGCTCGGCTTGCAATTCATCCTCGACCTGAAGAGAGGTTCCGCCTCCCCGGTCGTAGGTGAATTCGCGAGTCAGCCGGGTGAGCCCTTTCACCGGATAGGCGGATGTCAAATCAAGCGCGAATTCATCGCGGTCGGGAGTGAAATGGGTTTTTAAAACCTTGGCCTCGGCCTGGCGACCGGTGGCCTGGAGTTGTCCGTCCACCACCGGCACCGAGTGCCCATAGGAGCTGAGAACCTTGCTGTCGTAGCGCTTCTCGGAGAAGGTGCGTTTGGTGTAAACCTCCCCGCCCGGATCGAGAAGCACGGCTCCCGCGCCTGCCGTCACAACATAGCTCCCCAGGTCATTGTGGTTGTGCTGTTCGGCGTTGTGCCCCCCTTTCATCGCCACACTCAACCCGTTTTTCGGGTCTGTTGGCCGGGACACAAGAATACCGGTCACATCAAACCAGCCACGCAAAGGAGAAAGTGGTTCCAAGGCCATGCGCTGGTCCGGCGCAGCAGGGGCAGCCAAAGCCAGATCCAGCACAGATAAGGGGGTCCAGCGCCCCTTTTCGATCGCGGCCATCTGGCCGGAAGGTCTTTCCATGTCAAAGCGGCGGGACAGGGCAGTCAATAACCAGGGGGACACGCGGGGGTTGGGGCCACCATCCGCAAAGGCAGGGTAAACCCCGCTCGACAGCTCAAGCCGCGCCGGGTTGGTCACGATGCGCGGAACGACAGGATCCTGGTAGAGGTTGATTTTGCCCCCGCTGGCGAGCAAAAGCCTCTCGGCGAGGAGAACAAAGTGGCTGAACCCGTATTCCCAGTAACCGATCCCCTCGCTGCAGTAGCCGTCCATTGTGAATCCGTCGAAATACCGGTTGATGAAGCTCATGGCGCCACCGACCACTTCGGCGCGCACGGCTTTGTCTGGAACGGCGGCTAGGGCGGCATAAACGGTGTTGGCCAGACACACCGCGTTCCAATTCGACGCCGCATTGGCCCACCAGCACACGCTGGTGTCGCCGGCGATTCGTTTGCGAAACGGCTCCACGACGCGGCGGCGGATTTCAGCCTGCGTCCGCTCGACCGTTTCGCGGCCAAGAGCCTGGCCATGCCAGGAGATGATCGTGGCGAGAGCGGCAGCACGGTGGGAAGCCCCGAGATCCACATCCATCGTCTTCCCGGAAAAAACGCGAAGATCGGCGGAATCATGGGCGGTCATCACCCAGCTGGGCTCGCTCAAGATGGCCTCCACGCTTTCGCGCAGGGGCGTGATGAAACGCCCTTGGTTTTCGAGCGCCTCGGCCAAACCGAAGGCGCTGACTCGGTCGAACCGCTCACTGTAGGGCCCTTGAAAGGGCTCCCGCCGCCCGGTTTTTTGATAATCCCGATAAAGTTCCTCGGTCAGCTCGGGAATCGGACGCGCGATGAAGCCCTCTGCTTTCTGAATCCACTCCTTGGCAGACAACGGCGTGGAAGTCCAAAAGGTGCGGTCGCTGGAGGGCGGAGAGAAGACGCGCAGGTCGTCCTCCAACGCATCGGCCAGAAGCGCGAGCGCCGCAGCATGCGGGAGGGTGAGTGAGCGCTTCGAAACTGCAGCAGGCGCGGCAGCAGGCGTGGCAGCAGGCGTGGCAGCAGGCGTGGCAGCAGGCGTGGCAGCAGGCGGGAGGGCGGGCTTGCAGCCCATGGGGATCACTGCCGCAAGCAAGGTGAATAGCACGATGGGAACTTTCGCAGTCCGTTCTTCAAACCACGGACGGCGTGCGGTCGGGTGGGGGCCGAGAGCTTTCGCAGTCCGACGGGCTTTTTGCGAAACTTTGCGCGGTCCGTGGATGATGGAGGCTTTTTTTTCAAGCATATTTTTATAGGTATGGAGAGGCTTGTTGACCGGGTCGCATATCGCGTAGTGGGCCCTCAACGATTCTGAGTCATATTCAAACTGGAGCTCACGACTTCCGCGCTCATGTCAAAGTTCAACTGAAGGCGGTTCTTGCCGTAGATCGGGGCTTTTGGAAGGTCCCCGGCCCAGCCCGCAAAATTGGGTCGTGGAGGGCCGGTTTGGTCTATGTCGCGGAGCGCCCAAGTCCGCATGAGGCCCGCGGACGCAAGGGAGGGAAAGTTCATCGGAGGGGTGGTAGTGCCGCCGAGAATACTGCCCCAAGGGTAGACCCTCCTGCCGTCGTCCAGAGTAATGTATCCAAGAACCTCCGGCCCAGTATTTATAATGTAGGCCGGGAATAAAGGGTTCATCCTCCAGTAGGCGGGACCGGCCATGGCCTTGATTGAACGTTTCCCCCATGTGGGTTGCGAGATGCCCAGGTAAGAATACAGATAAGTGCCGAGGTGACTGGAATTCCCCGTATCGTATTGCGGATACACGCCCCAATACAAATTGGGACCGGGGAGGGACTGGTTGTTGTCGGCAGCGTAAAGTGATAGGGCCACGCCGATCTGTTTTATGCTGGATACCCCGCCCGCCAAGTCGGCCTTGTCCCGGGCCCGCAGGAGCGCCGGCACAGCCAATGCCAGCAATATGGCGAGTATGGCCACGACTGCGAGTAATTCGATCAGGGTAAAAGCAAGTTGAGGTCTCTGCTGGGTGTTCATCTGAGGGAGGGTATAACCTCCCTGGAGATTTTCATAGAATCTCCTTGCCTCCAAGTCGGAAAAAGGTTTCTTATTTAAATAACCCCTATGCCAGACAAGCCCTCCCGCCGCGTCACCCAGAAAGAAGTCGCCAGAGAAGCCGGCGTCTCCCATGTGACAGTCTCGCTCGCCCTTCGCGGGAGTCGTGGAATTCCCGCCTCGACACGCGAGCGCATCGAAAGCATCGCCAAGCGCATGGGCTACTCCCCGGATCCCATGCTCAAGGCACTGTCCGCCTATCGGCTGACACAAAAGCCGCGCGCCTTCCAGGCCAGTCTGGGCTGGTTGAACACATGGCCGCAAACTCCGGAGAACAATCCTGTGGAGGATTTTCGTCAATATTTCCATTCGGCAAAGGACAGGGCTCGGGATCTGGGATATGGACTGGACGTCTTCAACCTGGCTGAAGGAGGCCTCCAGGCCCATGGGCTGCACCGTGTGCTTGCTGCAAGGGACATTCGCGGCCTGCTTGTCGGTCCGCTCCGGAGCCCTTTCGACCACATCGATCTCGATTGGGCCTCCTACTCAGCCGTGCGCCTTGGCTACAGCATGCGGGATACCGTTCTCCACACCGTCATGAACTCGCAATACCGGACGGCCTTTCAGGCTGTGGAAAATATGACCCGGCTCGGCTACCGGCGGATCGGTTACATCACGCAAAATTCCTTTGAACAACGAGCCGGGGGGCATTTTCTGGGTGGCTACCTCGGTGCGGTTCATGAGTTCGGAATCGAAGAGGTGCCGATCATGAAGATGGACTCCAACGTGTCCGGGATGGAGGATGTGCGCTTCTGGTTGAGCGCGCAAAAGCCAGATGCGGTCGTCGCCGCCGCCTACATGATTCCGGTTTTTGAAAGCTGGGGATACTCGGTGCCTGGGGATCTTGGTGTGGCGAGTCTTTCGGTCACAGAACAATCCCACCGGGTGAGTGGTATGAATCAGAACCCATGTGGTGTCGGTCAAGCTGCCGTGGATTTTTTGGTCTCCCTGCTGGAACGGCAAGAAGTGGGTGTTCCCACCACGCCGATGCATGTCTTGATCGACGGCTGGTGGATTCCGGGAAAGACATTGAAGAAGATCGGCCGCTGATCTGCACTGAAAGCTGTTAAAATGAGAAAATAAACCTGTTCTTGCCTGGCTTGCGGCGAGGAGCTAGAACCCATCTCGATGAAAGCACCGCTCCTCCTCTCCGCCACGGTCCTCCTGGGCTTGGTTCCTCACTGTCTCGCAAGAAACTTGGTCGCCAATCCCGGCTTTGAACAAATGAAAGTTTCTTGGAAAACTTTCGAACCCGAGGGGGTGATGATGGATTGGGGGATCGACGACTCCGACCCCCACTCCGGCGGTGCGGCGGCGATCATCAAGTCGACTTCTCCCGCCCGCTGGGCGCTCTCAAGCGAATTGATCGGTGTCTATCCAGGCAAGAGATACCGCATTGAATCATGGGTGCGGGTTTCCCCCAACTCCACGGTGGCATCCGGTCTGCCAGGATTCTATATGGGTGCTGGTTTTATGGACGCTTACTTCGAGAGTTTGTCCAAGCAGCCTCCCCACAACCGCATCTTCTTCGGGCTGCCGAATGGCGTGGTGGACTGGGAAAATCGCAAGCTGCTCCAACCGGAGAAAATGCCAGAGCAATGGACGAAGGTCTCGGCTGTCTTTGAGGCACCTCCTGATGCAAAATTTATGAAAACGGGTATAACCCTTCACGGCTTCGAGGGAGACCTCTTCTGGGATGATGTGTCGGTTGAAGAGGTGGATGCGTCCACACCGTTGACCGAGTCGCTGCGGTAAGAGGCTGTCTGAAGGCCCGCCCGTGATACCACGCCGAGGGCGCTCAAGCAGTCTAGAATTATACCTCAGCTCAAAAGTCAATCCATGAAAAACAATATCTCCATCCCACAGCCGCTTCCGCGCATCGCGCGCTTCGAGGAGCTCGGCTTCGGCCTCTTCCTCCATTTTGGCCTCTACTCCCTGCTGGGAAAAGGGGAGTGGATTCAGGATTTCGAAAAAATCCCCGTTCAGGAGTATGAGCGCCTGGCGGAGCGGTTCACTGTCGAGAAATTTGATGCCCGTGCGATGGCCCGCCTCTGCCGGGATGCAGGGATGCGCTATGCCTGCCTGACTACCCGTCACCATGATGGATTCTCGCTCTACGACACCCGGGGGCTCAGTGCGTTCGACGCTCCCCGTTCCGCTGCCGGGCGAGATCTGGTGGCGGAGTTTGTCGAGGGCTGTCGGGCGGAGGGCATCGTGCCGTTCCTTTATCACACAACCCTCGACTGGCGCTGGGACAGCAAGCATTGCAGCGAGGAGCGATTCGCCGAGTATCTTGATTACTTGAACGCCTCCGTGGAAATCCTCTGCACGCAGTATGGAGAGATCGGAGGGTTGTGGTTCGATGGGAATTGGTCGCGTCCTGGGGCGGACTGGAAAGAAGACCGTCTCTACGCCACGATCCGCAAGCACCAGCCGGAAGCCATCATTATCAACAATACCGGCTTGGACGCACGCGGCGCGCTGGGGCATCCGGAACTCGACTGCCTGACCTTTGAGCAGGGGCTGCCGGGCTCACCCGATCGCAGCGGTTGGCCCAAGTATCTGGCCGGGGAAAGTTGTGAAACGTTGAACGCCCACTGGGGTGTCGGTGCGAGGGACTTCCTTTTCAAAAGCCCAGCCACCGTCATCGAGCGCCTCTGCGCCTGCCGGAAGGTGGGTGCCAACTACCTGATCAATGTCGGGCCCCAGGCCGACGGATCCCTTGGCGGATACGAGGTCGAGTTGCTAAAAATAGTCGGACGCTGGATTCACGAGGTGGGAGGTTCCATCTACGCGGGCAAGCCCGTTCCCGCACAATGTGGAGGCCAAGATTTTTTATTGGAAACCGAGGGGTGGCTCTACTACTTTGCCCACGCTCTTAATGTGCAGGGCGACAAGCATGTGGTGCCAGGAGGCGGCAATGGCCCTCGCTCCATCTCCGGCCTGAACCGCAAGCTGGCCGGAGCACGCTGGCTGGACAATGACGCCAAAATCCCGTTCATCGAAAACCACGATGGATCGGTAACTGTCCTCGATTGCCATGGCTATGATTACGGCACGAATCTGGTTGTGCGCGTCGCCGAATTGTCTGTGGCCGTGTGAGGGTCGGAAACACAAAATAAATCCAGCCGTCCAAGGAAATTTGATTCAGCCAAACCACGCGCTGCTTCACAGCTTTTAGCACTTCATCGGATTGATGGCTATCCACCAGGCCGCGCCACAACGTGAATCCCGATGCTTTGCTGCTGACCGCGGAGTGATACGTCAGGAGCAACTGGCATCTCAAACTGAGAATTTGCAAAGATAAAAATTGTTCAACAAAGCAGAAAACAAAAAAAGGAAGCCAGTGAAAACAACAAGAAGATGAAAGTTTCAAATTTCTGCGAAAACGAGAGCTATCCGAGTGGGGTGGAAGACCGCGCTGACACTCTCGGTGCGCTGGAGAGATTGGCGGGGCCTGTGCTGGGGGCTTTGGCGGAGGACAAACTTATTGCAACCCTGCCGGTGCGGGATTGGGAGCGGGAACGCATGCCTTTCACCTATCTCGAAGCCTATGCCCGAACACTTTCCGGTGTTGCCCCATGGTTGGAACTGGGGCCGGATGCATCGCCAGAGGGTGAAAAACGGGCGTCCATGCTCGCCCTCGCGATTCGCGCCACGCACCATGTTTTCGATCCGTCTGCGGCGGATTACCAGGATTTCGACCATGGCCACCAGCCCCTCGTGGAGGCAGCCTACATCGGCCTCGCCTTCCTGCGTGCTCCGAAACACTTGTGGGGTGGGCTTTCCGATGAGGACCGCACACGGATCATTGCGCGGTGGAAGGCTTGCCGGAAGTTTGAAACGGGCAATAACAATTGGCTGTTTTTCTCCGCGATGTTGGAGGCCGCCCTCTGGAAATTCACGGGCGAATGCAATAGGGCTCCGATAGAAACCGCGATTCACAAATTCATGGAATGGTATGTGGGCGATGGTTGCTACGGCGACGGCCCGGATTTCCAGTGGGACTACTACAACAGCTATGTCATCCACCCCATGATGCTTGAGATTCTGAAAGTGTGCCGGGAAAAGAACGACCCCTTGGCAGGGTTTTACGAGGAGGAACTGAAGCGCGCGCAACGCTATGGTGTCGTGCTGGAGCGGTTGATCTCCCCGGAAGGCACCTTTCCTGTCATCGGGCGTTCCGCCTGTTACCGCTACGGCGCCATGCAGCTTCTCGAGCAGTTGTTTCTCACCGGAGATGCGCCGGCAAGTCTTGCACCGGGGCCGACGCGGTCTGCGTTGACTGCCGTCATCCGACGCATGACAAATGCTCCTGGCACCTTTGACGCACAGGACTGGTTACAAATCGGGGCCGTGGGACATCAACCGCAAATTCGCGAATATTACAACTCCACTGGCGCTCTCTACCTCATTGTTAACGGCCTCATCCACCTCGGACTTCCGCCAAGTCACGACTTCTGGACAGCACCTGGCGGTCCTTGGACGCAGCGGCGCATCTGGCTGGGCGACCCGAGTGCCCCTGCCGACCACGCCTTGGAGGCCGATTGGATCGAGACCCAAGTGTGGGTCGACCCCTGCGCCTCGCGCACTTAACCGGCGTTGCCGTTCTGTAATGGCTGCCTCAAAATCAACAAAAAATCAATCCACAAAACCACCCGATGAATCAATTCTCACAAAAAGAACCTCCCCTGTTTCAGCCCTCTTTTGAATCTTTGCATGGATACCAATGCCCGGATTGGTTTCACGATGCCAAATTCGGCATTTGGAGCCACTGGGGCCCCCAGAGTGTTCCCATGTTCGGCGACTGGTATGCGCGCCATATGTATATCCAGGGCACTCCCCAGTATCTTTACCACCTGCGCCACTACGGCCACCCGTCCAAGTTCGGCTATAAGGACATCTGCGCTCTCTGGAAGGCTGAAAAGTTTGATCCGGACAACTTGATGTCTCTCTATGTGAAAGCAGGTGCCCGCTACTTTGTCGGCCAGGCCATGCACCACGATCACTTCTTTAATTACCCTTCCAAATGGAACCGATTCAATTCCGCAGAGGTCGGCCCGATGAAGGATATTTGCGGCCTCTGGAAGGCGGCAGCCGGAAAATATGGCCTGCCATTCGGCCTCTCGGAACACCTCGGTGCGACATTCTCCTGGTGGCGTGTGAATAAATGGTGCGACCGCACCGGGCCCTGGGCTGGCATTCCCTACGACGGCAATGATCCTGCGTTTCGTGATTTCTATCTCGATAATGACGAGCATAATGGAGAAGCTATCGCTGGCGCCAAACTGGTCGAGTATGACGCCACCAGTTTGCGCCCTTGGCTCACCACCAACGCAAAGTTCCACCGCTATTGGCTGGATGTGATGCGAGAAGTCATTGACCTCTACCATCCCGACCTGCTGTATTCCGATGGGGGCCTTCCTTTTGCCGAAAGTCAAGTGGGCGATCTTTCCGATCCGCTTTATCAGACCGGGTTGGAGGCTGTCGCGTATCTCTACAACGACTCCATCAAACTCCATGGAGAAAACCGCGCAGTCTACAACCAGAAGGACCGCCGCCCCGAAATTTACAAGATCGGCATCCTCGACATCGAAAAGAGCCAGCTCCCCGGCATTTCGCTTGATCCTTGGCAGACAGATACCTGTATTGGCAACTGGTTCTACGATGTCAGGCGGGAGTTCAAGAAACCAGGACACATTATTGAAATGCTCGTGGACATCATTTCAAAAAATGGCGTCATGTTGCTCAATATCCTGCAGCGTCCCGACGGCACGATTGATGACGAAACTCAATACCTGCTGCAAGAACTCGCCTCTTGGTTTTCCATCTGCGCGGAAGGCGTTTACGGCACACGCCCCTGGCGCACATTCGGCGAGGGCGACACGCGCGTTCTCATTGAAGGCTTCAAGGAAGATGCCACCACATGGAACAGCTCAGACCTCCGCTTCGTGCAAAAGGGCAAAACGATCTACGCGTTTCAATACCGTATGCCGGAAAACCGCGTGGCGATCATCAAGAGCCTGACTGTGGCCGACAAGGTTGTGCGCGTGCGATTGCTGGGAGTCGGCGAGGTGCCGTTCACGCGCGCATTCGGCGTGCTGACCGTGCAACTTCCCGAAACCATGCCGACACCCTATACCAACTGCCTGGCCATCGAGCTGGAATGAGTCCGCTATGAACAACCAAGACGATTCAGCAACGCTGGCTGGAGAAGGGGACACACTGAAGAGCGTGGAATCTTCGTCTGCAACAAGACCTGCGCGGCACGACATCGTGTGCGAAAAACCGGCCGTGCGTGTTTTGGAAGCCGGTTTGATCGGAAACGGCGCGATGGGGGTCATCGTGCGGACACGGCCAGATGCCATCCTCCTGCATTTTGGACAGAACGCCGTCTGGGATCGCCGGGTGGCGGAGGTGTCGCCCTCGGACATCGGAACATTCGAAGAATTCTGGCAGCAATGGCAAGCGCGAGAGCAAGGCGATGAGGCGGCACGGCAATGGACGGAGGATTATGCCAAGAAGACCAAGGCTGGCTACGACGAACCTTGTCCGCGTCCTTGGCCATGTGGAACACTGGTTATCGGCTTCGACCGCCGGAAACTGGAACTGCTGGGGCATCGGGTCCGCCTGACAGATGGGGTGTGTGAAGTGCAACTCCTGGCGGAGAATGGAACTCGGACCAGCTGCGAGGTGTTTCCCGATGTGCGTGCCGACCGGCTGTGGATCCGGTTCGACGACAATACCCCGGTAGACCGCTTGGAATGGTTGCCGGAGCCGTCTGCGGCAATGGAAGCGGGTGCGGATGCCTCGCGGCTTTTTTTCCGGCAAACATTGCCTTGCGGGGCTCACGCCCTCAGGATGACTGTCCGGATCTCCGGTTCGTTCGATGTCGAGACCGTGCAAGGCGTGGAAGCGGCGAGACGGGAAAAAGGCCAGGCGGCCAAGCTGGTGGAGGAAAATCCCAATGTCCTGGGATTAAAGATCGTTCCGGTGTTGCCCAATGTGCGGTGGAGCGGTCCGGTGCGGATGTGTGTGCAATTGGAGCATGGGCTGGATTCCTCGATTGGGCATGGACCAGGCGAAACTCCGGAGCCGTCCGGGCACGCGTTGGGCGAGGCCTTGACGGCAGCGCAAAAGCACTGGGCGTCTTTCTGGGGCCGGTCGGCGGTTTATCTCGAAGACCAGGCTTTGGAGCGGGCCTGGTATAGAAGTCTGTATTTCCACGCTTGTTCCGCCAAGGCCGATGGACTGCAGCCGGGGCTCTACGGGCCCTGGGTTGCTGACAAGTTCGGCCTGGCGTGGCACGGAGATTACCACATGAACTACAACGCCCAGCAAGTCGTCTGGGGATTGTTCTCAAGCAATCAAGTGGATTTGCACCGTCCTTATGTCCGGATGGTGAGGGATTGGTTGCCGTGTCACCAACGATACACTCGGGCATTTTACAACTTGCCGGGCGCTGCCTACACACTCTCGCTCTATCCGTTTCTGACATCCACCCCCCCGATTCCCTCTCCGCCCTGGAATATGCAGATGTGCGTTCCGTCTTGGGTCGTTCAGAGTCTTTGGTGGCAATATCTTTACACTGGGGACGAAGTTTTTCTGCGCGACTTGGCTTTCGAGCCGATCAAGCAGGTGGTCCTTTTTCTCAACGCCTACATGCGCCGCCCGGGTTCCCCGTGGCAGGATGGCCAATTCCATATTCACCCCTCGTTCGTTCCAGAAATGGACCAAGAATTCGGATTCAGCTCCGACCCGAAATACAACGACTGCCTCGTGGACCTGACGCTGGCGAAATTCTTGTTCAACGCCTTCTTGCAGTCCTGCGCCATCCTTAAACTCGAGACGATCGAGGCCGGATTAATCGCAGATACCAGAGAGGTGCTGGCACAGTTCCCTGCTTATGTCGTCACCGACCACCCTGATGGCGGCAGGGTCTACCGCGATGTGGCGGGAAGCTCTCCGGAAACGATTTACAACACCCCCAACCCGATCATGCATGTCTTCCCCGGAGAGGAGATCGGCCTACACTCACCGGCAGAGCAGCTCGAGACCGCCCGCCACACCTGGCAGTTGCATCGCAACGAAGGTGGCAACGAACTGGTCTTCCACGCCGTTCAAGGCGCTCGCCTGGGTATCCTCGATCTGGAGAAATGGAAACGACAGCTCCGATACTGTGAATTGCCGAACGGTCCCTTCACCGACATGGTTCTTCAGGTCGGCGGCCGCTACGCCGAGGGATGCGCCTTTCATTGGATGGATAGCATGGGGATTTGGAGTGAAAATTTCGCCGTCCCGTTCGTGATCAACGAGTGCCTGCTCCAAAGCTACAACGGGGAGTTGAGGTTCTTCCCCAACTGGCCCCGGGAGCAAGGGGCAGCGAGCTTTGAAAACCTGCGCGCCGCCGGGGCTTTCCTCGTCTCGGCAGCATTCCAGGATGGCTTCATCCAAAATGTCACCATTCTGAGCGAAAAAGGACATGAATGCGTTGTTGTCAACCCTTGGCCCGGAGCGGTCGTTCAGGTCACCTCTGCCAACGGAGAAGAGGACCAGCTCACTGGCGAGCGGGTGCGATTCAGGACACGGTCTGGCGAAACGATGGCCCTAAGCCCCCTCTCAAACCCAATCACTTGAACAATTGAGACTCAAGGCGATCGACTGAGCGCGATCCAGAGGAATTGCTATCAGCCTGAACAAATTTCTTATGTTCAGGGTATAAACAAAACCGGATCTCTCTGGCAGATAAGCTTAAATGAGTAAATAGAATGTGTCTGGTCCTCAACATTAACTGTGCGAAACTTCACGAGGCTGTTTAGCGAATCTCCGATGAGATCGCCAATTCCCTGACAACTTAGACGCCAGAAATGATAACACGCCCCCCATTCCATCATCGTTATTCCGCCGCTGTCTTCGCGGCGGTGACCATGCTCTTCGGCTGCCATGCGGACGCGCAAACCACCTACTACTGGGATTCGAATGGGGCCACCGCTGGCTTCGGCAACTCCACCGGCACCTGGGACACCAGCGGCTTTTGGAGCACCGATGGCAATGGAACCTCGGCCCCCTCGAATTCGACCCTCACCACCTCGGATACGGTGAACTTCGGCACGGCGACATGGAACTACGGCAATTCGAGCATCAGCGGACCTGCCGCTGCCCAAGGTTTTCTGAACATGAACTTCGGAGCTGGGCAAACGACCGCCCTGACGCTTTCCGGCGGCACCCTCAACCTCGCCGCCAATTCCACAATCACACAAATCAGCACCAGCGCGACCATGACCATCGCCAGTGTGCTTCAAGGCAGTGGCTCGGTGCTCACGAAGACGGGTCCCGGCGCACTCACCCTTTCGGGCAACAACACGTTCACCGGTGGAGTCACGCTCACGGGCAACGGGGCACTGAACCTTGCCCACTCAAAAGCCGTCGGCCCGGGAGCGATTCTGCTCAAATCGACTCAAACCAGCTTCCCGACAACGCTCGGCCTTAGCGGAGGCATCACTGTGGCCAACCCCATCCAGATCGACTCCACCACTGGCCGGGAGTCCATTTCCAGCTCCGGCACTGGCGACAATGCCCTCACCGGAGGCATCACCATCACTGGTAGTAACTCTTCCAATACCATGGTCTTTCAGAATACCCAAACATCCGGCAATTTCACCCTCTCGGGGGGCATCTCGGCCCCGTCGTTTGCCGGGTATATTTCCTTCCGCGGATCCTTGGCTGGCGCCGTGGGATTCTTCAACGGGGTCATCAATGCCCCATCCGTAGCCATTGACAGTAATTCAGCGACCATATGGACATTCAACACCGCTGGCAGCAATTATCCCAATTTTATTATCCGCAGCTTTGGAAATGTCCGGCTTGGGGTGGACAACGCCATTGCAACAAAATCCTATGTTTCATGGGGTAACAATACCATAACAGGCGCGCTGGACCTCAACGGCTTCAACCAATCCGTCGCCGGTCTCAGTGCCAACTTCGCGGCTAATGGCAACAACACGGTCACGAACAACGGCACGTCGGATTCCATCCTCACCTTGGCCGGACTCACCGGCAACTACACATTCGCCGGGGTGTTCAAAGACGGCGCCACAAACAAAGTCTCGCTGGTCATGAACAGCGCAGGCCGCATCCAGACGCTCACCGGCAACAACACCCACACTGGCACCACATCAGTTTTTGGGGGCAAACTGGTTCTCGGCACCCCGCTCGCCCTGCAAAACAGTCCCTTCGACACCTCGGGCTCCCAAAACGCTGGAGCCAATCTTGACATTACCGCTGCCACGGTCAATGGCACCCTCACGCTAGGCGGACTCTCGGGCGCGATCAACCTCGCCTTGACCAATATCACCGGTTTCCAAAGTGTCACCAACCTCCGCTTGAACCCCCAATTCGGCCGCAGCTGCACCTACGCGGGCGCCATCGCCGATGGAATGACTGCCCGGAGTGTGACCAAGACCGGAGCTGGCACCCAAGTCCTCTCGGGGAACAACACCTACACAGGCGCGACCACGGTGAGCGAAGGCACACTTTTGATCGATGGTTCCACCAGCAGCTCCAGCTCTGTCACGGTGGCCTCCGGCGGAACTCTCGGCGGGTGTGGAACTGTTGGGGGACCGGTTACTGTGAGCGGCACGCTGGCACCAACTCCCGGTGGAATGCTGCGGTTCACCGCGCCGCTGACGCTGCAAGCAAGCGGCCGCATGGTTATTCGCGTGGCCCGCAGCGGCAATTCGTTTGCTTACGGACAGATCGCATCCAGCGCGCCAATCCCATTGGCTGGCACACTGGTCATCGAGGACTCTGGAACGGATTTTCTCCAGGCCGGCGACACGATCCGCATTTTTGATCCCGCTACACAAACAACAGGGAGCTTCGAGCGGGTCGTCCTGCCGTCGGGATACTCTTTCGATTCCTCCAAGCTGGCTCAGGGACTTCTTTCCGTCACGCAAGGCCCGGTGAAGCCTGAGTTCACCCGATTCTCCATTCAGGCTGGAACGGCCACCCTCTCGTGGCCCGAGGAATTCAGGGGCTGGTGGCTGCAATTGAACACCAACGGTCTCGACCCGTCCGGTTGGCTTGATCTCGAAAGCTCTGATTCCTCCAACAGCATCACCTTCGCCCTCGACCCGTCTGCCAAATCCGAGTTCTACCGCTTGCGTGCACCAAGAGCCGGCGACATGGCGTTCGCCGCCGACCCGCTCGCGCGTGGAGACTCTTTAACCATCGCCTCGGTGTGGTCGGGGGTGTCGCCGGGCTTTTCCTTTCTCACCACCCAGGACCAACAAATCGCCGCTTATTACGACGCCAACAGGGAACTCATCGTTGCCGCACGGAACTCCAACGCCGAGACCTTCACCACCCAGGCACTGGGCGAAATTTTCAACGGCTGGGACCACCACAACTACATCTCCGCCGCGATCGATTCCGAAGGATTTCTCCATCTCGCTGCCGATATGCACAATGATCCGATGAATTACTTCCGGTCTTCCGCGCCAGTGACCGACGCAGCGCAGTTTGCCACGCCGGGGTTCATGCAACGCATCTCGCCGATGTGGAGCGGATCGACACTTGCCCGCTGCACCTACCCCCGGTGGTTCGAAAGCCCGTCCGGCGAGTTTTGTTTCAATTATCGCGACAAAAGCGTGGAACCCAACCTCTCTGTCATCCTGCGCTTCGATTCGGCCACGAAGACCTGGTCGCAGACCACGGGATCGAATCCGCTTTTCCGATGGAACGACGGCTCCAGTGGCTATAACTACAGCGTCTACCACTTGCGCACCCGTGCAGGCTCTCTCATCCATTTTTACTACCTCTGGACCCAGGACAACGCGAACAACTACCGCCTCGGCTATGTGCGCTCGGCGGACATGGTCAACTGGACCGATGCCTTCGACCGGCCGGTCACCCTCCCGATCCGGCCCAACGCACCTCTCCAAACCGTGGTGGACGACATCCCCCTAAACGGTGGGCTTCACAATAGCAACCCCCGTCTCACTTTCGACCGGCAGGGCAATCCCATTATTGCCTATCACAAGTATGATGCCAACGGGCTGTCGCAAATTTACGTCGCCAAACCGGATCCAGCCACCCAGGCATGGAAGGTCGTCCAACTCACCAATTCCACAGTCCGCTGGGACCTGGTCACGGCCGGCAGCGCATCCAATTCCTTTTTGGACGACGATCCGCTCGATGGGTTGGTCACACTCCAAATCTCCCTGGTGGGATCCGACGGCACAGCCTACCCGGGTAACGGCTACTACACACTGGATGAAAACACGCTCGAGAACCTCCCCGGCACGTTTCCCAATGCTTGGTCCTATGCCGCTGCAAACGCGCCGCAGTCCCAATCCAGCAGGGTGGACCCCAGCACGCCCGAGAGCAGCTACGTCGCTCCCGTGAGCAACGCCACGATGCAGATTCCCAGACTGGCCTCCGCAGGGCTTCCCCTCTCGGACCAGCAATATTACCTCCGCTGGGAAAGCCTGCCCATCGCTAATGACAAACCTCGCACCGACGCCTTGGGGAATGTCATCTCGCCACCACCTTCAACCCTGCGGCTTTACCGCACCTGGTCAGACTTCGGTAACACTGCCGCCGGCGCGAGTTCTTATGGCTTGCTCTTCAAACCGCACGAAGCCCGCCGCTTCGGCTCGATGACTCTCGGCCTCGACCGCCAAGCTCCCTTTCGCTACACCCTCTCAAGCTCTCAAACCGGCGCGCCCCATCTGGCGGAATGGAAGTTTCAAGTCCCTGCAGCCGGCGACTACGCCTTGGGCGGATTCACCCGCCTTCCCAAGCCCCCCCAAGCCCCTGTGCGCGACTCCAGCCTGCGTCTTCAACTGGACGCCTCGGACGCCACCACACTCCTCCTCGACAGCACAGGAAAAGTGCTCCGCTGGGCTGACGCCAACCGGAGCACCAACTTCGCCGAGCAGACGACGGCCACATCGAGACCTCTCAAAACCATCGACCCTGTCCTCGGCCTGCCCGTCATCGATTTCGGGCCGTTGGTGACCAACACGGCCAATGGGTCGTGGCTGCAGTTCAAAAATGTTGCGGGTGCCGCTCTCAACCTCTCGACCATCCGCACGGTGATCGCCGTCATGCGAGGCTCGAATTTCCTCCTTGGCGATGACAACAACATTCATTTCCATCGAGGTATAAAGCCTGCCCTCACCCCAACGAACCCGCTCTGGCACGCCTCGTTCACCTCAGCTAATATCCGCAACGGGCAGACCTTTCTGGATGGCACCCTTATCAACGGCCTCACCACGGCGATGCCAGACAGCTTCTGGCTGGTGAGCGTGATCACCGCTGGCAATGTGGAAGCCAGCAACCTGGCGCGCGACCGCTCCCAAAACTACAATGTTGGTGGCCTGCAAGTCGCCGAGATGCTCATCTACGATCGCCCACTCAGCGAGGCCGAGCGGCTCGCGACCGAGAGCTACCTCCGCAAGAAATGGCTTTCAGGCCTCAGTTCAGGCACGCAGCAGGGATTCCTCCTGCAAATCGACGAGACCCCCCCCGTGCTCCTGCCAGCCCTTTCCTATTGGGATTACCAGTCGGCCCGCGAGCAGGACACAGGTGGGATGGTGCGTTTCCCGCTCTCATCTGGACAGCACACCCTTCGGGTCATCGCCAACGCCCCCGGGGCCCAACTCGGTTACCTCTGGGTGAACCGCGCCGCCGACACCAAGATCCCGTCACTCGGCCCCGTCGCCAACTCGGGCTTCGACCTCGTGACCGATCCCACGGCTGTCTGCGGGTATTCCCTGCGGTCTGCTGTCGGCTCCAACCCTTCCGGATTTTCCGCCAGCTACCGGATTCCGGTGCCAGCGGCAGGCAATTACCTTCTCATCGGACGCACCCGCGCTCCCTCCACCAACTCCAACGCTTTCCAGCTTTCCATCCAAGGCGCGGCTCCCGAGGCATGGAATCTTCCCGTCACCGGCACCCAGTGGGCATGGGCACCCGTTAAAACTCTCAGCGGTCTGCCAGCCGGGCCGATGACTCTCACGGTCTCCGGAGGCGAGGCGGGCTCCGAACTCGACAGCTTCATGTTGTTGAAAATCCCGTAGCGCCTTGCCGGACATAGCCAGCCATGGCTTGTATTAGGTTTGGACTTTAACGCGCCATTTTAACTTGTAGCGGCGTCTCTATAAGCACCGAAGTCGTTAACCATCGGCAGTCATAGACCGCCGCTACAATAGAGTTCAAAAGCATTCAGCTTCTGGTATGAGAAGCTCGAAAGATCAGCTTCCCAAGCGCGCATTGTGGCACGGAGGGCTCGGGCGGAGGCGTTGGCCAGACTCAGCGACCGCAACCGTTCACGATCGGCTCACCGGTGTCGCCGGGTTGGAAGGCGGGGACCATGGGGTCGATGGGGCGGATACTGCCGTCGGGGTTGAACTCCATGCGGGCGAGGCAGGTTTCGCGTTTATAGCCGCTGCCGTCCGGGATGGCGTGGCGGTGGTAGGCGACATACCAGCGATCAGTGCCGGGCACGTTGACCACGCTGTGGTGGCCAGTGCCTTTGACCGGGCCGTTTTTGGCGAGCACGAGCGAGCCCTCGGCGGGAATCGTCACCGGGCCGAACGGCGAGGCGGCGGTGCCGTAGGCGACGCGGTAGTCGTCGCTCTTCGCATCGTCCACCGACCACATGAAATAGTAGCGGCCGGCGCGCTTAAAGACGACCACGCCTTCGCGGAAATCGACCACCACGCCGGAGCTGCGGCCCTTGATCGGAATATCGATCAGGTCACCCTCGACTGCGAGCATGTCGCGCGTCAGGCGGAGGGCGTTGGCCCGCCCGGCACCGTTGCCCCAGTAGAGGTAGGCCCGGCCGTCGTCGTCGATAAACGGATAGGGGTCGATCGTGTTGGTGGTGAAGCGGGCATCGGCCTTGCGATCAAGCAGCGGTTTGCCAAGGGCATCCACGAAGGGGCCGGCAGGGGAAATTCCGGTGGCGACGCCGATTTTATGATCAGCAGAGAAATAGAAAAAATAGGTGCCGTCGCGCTCGATGCAATCGGGAGCCCAGGCGCGAAGGTTGGCCCACTTCAGGTCGTTGGCGACATCGAGGACCATGCGCTCTTTTTTCCAGGTCACGAGATCCTTGGACGACCAGACGGAGAAGTCGGTGGTCAGCCAGTAGGGTTTATCGGAGGTCGGGTAGACGTAGTAGGTATCGCCGAAAACGCGGATGGAGGGATCGGCGGTGAAGCCGTCGAGGATGGGGGTAGGGGGCGTGGCGGCGGGCATGGTGAGGGGAAGCAGGACGGCAAGGATGAAAAAACGCATGGTTATCCCTAGACGGATCACGCCCGTCGCGTCAAGTCAGTCGTGTCAAGTCAGTCGTGTCAAGTCAGTCGTGTCAAGTCAGTCGTGTCAAGTCAGGCCCAGGTTCAAAAGGAGAGTTCCGCCGCGTCCGGCGGGGTGCCAATTCGGTGGAGGCGTCCTTGGATCGATTAACTCCAGAGGGAAGAATCGCGACATGGAGCCACTCCGGGGCGAATCGGAATTGTTAAAGACTTGGCTCGCTGGTGTCTGGTCAAGCGCACCATGAGCCAGGCGGACAGAGGCCATAGCCCGAAAAAATCGCTTCGCCTGTGGTGATCGGCCGCCCCCGTTCAAGAGGGAAGCCGAATGCTTAAATAGGAAAATGACAGAGGTGTGTTTTTTTACAAGACGGGATCGTAGAAGGTTGGGATGGTTTTTATTCCGAAATCCCTGACCGCTTGCCACACTTCTGCTCTTGTCCTGACGGCGTTCCTGTTTTGTGTTGGCGCCACATCCGCTGCAGACTCACTCGCGTATAAGGAATTCCATGGCCTTCGACTTTGGTTGGATGCCAGCGATGCCACCACACTCGAAGTTCAGGGTCGTGTTGTTACCCAGGGACGTATTGTCACCCGCTGGCGAGACAAATCCGGCGCTAATAATCATGCGGAGTTTAAAGGCGAACCCATTGTTTCCCCGAGTGATTTCAATGGTCATCCTGCCATCCGCATGCGAGGCCGAGAGATGTTCAACGTCCGGGCTTTGGCCAAGGAGCCAGGGCCGATCACTGCTTTCGTGGTCTCGCGCCGCACGGAAACCCAGGCGATCGGAGATCCCTATCAGAGGTTGCTTTCCATTCGTTCCGGAAAAACGTCCGATCTTACGCCGCCTAATCTCTCGCTTTGCGATCCGGCCTTTCCTGTCCCATATGCTCCCACCGTGAGGGTCGTAACCGGGGAGAAGATTGCCCCCGGTTTGGTGGGCATTGGCTGTGTGCCGAATTCGAATTCATGGGACAATGCTTTTCACGGCGACATTGCGGAAGTGTTGATCTACAGCGGTCGGACCCTCAGCGAGGCGGCATTTCACGAGGTGATGGAATATCTTGCCACCAAGTGGGGCGCGACGCCAGCCCGGGACGAGTCCGGCTGGACTCGCATTGGGCTCCTGGGGCCAACGCCTAGAGGGGTCCGTGCCGACCTGCCGTTGTCCGATCAGCAGAATCGTGGCGGGTGGACCAAGTTCGAGCCGTTCAGCGATGAATTTGATGGCACATCGCTGGATCCAAACAAATGGGAGCCATTCCGCCGGGGCTGGAAAGGGCGTCAGCCGGCCTTGTTTTACAGTCCCAATGTCAAGGTCGAAAACAGCTGTCTGACGTTGACCATGCGGAAGGAAACCGTGCCAGAAATGAAAGAGGACCCGACCTATCACACTTACACGTCCGCTGCCATGGAAAGCACTCAATACACACGTTATGGATACTTCGAAATCCGGGCGCGCGCGATGAATTCCTCCGGGTCGAGCAGCTTCTGGTTTGCCGGTGGCACCAGGGATTGGGGGACCGAGATCGATGTCTTCGAGCTTGGCGGCAATGCCCCCGGTTTCGAACGCTCCTACAACATGAATGCGCACGTCTGGCGTGAAGGTGGCAAATCCGAGCACTGGAACACAAAGGGGATTTGGCGGGCTCCCTGGCGCTTCATTGATGACTTTCACGTGTATGGGCTAGAATGGTCACCGCAAAAGCTGATTTATTACGTCGACGGCGTGCCGGTCCGGTCGCTCCCCAATACGCATTGGCACAAGCCGATGCGCCTCATTTTAGATTCCGAAACCTTCCCGGATTGGTTTGGCCTACCCAAAGACCAAGATCTTCCGTCCACCTTCCATGTCGATTACATCCGGTCCTGGAAGCGGCCCGGTTGGGAAGGGGTAATTCTTGAGGAGCAACTGGAGTCTCAACCCTGGGATCCCCTGAAATAAACAAAACGCAGCAGGGAAGTGGATGGAGGGAGCCCCGACCTAACCGTGCAGGAGGGCAGCTGCCCTTCCGCGGGATTGCACGGGGAAAGTCTGGTTAAACCCGAAAACGGATTTTTCGACAGGAGGACAGGATGGAGAGAATCGGAGCGCAGCGGAGAAAGACTGCCGAAGGCAGCCCACCGGGTGAGCGCGAGCGAGTCAATTTTCTGGAAAGGCTTGGGCTTTTTATTGGATATCGCATACACCATTTCCAACGCATCGAATTATAAAACTATCCATTGTCTGTGATCTTTGACTCGTTCGCTCCCGCTCACTCGCCCTGAGGGCCAACCTCCGGTTGCTCGTTCTCGCAACTGCCCCGGTGCTCGATTGTAGTCGATTCTGCGGGATTCGGGTTAAATGAGAAAATGAATTTCGGCTCGACAGCATGGCGGGAGCTGTGGAACTTCGTGTAGTGATCAGCAATTCCCTCTGGCTCAGAATCCTCATTTCATGGAATCTTTGGCTCTCAGGAAGCCTTGTGGTTGAGGCCGCAACCTTCCCCATCTATCTGGAACCGCCAACATCGGTGCAAGACGCTCCACCCTCGGACATCAAGCGAGGAACCAATGTGGATGCGGCCGGAAATTCGATCGACTTCAACAGCCTTTACTATTTGAAGAATGGTGCCCCATGGATTCCCGTGATGGGAGAAATGCACTACAGCCGCGTTCCGCGTGAATCCTGGGGTGATGCGCTTGATAAAATGAAGGCGTCCGGAATTGATATTGTTTCCAGTTATGTCATCTGGATCCACCATGAGGAATCCGAGGGGGACTGGGATTGGAGTGGAAACAAGGATTTGGGCGCGTTTCTGGACCTCTGCAAACAGAAGGGGCTGTTTGCCTGGGTGCGCGTCGGTCCTTGGTCCCACGGCGAAGTTCGCAACGGGGGATTCCCCGATTGGCTCTACAATAAAGGGGCAGAACTGAGGACCAACGATCCGAAGTATCTGGATCTCTGTCAAAAATTTTACGCCCAGGTGGCCCGGCAAATGGCAGGGCGCTATTTCAAAGACGGCGGACCAATCATCGGAATTCAAATCGAAAACGAACTCGGTTGGAGCTCGGCTCCCGCTGCGCAGTATATGGATGCGCTCAAAAAGATGGCGGTCGAGTTGGGAATGGATGTCCCGATCTACAGCCAATTTTCGCCCGAGTATCCTGCGGACCAGAAGGAATTCATCGCCATGATGGGCGGCTATTGCGATGCGCCGTGGGGGAAGGGGACTCAGCGCCAGGTGCGTGAAGAGCGCTATCAATTTGGCAGCGTGGTCTATGATCCCGAGGTGGGCTCGGACTTGTTTGGAGAGCGTAAACAGACTGCTGGCAAGAAGCCTTTTCCGAATGGAATGGCCGAGTATGGCGGAGGGTTTCAAGTCACTTACCATCGCCGACCGTGTCTATTCCCGGGAGACATCGCCGCAGGTGCCTATGTCAATGTCGGCAGTGGGGCAAATCTCTTGGGCTACTACATGTTCCATGGAGGCACAAACCCCCTTGGCAAGCTCTCCACACTGCAAGAGTCCCGCAAAACGAAATATCCCAACGATGTTCCGCTCCTCTCCTATGATTTTCAGGCTCCCATCGGAGAGTGGGGGCAGGCCAATGAACATCTCGCGGATTTGCGTCTGCTCCACTTGGCGTTGAATGATTTCGGGGGCCTCCTGGCCACGATGAAACCATACCGCCCCGGAAAGGATGCCTCCCAGGAGTTTCGCTACGCCGTGCGAGTGGCGGGTGATGCAGGCTGTGTGTTTTTCAACAACCACACCCGCTACCTGCCATCACCCGAGATCCCGGATGTGACATTCGAATTCAAATCCGCGCAGGGCGGGGGCACCGTGTGGCCCAGCAAGCCGCTCACGATCCGGCCGGATGTCTATGGTTTTTTTCCATTTGGATGGAATTTGGATGGTCTTCGATTGCAATGGGCAACGGCACAGCCTGTGTGTTTGATTGAAAACCAGGGGCAAAAAACATGGGTGTTCAAGGAAATTCCGGGTGTCGCGCCGGAATATGATTTTACGTCCGATGCGATCAAGGAGAAAAAAACCGACGGGAATCTGATGGAAATCACGACTCGCGATGGCAAGCTAGTCCGGATCTTGACACTGACGCACGCCGAGGCCCTCCAAGCCTACAAAGTCAGTTGGGGGAAGGGGGATTATCTCGTGCTTTCGAATGCCATGGTGTCGCTCCGGGAAAACCAAATCGGGTTCCAGTTGTGGAACGGCCGTGAGTTGAATTGGAAAAGCTATCCGGCATTGCCTATCTCTGGAAAGGGGCAGACCACACTCCGCGACCATTTCGCAAAGGGTAGCCATGTCTTCCCCGAGAGCAAGGTGGAGGTGCGTGCCGCCATCCGCGGGGTTGGAGGGTCGATGCCGGATGATGTCGCCAAAATGCCTCAACCGGGACCTCTTTACGGCGCCACTTACGGCCCAATCGCCGGCTCCACAACATGGAATTTGAATGTGTTACGGAAAAACGACCAGGCCCAAGATTATCTCGTGGAAATCGATTACAAAGGAGACACGTTTGCTCTTTACCGGGACGGAGTCCTCGCCGCTGATGATTTCCAGCGCGGGGCACCGATGCGCTTCCTTCTGAATCGTGTCCTTGGAAAGGATGACAAGGCGTCCCAGCCCCAGAAACCACGTGGAAGCCCACGGAGTCAATCGAATCGTGCCATCGGAAAGGATGACAAGGCGTCCCAGCCTCAAGTTCAGATTGTTCCGTTCACAACTAACCGCGATGTTTATTTAGAGAAGCCTGAATTAAAGACGGACGGTCTCGTCGCGGCGATCTCATCCATCAGGGTGACGCCTATTTATGAAATTGCCTTCCCGCTGGGTGCGACGCGGAGGTGAGGTGGCTAAACTGGGGGTCAGTGTTCATAAACTGTAAACTGGGGGTCAGTGTTCATTTTCATTCAAAATACATCTCGACATGAAGCGACTCTACCAGATGAAACCAAGACTCAGAAACTATAAATGAAAGAAAATGAACCCTTCTCTGAAAAAGCGTTGTCAAGAGGGTAAA
>JBAWVX010000039.1:0-25200 GCA_037147075.1 bacterium
CATTTTCGGGTCTTTCTTTTACAAAGCCCCTCACGGATTTTCGAGGTAGGATCACGCGCCCGCTCCGGCCCTTTGGCACCCATTCTTCCCGCTTAATCAATACCAGGTCCGCCGTGCCATCATCCTGCCAATCCACCCAGCTCCACTTCAGATGTTGCACCTCGTCATTCCGCAGGCCCGCTTTACGCATGAGCCAGTAAATCGCCCACACCCTCGCGTTTTGCCGCCTCAGCGGGATTCGCGCCGCTCGATCCATGCGCCGCAGCACGGTGCGCTCGATAGGCTGATAGCCTTCCGTCGTCGCCGAGCCCCCCGTCACAGACCAGAACTCTGTGAGGTCCGGCAGCTTCAAATTCTCAAACAGGTAAAATCTTTTGCGAGCCACCACGCTCTTGATGGTCTGAACATCAGTGTGGATGCCGCTCTCGGAGCGCCCCGCCTTTTTCTGCTCCGCCACCCAGCCCCGCAGCGCCGAGGCCGTCAGCGCCAGGTGCGTGCTCTGCTCTGCCCAATCCTCGCTCCTCGTCACCTCACGCACAAAGGTAGCAAACCGGCTCAGGCTCTTCGTCACGGACGCCGCCGGTCCATGCTCCTTGTAAATCTCCGCCACCTCGCCGCACTTCGCAAAGCCCGGCCGCTTCACCACCGCAGCAATCTTGTGCTCGTCGGCCGTCGCCAGCGCCCCCGCAATCGCCTTAGCCTTAACAAGCGCCGCCGACTTGCCCGCCGCCGTGTTCAAATGCACGCCGGTGCTTTTGTTGACCCGCTTGCCATCTAACTGGACGCGGAAATACCAAGTATTTTTAGCCGTGTTCCACTCAACCGAAATCTCGCCATGTTTTCTCATGAAAGGAATGCCACTTTGGATGCCACTTCGACCCGAAAAACAAAGCAAATCGCGCAAGCATTGCAAGCCCACGAAAAATCAACAAACAGCAAACCTCTGACTAATACAGAGGGAAAACGGCACAAGGATGCCACTTTAAGAGAAGAGGGGGAGTGCAGCCATGAGGAGTCGAACCTCAAACCTTCTGATCCGTAGTCAGATGCTCTATCCAATTGAGCTATGGCTGCAAATGCAAGAGATACTTCTTAGTCCAAGTTCTGGCCTTAGTCAATTGGGAATTTCTGAGAAAATCGGCTTTGGTTTTTTTGGAAGCTCAGGCTTTGACTCGCTCGATTTGGGCACCGAGTTCGTTGAGTTTTTCGTCAATCGATTCATAGCCGCGATCGATATGGTAGACGCGGTTGACTTCGGTGATGCCATCGGCTTGGAGGCCGGCTAGAACGAGAGCTGCGGAGGCGCGGAGATCACTGGCCATGACGGGGGCACCGCTGAGTTGGGGGACGCCGGTGATGACGGCGGTTGCGCCTTGGAGGTCGATATTGGCGCCCATGCGTTTGAGTTCAGCGATGTGCATGAAGCGATTGGGGAAGACGTGTTCGCTCACGACGCTGATGCCATCCGTGTTGGCGAGGAGCGCACACATCTGGGCCTGCATGTCGGTGGGAAAGCCGGGGTAGGGGACGGTATCGAGTTTCAGCGGGCGGCGTTTGGAGCCGGGAGCTATCGAGACGGAATTACCGTTGGAGGTGATTTCGAATCCTGCCTCGCGAAGGGGAGAGATGACGGCTTGGAGGTGATCGGGATTGACACGGCTAATGGTGACGCCATCGCCGGAGATGGCACCGGCTACGAGGAAGGTGCCGGCTTCGATGCGGTCCGGGATGACTTCATGCTCGGCGCCGTGGAGTGCCTTCACGCCTTGAATGGTGATGCGGCGGGTTCCTGCCCCATCGATTTTCGCGCCCATGGCGATGAGGAAATTCGCGAGATCGACGACTTCGGGTTCTTCCGCAGCCCCATCAATGACTGTTTCTCCATTGGCGAGCACGGCAGCCATCATCACGTTTCCAGTGCCGAGAACGGTGGAGCCGAATGTGCTGCGCAAGGAAATGGTGGCACCGGTGAGCTTCGGGGCGAGGACTTTGACATTGCCTCCACTGACCTTCACGGCAGCGCCCAGGGCTTCAAAACCCCGCAGGTGGAGGTCGATCGGGCGGTCGCCAATGACGCATCCGCCGGGCAGGGAAACGGTGGCCTCATGCTCTCTACCGAGCAGGGGGCCGAGCACACAAATTGAGGCGCGCATTTTGCGCACGATGTCGTAGGGGGCGTGGGTGCGGATGGTTTCAGCGCGGATTTGAACAGTGCCGCTGGCGCGTTCCACCTCGCAACCGAGTTCGCTCAGAATGGTGAGCATGTAGTGGATGTCGCTGAGATCGGGCACGCGCGAGATCGTGCAGGGCTCTTTTGTGAGCAGGGTGGCGGCGAGTATGGGGAGGGCGGAGTTTTTTGAACCGCTGATTTTGACATTGCCGCGCAGGCGGCGACCCCCGTGAACCAAAATTTTATCCATGTCTTGCTAAAACGAATCGTTGAAAGTCTTGATAGTCGCGATGGGCCGCGATGTCCCGATAATTGTTGGCAGCGAGGAGGGCCATGACGCATTCAGCCTGATCGTGCCCGATCTCGAGTGCCAGGAGCCCCCCGGGAGTAAGGCGGGACTTCGCTTCGACGATGAGGCGCTCGACGAGGCGGAGGCCGTCTGGGCCCCCATCCAGCGCACAGAGAGGGTCGTTTTGCACCTCGCGCGAGAGTGTGGGGATGTCCGCCGAGGGGATGTAGGGAAGATTTGCGACAATGATGTCAAAGCCCCCCCTTGTCGCAGCGAGGAGATCGGATTCGAAAAAGGTGACGCTTTCGAGAAGTTCGTGGCGTGCCGCGTTTTCCCGTGCGAGGGCGAGGGCGTCCTTCGAGACATCGCACGCGGAGACTGGCGTCTCCGGCCAAGAGAGGGCGAGGGTGATGGCGATGACGCCGCTTCCCGTGCCGACATCCAGCGCGGATTCGGGCTTGGGCGATGTTTTCAGGATCAGCTCCACGAGTTGCTCGGTCTCGGGGCGGGGAATGAGCCCGCGGGCGTCGCAGGCGAAGGTGCGTCCGCAGAATTCGGCTGTGCCGAGGAGGTGCTGAAGAGGGATGCCCTCGGAGCGGCGCTTCACGAGTTCCCGGAGGGGTGCCCGTTCTTTTTCGCCAAGGGGGCGCTCGAATTCGAGGTAGAGGTCGATCCGTTTTTTCCGGCCAAGCACGTGGGCCAGCAAATACTCGGCATTGAGACGGGCGCTCTCCACCCTCTGTTTGTGAAGATAAGCCGAGGCGGCGTTGAGGACTTCCAGAGTTGTCATCGGGGGGGCGGGTGACTCAGGAAGGCGGGAAGCGTGGTCAGCAATCGATCTCGAAGGCATGGCGAGCAGAGAGATTGATCAAACTGCACCCGGATGATGTTTTCTGACAGTCCTTGCAATAAAACGGAACTTTGGACGGATGCGTTGCACTAAACCTGAGTCTTGCCCTCGAGGACTTTGACGCGGTCGTAGAGTTTGCGGATGTTTTTCAGCAGGGCGTAATTTTCCTTGTATTCGCGAATGGGTTGGGCTGGCGCGCCAAACATAATTGTTTTTGGAGGCACATTCTTGGCCAGACCGGACATGGCACCGATCATGACCTGGTCACCGATTTCGATATGACCGCTGAGACCGACTTTGCCTGCGAGCGTCACATAGTTGCCCAGGCGCGTGCTGCCGGATATTCCGACTTGGGCGCAGAGAATGCAGTGTTCTCCAATAGTGACGTTGTGCCCGATTTGCACAAGGTTGTCGATTTTGGTGCCTTGCTGAATCCATGTGCGGCCGAAGCGGGCGCGGTCCACGGCGGAATTCGCCCCGATTTCAACGTCATCGTCGATTTGCACAATGCCTGTTTGAGGAATCTTCTGTTGCCGTCCGTCGCGGAATTCATAACCGAACCCATCCGCGCCGATGACGACGCCGCAGTGGAGAATGACGCGGTTGCCGATACGGCAGCGTTCGCGGACAGTTACTTTTGGATGAAGGTGGCAATCCTCTCCGAGAGTGGATTGCGGCCCGATGAAGCACTGCGCCTCGATCGTGCAACGCGGGCCGATCTTCGCTCCGGCTTCGATGACGACTTGAGCGCCGATCGAGCAATCCTCACCGATTTCCGCTTCGGGGTGGATCACCGCGCTCGGGTGGATTCCTGCTTCGCGAACGAGTGGCGCAGGGGTGAAAAGAGGAAGGATTTGAGCGAAAGCCTCGGCGGGATTTTCAACGAAAAGGCAATGTGGATCGATCTCCCCGCTGAATGATTCAGGCAGGAGCACGGCCGTGGCTCGCGTTTTCCGGAGCGCATTCAGATACTTCGGGTTTCCGAAGAATGAAATGTCGCCCGGGTTGGCGTCCGCCAGTGACGCCACGCTCGTAATTTCGACATCCCCGGCCCCGGGGGAGAACCGGGCGTTCACTCGCCCGGCCAATTCACGGAGAGTCATCAGGGTTTTTTGGGAGCAGCCGCCTTGCCGGCATCCTTGTTCAGCGTCTCAATGATTTCCTTGCTGAAGTCAAGATTCGGTGCGGAGAAGAGGACGACGGGAACCTGTCCCATGCTCATCCCCGACTTGTCGAGAACGATATCGTAAGCGGAGCTTTTAATCTTATCGTTCACGATTTTCATAATGTCGTCGATGATGTCCTTGCGCATGCGGACGAACTGTTCTTGAAGCTGGCGTTCACGGGTTCCGCGGAACTCGGCAATCTCACGATCGAGGTTGCGGGCCTCGCCGACTTTTTCATCGCGTGATTTGGATGCCTTGTCTTTGGCGTCCTTGCTGAGCTCGGGTTTTTCGAGGTCCGCGTTGATTTTGTTGATCTCGTCCATGGCTTTTTTGAGGGTATCCAGGCGGTCATCGAGTTCCTTTTTCGCTGCGGCGCGTGCTTCGTTGAGTTTCGCCTCGGCATCCTTGGTGCGGTAGTATTGGGTGAACACGGCGTTCATATCGAGAATGCCGATTTTCATTTGGGCATTGGCCGAGGGAGTGAAGGCCAAGGCGGCAGTGGCGAGGATGGTGGCGGTGACAAGTGTTTTGAGCATTGGAGTTGTGTATGAGGTTGAGGGTTGATTGAAAAACCCGCTGTTATGTGGCACGTCTGCCAAGCCGGGTCAAGAATGCAGGCGAATTTTCAGGTGTTCTAGAATTGATAGCCGATATTGAAGTTGAATTTGCCGGGAGGGCCATTCCAGCTGTCGTAGATGACTGGAATACCGTAATCGACCCGAATCGGCCCAATCGGCAGGTCCAGGCGAAGTCCGAAACCGATGTCCACATTGGCACCTGAACTGCCGAAGTCGTAGGCATCCGCGTTGACGAAGCCAGCATCGCTGAAGACGGCACCCCGCACGCGGCTGATTATCGGGAAGGTGAGTTCCAACGTCACATAAGCCAGTGAATTGCCGCCGATGGGATTTCCGTCCCCATCCACGGGTCCCACTTCGCGGAAATTGAAACCGCGCATGTTGTTCGCGCCGCCCAGATAGAGGCGGTCGAAAATCGGGACCCCATTGCCGTAGTGGTCGTCGCTGGAGGATTGGTTGGGCCCCCAACCGTTGGTGACAGCAATTTGGCCTTTGGCCTGCAGGATGAGGTCCCATGGCAAGGAGAAGTATTTGGAGCCTTCCAAGGAGAGGCCATAATCCTGAACAGTGCCACCGAGAAATCCTCCGCTCACGAATCCGGTGAGTTCCAAGAGCTCGCCTTTGCGGGTCAGGAAAAGACTGTCGCGGGTATCCCACACGAGAGATCCGGTGACGGCGCTTTTGTAATAGGTGCCGGCGGAGTCATCGATGACCGGTCCTGATTGGCCGTTGCTGCTGAAGGTGCTGTAGGGGTCCACGATATTCCCCACGTCGTAGATCACGACGCGCTCAAAGCGGTATTCCGTTTTAGCAGAGAGTGCTCGCCAGACTTGTTGGCGCGTTTGGAGAGCAAAGCCCGCGTTCTCCTGTTTGTAGACTTCGGAAAGGAAGCTCGCATTGCGATAGTAGGCTTCGGCTCCGGCGGAAAGCTTGTATCCCAAGAACCATGGCTCAGTGAGCGAGGCTATGAAATCTTGACGCAGAAGACCGTATTGGGCGCGTATGCGGAAGCGCTGGCCACCGCCGGTGAAGTTTGGCCAATTCAGGAGATCGAAATTGGATTGTTGAACTTCCGCGAAGCCGATTAGACTGTCAATTGTGCTGAAACCCGCACCGAAGTTAAACGAACCGGTGCGTTTTTCCTCAACGATCACGTTCAGGTCTTTGCGGCCCGGAACCACGGTATCCGTTGGCTGGGTTTCGACTTTGGAAAAGTAATTCAAGTTTTCCAGCCTCTTCTTGCTTACGTCGACGAGTGTGGTGTCGAAGATCTCGCCTGGCTTGACGGCCAGCTCGCGGCGGATCACACGGTCTTGCGTTTTGGTGTTGCCTTGGATGTTGACCAGGTTGATGTAGGATTGAACGCCTTCATCCAAGCGGTAGGTGAGGTTCACTGCACCGGTGCCTGCGGGGAGCACCTCGGGCGTAATGGTCATATCAACATACCCCCGGCTGCCGTAGAAATCCCGGATCGCCTTGATGTCAGTGCTCATGCCTTTCGGCGTGAAGAGTTGGCCGGCGTTCATTTTGAGAATACGTGAGACTTCGCCTTCCGGCACAATGTTCACGCCTTTCAGCGCGAGCGCGTTGAGCCGGTATTGTGTGCCCTCGGTGATATTAACCACCAACTCCACGCCGTCTTTCGCCAGAGGTTGCGTTTCGATCTGGGCGACATTCACATCCGCGAAGCCTCGGTTTTGGTAGAGCGTGCGGATTGCGGCGCGGTCCTCTTCAACCTGCGACGGAGTGAGACGGCCGCTCTTGTTGAAGAACGTGAGGATGTCCAACGGCTTCGTTTTCATGACCGCACGGATGTCTTTGGAAAGCACGGAGTCGTTGCCGTTGATCACGATTTTTTTGACAACAAGCTTTGGACCCTCGGTGATCGCAAAAATCACGCGGGAGCGGTTTTTTCCAGGGATATCCTCGACGCGGTATTGAACTGTTACGTCCGAGTAATTCCGATCTTCGTAGAGGGAAAGAATCTTTTGGCGGTCCTGCTCGATTTTTTCGTCATTCACAACATCGCCCGGTTTCACTTTCATGTCGCGGCGCAGGCGATTGACGGGGATTTCCTGGGCACCTTCGATGATGACTTCCTCGACGACTGGGCGGCCTTGAAGAAGAACGGTGACTTTGACACCCTCGCCGAGAGGTTCGGCAAACAGACGCACATTCGATACACCGCCGGTTTGGTAGAGCGCTCGGACGTCTTGCTCGGCGGTCCGCTCACTGTAAGGCTTGCCGACTTTCGTGGCAAGATTGGCAAGCACACGATCCTTCGAAAGACTCGGGGCGCCGACTGTCTCGACGGCAATTTCTTTGATAATCGGGCCGCCGGGCTCTGCGGGGTTTTGAGCTTGAGACTGGAGCGTGCCTGCCGCCAGCAGGACGAGAAGAAGCAAGAGGGCAATGGCGAGTTTGGCGTTTCGAAGAATTCTCATGGTGTGGACAACGCCGCATAACGGCAGCGCAGGGGCACGGAATTACTGAACACGGTCGGAGAGGTCAAGAAAAGGGTGAGGCACTACCCGATTGGTGTGGGGATTTTGACTGATATACCCCCATGCTCATCTCCCATCGCACTTCGGATTTGAAAATCCGCCTTCGGCGGCCATCTGTGAAGCCGTCCGCACGCCGGGGTGGAGGATATTTTGTTTTTCAGGAGGGGGGTCGCCCTGCAACCAGGCTTGCAGCTCGGGAAGGATGCTTTGGGGGGAGAGAAATCGCTGCCAGACTTTGTCCTCCTTGTCCGGATCAACGGAGTCAATGAACTCATTCGCAAGGCTGAAACTTGGCGAGTGGGTGTGAATGAACTCCCGGCAATCGTCTCTGTGTTTTTTCAAACGCCCTTTGGTTCCGGTGGTATACTTGCGTTGCTCCATGATTCGGTTTTGTGAAGCGCATCCCGTTTTTAGTCCAACCATTTCGTTGCCCTGAAGGAGGCGTTTGCATAGTCTCCCGCGCCATGCCGAAAGACACTTCGATCAAAAAAATCCTCCTCATTGGTTCCGGTCCCATCGTGATCGGACAGGGCTGCGAATTCGACTACTCTGGCGTTCAAGCTTGCAAGGCGCTTGCCGAGGAGGGCTACGAAGTCGTCCTGGTGAACTCGAACCCCGCGACGATCATGACCGATCCGGAGTTCGCTCAGCGAACCTACATCGAGCCCATCACGCCGGAGGTCATTGAAAAAATCCTCGAGCGCGAGAAGCCAGATGCAGTCCTGCCCACGCTCGGGGGTCAGACCGCCTTGAACGCTGCGATGGCGCTTGTGGAGAATGGCGCACTGGAGCGACACGGAGCACGTCTCATCGGCGCAAACGCCGAGGCCATCAAACGCGGCGAGGATCGTCTGATTTTTAAAAACATCATGCTCGAGATCGGCCTCGACTGTGCCCGTTCCGGAGTGGCGCACACCCTCGAAGAGGCGCGCGCGGTCGGAGTCGAGATTGGCACATTCCCGCTCATTATTCGCCCGGCCTTCACTCTCGGGGGAGCCGGTGGCGGCATTGCCTACAATCGCGAGGAGCTCGATGAAATCTGCCGCCGCGGTCTCGACCTCTCACCTGTGAGCGAGGTTCTCGTGGAGGAATCCCTGCTAGGTTGGAAGGAATTCGAGATGGAAGTTATGCGCGACCGTGCCGACAACTGTGTTGTCATTTGCTCGATCGAGAATCTCGACCCCATGGGTGTGCATACGGGCGACTCGATCACTGTCGCTCCGATCCAGACCCTTACCGACAAAGAATACCAAGCCATGCGTGATGCGAGCTTTGCCGTCATCCGCGCGATTGGCGTTGAAACAGGCGGATCGAATATCCAGTTCGCCGTGAACCCTGTGAATGGCCGTATGGTGGTCATCGAAATGAATCCCCGCGTCTCACGCAGCTCGGCGCTTGCCTCGAAGGCGACTGGTTTTCCCATTGCCAAAATCGCCGCCAAGCTCGCCGTTGGATACACGCTGGATGAGTTGAAAAACGACATCACTTGCTCGACCCCAGCCTGCTTTGAGCCGGCGATCGATTATGTGGTGACGAAAATTCCTCGTTTTACTTTTGAGAAATTCCCTGCCGCCGATCCGACCCTTACGACGCAGATGAAAAGCGTGGGCGAGGCGATGGCTATCGGGCGCACTTTCAAAGAGTCCTTCCAAAAAGCCCTCCGCTCGCTGGAGATTGGCCGATTTGGCTATGGAGCGGATGGCAAGGACATAGATCCCGACATCGAAACGATCTGTCAAAAGCTCCGCATTCCGCGTGCCGAGCGGGTTTTCTTCCTGCGCTATGCCTTCCTGGCTGGTCTCAGTGTGGAGGAGGTTCACGAACTTTCTTCGATCGACCGATGGTTCCTCGAGCACATCCGGCTCATCGTGGAGGAGGAAAAGCGCCTCGCCGCGCTGCCTGCTCCGCTTGGAGCCGCGGACTTCCGCCGCGCCAAACGATTTGGTTTTTCCGACCGCCAGCTCGCGCATCTCACGAAGTCCACAGAGCCCCAGGTGCGCAAGGCACGCAAGGCCGTCGGCATCGTGCCGACCTACCGCCTCGTGGACACCTGCGCCGCCGAGTTTGAGGCCTTCACGCCGTATTACTACTCGACCTACGGCGATGAGGACGAAACCCGCGCCACCGATAAAAAGAAGGTCCTCATCCTGGGAGGCGGACCGAATCGCATCGGCCAGGGCATCGAGTTCGACTATTGCTGCGTCCACGCCGCCTTTGCCCTCAAGGAACTCGGGTGGGAAACCATCATGGTCAATTCCAATCCCGAGACCGTTTCGACGGATTACGACACCAGCGACAAACTCTACTTTGAGCCGCTCACGCTCGAGGATGTGCTGAATATCTACGAGCGGGAAAAGGCCGATGCTGTCATTGTCCAATTCGGCGGACAGACCCCGCTGAACCTCGCTGCTGGCTTGGAAGCCAATGGATGCAACATCATCGGCACCCAGCCTCGCAGCATCGAGATGGCCGAGGATCGCAAACATTTCTCCGCGATGCTTGACAAACTCGGCCTGCGCCAGACTCAGGGCGGCACGGCGACCAACGAGCAGGAGGCGGTGGATGTCGCAGCCCGCATCGGATATCCCGTGCTGGTGCGTCCTTCGTTCGTCTTGGGTGGCCGCGCCATGGAGATCGTTCATGATGAAGCGGACCTCCGGCGCTACATCCGCAGCGCCGTGGAAGCCAGTCCCGAGCGTCCTGTGCTGGTGGACCGCTTCCTCGAAGACGCCACCGAAGTCGATGTGGACTGCATCTCGGATGGCGAAATGTGCGTCATCGGCGGTGTGATGGAGCACATCGAGCAGGCGGGTATCCACTCCGGCGACAGTGCCTGTGTGATTCCCAGCTTCTCGCTTTCTGCAAAAGTTCTCGAGACGATCAAAAAAGCCACCCAAGCGATGGCAATCGAGTTGCAGGTGAGGGGACTCATGAATGTGCAATTCGCCGTGAAGGACGAGGTCGTCTACATTCTCGAAGTCAATCCCCGCGCCTCGCGCACGGCCCCCTTTGTGAGCAAGGCCACCGGTGTGCCGCTCGCCAAACTCGCCGCCAAGGTCATGGCAGGAAAAACACTCTGCGAACTCGGCTTCACCGAAGAAGTCATCCCCTCCTACTATTCGGTTAAAGAAGCCGTCTTTCCATTTATCAAATTCCCCGGCATCGACATCATCCTCGGCCCGGAAATGCGATCCACCGGCGAGGTCATGGGTATCGATCCCGATCTCGGCATCGCCTATGCCAAGAGCCAGATGTCCGCACAGCCCGCGCTCCCGCTCAAGGGTGATGTGTTTATCAGCGTGAAGGACTCCGACAAACCCGCCGCCCTCGAAGTTGCCAAGGACCTCGTGGAGTTGGGCCTCAAAGTCTATGCCTCCACGGGAACCGCCGCCTACTTTGCGAAAAATGGACTCAAGGTCCCTGTGATGCTCAAAATCCGCGAAGGCCGTCCAAATGTCGTGGACTCGATCAAAAACGGGCAGGTGAGTTTTATTTTAAACACCCCGAATGGCGCCGTGCCACGCGAGGATGAGGTGGCCATCCGCAGTGCCGCCACGGCCGCCCGTGTGCCGACCATGACCACTCTCCGAGCCGCCCGGGCCAGTGTTCAAGCCATTCGCGCGATGCTCAAACACGGCTACAACGTGAAAAGCCTGCAGGAATACCACTCCTGAAAAGCGCGTCCGCCGTGTCGACGTGGCCGCTCGGATGCATTGGTGTTACTTCATGAACTTGGCCTTGAGTCTGGTCACGAGTTCCTCGATGTCTGTGGCCCTTGTTCCGATGTCTTGGAAAATTTCCATCTTTTTCACCTCCTCGTCGGATGGAAAGCTAGCGGGATTTTCGAGTTGCTGCTTTGTCATCAGCGCCCTCGCGGCGAGGTTGGGATTCAGATAGGGGAATTCCTCGGAAATTTCTTTGCTGATTTCCGGTTGGAGGACGAAGTTCATAAATGCCTCGGCATTCTCCACATTCTTCGCCTGCTTTGGAATGGCGAGGCTATCGATGAAAAGATGGGTTCCCTCGGAGGGAATGATCCAATGGAATTTTTTATTTTTGTTCAGCAGAATCGCCCCCTCGCCGCCCCAGACGACGCCCAGGGCGACATCACCATTCAGGAGGGCCGTTTTCGGGCTATCGGAGTCGTAGACCTTCACCAGCGGCAGCCATTGCTCAAGGAGCGGCTCGATTTTCTTGAGGCTTTTTTCAGAAATCTGATTCACACCGACTCCCTGGGTGGCGAGCGCCCAGGAAACGATCTCCCGCGCATCATCGACGACCACGATCTTCCCCTTGTTAGCTGGCTGGAATACATCCTTGAAGCCTCGAATGTTTTCCTTAACGAGGTCGGTGTTCACAACGATCCCCACAGTGCCGACCATGTAAGGAATGCTGAACGTGTTGCCTGGATCAAATGGCCTGTTCAAAAACTGCGGCGAGATGTTTTTCAAATTGGGAATCCGGGTGTGATCCAAGGGATGCAGGAGTTTTTCCTTCACCAGAGCCTCGACAACATACTCGCTCGGTTGAATGATGTCGTAATCCCCCCCAGCTTTGAGTTTCGAAAGCATTTCTTCATTTGACGCATAGTTTTCGACGGTGACTTTGATGCCGGTTTCGTTCGCGAACTGGTCGATGATTCGCTGGGGAATGTATTCCGACCAGCAGGATATGTTGAGATTCTTGGTTGAAGCGGCATTTGCGAGGCCCGCCAAAAAGAGGGCGGCAAGGCAGGAAAGGATGGTTGTGATTTTTTCCATGGATTTTGACCAGCGAGAAGGTGACTCGCCGACGTGTCTAGAATGTCGCCTGGAAGCTGACCGGACTCAAGGCACTGACGTGAGTTGACCCCTCATACGGCTTCACCATTCCTACGAATCAGCGGGAAAGCCGCACCGTGCGCCGGACTCGAGAACGTTCTCAAGAAATGTTTTTTTCGAGAAGGTGGAAGATTTTTTGATTTTTTTTGAACGAATTTCCGTTCCCGCCGTCTCACAAGTATCGGCATCGTGTTCGCCGGTGAAACTCCGGCTGCACAAAAATGACTCTCAACTGATAAAATTAAAAAAAAAACATAATCATGGCATTCGAAGACAGCGACAACGGTTTTCAACTTTATCTCCGTGAGATCGGCGAATATCCGCTTCTCACTGTTCAGGACGAAGTCAAATTGGCCCGCCGCATCAAACGGGGGGACAAGGAGGCGCGCGCCATCATGATCCGGTCCAACCTCCGTCTCGTGGTGAAAATCGCGAGAGACTACAGTAACTTCGGACTTCCTCTTCTGGATTTGATCTCGGAGGGCAATATCGGCCTGATGAAGGCGGTGGAGCGCTTTGATCCCAAAAAAGGCGGCAAGCTCAGCACCTACGCGGCTTGGTGGATCAAGCAATCGATCAAGCGTGCTCTGGCCAACCAGAGTAAAACGATCCGTCTGCCAGTCCACCTGGTCGACAAGATCGCCAAGCTCCGCCGTGTCTCCACGCAGATGACTGAGGAACTCGGACGTGAACCCACCGATGAAGAGCTGGCTGAGGAAGTCGGCATGGGAGTTTCCAAGGTCGCCGCCCTCAAGAGCGCCGCCATCCGTCCGACTTCGCTGGATCAACCGATCAACGACGAGGACTCGACAGCATTGGGCGATATCATCGGCGACGAGGAGGCGATGGACCCCTACGAGGCACTTCGTGACAAGGACCTCCGCAACGAGGTCGGCGATCTCCTCGATGTCCTCGACGAGCGCGAGCGTCGCATCATCAACTGCCGCTTCGGGCTCGATGGACAGCGCCTGAAAACGCTCGAAGAGGTCGGCGAAAAATTTGGCGTGACCCGCGAGCGCATTCGCCAGCTTCAGAATATCGCACTCAACAAGCTTCGCCGCGCCCTGAATAAAAAAGAGCGCTCCAAGGCCGAGTGCGCGGTTTAGGTTTTTTCATGGGTAGGTGGGAACCGGATGGCGACACACGTCGCCATCCGGTTTGCTTTTTGTGAATTTGAGTCCCAAGACCCCAAGGAGGCGTTGGGGTTAAAGACAAGTCAAGCTCTGCGGCTTGGCAACTCACTCGACAGGGAAACCTGCATTCATCCAGGCTTGGAAGCCCTCCGAAAAAAGCAGGACTTTTCGTAAACCTTGCTCCCGCAAAAAAAGCGCCAAACCAAGGGCGTCATCAGAGGTTTTTGCCGAGCAGTAGACCAGTAAAGGCTGGTCGGGCTGAAGTAATGCCGCCATTTCGTAGTAAGACTCGGAGCGGGCTGCATTCGGAAACGAAACCGCACCCGGCAGATGTCCAGCGTCAAACTCCGCCCCGAGACGCGCATCGAGCACCATGACCTTTTCCGACGACACGACATCCCTCGCCTGTTCGAGAGAAACAACCTCGATCCCGGCGACCTGTGTCTTGGTCTGTGGAGATTTCGAGTGGTTCTCCATCCAAGGTATCGGCTTCGGACCCAGCGATTGAGCCATGGAACCTAATACCAATGCGCAGACTAAAATCCCGGCCCCGGAGGACGAGACCGGCCAGTAACGCGGAGTGGACGTGACGCGGGTGACAGGAGGGGAGAGGAGAGGGAGCATTCTTCCAAATGGCCCGTTCATCCTATCTGGGCGGAAAGAAAAAGGGCGATTCAAAAAAACAAGGGATGAAAACGACAAACCCTTTTTTGCTTGGAGGCAAAAAAGGGTTGGAGAGTTTTTTCAAACCACTCAGCTTGCAGACGTTTCCAGAACCGTCTCTTGGGACTTGTGGGTCACGACAAAACCCAGCTTGTCGCCGTCTTTTTGGACAGTGACGCTATCGCCTGGCTTGATGTTGCCCTTGAGGACTTCCTCGGCCATGGGGTCTTCGATGTATTTTTCCACGGCGCGGCGCATGGGTCGGGCTCCGTAGGTTGGGTCGTAACCTTTGCTGATGAGGAATTCCTGAGCTGTCGGGTCGAGTGTGAGGTGGATGTCTTTTGTTTTGATGCGTTCCACGACTTTGGAGATCTCGAGATCCACGATTTTGATGAGGTCGGGTTTTTCGAGGGTATGGAAAACGATGAGGTCGTCGAGGCGGTTGATGAACTCGGGTTTGAAGACGCGTTTCGCCTCGCCGAGGATTTTCTCCTTCATCGCATCGTAGTTCTCCGCGCCGGCCACCGGAGCGCCGAAGCCGAGGGTGGTCTGTTTTTTGATCAGCTCCGCTCCGACATTCGATGTCATGATGATGATTGTGTTGCGGAAGTCGATTTTGCGGCCTAGTGAATCCGTGATTTTACCTTCCTCGAGAATTTGGAGGAGGAGGTGCATGACATCGGGGTGGGCTTTTTCGATCTCGTCGAAAAGAACCACGGCGTAGGGCTTGCGGCGCACGGCCTCGCTGAGTTGGCCGCCTTCTTCATAGCCAATGTAGCCGGGAGGTGATCCGATGAGTCGGGAGGCGGAGAATTTCTCCATGTATTCGCTCATGTCGATCTGGATGAGCGCGTCGGCGGTGCCGAACATGAACTCCGCCAGTGTGCGGGCGAGGAAGGTTTTTCCAACGCCGGTCGGGCCGAGGAAAATGAACGAGCCGATCGGGCGCTTTGGGTCCTTGAGGTCGGCGCGGGAGCGGCGGAGGGCCTTGCTGATCGCCACAACGGCTTCGTTTTGGCCGATGACCTTGCTTTCGAGTTCGCCCTCCATCGCGAGGAGTTTGGCCGTTTCCTGCTGCTCCATGCGCGAGAGCGGCACGCCGGTCCACTTGGAGAGAACCTGCATGATCTCGTCGGCGGTCACGGTGACTTCCTTCTCCTCCTTGTGGGCGCGCCACTCCGAGAGGATCGCGTCCAGCTTGTCTTTGGCCTGCTTCTCCACATCGCGAAGCGAGGCGGCCTTCTCGAAATCCTGGGATTTGATGGCGGCCTCCTTGTCGAGGCGGATCGTTTCGATTTCCTTCTCGATATCCTTCACATCCGGCGGACGGGTCATCGCAGCGATGCGCGCGCGGGAGCCGGCCTCGTCCATGAGATCGATGGCCTTGTCGGGCAGGAAGCGTCCGGTCAGGTAGCGGTCGGAGAGTTTGGCGGCGGCTTCGAGGGATTCGTCGAGGAATTTCGCCTTGTGGTGCGCCTCGTATTTTGGACGGATGCCGTGCAGAATCTGAATTGTCTGATCGACGGTGGGAGCCTCCACCTTGACCTGCTGGAAGCGGCGCTCGAGAGCGGAGTCCTTCTCGATGTATTTGCGGTATTCGTTGAGCGTGGTCGCTCCGACGCATTGCATCTCGCCGCGGCTGAGGGCGGGCTTGATGATGTTCGAGGCATCCATCGCGCCTTCGGCGGAACCGGCTCCGACGAGCGTGTGAAGCTCGTCGATGAAAAGGATGATGTTTTTGTTTTTGCGGATCTCATCCATCACGGCCTTGATGCGCTCTTCGAATTGGCCACGATATTTGGTGCCGGCGACCATGAGGGCGAGGTCGAGGGTGATGACTCGCTTGTCGCGAAGAATTTCGGGCACATTGCCGGAGACGATCTCCTGGGCCAGACCCTCCGCGATGGCCGTCTTGCCGACGCCTGCTTCGCCGATGAGCACCGGGTTGTTTTTGGTGCGGCGGCAAAGGATTTGAACAATGCGCTCAATCTCGTCGGCTCGACCGATGACGGGGTCGAGTTCCCCTTTGCGGGCCTGCTCGGTGAGATCGCGGCCGTAGGCTTTAAGGGCGGGAGTTTTGCTGGATGGCTTGCTACTTGGCCCCGCCTCGGTGGGCACGGTATCGCCGTCCTCATCGGGGGCGAAATTGGGATCGAGCTCCTTGAGGATTTCGTTGCGGGTGCGTTCAATATCGACTTCGAGATTTTTCAGAACGCGGGCGGCAACGCCTTCGCCTTCGCGAAGAAGGCCCAGAAGAATGTGCTCGGTGCCGACGTAAGAATGCTGGAGGCTCTTGGCCTCCTTGCCGGCGAGGACGAGAACTTTTTTGACGCGCGGGGTGTAGGGGATGTTTCCCACCATTTTGGTTTCGGGACCCGAGCCGACTTGTTTTTCGACTTCCATGCGCACTGTTTCCAGATCCAAGCCCATCTTCTGAAGAACATTCACGGCGACACCTTGGCCAAGTTTGATCAGGCCCAACAACAGATGTTCGGTGCCGACATAATTGTGATTGAAGCGGTCGGCTTCCTTGCGGGCGAGGGCGAGAACCTGTTGGGCGCGTGGAGTGAAGTTGTTCATCATTGGTTTTCTGTGGTGGCGGGTGTGGCCAGCCGGAGTCGGGCTATGTCAGGCTGGGGGACTTGGGATAACTTGGCGCGAATGATTGTGGCACGCAAGGCATCCCTGTCTTCGGAGGACATTTTTAAGACTTGGGCCCCCTTTTGCAAATGGGCGGGCTGGGTCTCGATGAAAAGCTCATCGACAGGAAAACGGTGGGCATCCGGGAAAACCGCGAGATCGATCCCGAGCTTGATGATGGAGAGGAGGTTCAAGGCCTCCTTCGAGCTGATCGAATAGGAATGGCAAAGCAACCCGTAGGCGCGGCCGATCTGGTCGTGCAAGGTGATCGCCTTGCGTTGGGCAAGGAGCGCCCGGGCGTTTTGCTCGTGCTCGATGACCTGCTCGATGACCCGGTTCAGGCGTCCGATGATCTCCTCCTCCGCCTCGCCGAGTGTGGTCTGGTTTGAGACTTGAAAAAGATTACCCATCGCCTCGGTGCCTTCGCCGTGGAGTCCCCGGACGGCCAGGCCGATTTTATTCACGGAATTGATGATCTTGTTGATCTGGTCGCTCATCACGAGCCCTGGCAGGTGGAGCATGGCTGAGGCGCGCATTCCGGTGCCGACATTCGACGGGCAGGCGGTGAGGTAGCCGAGCTCGGCGCTGAAGGCAAACTCCAGACTCTCGTCGAGCTCCGAGTCCACCCGATTGATCATCTTGAAAACATTGTCGAGTTGCAGTCCGCAGCGGATCGCCTGCATGCGAAGATGGTCTTCCTCGTTGATCATAACACTGAGCGACTGCGGGCTATTCATGACCACCGCGCTGCCGACGCCTTTGGCGGCATGTTCCCGGCTGATGAGATGACGCTCGACGAGCACCTGTTTTTCCAGCGGCGAGAGGGCCTCGAGGTTCTCGGAATAAGACTCGGCCATCTCCGGCAAATGCTCCACGGCTTGTTTGACGAGGTTCATCACCTCGAGGCGTTCGGATTTTTTGGCCCAGCCCGGGAATGGCTTGTCGCGAAGGTTGCGGGCCAGCCGCACACGGCTTGACACCACGATCTGCCGGTTGGGGCCGTCCCCCGAGAGCCACTCGCCGGAGTTGGCTATGATGCGCGAGAATTTCATGAGGCGAGTTCGGCCTCCGCTTGGCGGATCTGGTCGCGAAGATTGGCAGCGAGTTCGAATTCCTCGGCTTCGATCGCCTTGTTGAGATTGGCCTGGAGGCTTTTGATTTTTTCGTCGTATTCGCGAATTTTGCGGAAATTCGCGGGCGCCTTGCCCGTGTGCTCGGTTCCCTTGTGCATGTTCTTCAACATCGGGGCGATGCCGTCTGCGAAGACCGAGTAGCAATGACTGCAACCGAGGCGTCCTGTTTTTTTGAAATCGGCTTGAGTGAATCCACAGACAGGACACTTCAACACGGCCGGAGAGTTTGGAATCTCCTGCGATGCACCCAACCCGAGGAGCAGGTCGGCAAGCGCAAAGCCCGTCGGGTCGTTCACCCCCTTCTCTTTCGAGCACGCTTCGCAGAGGTTCACCTTCTGCATTTTCCCATCGACGATTTGAGTCAGAAAAACAGTGGCCTCCTTGGTCTGGCAAACATCACATTGCATTGTTAAGAATAAATCGGCGTGCCACTGGATGCTGTCAACTCGCGGAAGCGGGCGATAAGCTTTTTTGTCACCGGTCCGGGTTGCCCATCTCCGATCAACCGGGTGTCGAGCTTCACGGCGGGGATCACCTCGGCGGCCGTGCCGGTGAGGAAGCATTCATCGGCGGTGTAAATGTCGTAGCGGGTCATCATCGGCTCGTGCATCGAAATGCCAAATTCCGCCGCGAGATCGAAAACCACTGATCGCGTCACGCCAGCAAGGGCTCCCGATGCGATGGGTGGGGTGCTGATGGCGCCGTTTTTCACAACAAAAATGTTATCCCCTGTGCATTCGGCCACGAAGCCTTGCTCGTTCAGCATGAGGCCCTCGCCAGCGCCGGCATTCTGCGCCTCGATCTTGGCGAGAATGTTATTGAGATAATTCAAAGATTTCACCATCGGGCTCAGTGCGCCATGTGGAATGCGGCGCGTGGCGCACGTCACGACCTCGAGCCCGTATTGGTATTTGTCCGGCGAATACAGCGTGATTTTCGAGGCGATGATCACGATCGAGGCTTTGGCGCAGAGTGCGGGATTCAACCCCAAGTCCCCAACGCCACGAGTCACCACCAATCGCACATATCCGTCCTGGAGCTCGTTTCGGCGAATTGTTTCGAGAGTGGCCTCTGTCACATTGGACTTGTCGAGGGCGATATCGAGGCAGATGGCACGTGCGGAATCAAAAAGCCGGTCGATGTGTTCCTCCAAGCGAAACACCCGGCCTCCGTAAAACCGGATCCCTTCAAAAACCCCATCCCCGTAAAGCAGGCCATGGTCAAAAACCGATATCTTTGCGTTCTCTTTGTCGTAAAATTGGCCGTCTATGTAGATTTTCATTGGTGCAAATCCCGGTGGTCGTGACGCGCACCGAAGCGCGCTAGACTATCCGCCCGACCAATTTTTACAAGCACTCTTCAATTCTGTAAACGGATCGCTCGGGTTGGGTTCAGTGCGTGCCGGGCGATGCCGGAGCCGGGAAAGGGCGGGGCTCCGAAGCCGATGTCAGCGCGATTCGCAATGGAGTATTGACCGGATGCGGAAGCCGTCCGCCGCGCTTGCGGTGAAGTGGCAGAGCGGGAACTTTTCTTCAATGAGCTTGGCATTGTGTTATAGGATGGGCGTTTCGTTGGTGGGAGAAGGGCTTTTCTTGTCCGTGCTCCTCCTGCCCCCTCCTGCCGGTCTGTCATTCCCCGGCTGGCATGTTTTGGGTGTGTCCATTCTGATGGCATCTCTGTGGATGGTGGAGGCCATTCCTTTTGCCGTCACAGCCCTCTTGCCGCTGGTGCTTTTTCCCGTGCTCGGAATTTCCGACTTTGCAGAGGCCGCTGCGCCTTTTGCGAATCCCGTCATCTTTCTTTTTCTGGGAGGCTTTTTCCTCGCTCAAGCCATGGAGCGCTGCCAACTCCACATGCGACTGGCGCTATGGATCGTGCGATGGGCGGGCACGCGGGAGTCGTCACTCGTTGCCGCTTTATTGGCATGCTCGGCCTTTCTTTCGATGTGGCTCAACAACACAGCCGTGGCGCTGTTGATGCTTCCAATCGCTGTTTCCACCATCAGGCATTTCGACGTCGGTCAAAGCGCGTCTTTTTCTGCTGCCCTCGTTTTATCTGTGGCCTACGGCAGCAGCATTGGCGGTATGGCCACGCTGGTCGGGACGCCATCGAACGCGATTTTCGCCGGTTATCTCCTCGATTCGCACGGCATTTCGATCAGTTTCACGCAGTGGATGGCTCTCGCCATGCCTGTGTGCGTCATCCTTCTTTTTTTCGCATGGATTATTCTAACCAAGTTCGTTTTTCGCCTTCACGGACGGGTCGTCCGAGGAGAGGCCTTGTCAAAAGGGCAAACCGATGCTCTCCCTCCGCTCAGTGCGGATGGTTGGCGAGTGCTCACGGTGCTCCTGCTTGCGGTGGCTCTATGGGTTTTTCGTGGTCTTCTCGCGAGCTGGTTGCCATGGCTGACGGATGCAGGAATCGCAATGGCAGCTGGGATTTCGCTCTTTTTTGTGCCATCCCGCACGTCGCGAGGTGGAGCTCTTTTGAACACCGACACTCTCGGAAAAATCCCCTTCGATGTGCTTTTGTTAATCGGTGGCGGGCTGAGTCTCGCGGCAGCGATGCAGTCCAGCGGACTAGCCGCGTGGGTCGGATCGCTTGGCGCCTATGCCGGAGATCTGCCCCCCTCGCTAGTTCTCTTGGCAGTGGGTTTTGCTGCCATTTGCCTTGCCGAATTGACAAGCAACACCGCCACAACCGCTGCCTTCCTTCCTATCTTCGGAGCCCTCGCAACAGGACTTGGACACTCACCCGCGACGATCGGAGGCATTGTCACCCTCGCTAGTAGTTGCGGGTTCATGCTGCCCGTGTCCACTCCACCGAATGCCATTGTTTACGCCAGCGGATTCTTGACCTTGCCACAAATGCTCCGCGCTGGACTTCTTTTGAACCTCGGCGCCTTGTTGCTACTCACACTTTGGTTTGGCTGGGTTTATACCGGTTGATGACCCATCGTTTCGAGGGTCAGTGCCTCTTTTCAGGCATGAGGAAGGAGACCAGAATCGATCCACCGATGAGCGTCGAGATGATGGCGAGGGACCAGCCGATCGGGAAGTGGCCGCCGAAGACTTGGTTCAGCCAGACCATCTTGAGGCCCACGAATACGAGCACGAGTCCGAGCCCATATTTCAGGAAGCGGAACTTGTGCACGATACCCGCCAGGAGGAAGAACATGGCACGAAGTCCGAGTATAGCAAAAATATTTGAAGTGAATACGATAAGTGGTTCCTTGGTGATCGCGAAAATGGCCGGAACGCTGTCCACAGCGAAGACGATATCCGAGATTTCGACCAGAATGAGCGCCACGAAAAGCGGGGTCGCCATGCGGACGCCATTGTGGTGGGTGAAGAATTTCTGGCCATCAAGCTGCGGGCTGATGGGTAGGAATTTCTTGAGAAGCTTCAAGACCGGATTCTTGTCTGGCTCGACAGGCTTCTCGGGAGCGAGGAGCACCTTGATGCCGGTCACGATGAGGAACACGCCGAAAAGGATGACGACCCAGTAGTATTGGATCAAAATCGAGCCCATCGCGATGAAGATGCAGCGGAAGATCAAAGCCCCGATAATGCCGTAAAAGAGGACGCGGTGCTGGTATTTGCTCGGGATATTGAAGTAGGTGAAGATCACCACGAACACGAAAATGTTATCCACCGAGAGCGCCTTCTCGACGATGTAGCCGGTGAAAAATTGCAGCGTGCTGCGCTGGGCCGCCTCAAGCGGGTTGAATCCCGGGATCGCCAGGAGTCGCTCGCAGTTCTGCAGGCGGTAGATCGCGAATTCATGGAACGCGAGGCCGAAGACCATTGCCATCGCCACCCAGATAACACTCCAAGTGAGCGCCTCGCGGAATTTCACCTCGTGCGCCTTGCGGTGGAAGACACCCAGATCGAGGGCGAGCACGAAGAGGACGAAAACAATGAAGGAAGCGTAGAACCACCAATATTCGGCAAATGGAAACAACATCATGGCGGCGACCCTGCCTTTTTTTGGTGCATTCGGGAATGATGAAGAAATAAAGCAATCATTAGGTTTAACCTAATACATGCCCGCCGCCGATTCGTGTCTTTCATTTCAAAAAAACACGCATATAGAATCAACCTATGCCGAGTTCTTCCTCAGTCCATCTCGCCTTGGAGCACCCATGAAACTGACCAAACGCGGAGAATACGCCTTGCGCGCCTTGATCGACATGGTTCTTGCCCGCGAGGCCGGTAGAGAGCTCATTCCCCTTAAAGAAATTTCCGCGCGGGAAAAAATTCCCCTCCCTTTTCTAGAGCAGATTTTCGTTCAGTTGCGCGAAGCCGGAATCGTTGATGGCAAGCGTGGCAAGCACGGTGGTTTCTTCTTCGCAAAGCCCCCTGAAAACATCTCGATGGGCGAGGTCGTGCGTCTCATTGATGGCCCTCTCGCGCCGATCGGATGCGTGAGCCATACGGCCTACTCCAAATGCTCCTGCCCCGACGAGGAGCATTGCGGCCTCCGTCTTCTCATGCTCGATGTGCGCAACGCCATCGCCAACATTCTCGATCGTTACAGCCTCGCCCAAGTCTCCGAAGTCTCCCTCAAAAAACTCCGCCAAGATGGCCTCCCGATTCCCTTCGCCGCTCCCATGAAGCGGGCTGGCTCGGATGCCGATTATCAAATCTAAAAGCCCTGGTCCGACCCACCCCCAGAGCAAAAGCAACAGCTCGAATCCGCTAATTCGTTGTTCGGTGAGACAGCTTGGTAGAAAAAGGAAGCTGGCGCGCATGCTTGCGTGCATGTCGTAGAGGTTCTGCGGTGCGTAAGTCTGAGATCGTAAAAAAATATTTTTCCTCCCCCAGCGGATGTCCGACAGGTCTTGTTAGGCTCCCGGTGAAATGATTACCAAAATCCTACATATCATCGAGACTACACTCACTCGCATACGCCCGCAGACCCGCTCCCAAAGTGCCTCCTGCTGGCAAAGTGAATTCCCATTTTAACAATTCCATGAACAGATTTTTGCATCACACACCGCCGCTCCTCTTTTTTGTCCCGGCAAGAGCTAATCTCATTGGGGTTTCATATTGCCTGCTGCATCTTAAGAAGCTGAAATAGTCAAAATGTCTGCTTTTTCCTCTCATGTTTTTTGAACCTTCCGAAGACTCCCAACAGACCGATACAGAAGACTGCCCGCCGGATGCCCGTGTTACTACAGCACTCGACGAGCTGGATATTCCCTACCATTACCTGCCGCGTTCTCAACAATTCGAAATCCATTATCCGCTCGATTGCGATCGCTCCCAGTCTCTTTACATCGCCTCACAAACCCACTGGTTCATGGGAGTCGAGCTGCGGAAGATTTTTTCCACCGCCCTGGTATCTGACGGCCTGTTTGAACCGCGCACCGCGAATCTCCTACTCCGAGAGAATTTCGATATGATTCATGGTGGCTGGTCCGTCTTGCATAACGCGGACGAAAAAGAGCACTTTGCCATTTTCAGCCTGACCGCATTTGCCTCCCTGCCTGCCAATCACCTTTCGACCATTATCGAATGCGTGGCCAAGACGGCTGACGATATGGAAAACCGCCTCTCGGGCCTGGATGAATTCTGACACTACATGGGCTTCTATTATCGCAAATCTGTTAATCGTGGGCCGTTCCGAGTGAACCTGAGCAAGTCTGGCGTGGGCTATTCTGTCGGTGGTCGCGGATTCCGCGTTGGCACAACAGCGCGAGGGAAAAAATACACGAGCTTCAGCATCCCTGGAACAGGAGTCGGCTATCGCAAATCCGGCGCTGGTTGCCTTGTCCTCCTCGCCAGCATACCCGCCACTATCGCCATCGGTCGCTGGCTTGTCCTTGCTTGAAAAAATTCCACATGCGTCCTATTCTATGAGCGATGACTTGGATCGAAAACATCGAGAGATGGAGACAGCTTCCAGCCGAAGAGAAACTTCTTCGCCGTTGGCAGGCGATTCCTCGCGATGTGGCCCAGAGCATGGCCTTCGAGAGAGAGCCGGTGGAGATGAGCCTGCTCCACGCGATACACGCCCGGATCGAGCCACCCGCTTTATTAAAACAACACGGGGCATTCTCTCCTACTCCGAGATAGCTCCACTCTTGGCCGAGCAAGTTCTCCTCGTTGAATCCCGCATCTATCGCGGGGATTTTTCCAGCCACCTCCTTGATGAAAATCTTGCGGCTGAAATTCACCACCTCATCTCTGTCGATCTGGTTCCAGATTGGGCAGGAAAATGGCGAACGATTGATGTTCGCGTCGGGAATCTCGAACCGCCCAAGCCGCCTATGGTTCCAGTGCTCATGCGGGATTATGGCGCTGATCTTGCCGCCCGGTGGCAGGAAGCCAGTTCCCGCATAGGCGATCTCACCTTGGAGTTTCTTGCGTTTGCAGAGGGGCGGTTTTTGACCATTCACCCCTTTGCAGACTTCAATGGCAGGACGATTCGCCTCTTCCTGCTCGAATTGCTCCGACGCCTCGACCTTCCTGAATTGGAACTTGCCCCACAGTCCGATCACAAACGGGAAAAGTATTTCCTCGCACTGGAGGCTGCTGACCAATCCGACTGGGCTCTACTGATTGAAATTTGGCAATCTCGCCTCACCCCTGAAAACTGAACTCTGAATCTCTTCCTGCCCGAGTCCCACTACTTTTGTCGCCCCTGAAAATCCATGACTCCATGAGGGAATTTTAAATTTTAAATTCTGAATTTTGAATGAAAGAAGCGAACCCGATTTTGGAAATGAGCTATCGTTTCGCCCTCGATGTCACGGCGGCAGCAAGGATCATGCGCGAGCGTAAGGAATATGACCTTGCCTCCCAATTTTGGCGCTCCGGGACAAGCATCGGCGCGAATGTCGAAGAAGCCCAAGCCGCGCAAAGCCGGGCTGATTTCAAGTCCAAGATGGGAATCGCGGCGAAAGAGGCACGCGAAACCATCTACTGGCTCCGCTTGGCTCGCGACACTGGGATTCTTGGCTCCAAGAATGCGGAAGACCTCCTGGCACAAGCCTCAAGCATTCAAAAAATCCTCACCTCTATCGTCAAAACCACCTCCGAAAATCCCTGACTCCAAAGGAGAATTTTAAATGCTGAATGCTGAATGCTGAATGCTGAATTCCATCCAAAATCCAACATCCAAAATCCAACATCGTCTTCAATCCACCATTCAACATCCAAAATTCACCATTAGGCTTCTCCCCAACCCAAAATCCAAAATCCAAAATCCAAAATCCAAAATCCAAAATCCAAAATCCAAAATCCAAAA
>JBAWVX010000040.1:0-25182 GCA_037147075.1 bacterium
CAGACTACGACATCTACACTGCCTACAGCAGGGGGTGCTCCGCGCAACGCTTACGATCGATCGTCGCCGACCGGCTCCCAGAAACCCCCAGCGGCCCACTCTCCGGGCAGCCCCCGCTAAAGGATTGGCTCGATGTCATCGTCAAATATCGCCGTGGTGGATCCAGCGGTTGGAATGTCTCATGGCCATATTTTTCGAAGCTCACAGATTGAGAGCGGAACTGCGTTGCTTGGCTATTTGCGTCGGAATTTGACGAGGACTCCACCCAGAACAGCTAAGAGAAGGATTGCGCCGGTGATCCACGGCCACTGGGAGGATTTCGAATACTCACTTTCAACGGCAGGCGATGGTCTAGGATCAGATGATTCCAGAGATGGTGTTGAGTTGTTTGAACTGACAATTGAACTCGTAGATGGAGGAATTGGTCGCACAGGCGTTTGTTGAACCGATGGTGAAGACAACAGTCTGACTGTATCGATTGTAGCTTCAACACATTCAATAAGCCTATCAGCGAGATGATCGCCGCCTTGCGTGATTAAGCGATAATATGCCTCAGTTTCACTAGAAGCGTTGCCCTTCAAGGAGGTCATGTCGCTACGCGCTGTTGTAATGGATATTGCCACATCCATACTCATGCTTGGTATTCTTGCCAAAACAAGATTTTGACTGCCACCTGGTCCAACCATTGGAGCAAGATAGGCATATCCACCATTCCTTAGATAAACCTTCCTAGGCAACTGTTTGCCTGTCGCGTTTGCATTAGATTTACCCTCCTGCATTTTGACCGCCTGCTCGATTTCTTCAAGCATAGGAATTCCTAAACTCGAAATGGCTATTGTCATAGGTGCAAACACTCCAACGTTACTTTTGATCTTAAATACAGCCTTAGCTTCAATAGCTACAGGTCGTTGACTTCTAGCATTCTGTGCAATTGATTGGCTTGTTACATCTTCAATAAATAATTGACCGGGTGGATACTCTAAGAGGTTGGCTATCTTAAGTTTTAAACCTTGCTCATCAATTCCCTCAACAGCATATAATTTGTCCAAGAGCAAGCCTTGGGTCAATGCTAGAAATACTAGTATATATTTCATGGAGAGTTGTAGTTGCGACTCCAATTCTTCCACCCAGTATTAAAAACAACCCGTGTAAAAAACACTTTGCCTGCGTTTGCCTCTGGTGCTTTAGCGAGAGTTGCATGGCCGGCCTGAGCACTAGCCGCGTTGAGGAACAGGTCGTTACTGCGGGTAAACTGGAAGTCATAGAGATCATCGAAGTTTCCAATCGCCTCAACATCCTTTACAGTGATCGAATTTGCCCCTGTCTTTTTATAGCTGAATCGGATTTTCCCGCTGATATCCACCTTGCCGAAGGCATTCTTGAGCTTGCTTATGTAAAATGGCAAGTTATCTGGATCAGTATCAGCAAAAGGTATTGTTTCGCTGAAAATGTATTCAGAGCTGACAGCCCATTCAACAGATCCATCGTATCCTGTAATAAGATCGGACAGGTTACTTTTTACCGATTTGTCAACGATAAGCTCAAAAGCATTTGAAGCCTCGAAATCGTCTGATGCCGGGCTGCCGTCTGCAAAGATGAATCTATATGTTGTATCTTTGCAGTCGGCACTCCAACGCCCTCCCACTGGATGGGACATCTTTGGCTCATTTGCAGAGATGCTAATGCCACTGCTCATCGAAGCATTTGGAATAGTAGTTGCGCCTTTCCCAAACGCCCCAATCAAGTCACTTGCATAACCTGCAGGCGTCAGGCTATACGTGTAGAGCCAAGTTTTTGATGCACCAAATTGGCTCTCAGTTACAATGATTATCTTATCTAGATATTGGAGACCAGATGTCGCTGATCCTGCTGGAGTCTTTTTGAAGACAATCTTCGCCTCATCATTATCTAAAGAAGCGTTTCCATTCTGATCATATCCGGCGACTACTTCATAAATCTCGTGCCCCGGAAGAGCGTCGAATTCTAGCTTTGTTTTCTCGTTGGGAGCTTTGACTTTAACCGAACCAAGTATTGTCGCCGCTCCGACCTTGCGTGCGCCGACGTAAATTTTGTCGCGCAGTCCTTCCGGAGAATCCACCTTGATTGCCAGATGCGCTCGGACTCCACTACGGGTCGCCATGAGCATGGGATTATTTGGCTCATCAGCAAACTTAGCCGTCGGCAGCTTATTGCATTCGTTGTCATTGATTTGATCCGAAGCAACTTCCTTTATGTCAACAGGCAAAAGCCGATAACTTCCATCCACCCCGCTTTTCTTCTGATCGGGGTCGATCGTGAAGAAGCGGGCGGACGTTCCATCCCAGGTGATGGTTTCCACCACTTCGGCGTTCTTGGTCGATTCATCGATATCCTTGGTATCTGGATTGTCCTCGGGCTGGAACACCAGCAGGCAGGTCACCGGGCCTCTTTGTTCGGCTGTCACTTCCGGCTTCCAGCGGAACTGGAACTGCGCCTTCTGGTAGTCAAAGACCAGCTCGTTCTTGTGCACATTGCGGTAGGCGAAGGGCGTGCCGGGCTGCCGGGTTCCCGTAAAACCCTTCAGCTTGCTCTTCCCATTGGCCACCATCATCGCCGTCGTGTTCTCCCCGGACAATGTGCTCGTGAAGTGAATCGTGCCCGGGCAATCCCCTATGTCATTCGGCGGGTCGTCGTAGGCGGAAATCTCCTGCGTGCCGGATCGCCGCACCGGTGATTGGGCATTGCCCCCCGTGTTGATGTAGCTCTCGCCACTCACACTGCTGTTACCCGTCAGCGGATCGATCGTCGCCGACCGGCTCCCAGAAACCCCCAGCGGCCCACTCTCCGGGCAGCCCCCGCTAAAGGATTGGCTCGAGCTCATCGTCAAATATCGCCGTGGCGGATCCAGCGGTTGGAATGTCTCATGGCCATATTTTTCGAAACTTATGCTTTGGCTTTCAACCAAAATCTCATACTCCCCAGAGGCAAGCGGAGGCGGAGGAGTCGGCGCGGGATCTCGCGGCGGCGGGGGGGTCGTGCTCGGAGGCGGCAACGGTGCACGCGGCGCGCCGGGACGCCCCGGCTCTCCCCCGCGGTCGAGTTCCTGCCCGTCGGATTGGCCGTTGCGGTTAGTGTCCGCATTGAACGGATTCGAACCAATGGAAATTTCCGTCAGATCATCCAGACCGTCGTTGTCACTATCCCTCGAACCCCAGGCGTCGCTCTGCTGCGGGCTGCGCCCCAGGGCGATTTCCATGCCATCCTTTACGCCATCGCCGTCAGTATCGGCTCGGTTCGGATCGGCGCCTAGGCGAAGTTCCTCGAGCACGCTCAAGCCATCGAGATCCTCATCCTCTTGGCCGTCGAGAATGCCATTGACGTCGCTATCCACCGAAGCCGGGTTGAAGAATCCCCACGATCCATCCGGGCGGCGAAACACGAGCCGCGCTTCCATCGCGTCTTCGATACCATCTCCATCGGCGTCCAAGGAGGTGGGCGGACGAGCCTCGCGCCGCGAGCGCAAAAAATCCACGCCATCGGGCCAGCGGTTTGCGTTAGCATCCGCCTGGCCGTTGGAATCTGCTTGGACGTTGGAGGCTGCGAGTGTTTTGGAGGCTGCAAGCGTGTTGGTTCCGCGGGCGATTTCCTCGGCATCTGGAAAGCCGTCTTGATCGGTGTCGATGCGCACGGGGCTGGTGCCACGCGTGAACTCGACGCCGTCGGTCAACCCATCGCGATCGGTGTCCGAGCGGGCGGGGTCGGCACCTTGGCGGAATTCTTCCAGAAGAGTGAGGCCGTCCGAGTCGGAGTCGGAGGTTGTCGCCATCTGGCCGGTCCAGCGGATTTCCCAGCCATCGGGCACCCCATTGCCATTGAAATCCAGAGTAAGGCCCAAGCGATCGGCAAGGTAGATCTCGGCCCATTGGCGTTCGGCGTCCGAGAGGGTGCGGTTGTAGGCGAGAACCTCCGCCACGGCGCCATCGAAAAGATTTCCCACATCGGGGTGGCCGCCGAGAAAGCTGGGCCCGGCCACGCTGCCGCTTTGCGGACCGGACGCGGTGCCACGGAATTGGCCGTTTTCAAAAAGCGAGGCCGCTCCGGCACTGTATCGCGCCGTCAGGATGCGCCAGCCGCCCGCCAGAGAAGCACCTGCCGAAACAGACCCCTTGCAAGGGAGGTAGTCGGCGCGCAGTTCATAAACCCCGATCCCGTTGTTGCCCGCCGAAACACCGCAACCCACGGCTCCCAGTAGTGTGGCATTTGGCTGGGAACTGTCCTGCAGATACAGGAGTTTATAGGTCGTCGCCGTCTGGGCGTAGTAGGTTTCCTTCCAGTCCCAGCGTCCAAGATAGGGATTCTCATAGGTGAACAAAGTGGAGGTGGAAGTATTCCAGTTTGCGAAGTGCGCGGAGATTGTTGCATTCCCCATAAAATCCGAGGCGCATTGAGACTCGCTCCATTTTCTGGTCGGGTTCCATACACTCGTGGTTAATCGCCCATCCGTGATGTCGTATCGCCGTATGGTGTCCGTGTAGCCCGACCGGTAGGGAAACCTCGACAAAGTGGGCGAAGGATATGTCCACCAGATTTTGTCACTCATCGCGTCCTTGTTGTATTCCCATCTGGAAAAGCGCTTGTCTGCAGGCTTCGTCGGCAAGGGGGCGGGCCAAGGGTTGGCTCCGGATCCCCGGTTGCCGCTGAAAAGGTAGCGCTGCCCGGTGGAACCAGCGGTCCTCGCGGCGTAGTTGGTAGCCGGGCCGTGCACTGTGCGGGAGGCATCCGGGATCAGGGAAGCCATCACCGTGAATTGATTGCTGCCACCCAGAGGCCAAGACATCCGGTGACTGGTTCCATTGAAATCCACCACGGGCACGCCACTGCGGTTGGAAGCCAATGGGGCGGTGGTGCCGCTCGCCGAGGCGCCGACACTTCCGGGCGAAACCGATCCCCAGTTGGTGACTTGCTGGCCGGAGAGGCTCTGGCCATTACCGGCGATCAGCCAGGAGCGCAGGTCCGCAGTCGCAGGAAAGAGGGGGCTGAGCGGCCGGGCAAAGCGAAATTCCTCCACAGAAATCCCGCCGCCCGATTCCGCAGAAACGAGAACATTCTCCGGCGAGGCCACATCGGTCACCTTGCACCAGGCCCGGGCGATCCCATTCGCATCGGAGCGCACCACCAGAGCGGGCACTCCATAACCACCCGAAGCCGGTGGCAGGGCATACAACCTGGCTCCGCCTCCCAAGGACTGGAAGACGACAGGCGCATTTGCCAACGCAAGCCCCTCCGGATTGCGGACCCGCACCTCCAAGGCGGTGCCCACCGTTCCATCTGCGGCTGGTTGTTGATTGTTTCCGGAAACAATCTGAAGAGACGGCATCCGGCCATTGTAAAAATCATCGATCGAGAGCGATGCCTGAGCCTCCTGCCGGGCACTCAATCCATCGCCATCGAAATCCTCTTCCCCGTCTGCCAGGCCGTTGCCATTTTGGTCAAACTGAGTGGGGGAAAAATTCCAAGCCATCTCCCACCCGTCGTTGAGACCATCCCCGTCAGTGTCGGCATTTCGCGGATTGGTTCCATTTTGCCACTCCTGCAGATTGGTCAGTCCATCGCGATCAGGATCATCAGCCGCAATCTGCCCGCCTATACCGAAGTGCAAAACCTCCCAATGATCAGATAACCCATTGGAATCTTGGTCCACTGCGGAACAAGGATCGGTTCCTTGTGTCACCTCATCGAGGTTACTGATGCGGTCGCCGTCAAAGTCGGCCAGGCTGGGGTTGGCCGTTGGGATGTCCGAGTATTTCAAGCGGAGAAAAAACCTGTCTCCACTCGAATTGAAGCCCCACTCTCTCACAGAGCCATTGCCTGCTTCGACAAGCGGCAGCCATTGCCAACCCCTGTTCAAATCGTCGGTGTGCTGATGAAATACGTGCGGCCTGACTTTCCCCACCATTTGAACCGCCAGATTTGATTGGCCACATCGTGTTCGAGTTGGCTTCCTTCATTTGGTCGGCTCGGCGACTGTGCGATCAGCTGTTCCGGAGGGCCAAGGGCCGCCAAAGTCAGGATCCATCCCGCTAAGAGCGTCTTCATTTCAAGCCCTCCTGCCCTGAACTCGCGGATTGGCTTGGGACGCTACTGCGGATCGGAAAATACTCGACTGTGGTGTCGCGGGGTATGGGCGGATGCTCTTTCAACCACCGCTCGCGTGCCGCCTGCTCGGCCTCACGCCGCTGGAACTCTGCGGCCAACTTCGCGGCGTTCGCATCGTAGTAAGTGTGCAACGCCTCGATCACCTTCAGCACCTCCGGCGGCACCGGACCAGTCGAGACCACTTGCCAAGCGGATTTGCCCGTGCGTTTTTGCTGCTGAATCAAAGACGACGGCCAAGACCTCGGCTTCCGACCGGCCACACGCCCCGTCGCAAAGACCTGATTCATCGCCTCAAACTCCGCGCGGTCGCTCTCGCCCCATCCCATCAGAAAGGAGCACTGGCAGGTGCCCGTATCGAAATCGGAAAGCTGACTCAGATACTGAAAATTTGCTGTAGTCAGAAACGCCAGATAGACGCCGCCCTCCCTCCACTCCACCTCGGTGAACTCATTGTTGAAGCAAGTGCAATGTAAAAAAACGCCCACGAAGCGCTTGCCGGCCATTTTCCTCATCTCCTCCAGCTCGGCAGCCGTGGGAACTGGCTCCACCAGCTGGAGCACAGGCGTTGGCGTCGGCACGGGTTTCAGCTTGGGCGTCTCCAAGCGGTCATAGGTGATCTTGCGGTTCCCCAAGCCCACCTCGTGGCGGTCTAAAACTTTCTTTCCCGCCCGCAGCGGATCAGCCGATGGACCGCCTGCGCTGCCATTGTTTGCCGATGCTTGAGCAACGGCTTCGCCAACCGGTGCTGCCAGAATGCTGGCCAGCAGCCCGGCGATCATCGCTCCAACTTTTCTTCGATAAAATTTTCTCCCCTCGTGCATATCACTTTGCGTTTTCCCATATGGCGCGGGGTTGCATAACAGAAAAAGACGTTCCGGCAATGTCTATTTGGGTGAATTTTCTACCCGAAACGTCAGTCTTCGCACGGTGTTGTCCGTCTGTAAAACAATCGACTTTGAAAGGTGTTCTACTCGGAAAACGCTTTTTTCCTCGCAGCGGTTTTTTTGGGCGCAGGAGTTTTTTTTTCGCGAGGTTCGAACTCGAAGGCCACCTTGCCGTCCTCGAGCTTGAGGTAGGCGGAGAAGGGTCGGCCTTTTTTCGAGATGAAGCGCGGGATGAGGTCCGTTTTGCCTGCGGTCAGGATTTTTTCGACCTGTTCGCGAGGGATTTCGCGTTGGCAGAGGGATTTTCCCATGCGGAATTTGCACTTGCCGACATTCGAGCACTGCCAAGCGGTGCCGGTGTCGTGAATCGTGCCGGTTTTGCAGGCGGGACAGGTGCCGATGCTGGGGAGTTCGGCGAAATTGATTTTCGTGGCGGAGTCGGCCGAGTCTCCGAAGTCGAAGGATTGTTTGCCCTCGGTTTTGTCGAATTGCACGACGGCGGAAAACGGGCGTCCCATCTTGCTGCGGAAGCCTTCGAGTGGCCCGACACGGCCTTCGGTGAGCAATTTTTCCACCTCCTCGCGCTCGAGGTTGCGGCCGGACATGTTTTTCCAAACGATCGCGCCGCAGCCTTCGGTCTTGCACTCGTAGGCTTTGAAGGATTCCTTGAAACCCTTGTTGCCGCATTTCGGGCAGGTGACATCGATGTCCTCGAAATTCCCTTCGATCGTGTCGCCTTCGAAATTCTTGGCCTTTTCCACGATATCGGTGGTGAAGGCACGGATTTCGTCCATGAAGCGCCCACGGTCGAGTCCCCCGCCTTCCATTTGCTTCAATTTGTATTCCCACTCGCCGGTCATTTCAGGGGATGTGAGGGCTTGGATGCCGAGTCCGCGCAGGAGGGTGATGAGGGCGAGGCCTTTCGAGGTCACGATGATTTCGCGGCCTTGGCGGAGGAGGTATCCGTCGAGAATGAGGCCTTCGATCGTCTGGGCGCGGGTCGCCGGAGTGCCGAGTCCGCGCTGGCTCATGGCCTCGCGGAGTTCCTCGTCATCAACGAGTTTCCCGGCGCTTTCCATCGCCGAGAGGAGCGTCGCCTCGGTGAATCGTGCGGGCGGGCGGGTCTCGTTTTCCTTCACCTCGAGCGCCTCGGTTTTCGCGGATTCGCCGGTTTTGATCGCCACAACGGTCTGGTCTTCCTCGCCGGCGGCTTCTTTACCATAGACAGCCATCCAGCCGGCATCGGTGAGGATTTTTCCATCGGTTTTGAAGGCCTCCTTCTCCACGCGGGTGATGCGCGTGGTGACCTCGAATTTCGCCACGGGATAAAAAGCCGCGACAAACCGGCGGGCGACCATGTCGTAGACCTTCAGCTCAAAATCATCGAGCGCCTTGGGGGAAACACCGGTCGGGATAATGGCAAAGTGGTCGGTGACTTTGGCGGAGTTGAACACGCGGCGGTTCAGGCCGATCCAGCCTTTGTCGAGCGCATGGCGGGCGTGTTGCGCGAGGTCCTGAATCTCGAGTCCGGCGAGGATTTTTTTGACATTCGGCAGGTTGTCATCCGGCAGATAGCGCGAGTCGGTTCGGGGGTAGGTGAGGACTTTGTGCTTCTCGTAAAGCGCTTGGGCGATCTGGAGCGTGCGTTTGGCGCTCAGGCCGAAGCGGGAGTTTGCCTCGCGTTGGAGTGTCGTGAGATCGTAGAGCTGCGGTGCGATTTGCGTGGTCGGCTTCTTTTCCTCGGTGATGACGCCCGGTTTGCCGAGGCATTTGGCGACGATCGCATCGGCTGCGGCGCGGTCCCAGAGGCGCTCGGGCTTGGCGTCCTCGTCATCGCCTTTTTTGAAACTTTCGCTGAACCAGCGGCCCTGGTAGGAGCCGGCGCTCACGCCGAAATCGCCATAGACTTCAAAATACGGACGCGGTTTGAAGGCGCGGATTTTCTCCTCTCGCTCGGCGAGGATTGCCAAGGTCGGAGTCTGCACACGCCCGACGGGGGTGAGTTGAAATCCTCCGCCCTTGGAGTTGAATGCGGTCATGGCTCGCGTAGCATTGATACCTACGAGCCAATCACTTTCGCTGCGGCAAACGGCGGCATCTGCAAGCGGAACCATGTCCTTCCCGGCACGCAGGTTGGCGAAGCCCTCACGAATAGCCTCAGGCGTCATGCTCTGTAGCCACAGGCGTCGAGTCGGTTTTTTTGAGTTCGCGAGCTGGATGATGTAGTGAAAAATCAACTCCCCCTCGCGTCCGGCGTCGCAGGCATTGATGACCTCGGTGATGTCCGCGCGTTTGAGCAGGCGCTTGATGAGGGAGAGGCGGGAGGCCGTCTTTTCGATCGGCTTGAGATCGAAGTGATCCGGAACGATCGGGAGATTCGCAAAACTCCACTTGCCCCGTTTTTTGTCCATCTCGTTCGGGAGGCACAGCTCAACCAAGTGACCGACTGCGGAAGTTATTACCAAAGAATCATTTTCAAAAAAATCATCCTTGCTCGTGAATTTGCCGAGGGACTTGGCCAGATCGCGGGCTACGGAGGGTTTCTCGGCGATGACAAGGGATTTGGACATGATCGGTAAATTCTTGCAACAAGTTCACCCTCTCATGGGGAAACCGCGCTTTCATTTCAAGGGCGAGGAAGGTGGCCGACGATCAGGAGCTTGGCAAGACAGTTTTTCGGAGGTGAAAATCAATTCTTGCAAAGTCAGGTGCCCTCATCAACCCTTCGATTGCGACGCAGAATTCACTGTTGCATTTTCTCGATTGAAAGAGACGACCGTGCGGCAACCAGATAGGCGGAGACTTTTTTCTCCTCCTCCGGCGATAGACCCGCCCGCCTGGACATATCGTGAACGATGTCGACCCACTCCGATGGCGTGTATTTGGCGATCGGTTCGAGGGAATGGCAACTCGTGCATCGATTTGCCAAAAGTGTTCGACCCTGCTGAAGCGTTTCGACACCAACCCCCACACCGGCGGCCCGAGCCATTTCGGGGCGAACCACCGGAGCCACGGCCTCGATACCGACACAGCCCGCCAGCATCAGCAACGGGAAAACGATACAGAGAAGTTTCCAGTTCATTATCTGGTCCTTAGAAGTGCATTCCAAAGATTGCTCGCAATTGGAAATCCGGCTCGTCGGTGACGCCGGTGACTTGGATCATTGCTGTTGCGGTCACGAAATACCGGTCATGACGAAACGATGCATTCGGCCCAGCGTAGATGACAGGGTCCGAGGCAGTCGTCCATTCCGCAAACCCGATCTCATGCAAAAACTCGCCACCCAGGAAAAATTTCGGCGTCACTTGGTAGCTGAGACCCAAACTTTCCATGAATTCCCCGCTTTGCTCGTCGAATTGTCCCCATTCGGCTCCTTCCCATTCGGCCTCGATACCGGCATTGTAGGCCAACACGATGGGTCCGAAGTTTTTTTGCAGCAGAAGCTTGCCTTCGAGTTTGAACAACTGGTCTCCCAACTTGGCCTCTCCATACAAGGCCGAGCCTATCAGATCGGTGACCGGGTTGGTCAGGTTCTGGATGACTTCGAGGGCCGTGTCTTGGTAGTAGGCTTGTCCGTCCACGACTTTCCAATCTGCAACATAGACCGCCAGCGATGTCCGGTCGGTGACGCCGTATTCGATTTCATGGCGGAAATCGAAGCGGTTGCTGCGACCGTCTCCCTCCCGTGTGGTTTTCCATGTCGCCCAATTTTCAATCTCAAGCTCCCCTTTGGCCGGCGTCGTCACTTCATAAATGTAGGTGAATCGCCTTTCGCTTGCCGAAACATCAGCGGCGATTTGGCTGAAAACAAGTGCGGCTAATAGATATTGAATAGGTTTTTTCATGTTAAGAAATGAAGTTGAGACTTGATATCAACAAATACAAAGCTCCTGTGCAAACTTTTTTTCGTTGAGCGAAAAGGAATCCGCTTTTTTTTGGAAAGCCAGCCCGGCTTATCAACAGGCCTGGAGTGCGTCGGATTCCCCTGCGAGCAAGCTCTGCAGGCTAGGCACGATGGCCAGGTCGATTGGAGGAAGCGGTCAGAAGGCGGGTCCGCCTCATTGCCTGGATTCGGACATTTCCTCGTCTGCTTTTTTCGGGATTTGTTCCGGGTTGGATCCGGCAGGACGGGGTCTGAATTCGGAATGGCGCACAAGGCCACCCGGTTTCGCAATGAATGCAGAGACTCCGGTGCAGGCGATGGCAGCAATCAAGGAAGCAGCAGCCAGAGGCACTCCAGCCGTGGGCCACCGCCTGGGAAGTCCGATCGCCAGACAGGCCAATCCCGCAGTCGCGTAAAAAACCCATATGGTTTGTTCCGCCCGCTCCATGTGCTCATCGAGCCAGTCTGAACCTTCGTAGTCCGAGATTTTCCGAATGGGTTTGTAGGCGGCCTCGCCCGTCACGTAAACGGGCCACGCCGAAATTCCCGAGAGGAGAACAATGGCAAGACCGGGCAGCAAAGCGGAGCGTTGACGCAAACCGAGCCCGACGAGCAAGGCCAACACGCCCATGGCCATGCCGATAATGGGCACATGATTGAGAAGAAGGTGAAGGTAGGCCGGGTCTTGGAGTTCCGAGGTCATAAAAAAAATCGCCTCGGGTCGCGGTGTTCGAACGCGATCCTGCGCGGGATAAGCGTTACTTGGCGCTGCTGGCGGAGGAATTCGACGGCTTGGCCGCGATGGCTTCTGCGAGTTTTTTCATGCCCGCTGCAGGATCTTTCTCAAACTGTTTTTTACAATCCCGGCAACAAACTTTGATCTCCCGACCCTCGTAGGTGAAAACAACCGGCCGCCCCATCTCGCCGAGCTTATCACCCGAGATGAAACAGGTTTCCAGTGGATAGGATTTGGCTGGCGAATCGGCAGCCCGAAGCGGAAGCGAGAGGAACAACAAGGCGGTTGTGACTGTGACAAGGGAGAGGGTTTTCATGGCGTTTTTTTGACGGGTCGAGGCTTTGCTGGTGCAACGTGGCTTTGTATTTAATCAATGCCAAGAGCCGCGCCTTGTCGAGCATTCCTTCTGCTTTTCTCCTGCCCACATGAACAAAAAAGTTGAGTAAAGCCCCCTCAGCATTCAAAGATTGGCTCTCCATGATAGTCACACCCAAAATTCGCGGATTTATTTGCACAACGGCGCACCCGTCCGGATGCGCGAGGCACGTTGCCGAGCAGATTGCAGTCGTTCAAAAACGGGGACCATTTCCCAGCGGACCCAAGAAAGTGCTCGTGATCGGGAGTTCGACGGGCTACGGCCTCGCCTCCCGGATTGCGGCGGCTTTCGGGGGTGGGGCTGCCACGATCGGCGTTTTTTTTGAGCGCCCGGCAGAGGGTGGACGCACAGCCACGGCGGGATGGTATAATTCTGCCGCTTTTGAGCGTGAGGCTGCCTCGGCGGGGCTCTATGCCAGATCTTTCAACGGCGACGCCTTCTCGACAGCCATGAAGCAGGAGGTGATTGCGGCGATCAAGGCGGACCTTGGCCATGTCGATTGCGTGATATACAGCCTTGCCTCGCCCCGCCGAACACACCCCAAGACCGGTGAGGTTTTTAAATCCGTTCTGAAGCCTATCGGAGAATCCTACACCAACAAAAATCTCAATACCGGCAACGGTGAGGTGAATTCCATTTCGATCGAGCCTGCGAATGAGGAGGAGATCGCCCACACCACGGCTGTCATGGGTGGTGAGGACTGGGAGATGTGGATGGATGATCTTCTGGCAGCCGGTGTGCTGGCGGATGGAGTTCGCACGCTGGCCTACTCCTACATCGGCCCGGTGCTGACTTGGCCAATTTACAAAAATGGCACGATCGGCCGGGCCAAGCTAGACTTGGAGCGTTCCTGCACGTCCCTCAATGCCAAACTCGCTCCCTTGGGCGGCAAGGCTTGGGTTTCAGTCAACAAAGCACTTGTGACCCAGGCGAGTTCGGCTATCCCCGTCGTGCCACTTTACATCTCGCTCCTCTATAAAATCATGAAAGCCGCCGGCACCCATGAGGAATGCATCGAGCAGATGGACCGTCTTTTTTGTGACCGGCTCTCCCACGCGGAACCTCCCACCGACCGTGAAGGGCGGATTCGCCTAGACGATTGGGAAATGGCTGATTCCGTTCAAGATATCATTAGCAAGCACTGGGAGGCTGTCGAGACTGCGAATCTTCCGGAGCTGGGCGACTTTGTCGGCTACCAAGAGAGCTTTCTCCGCCTTTTTGGATTCGGCCTCTCCGGGGTCGATTACCAGGCCGAGGTCGACCCGGAGGTTCCGATTCCCTCATTGGCCTGAAGGATCTTATCCAGGTGATGTCCACTTCCCGATCGATCGGATGTTGAGCTTTTGGGCTTCGAAGCCTTACACTACGACGTTAAAATAAATGAAAATCCAACGCGCTTTGATTTCGGTTTCCGACAAGACCGGAATTGTCGATTTTGCCCGGGAACTCGGAGCCTATGGCATTGAAATCCTCTCCACCGGCGGCACGGCCAAGGCTCTCCAGGCCGCAGGCATTCCAACCACCGAGGTCTCCCATTACACCGGCTCTCCCGAGATTCTTGGCGGACGAGTCAAGACGCTGCATCCCAAAATCCACGGGGGGCTCCTCTACATCCGTGGCGATGCGGAGCATGAGGAGCAGGCCAAAGCCCACGGCATCCGCCCGATCGACCTGGTGGTGGTCAATCTGTATCCGTTTGAGGCCACTATCGCCCGCGAGGACGTGACCCTTGCAGAGGCCATCGAACAGATCGATATCGGGGGGCCCTCGATGATTCGCAGCGCCTCAAAAAACTATCAATCGGTGTGTGTGGTGACAGATCCTTCCGACTATGCTGCCGTGCTTGCGGATATGAGGGAGGAGGAGGGCGGCACCACACTCGTGCTTCGAGAGAGAATGGCCATCAAGGCATTCGCCGCAACATCGCACTATGATGCCATGATTTCTTCATTCCTGAACCGGGAGCAAGAGACTTGCGGCCGTTTTTGCATCGAATACCCGCTTGAGATGCGCCTTCGCTACGGCGAAAATCCTCATCAACAAGCCGAGCTCTACGGCGATTTCGGTTCCTATTTTGAAAAACTCCATGGGAAGGAACTGTCTTACAACAACATCTTGGATATCAGCGCCGCCGCCGGCCTCATCTCGGAGTTCAGCAAGCCAACGGTCGCCATACTCAAGCACACAAATCCGTGCGGCGTGGGCACTGACCCCGACTTGCGCGAGGCTTGGGAAAAAGCCTTCGCCACCGACAAGCAGGCCCCCTTCGGCGGCATCATCATTTGCAACCAAGCCATCACGCTCCCGCTCGCCAAGGCCATTTGTGAGATTTTCAGCGAGGTCATTATCGCGCCGGAGTTTGACTCCGAGGCCCGCTCGCTTCTCCAGAAAAAGAAAAATCTCCGTCTCATGCGCGTGGTGAAGCCTCTGACCCTGAGCGGCCGGGACATTCGCAGCGTGCTCGGTGGCCTGCTCGTTCAAGATTCCGACACGGCGGAAATCCCCGAGTTGGAGCACAAGGTGGTCACTTCCCGCCCACCGACCAAGGCCGAAATCGAGGCCATGGAATTCGGTTGGAAAATTGTCAAGCACGTCAAATCCAATGCGATCGTCTATGCAGGTCCGAACCGCACTTTAGGCATTGGGGCTGGCCAGATGTCGCGTGTGGATTCCTCGCGCATCGCTGTGTGGAAGGCCCGTGAGGCGGGTCTTTCGCTGAAGGGCAGTGCCGTCTGTAGCGACGCCTTCTTTCCTTTCCCCGATGGGCTCCTCGCCGCCGCTGAAGCCGGGGCCACCGCTGCCATCCAGCCTGGAGGTTCCGTGCGCGACCCGGAGGTCGTTCAAGCCGCCAATGAGAAAGGCGTAGCCATGGTTTTCACAGGCACCCGCCATTTCCGGCATTGAGTTCGCTTTAACCCGAATCCAGCAGATTTAACCACAACCGAGCGCAGCGAGATAGAGCGCTGAAGGCGGCCCCGGAGGGGTGAGTGAAACGAATCAAAGGACACAGAGATCACAGAGGATGAGTAGTTTATGCTTCGATGTGGTGGAAATTTTTTTGCGATATCAAACAACGGCTACGGCTTTTTCTGTGAATCCTTTCCATCCTGTCCTCCTGTCAAAAATCCGTTTTGAGGTTTAAGCAAGGGGAGGCCATCGAGCAGAGGGAACCTCATTTCCATCACGTCCGCATGCCCACAGCCTCCCCTACCCTGCCCCCCAAGCCTCTGGCCGTGATCACGTGCGGGCCCGCCCATACGCCCATCGACTGGGTGCGCCGGATTACGAATTTTGCCACGGGTGAAATCGGAACGCTTCTCTCCCGGGCCCTCCGGCAAGCGGGCTGGGACGTGATTTGCCTGAGGGGTGAAGGGAGCACCGCGCCGGAACCGGAGGGGGGTGAGGTCCGCACTTTCTCGACGAATAAATCCCTCGCCGACCTTCTTCGGGCGCTGGAGCGCAAGCCCGATGCCATTTTTCACGCTGCAGCGCTCTGTGATTTCGATGTCGGTTCCCTCGAGGGCGCTTGTGGACAAAAAAAAATCCGAAGCCGCGATGGCGGGCTCACTCTGCGATTGGAGCCGGCTCCCAAGATCCTTCCTTGCTTGAGGGACTGGTTCCCCGACGCATTCCTCACGGGTTGGAAATACGAGTTGGATGGCACCCGTGCCGAGGCCTTGGAAAAAGGTGCCGCGCAGATTCTGGAATGCCGGACGGATGCCTGCGTCGTCAATGGTGCCGCCTTTGGTGCAGGGTTCGGCCTCCTCAGGCCCGACGGCTCGCTAACCGAGATCAAGGACAAAGCCGCACTCGCCGACGCGCTCGCCCTTCAACCACCAGCAGCAACCTGAAGGATTTCGATGCGGTCCTCATTGGACAAGACGCTCGAGCCCCATTCGCCACGGTGCAGGGCGGTGCCATTGTGCTCGATGAGGATCATTTTTGGCTCCAATCCAAGCTCCGCGACAAGTTCCGCGATGGACCGGGACTTTTCAATTCGGCGCGTCTCGCCATTGATGAGAATTTTCATAAAGCCAACGAGGTTCGCCTGACGGTGCTTGGCCACGGCTTGATGAGTCGTCGGGCCCGACCATGAAAAATCGTCGCGCCACTGCAACGCTGGCGTGGCACTTGTGACGCAAGGTGTTTCTTCATCATGCGGTGCCCAGGATGGCCTCGTCCCAATCCTTCCACACGGGCTCGAGTCCCATCTCGCTGAGTCTTGCTGCAACGGTCTGGGCATCCCGGTCGTCTGAGATGGAAAACTGCTCCGTTGCGGCATCCGCTCCGCTGGCAGGCAGGATTTTTCCTCCCACGGTCAGGTGCAGAGCCTCGCGGCCTTGGCCCGTGTAGCCACCAGGCTCGGTGTGGCTGCCGGCGCTCATCATGGTCACTCCCAGCGGGGCAATCAGATCGCGCAGTGTGGCCGATTCCCGCGTGCTCAGGATGATGCCGACCGATGGAAAAACGACACGCAACGCGCAAATGAGTTGAATGAAAGCCCGGTCGTCAAGGGGATGCCTCGGCTCGAATTCCCCGGCTGCGGGACGGAGCCGGGGCATGCTGACTGTCAACTGGGCCTTCCAACACACGCGCTGAAGGTATTCCAGATGAGAGGCCAGGGCGATGGCCTCATGGCGCCAATCCGCCAGGCCGAAGAGTGCCCCGATCCCGAGTCGCCGAAAACCGGCTTCGTAGCCGCGCTCGGGACAATCAAGCCGCCAGTCAAAGTCCTTTTTTGGTCCGGCGCGATGCATTTCAATGTAAGTTTCGCGTTGGTATGTTTCTTGATAAACCACCAGACCCTCCGCCCCCGCACGGACGATTGGCAGGTAGTCGGCTGTCTCCATCGGCGCGACCTCGATCGCGAGCGAGGGCACCAGAGGGCGCAGTCTGGAGACACACATTTCCAGATAGGGACCTGAGACAAATTTCGGGTGCTCTCCGGCTACGAGAAGAATGTTGCGGAATCCCTCGTTGGTGAGATGAAGCGCTTCGGCGGCGACCTGTTCCATCTCGAGTGTGACGCGCTGAATCGCATTCTCGCGCGAAAATCCGCAGTAGGCGCAAGAGTTGATGCACTCGTTGGAAAGGTAAAGCGGAGCGAAGAGCCTCATCGTCCTGCCAAAGTGACGCCGTGTCATGGCAGCGGAACGATTCGCTAACGCCCCGAGACCCGCATCCGTCATCGGTTCCAGAAGGGATTCAAAAGTCCGAACGGTTGGCGATTTTTGTTTGGTGGCTTGATTCAGGAAATTGGAAAAACCCATGCGGCAGTGAGCGAGGAGGTATTAAGAAATGAAACGCCTCCCGCCGCAAGAGGCGATTGCACGCAGAAACCGGAGAGGGTTTTTGCGCCACGTGCCTTCTTGTTTTTTCGGACAGTCGAAGTTATATTGGCCCTGTATGGTTTCTAAAACGATGTCTGTTCGAATTCTCAGCTTGCCACTGGCGGCTTCGTTGGTCCTCACGGGTTGCTCAAATTTAACCCCTGGTGAAAATGCCGCAATCGCTGGTGCCGCCACAGGTCTCGCCGTGGGGTTGCCATTGGCTCTGACCGGCGTGAATCCCGCCGTGACCATCCCGGTAACCGCCGGCGCCGCTCTCGCAGCCGGCGGTGGAGCGTATTTGATCTCGCGAAACCAGGCCACCAAGCGACAGCGCCAAGTCGCGGAGGACCGCGCGAGGGAGTATGTCTCACGCACGGGTGCCTTCTCCAAAAAAACCACCCGGTTCATCGCTGTCCGCACCGAGGATTTTCGCACCCAAGGCAAGGCGCAGGTCATGGTCTACGATATCCACAGCGGCACCATCGTCAGTGACACAGTGTATGACATGCGCTCGGTTCCTCCGGTCGGCGAAATGGGCACTTTCGGGGGCTACCAAGCCCGTTACATCGGCACGGGCAGTTGACTCCAGGCGGATTTTGTTTTTCGAGTGCCCAGCGAAATAGTGCCTGGGCTCATCGGCTCACATCCAAAAGCTGACGATTTGAGGCTGAGGCTTGCAGACGCTCACGTGATCATCCCCGGGCTCAAGCGGTAACGGACTTCTGAATCTCCAGCAGGCGCGAGATACCTTCTTTCGCTGCTGCAACCATTTGCCCCAGTTGTCCTTGGCTGAAAACATTTTCCTCTCCGCTGCCTTGAAGTTCCACGAAATCGAACCGGTCTGTCATGACAATATTCATATCCACGCACGCATCACGGTCTTCCATGTAGTCGAGGTCCACAAGCACCTCGCCATTCACAATGCCCACACTGACTGCTGCGACACGGTTTTTCACAGGGAGTTCCTGGATTTTACCCTCTCGAACAAGCCATTGGCCTGCCAATTCCACAGCAACGGATGCCCCGGTAATCGCGGCCGTGCGTGTGCCGCCATCCGCTTGCAAAACATCGCAATCAACCCAAAGTGTGCGGGGGCCAAGCTTTTCCAAATCAACGACGGCCCGCAGTGAACGTCCGATGAGTCGCTGAATCTCAGTGGCCCGCCCGTCCACCTTTCCCCGTGTGGAATCACGCTGTTTCCGGGTGAGTGTGGAATAAGGCAGCATGGAATATTCTGCTGTGATCCAACCACCGGATTTGTTTTGTTCCTTCATCCATCTTGGGATGGTCTCCTCGATCGTGGCAGCACAGATGACCTTGGTATTTCCGAAGGAAACGAGCACCGATCCCTGCGCATGGGGAGCAATGCCTTTCTCCAAGGTGACGGTGCGGATTTCGTGAGGTTGACGATTGTCGTGGCGGCTCATAAACATCGCATTCTGAACTCCCCGAGCGCAGGGCGGCAAGGAGCGAATCAAGAATATCAAAAAGGGCGTTCGGAATTTTGATTAAAATGTTTCAAAAAAACAGACGACCTATTTTTTGAAGGCTCTTACCAGCAATCGAGTTCGGATGCGGGTTTGAGCACAGGCAGACCAAGGATTCTCTCGAAATGGGCATCATCGGTGAGAACGGCGGCTCCAAGTTCCTTCGCGCACGCGGCGATGAGGATATCTTGGGCCGGGAGTGCGGCACCGCAGCGATCCAGCGTCCAGGCGATGGTAGTGGCTTGTTCCCAGATTTTATTCGAAGTCGGGACATTGATGAGGACATTGAAGAAATGGCCGAGCGAGCGGCGCATTTTTTCCACTTTGAGTCCGCGTTCGACTTCAAGGCGCACCATGCCGCATGTGGCGAGGTCGCCTTCACCGATCCAATCCCCAAGCACCTTCACGGGGTCGACGCTTCGGCGCAGCAGGCCGATGTAGACATTGCTGTCAACGAGAACGCTTACGCCCATGGGATATATCGGAACGGTTGCTTGATTCGGCGACTCTCATGCTCATGACATCGTAGTCGGGATCCACGGCGTTCTTCAATTCCTCGGCAGTGAAGCCCATTCCGACCTTCACCATTTCCTTGAACCTGGCTTTCCTGTCCATTTCTTTGAGGGCCATTTCTACGGCCTCTGTCTTGCTGGTGCAGCCGAATGTTTCGACTACCCTGTCGAGCAATTCTTCATCAATGTGCATTGTCATTTTCATGCCATACTCGATATGGCATTTCTCGGAATTTGTCAAGCAGGTTTTTGTTTTTTGCGCGGCTGGCGCACAGACTCGACCTGCAGCGTGTGCCCAGTCGCACCATCAAAGGGCACAACGATGCCGGTGACTTCGAGCACCGGATGCCGGATTGTTTCCAAGCCAAAGCGCTTGAAGGCGCGTGCGAAAAGTTCTGTTTCGATCAAGCCTGATCGGTCGCAGAGGGTCATGAATTTCATCAGCTCTCCATTCGACTGGTGGTGGGTGCGGTCCGCCACGACAAGGCCGCAAAGCGTGACACGGCGCCCGATGTGTTCGCCAAGGCGTGCGACCGGGCAGTATGTCTCCCAGGCGATATTCGGCCATAGATCGAGAGGATGGGCGGATACTGTCAAACCAAGAAGCTCGAACTCGTCGCGAAGCCGCTCCAGCAAAGGCGTGCCGGGCGAGAGGCGGGGTTCATTGCTCTCCGAAAACATACCGCTCCCGTCTCGGGCTAGTCGCCGGATGTCCCATACCGCTGCCGTGCGGGATTCGATCAGCGAGTCCAGCGCGCCGGCCCGTAGAAGGAGGTGTAGAGCCTCTTCCGTGGCGGCTGTGCGTTCAAAAAAATCCTCGAGGGATTGGAATGGCCCGCGCTTGAGTTGACTGGAGATCCTTTCCAGAAGAGCCTCTGGAAGGTTGGCGATGGCTTCGAGCGGCACTCGGATGCATTTTTTCCCCTCCACAAAAAATCGTCCACGCGAGGCGTTGACATCCGGCACCAGGAAATCGAGGCCGAGCCTGTGGCATTCGAGCGAGTAGAGCAGCCGTGAGTAAAAGCCCTTCCCGTGGGTGAGGACGGCAGCGAGGAATTCGGCGGGATGGTGCTTCTTCAGGCAAGCGGCCTGCCAGGCCTCCAGGGCGTAAGCGGTCGAGTGGGCCCGGCAGAAGGCGTAGCCGCGAAACATGTGCACGAGATTCCAGACGGCGGCGATCTCTTCTTCGCTGCGGCCATTGCGGCGCGCACACTCTTCAAACTCAAGGCGCATCTTTTCGATTTCGGCATCGCGCATTTTCACCAGTGCCCGACGCAGGATATCCGCCCTCCCCGGCGGCATGGCAGCAAAGGCGTCAGCAATTTGCAGGATGTGCTCCTCGTAGGCGATGACGCCATGCGTGCTCCGCAGCACCGGCTCCAGCGATGGATGTGGGTATTCGGGCTTTTCGAGTCCGAGAGCCCGGCGGGCAAATGTGGATTTGCGAAGCGTATTGGCGGCGCCCGGGCGGATCACCGAGACAATGGCCACCAGCGAGTCAATGTCCCGGCAAGCGCACATTTTGGCAAGGCTCGTCATGGCGGGGCTCTCGATGTGGTGGACGCCGCGCGCGTTGCCGGTGGCGATCATTTCCCACACGGACTCGTCATCCCATGGGCCTGCGAAGCTCGATGAAACTTCGATACCGCGCGAGGCGAGTTCGGTGCGGGCGTCGCGGAGGACGGCCAGCCCGCCTTGGGCGAGGATGTCGAGTTTCACGAGACCCACATCCTCCACGGCATTCATATCAAAATGCGTCGTCGGCCAGCCTTTGTTGCTCTGAAAGGTGGGAGTGAAGTCGTGGATCGGACGCCGCGAGAGAACGACTCCGCACGGATGCATCTTGGCGTGGCGGGGCAGGCCCTCCAAACGCGCGGAGAGCTTGAGCGCGGTGAGGGCGGGTTCCTCGTCGCAGAATCCCTGCGCCTTCGCTGTCGCAGCTGCATTCTCCGCATCCCCCGCCTTGGCCAACCAAGGAAAATGCTCGGTCAACCGCCGCACCACCCGCTCCGGCATTCCAAGCACCTTGCCGATCTCAGCGACAGCGGATCGTGCATGAAAGGTATTGAACCCGCCCACCACGGCGACATGGCCGGGCTTGTGCAGGCGGAAGACCTTTTCAACGACCGCATCCTTCCTGTCGTGTGGAAAATCCAGATCGATGTCGGGGAGTTTTTTCAAGGCCATGCGGTCGCGGTTCAGGAAACGCTGAAAATACAACTCGAACCGCACAGGACAGACATCGCTGATCCCAAGGCAATAGCAGACCAGCGAGTCGGCAGCACTGCCGCGGGTGATCCACTCGATGCCGTCGCGGCGGCAGTGTTGGAGGAGATCCCAGACTGTCAGAAAATATTCCTCGTATCCGACCTCGGCGATCATGCTCAACTCGGTCTCGAGCTGCGCCCTGTGGTGCTCCGCCCGCGCTCCATACCGCTTCGAGAGTCCCCGCACGGCCAGACGGGCCAGAAATTCGCGGGGCGTGCAAGCCTCGGGGGGATCGAAACGCGGGGAGGACAGTTCGCCGAATTCAAAGGCGAAGCCACATTCCCCGGCGATCCGCTCGTCATCGGCATTCGCCTCGGGAATAAAAAAGGCGTCGCGCGATTTGCCGGGATGGTCCTCGTTGAGCAGTGTGAGGGTGCGGATGCTTTCCACAATGCGCAGGTGCAGGAGATCGGCTTCGCTCTCGCAACGGATCGGTTGCGCGGTGCTTGGGGATGCGAGGAGTCCATCGCGGTGCTGCATCCAGAAGTCGCGTGTTATTTTCGGCTCTGAGAGCAGGCGGCAGAGGTTTTGGTATCCGGTCCGGTCTTTTGCATAGAGTCGGCGCAGACGGTTGTTCACGCTGAGTTCCGCGCCGATGACCGGTTTGAGGCCCGCAGCCTGCGCGGCTTGGAAAAACGGCACGGCGGCATGGAGGTTCGGATCGCAGATTCCCACGGCCTTGCAGCCTGCCTCTGCGGCGATTTGGACGATCCGCCCGGGCATGAGCAGGGATTCCATGAAGCTGTAGCAGGAGCGGAAATGCAGGATGGAGGCTGGAGCTTGAGTGACGCGTCTTATCACAGGTTGCGATGCCTTTTTCGCCTCAATCGCGGGGCTTGGGTTCTCGCGCAACCAGAGATCGTGCCCCCGCAGGATGGCTCCGCTGCCATGACGCGCCCGGATTTCATCCACCGCCAAGGCTGCCCGGTGGAGCGTTGCGGAATTTTGCGTCGCGGGTATGAGTGGCAGCTCCGTGAAGAAGGCGCCTTTGTAGAGATTGGAGAGTTTGAGCGAAACAAGGCGGAGGCTGACGCGGCGCTCCCAAGCCTTTTTCAACAGCGTGGCGATGAGGCCGTAGGTCGTCGTCTCCAAGTCGGTCGGTTCATCGAGGCTGCCACTGCGCAGGCACTCTTCGAAATCATTGTATCGCACACGCACCGAAATCGTCCTCGCCGCCTGCCCTTCCACGCGGGCTTTGGCAAAAAGCCGGTCGGCCATGGAGCGCAGCACGGCCAGAACAAACAGCTCGTCGGCCGTGTCAGCCTCGAAGGTCTGTTGCTCGGAGTAGGATTTCGCAGCGGGGGCCTCCGCGACCACAGGGCGCTCGTCGATGCCATTGGCGAATTCCCAAAGTGTGCGCGCGTTTTTTCCTGCAAAAAGCGAAAGCTGCTCCGGCGGGGTGGAGGCTATGTGGCCTATGAGCGGGAGGCCCGCCCGGCTCAGCGTCGCGGCGAGTTGGGGGCCGATGCCAGGCAGCCATTTGTTTTCGAGGGGTGCCAGAAACTCCCCTTCGCGGCCAGGGGCGATTTGCGTGAGCGCGTCCGGTTTTTTCCATTTGCTGGCGACCTGCGAAACGAGTTTGTTCGCAGCGACTCCCTCGGAGAGCGTGATGCGGAGCGTCTCTCGCACCGTCTTGCGTATCGATTCCGCGATGTCTTGCGGCGTCTTTTTCGTGTTTCCCCGCAGGTCGGCGTAGCCTTCATCGATCGATCCCACCTCGACCACCGGCGTGAAATCATAGGCGTAACTGAACATCATGCGCGAGAAGTGCTCGTATTTCTCGAAATCCCCGGGCACCACAATGAGCCTCGGACACAACCTCCGCGCCTGCGCCACCGACATCGCCGAAGTGATCCCATGCCGCCGCGCCTCATACGAAGCCGATGCCACCACGCCCCGCGCCGAACCTCCCACCGCCACCGGCTTGCCCCGCAGACGCCCATCAGCCGCCTGCTCGACAGAAGCAAAAAACGCATCGGCATCAAGGTGGAGTATCATGGTGTTCAAATGAACACCTTTTTTTATTGAATACAACCCGATTGAGCCTCCTTCTCCGGGAAAACCACGAAATGATCCACGGGATGTGGTCCATCATGCAATGAGGTGGACCCTGAAAATCGGACCAGTGGTTAAGAGATAAAAAGCGGTGGTTGGAAGAGGTCAATAAACCTAAAACCAACCATAGAAATGAAAGCCAAACGCAGAAGACACGATAGCGCCTTCAAGGCGCGGGTGGCCCTTGAGGCCATGAAGGAAGAGAAAACGATCCACGTGATTGCCAAGGAGAACGATGTTCATCCCACGCAGGTCGCGGAGTGGAAGAAAATGCTGGCGGAAAATATCGCCGGGGTATTCGAGAGCGGAAAACGCGCTGGGAAAGAGGATTTTGAAAAGGAGCGGAAAAGACTCCATTCCAAGATTGGTCAACTGAGCGTGGAGGTGGATTTCCTGGAAAAAAATCCAAACAGCTCGGCCCGTGAAGCGTGCCGAGCTGGTCGAAACAAAACATCCCAAATTGAGCATCCGAAGACAATGCGAGTTGCTGCATGTGAGGCGTTCGGTGTTTCATTACAAGCCCATGGAGCCGAGTGAGTCGGAGCGTCGGATTATTCGCGCGCTGGACGAGATTTACCTGATCGATCCGTGCATGGGGAGTCGGCGACTGGTGGCGAAGTTGAGCGAGGATTACGGAATGGAAAGCAACCGCAAACAGGTGCAGAGTTTGCGGCGAGAAATGGGGATCGAAACGATCTGGTGTCGGCCCAGGCGAACGTGCCTACCGGATAACGGACACCGGAAGTATCCGTATTTGCTCAAAGGGCGAAACGCCAGCGAGGCCGACGAACACCCATTCTACAACATCCAACTTATGAGCTTCCAGAGCCCAATCCGTCCGCAAAGCCAGACGGCCCCGGAAATCCGGGGGATTCAAAAGTGGACAATTTTCAGGCTTTTTTGGAGAAACTCGGGAAGACGGTTTTTTTTCAGCGGTTAATCTTCTGGTCTCATGATAAACAAAGTCTATATCCATCGTATCATTTACACTAGTGCCATGGTGCTGGGGCTGGTGGGCTCATCAATGCTCCCCGCCCACGCCCAAACACAAGCCACGGTCGAAACTCTGGCTGGTGGCAGTTGGGGAATTAGTAGCCCACGCGCCGCAGTAAAGGACATAAGCGGAAATGTGTATGTGGCCGATTACGAGTTCAACCAGATCTTCAAGATATCGCCGGACGGGAAGAAAACCATTCTAGCAGGTGTGGCTAATTCCAATGCGGACTGTGCTGATGGGACAGGAACAAGGGCTAGGTTTAAATATCCATCTGGCTTAGCCATCGATCAATTAGGAAATCTGTATGTAGCTGATAGCGGCAACAACGCCATTCGGAAGATTTGCATTGCAGATGGTAAAGTAACTACGGTTGCAGGAGCTCCCGCTTCCAGGATTTCTTTTGCCGATGGCATTGGCAGAAACGCACGATTTAATTTTCCCTTTGGAATAGCCATCGATCAATCAGGAAATCTGTATGTAGCTGATAGCGGCAACAACGCCATTCGGAAGATTTGCATT
>JBAWVX010000041.1:0-23145 GCA_037147075.1 bacterium
ACGCCCTAAATTGGTTTGTCTCTTGCGGCTATAGCTTTTGTTGAATTGCTCTAGACATTCAAAAACAGTGATCGGTCCCGCGTATTGTGTGCAGTTTTAAACTTTCGAATCTTGGCCTGCGCTTTGGAAAGAAGAGACATAGGTAACCCAGTGCGGATCGTGTAACCCATGGAATTGCCAACGACGACGTAATGTTATTACTCGCGCGTCCCGCCGGGGTGGAATATCATGGTGAAGCATTCCATAAAAATGTGAGCGTTTGGAATCGATTTTTTCATTGGAATATGAAAATGAAAAAACATTTTGCCTACCTACCGGTTCCACACATTACCTTTTCATTTTCATTCTCCATACCAAGCCAATCGCAATTTTTCTGGAATAAAAGGTAGTCGCATCAACAAAAACAAAAGGCAGGCCATAACCCAGGCAACGAGACATCCAGTTGCACAAAAATTATAATACCACGGGGGAGTGAAAATGAATTGGACATCCTCTGATTTTGAAACCTGCACGGACATCAAGGCACCGACTGCGCGAAATACAGGCAAAGGTTCAGTTCCTTGGTAGGCTTTCCAATCGGGGTGGTAGGATTCTGACACAACGATGGCTCGTGGCGCGTCTCCTGTTTCGAGACCGGTAACAGTAAAGGAGTGGTAATTTGTATTTCTTGGCTCTTTGAGTGAAAGCTTTTTAAGTTTAGATGTTTTTTCCAACTGAACTCGGTTGGGTATATCCTGGCGGCCTTGAAGATCTATTTTTCCTACATTGTTACCCGTAAATCCTTCGATGGCTATAAGTCCTCCTCGTCCTAGCAAAAGAACGGAGCCAGGATTTTTAAAAATGTCATTTTCGGCGCTGACAATATTTTTGGCTTCATAGGCGGGATAGAGGCTCGATGAGTTTTCAAGGATAGTGAAGCCATCATTTTCAAAAACCTTTGGGAATAATTGTTTAAATTCATTTTGATAAGCTAGAGGCGTGTCTGGGTCTTTTCGGTCAATTAGCACGTAGGATATTCCAAACAAATCAAAATAAGCCTTTGCTGTCTCGAAAGAAAGCATTGAACCGCTTTCCATGTAACGAATCCATCGGAGTTGCAAGTGCCTTCCGAGAGCTTCAGTTGATAGACTTCTTCCCGATTCATGAGGCGTTGTTAAATAAAAATATCTCCCGGATAAAGCATGGACTCTACCATTAATTTGAGCATTTTTTAGAAAAACTTGCGCCTCTGCATAATCAGTGAATGTTTTTTTCGGCAAGCCGTCGATGAAAAATGCTTTGTGCAAAAAACAAATGTCTGATAATAATGCTAAAATGATAACTATTACTGCTACGCATTTTTTTAGTTTGTTAATTTGGATACTTGCAAGGATCCAAAAACCTGCTGCCGATGCAAGAACCGCGCTGAGTGCGCCAAAAGCCGTCCATACTGAACTTGGCGCACGAATATCTCGATAAAATGGCAATAATTCAAGAACTTTGAATCCGGGAACCAAATAATAAATTCCGATAAAAAGAATTCCAATGCCAATCTGTATAGGAGTTTTGCCTGATATCAGTAAGATCATTAACCCTTGAGCAATAAAAACGAGCCAGAGGATCGCGATTGTAAAATCAGAGCAACCCATACTGGAATTGAGATACGCAAAGTGGCCTTCAATAATTGAGCGTGGTCCGGATGCCAGCCATGTAGCTAGGAGTAGTGATATGGTAAAGCAGCGAAGGGCACCCCATGCAGGAAATGTAGCCCAATCATTTCGTATGCGCCCAATGGTGAGAGGTAATAAAATTCCAGCAAGCAGAACTGGCCCAAGATAAAATTCTATGGATGTATGTCGAATGCCGCGCAAAGAAGGAATGGCTGTCCCAGAGGTTAAAAGATTACCCCAGTCGATCCATGTGATTGCTGAAAAAAATGAAAAATTTTGTTGCCAAGCGTGGAACGGTTCCAATTCAAAAAGTGCAAGAAACTTGCTTTCTCTGTAAGCAGGTATAAGCGGAAATAATGCCAGAGGAATTGTTACAATAAATGCCCTTTGAATACAATAAAATAGATTTTTCCTTGAATCAAAATCAATCGAAAAAAAACGCCACAATAAAAAAAGTCCAGCAGCAGGGAGAAAAAGTATAAAAATTTTAAAATAGCAAACCAACATCCCTGAGATGGAAATAGCCAGCAGCATGGAGTTTCTCCAAGATTTAATTTTTTCGCAGCGCAAGAGCGCCAAGTATATTAATGGGCCCCAAATCATGCACGCTGCGGTGCTTAAATGCTCAAGCATTGCTATTCTCATAACAAGTTGTGCAGAGGTTAAATATAAAATACCTGCTAAGAAAGCAATTTTGTTGGAATCATAAATTCTTCGCGCAAGATAAAACATTGTTAATCCAGAAAAGCACATTGTTAACAAGCCGATAATTTTGAACACGAATATAGGAGTAGTCCATCCGCTAAGCAATGAGGCTGATCCTACTAAAACTGTAATTTGAAAGAGGCTCACGCCGTATAGCGCGCAACTATGGCCAAAAAGGTAACTAGGAGTCCACCATGGCCACGAATTTACTGATTTTAATGCGTTAAAATACTCCCCTGATCTGGCTGTGCCTCCATACATTTCCTCAAAAGATGGCGTCGTCTTCAGCCATGCAGAACCAATGGCAGAGCAAAATAATAATGAAAAAACAATGAATAAAATTAAAAATATATCTTTTTTTAAAAAAATTTTAATGATGTTTTTCTTATGCATAAATTGAGATGGTGTCCTTGGATGGAGTCCAACCAGCATCGAAGCTTTAGGCAAGCCCTGCTCTATTCAGTTGAGCTGTGGTGAGATATTTTTGCGCAGCATTAAGGAAAATTTGTGCCTTCTGCAGGGCGATTCATAGCACTCTCATCGAGGTATGTCATGCTGGTTTTTCAATTCGCGTTCGTTTCGCGCTTTAAAAAACTGGAAAAGGATGTTGCTACGGAGAAATCCGAGAAGATGCCCCGTTTTTTGGGAAGTGTTTGGACAGTTCAATAAAAAGGGGCTCTGCTGGTCGAGTGCGATCAAAATTTTGCGTGGAATTGGCAATCATGTGGTCAGGTTCGTAGGTGATTTGGCTTTTTTGGAGGAGTCCAAGAAGGCTTTGGTATGAACTGCTGGGCATTGCCCTCCGCTCCACCGGACGATAGCCGGGCAGAACCACCATGGTGCGAGACCGCCAGAAAGCCAAATGGCAACGCAGCCGCCAGCATAACCCCATTCGAAAACATGTATCCCCACGCCATGGCGAGACTCGTTCCCTGAAGAAAGTTCGGCGACCACCAGGGCAAACCGAGCACGCTTTGCACACTCCGAAAAAATCCCCCGCCTTCGCGAAATTTGCCAACACCTCCTGATGTGAAACCGGCAAGGAAATCCAATGCGCCAAAGCAAGGGCAACGAGCAGCGTCAGGAGAGCCGCCCCGCACGAGAATTTTGACAATCACATCCTGATGTCTTTTATAGATCCCAAGCCCTTGCGCCAAGCGCGGCGGATGGGGGGGAAACAGAAGGCAGGTGCGTTTCCTATTTTATTTGATTCCTGCCTCACACGAAATGTGGTTGTTATTCGCGCGCGCATGACCGAGTCCGAAGCCTACATCGCCCTGAACATGGTGCCCCGGATCGGGCCGGTGCGGGTGCGGCGGTTGTTGGAGGCATTCGGCTCGCCCACGGCGGTTCTTGGCGCTCCGGCAGCGCGGCTGCAAACCGTGGAGGGCATCGGTCCCGAGGCGGCGAAGTCCCTGCACAACTGGAAGAGCCATGTGGATCTTTCGGGTGAACTTGACCTCGTGAAGCAACACGGGGCAAAAGTCGTCACGCTCGCCTCTCCGGATTACCCTGCCCTGCTACGCGAGATTCATGATCCTCCGACCGTGCTTTACATGATGGGCGAAATTTTGGATCGCGACCGACATGCGATTGGCGTCATCGGCACGAGGAAGCCCACGCACTACGCGTCGGATTGCACGAAAAAACTCTCCTACCAACTGGCATATGCAGGCGTGACGGTCGTGAGCGGCCTCGCGCGGGGAGTGGATACCGCCGCGCACCAGGCCGCGCTCGCAGCCAAGGGCCGGACGATCGGCGTGCTCGGCAGCGGCCTGCTGGAATTTTACCCGCCGGAAAACAAGCAACTCGCCGACAAGATCGCCACCTCGGGCGCGGTCATCACCGAGTTTTCCATGCGCGTCAAAGCCGACCGACAGACCTTTCCCATGCGAAACCGCATCATTAGCGGATGTTCGTTCGGCGTCCTCGTCGTGGAAGCGGGAGCCAGCAGCGGCGCACTCATCAGCGCGAACCAGGCCGGCGAGCAGGGCCGCTCGATCTACGCGGTTCCCGGCCGCATCGACAATCCGAATGCGATTGGCTCGAACCGTCTCATCCAGCAAGGCGCGAAGCTCATCACATCCGCCGCCGACATTTTGGACGACATGGGCATCCTTTTCGCGGAAAAACCCCAACTCACCCCGGCCCGCGCGCCCGAACTCTCCGGCAACGAAGCGCAAATCCACTCCGCCATCGGCGACGACGAAGCCCACATCGACACCATCATCGAACGCAGCAGCCTGCCCAGCCATGTTGTCTCGACCACTCTCCTGACTCTCGAAATGAAAAAACTCGTCCGCCAACTCCCCGGCGGCCGGTTTGTCAGAATCTCGTGAGCCCGGGCCACCCCGCTGTTCCGAGACATTCCTTTCCATGAAAAACTCCATCCTCATCTTTGGCGACCAGCTCACTCTCGAGAACACCGCACTGCAAGTGGGGGAAGCCGGACGGGATGCGGTTTTGTTGGTGGAGGCGAGGGATTCCGGGCGCGCCCACAAAATCAAACGCGTGTTCCAATTTGCCGCGATGCGGGAATTTGCGGCGACGCTCCGCGAGCACGGCTGGGAGGTGGATTATCGAAAAATGGCAGACGCGCCGTCCCTCCTCGATGCGTTGCAGGACCACTTGCGAAGCGGCCCGGACGAGTTGCTTGTGATGGAGCCGAACAACTGGTCGCAGCTTCAGATTTTAAACCGGGCCGCCGCAGCGAGCGGAATTCCCCTGCGGATCACGCCGACTTGCCAATTTGTCACGCCGCGCGAGGAGTTTTTCGGCTTTGCCAAAGGCAAGAAACGCCTGCTCATGGAGGCGCACTACCGTCAAGCGCGGCAAAAAACCGGGATTCTCATGCGCGATGACGGCGAGCCCGAGGGAGGCGCGTGGAACTACGATGCCGAGAATCGCAAGACCGTGCGGGATTGGAAAAAGGATGGTGCTCCCAAGCCACCGGCGTCCGCCACCGCGCAACGGCGACAGAGTGCGATCCTCGCCGAGGTCATCGCCGAGGTCATCGCCGAGGTGACGCACTGGTTCCCGGAGGATGTCGGCCGCGCCGAGGATTGCTGGCTGCCCACCTCACGCGCCGAGGCTCTTGAGGCGCTGCGGCAATTTGTCGAACAACGCCTCCCGCTTTTTGGCGACTACCAAGACCTCATGCTGCAGGACTCGCAGACGATGTTTCACAGCCTCATCGCCGCCCCGCTCAATCTCGGCCTGCTCCTGCCGATGGAATGCGCGCTTGCCGCCGAGCGGGCCTACAAATCGGGTCGCGCCCCGCTCGCCGCCGTCGAGGGATTTGTGCGACAGATCATCGGTTGGCGGGAATTCGTGAACGGCGTGTATTGGCTGAAAATGCCCGACTACCTTCAATCCAACGGACTCTGCGCCACACGCAAGCTGCCTGCTTTTTTCTACAGCGGTGAGACCGACATGAACTGCCTGCGCTGTGTCATCCGGGAGGTCAAGGACACCGCATACAACCACCACATCCAGCGACTCATGATCCTCGGAAATTTTCTCCTCCTCGCCGGGATCAGTCCGCAGGAGGCGCACGATTGGTTTTTGGAAATGTATATCGACGCGCACGAGTGGGTCATGGCCGCCAATGTGCTCGGAATGGCTCTCCACGCCGATAGCGGCTTCATGGCCACAAAACCCTACGCGGGCTCCGCCGCCTACATTTCCAAGATGGGCAACTACTGTTCCGGCTGCCATTTCGACCCAAACAAAAAATCCGGCCCCGGCGCGTGCCCGTTCAATTTGCTCTACTGGGATTTCTACAACCGCCACGCCGACCGCTTCGCCTCCAATCCGCGCACGAGCATGATGGTCAGCGCCTGGCGGAAACGACCGCAGGCGGAGAGAGAGGCGATATGCCGGGAAGCGGCGGGGTTTTTGGCGGGTATGACCTGATGGCACCCGTTGACGGGTAGGATTCGCAGTGGCTAACTTTTTTCTCCGTGTCTGAGCTTTTCGACAAACGGGGTGGTTTTCGGCGACTGCATTCCTTCACTCTGGCGACGATTGTGCAGGTTGAGACTTTGCGATTTTGCCGCCGTTTTCTGACGCACGACTCGCGCGAGGCGGAGAGGAAGTTCTATAATCCGAAGGGTCGCCAATACGACCAGATGACCCAGGCGGCGCGTAGCGGGCGGCAGAATATCATCGAGGGTTCGGAGCGTTCCGCGACCTCGAAGGATACCGAGATGAAGCTCACCGATGTGGCTCGGGCAAGCCTGAGTGAACTGCGCGGAGACTATGAGATTTTCATACTCGATCGGAAAGAACTCCCCTGGTCGGCCCACTCGTCGGAGGCCAAGGCAGTGAACGCCATTTCCCTCGCAGATGCGCCGTTCTCCGACGACATGGTTCGCCAGTCGGCAAAGGGTGCATTTTGGGGCTGCTCGGCATTTCCCGAGTGCAAAGGGACGCGACCAGGAGGAGGACCGCAATGACCCGGTTGACCTCACTGACGATGCGTCAGTGGGGTCAACAAAGTCAACGAGGTCCGTTCACGCCGGCTTCTTTGCCGTGCTCTGGATGTAGAGTTCGCGGAGTTGCTTGAAATCAGCCTCGGCGGGCGACTGGGTCATCATCTCAACGCCGCGGTTGTTTTTCGGGAAGGCGATGACATCGCGGATGCTTTCCTCGCCGGCGATGAGCATGACCAAGCGGTCGAGGCCGAGGGCGATGCCGCCGTGAGGCGGGGCACCGAATTGGAAGGCTTTGAGGATGTGGCCGAAGAGGAGCTGTTGCTTCTCCTCGTTGACGCCGAGGATGCTGAACATCTTCGACTGGAGGTCGGATTCGTGGATTCGGAGGCTGCCGCCGCCGATTTCGACGCCGTTGAGGACGACATCGTAGGCCACGGCGCGGACCTTGCCGTATTCGCCGGCTTCCAGAATCGGGAGATCCTCGGCGCAGGGGCGGGTGAAGGGATGGTGGACGGCGTTCCACTTTTGCTCCTCCTCGCTCCAGGCGAGGAGCGGGAAATCGACAACCCAGAGGAAATTCAGGGCGGTGGAGCCTTTAAGTGTCTCGAGCATTTCGGCCACGCGCAGGCGGACGCGGCCGAGGGTTTCGCAAGCCGTTTCCCATTTGTCGGCTCCGAACAAAATGAGGTCACCTTCCTTGATGGCGAGGCGCTCGGTGAGGGCGGCTTTTTCGGCATCGGTGAAGAACTTGACGATCGGGGATTTCCATTCGCCGTTTTCAACCTTGATGAAGGCGAGGCCTTTGGCCCCCGCCTGCTTGGCGAGTTCGGTGAGATTTTCGATCTGGCCGGTGGTGATGCAGGCGAGGCCAGAGGCATTGATGGCTTTTACGACGCCGCCATTGTCGAGCGCGGCGCGGAAGACCTTGAACTGTGACTCGCGGAAGATGTCGCCGAGGTCGGTGATTTCGATGCCGAAGCGGGTGTCGGGCTTGTCGCTGCCATAGCGGTTCATGGCGTCCTGATAGGTCAGGCGCGGGAAGGGCGTGGGAATCTCGATGCCTTTTGTCTCACGGAATGCGGCGGCGAGGACTTTTTCCATGAGGCCGAGGATGTCGTCCTGAGTGATGAATGACGCCTCGACATCAAGCTGGGTGAATTCCGGTTGGCGGTCCGCGCGGAGGTCTTCGTCGCGGAAGCAGCGGGCGATCTGGAAATATTTTTCCACGCCGGCGACCATGAGGAGTTGTTTGTATTGCTGGGGAGCCTGGGGGAGCGCGTAGAACGCGCCCGGCGTGAGACGGGACGGCACGAGGAAATCGCGGGCGCCTTCAGGCGTGCTTTTCGAGAGGATCGGCGTTTCGATTTCGAGAAAGCCCTCGGAGTCCATGACATCGCGCATGGCCTTCACGACGCGGTGGCGCAGGCGCAGATTGCGACCCATTTGCTCACGGCGAAGATCAAGGTAGCGGTAGGTGAGGCGGAGGTCTTCGTTGGAAACCTTGTCGTCAAGCTGGAAGGGGAGGACTTCGGCGGCATTCAGAATTTCCAGCGCGGAGGCAACAACTTCAATCGCGCCGGTAGCGAGCTTTGCGTTCTCTGTTCCAGCCAAGCGGGGAGCGACTTTGCCGGTAACACGAATGACATCCTCACTGCGGAGTTCATGCGATTTTTTTGAAGCCTCGGCGTGTTCCTCGGGTCGGAAAACAACCTGCGTGACGCCCTCGCGGTCCCGGAGGTCGATAAAGATGAGTCCGCCATGGTCGCGGCGGGAGGCGACCCAGCCGCAGAGTGTGACTTCTTGGCCGGAGTGTTCGGAGCGGAGGGCGTTGCAATGATGGGTGCGGTAGGACATGACGGAGTTTTAAGATTTAAGTTTGTAAGTTTTAAGTTTCGGCGCGAGGGCGGCGTGGTCGAGGGTTTCCTCGGCGCGGGTGGCGAGGTGCTTGAGTTTCACCTGCGGCCATTCCTGGCCAATGATGATGGCGTGACGGGCGCCGAGGTGTTCGGCTTCCTGGAATTGCTTGCCGATTTTTGCGGACTTGAGGGGGAAGTCGGTAATGAGGCCGAGTTCGCGGCAGGATTGGACGATTTGAAGGGCTTCAGGGCGCTTGGATTCGTCTGCAATGACAATATACGCATCACAGGAAGAGGCAAGAGCGGATTGAAGCCGGGCTGCGGCGGCGGGGTTCTCGTCAATGAGGTGGCCTAACACAACATCGCCCATGCCGAATCCGATAGCAGGCAGGTCCACATGGCCATCGCTCAGCCCCTTGATCAGCCCATCGTAGCGTCCACCACCAGCCAAGGCGCGGAGATTTTTGGAGCGGTCGAAAATTTCAAAGACCACGCCGGTGTAGTATGCGAGACCTCGAACGATCGAGAGGTCGGGCTGCACGAAGCCAGTGAGACTGCGTGCCGCGAGAGCTTCCATGACCGGAGCAAACGCCTCGGGGCTTCCAGCGGCGATGAAGGCTTTGAGATCGGCAACGCTGAGGCCGGTTGGAGCGAGCTTGGCATTGAGCTTTTCCTCGGGTTCACGCTCGAGCTTGTCGGCACAAGCCAGCGCGACACGACAGGCGGCATCGTCGCAGCCGCGTGAGGCCAAAAAATCCATCCACGCCTTGCGGTCGCTGAGGCGGACCACGAAATTCTCCGCTGTAAAGCCAAAGGCGCGCATGAGATCAATCGCGAGGGCGATGATCTCGGCATCCGCCTGGGGAGAGGATTCGCCGATGATGTCGGCATTGAACTGGAGAAACTCGCGCAAGCGGCCTTTTTGCTGGCGCTCGTGGCGGAAGAAATTCGACACGCAAAACCACTTCATCGGTTTGCGATAATGCTTCTCGCGGGCCGCGACCATGCGGGCGAGAGTCGGCGTCATTTCCGGGCGCAGAGACACTTCGCGCCCTCCCCGATCTGCAAAGGAATAAAGCTGTTCCAGAATCTCGGCACCTTCCTCGTTTTTTTTGCGGTAGAGGTCGGTGCTTTCGAGAACAGGCCCGTCGAATTCGACAAATCCATAGCGCCTTGCCACCTCGCGCCAAGTCGCCACAATGTGGTTTCTCCTCGCGCATTCCTCGGGATAAAAATCACGAAAGCCCGGCAATGCCTGCATCACGCGACAAACCTCCCCGGAATCGAAATCCTGAAAATCATCGCGCGAGTGTGCCTGTTTGAGGCCGCCCTGCAAAGCCGCAAATCAGCCCTCGCGCACCACTGCGGGATTTCCAGCCACCACGGCATCAGGCCCCGCATCCCGCATCACCACAGCACCCGCCGCGCAAACTGTGTTCCGGCGCAGCGTGACTCCCGGCCCGATAAAAGCGCCTGCGGCGATCCAGCATCCGTCCTCGACGACGATGGGCTTGATCACGAGATCGAAGGTTTCCTTTTTGAATTGGTGCGAACCAGTGCAAAGAAATGCCCGCTGCGAGATGCACACATGGGATCCGATCCGCACCCGGTCGAGACTGAGAATCATCACTTCCTCACCGACCCACGCATGGTCGCCGATTTCCAACCGCCAGGGAAAATTGATGTTCACCTGCGAACGGATCACCACGCCGCGCCCGATTTTCGCCCCGAACACCCGAAGCACCGCGCACCGGAGACGGGAGGGCTGAGGAAACCACGGCTCGAAAAAAATCGTCCGCGCAAACCACCACAGCACTTCCTTCCAAAAAGGAGCGCCTCGGGAGAATTCGGGGTTCTTGTAAAGCGAAAGATCCACGCAGCCGTGTTGGTTTAGCGACCAATCAACACGCTCGCCACGCCCCATGCGATGAGAAAAGAGGCAGCGGCGCAAATTTCCCCTTGACGCCAACCCGCTTCCCCGCCAAATACACAGCCATCTTATCGAGAGTGGCAGAGGGACTGGCCCGATGAAGCCACGGCAACCGCTGAAGTGTGATGCTCAAAACATCCCACCCAGGACCAGGTGCCAAATCCAGCTCGGCGAGGAGCGAAAGCGACGAACCGGGAAAGATGAGAGGGACAATTGCCGATTCGCAGGTGTCCCGTCGCTCGTCCGCTCTCGTTGAGGAGGAAAATTTGATCCATGAGCGAACAACAGACATTCTTTTCGAACCTGAAATGCCGGGAGTGCGGACGCCTTTATCCGAAGGAGGCCATCCACATTTGCGAATTTGATTTCGGCCCCCTCGAAGCCGCCTACGACTACGACCGCATAAAAAAGCACATCAACCGCGAAGTCATCGCCTCGCGTCCGCAGACGATGTGGCGTTACCGCGAGTTGCTGCCGATCGACGGCACACCGACCGTCGGTGCTCAAGTCGGCTTCACGCCGCTCGTGCGGGCCGACCGGCTCGCCAAGCACCTCGGGGTGGATGAGCTTTATATCAAGAACGACACGGTCAACTACCCCACCCTCTCGTTCAAAGACCGCGTGGTTTCGGTCGCTCTCAGCCGCGCCCGCGAACTCGGCTTCAAGGTCGTCGCCTGCGCCTCCACCGGCAACCTCGCGAACTCCGTGGCCGCGAATGCCGCCGCTGCCGGACTCACCAGTTATGTCCTCATCCCGGCAAATCTCGAGAGGAGCAAAATCGTCGGCTCGCTGGTTTACGGCACACAAGTCATCGGCATCGAAGGTGCCTACGACCAAGTGAACCGCCTCTGCTCCGAGATCGCCGGCAAATACGGTTGGGGCTTCGTGAATGTGAACCTGCGCCCCTACTACGCCGAGGGCTCCAAGAGCATGGGCTTCGAAATCGCCGAACAACTCGGCTGGAAGCTCCCCCGCCACACGGTCATCCCGATGGCCAGCGGCTCGCTCCTCACGAAGATTCACAAGGCCTACAAGGAATTCATCAAAGTCGGCATCCTCGACGAGCACCCCTTCTCCGTCCACGGCGCACAGGCCAGCGGATGCTCGCCGATCTCCGAGGCGAAAAAGAAAAACAGCGACCTCGTGAAGCCGGTCTCAAAACCCGACACGATTGTGAAATCGCTCGCCATCGGCACACCGGCGGACGGCTACTACGCCATTCGCAGCATGAACGAGACTGGCGGCAGCGCCGACGATTGCTCGGATGAGGAAGTGATTCGCGGCATTCGCGACCTCGCGGAATACGCCGGCATTTTCGCCGAGACTGCCGGAGGCGTCACCGTCGCCTGCGCCCGCAAACTCATCGAAAGCGGAAAAATTCCCCGCAACGAGAGCATCGTCCTCTGCATCACCGGCCACGGCCTCAAAACCCAGGAAGCCATCCAAGGTCACTGCGGCGAACCCCGCGTCATCAACCCCAGCCTGCGCGAATTCGAAGCCCTCATCGCGAATGATGCTTCCGTCCTACAAACCCAATGCTGAAAACTTCAAACTGAAAACAGAAAACTAAAATGCCCATCCAAGTCCGCATCCCAGCCCCGCTCCGCAAGCTCACCAACGAGCAGGAACTCGTCCCAGCCACCGGCGCCAACGTTGGCGAGGTCCTCACGAACCTCAACACCTCCTACCCCGGCCTCTTCGAGCGCATCTGCGACGAGAGCGGAAATGTTCGGCGCTTCGTGAACATCTTCGTTAACGACGAGGACATCCGTTTCCTGGAGGAAAAGGCCACACCTGTGAAGGAAGGCGACGAGATCAGCATCGTTCCTGCCATCGCTGGAGGTTAGTTCTCAATTCTATCAGTCAAACCCGCTCTGGTAGCCTGCTTCACACTGCAGGAAATCAAGAGCTTCTTGGACGCCGATGCCCAGAACCCGCGTATCGTGGGCGCCTCATGGACCGGTAACACGCCGCCCAAGCCGATCCACTCCCCGTAGCGGCTCGGCTGGTTTTCAACGGCTCCGTCGCCCCGATCGATGACGTCGAACTGGCGAGCCCTTGATTCTTTTCGAGACAGAGCTTTATACCAATAGCTGATAGGTTTTGGACTCTCATTCTGATGGCTCCAAGCATTGGGCGCATGGTCCCGGGGACAGCGAGTGCGCTCCCCGAAAAAATTTTCCGTTCAAACTATTTTTAAGGTCTAAGAGCAAGCTGACTTTGGTATTAGGCAGTTTTTAAAAACTCGAGGCGTCCGTCTTTTTCCGTGGCTTGGATGTGGTCGCCCTCGGCGAAGTGGCCGCCGAGGATTTCGAGGCTGAGCGGGTCGAGGATTTGCCGTTGTATGACGCGCTTGAGAGGTCGGGCTCCGTAGGCGGGGTCGTATCCTTCCTTGCCGAGGAAGGCCTTGGCGGATTCGTCGAGCGTGAGCGTGATGTTTTGTTTGGCGAGACGGGTGAGAAGGCGGCGGAGCTGGATGTCCACGATGTGGGTGATCTGGCTGGCGTCGAGCCGGTCGAAGATGATCGTTTCGTCGATACGGTTCAGGAACTCGGGGCGGAAGTGTCCGCGCAGGGCTTCCTGCACGCGGCGGTTGCGCTCGTCCTTCGGCAGGTCTTCCATGATGTATTGGCTGCCGATGTTGGAGGTGAGGATGAGGACGGTATTTTTGAAATCCACCGTGCGGCCTTGTCCATCGGTGATGCGTCCGTCGTCGAGGACTTGGAGAAGGACGTTGAAGACATCGGGGTGCGCTTTTTCCACCTCGTCGAAAAGCACGACCGAGTAGGGTTTGCGGCGCACGGCCTCGCTGAGTTGGCCGCCCTCCTCGTAGCCGATATAGCCGGGAGGGGCTCCGATGAGGCGGGCAACGGTGTGCTTTTCCATGTATTCCGACATGTCGAGTCGGATGATCGCGCCTTCGTCGTCGAATAAAAATTCCGCCAGCGCCTTGGACAGCTCGGTCTTGCCGACGCCGGTCGGGCCGAGGAAGAGGAACGAGCCGATCGGGCGGTTCTCGTCCTGGAGCCCGGCGCGGGCGCGACGAACGGCGTTCGAGACGGCCTTGATGGCTTGCTGCTGGCCAACGACACGCTCCATGAGGCGCTCCTCCATTTTTACGAGTTTGGCGCGCTCGCCCTCCTGGAGGCGTGAAACGGGAATGCCGGTCCAGGTCGAAACGACTTTGGCGATATCCTCCTCAGTGACCTCTTCGCGGAGGATGGCATGGGCTTTTTTTCCGGATTCGTCGCCAGGAACAACGTGCTCCATTTTTTTGAGTTCGCGTTCCATGTCAGGGAGGAGTCCGTATTGGATTTCGCTGGCGCGGTGCAGGTCACCCCGGCGCTGGGCCTGTTCGAGTTCGGCGCGGAGTTGCTCGACACGCTCGGCGACTTTCTGGGTCTTGCCGATTTCCTCCTTTTCCTTGAGCCATTGCGCGCGAAGGGTGGAGGCCTGATCCTTCACCTCGGCGAGTTCCCGGTCGAGCTTCTCCAAGCGTTCGCGGCTCGGGGCGTCCTTCTCTTTTTTGAGGGCCTGGCGCTCCATTTCGAGCTGCATGATCTGGCGCTCGAGCTGGTCGATCTCGGTCGGCAGGGATTCCAACTCGATCTTGAGGCGCGATGCGGCTTCGTCCATAAGGTCGACCGCTTTGTCAGGCAAAAACCGGTCGCTGATGTAGCGGTGGCTGAGCACGGCGGACGCAATCAGGGCGGAATCCTGAATGCGGACACCGTGGTGGACTTCGTAGCGTTCCTTGAGTCCACGCAGGATCGCGATGGTGTCCTCCACGCTGGGCTCCCCAACCATCACGGGCTGGAAGCGGCGCTCCAGGGCGGCGTCTTTCTCTATGTATTTGCGGTATTCGTCGAGGGTGGTTGCTCCAATGGTGTGGAGTTCGCCACGGGCGAGTTGGGGTTTGAGGAGATTCGAGGCATCCATCGAACCCTCGGCGGCACCGGCTCCAACGATGGTGTGGAGTTCATCGATGAAAAGGATGACCTGGCCTTCGCTGGCGGTGACTTCTTTGAGAAACGCCTTGAGACGGTCTTCGAATTCGCCGCGAAACTTGGCGCCGGCGACCATCGAGCCGATATCCATCCCGATGAGGCGCTTGTTTTTTAAGGATTCCGGCACATCGCCGCTCACAATGCGGCGGGCGAGGCCTTCGACAATGGCCGTCTTGCCGACGCCGGGCTCGCCGATCAGCACCGGGTTGTTTTTAGAGCGGCGGGAGAGAACCTGCATGGTCCGGCGAATCTCGTCGTCGCGGCCAATGACAGGATCGATCTTGCCAGCACGGGCGGCGGCTGTGAGGTCGCGGCCGTATTTTTCGAGCGTTTGGTATTTGCCCTCGGGATCCTGGTCGGTGACACGCTGGCTGCCGCGCACGGCGACGAGCGCCTGCATGACCTTATCGCGCGTTACGCCGCTGTCCTTGAGCATTTTTGCAGCGGCAGAGTTGGTGGTGAGAAGCGCGAGGAGGAAATGCTCAACGCTGATAAAATCATCCTTGAGCATGGCCATCTCGCCTTCGGCCGCCTGGACGACTTTGGTGAGTTCGTTGGAGACCTGTGGCTGTGCCCCGCCTCGAACGCGGGCCAGCGCGGAGAGGGCATCTCTCAAACGCCCTTCAAGAGTGGGAATGGAGACGCCGAGTTTTTCAAAAAGAGGACGGGTGAGGCCATCGGACTGCTCGACGAGGGCTTGGAGCAGATGCTCGCAGGTGATCTCGGGGTTCTCATGTTTCGAGGCCGACTCGATGGCGGAATTCAAAGCCTCGCGGAGTTTGATGGTGAATTTTTCAGGACGCATGATGGAAAAGATTTTATATTTTAGTATACACAAAAGTCATCGCGGAGAATAGGTGGCCATGCCAGAATTTCCCCAATGAACCAGATCGCAGCGAACCTCGAACGCATCCGCGAACGCATTGCCGAAGCCGCAGAGCGCCACGGTCGTTCAGCCAGTCAGGTCCAACTTGTCGCCGTCTCAAAAACCTACCCGCCCGAGGTCATTCGTGAGGCTGTGAGTGCGGGCCAGTTGGTTTTTGGAGAAAATCGCGTGCAAGACGCATTGCCTAAAATCGAGGCTCTTCCGCCGGACTTGGAGTGGCATCTCATCGGACACCTGCAAACGAACAAGGTCCGCAAGGTTGTAGGCCGTTTTGCGCTTTTTCATGGATTGGACAACCTCCCGCTCGCATCGCAGATGAACCGCATCGCGGGAGAGCTTGGAGTCACTGCCCGCGTGCTGCTCGAAGTCAATATCTCAGGGGAAGACAGCAAATTCGGTTTCCCCCCCCATACGCTGGCTTCCGCCCTGGAGGATCTGTTGTCCCTGCCCTATCTCCGCATCGAGGGGCTGATGACAATGGCTCCTTTTACAACAGATACCGATGCCGCAAGACCCGTTTTTGCCGGATTGAGGGAGTTGCGTGACAAACTTGCTGGAACCAGTGGGCATCCACTTCGGGAACTTTCCATGGGGATGAGCGGCGATTTCGAGCAGGGCATCGCGGAGGGCGCGACAATCGTTCGGATTGGATCGGCTATTTTCGGCTCACGCCAGCGCGAAGGACATGGATTTTTCACGGCTTGATCTTTCAAGAATGTCACCCCAATCTTCCTCCAAGCTCACCCCGAGCAGTTTGCTAATCCACTTTTCCCAACATTAATGAACACCTCCGTTCCCGCTCGCGCAAACGAGACGCTGATCGACGAAATGCACCAACGCTGGCAGGCCGACCGGCACTCGGTGTCTCCCGACTGGGCCGCCTTTTTCGAGGGCTTTGAACTCGGGCTGGCCCGACTCAAAAAGCAGGAAGAGGCTGCTGCCACGAGTCACTCAGCGTCGCCTCTCCAAGCGCGCGTGGACGCGATTGTGGAAGCTTATCGCTCGATTGGACACCGAGCGGCCCATCTCAATCCCTTGGCAACTTCCGCGCCGGTCGTTCCGGAACTGGATGCCGCAGAGTTCGGCTTCGCGGATGCGGACATGAACGAGATCGTCTCTTCGCGACACTTTGCCGATGGACGCCAGATGACTCTTCGCGAGATGTTCGACGCGCTCCGGGCGACCTACAGTGGGACTCTCGGCGTGGAGTTTACCCATGTTCAAAACAAGGAAATCCGCGAATGGGTGGCATCGCGCGTTGAAACCCGTCGCCGCGCGGACCGGAATTCACCCGAGCTCCACCGCGAGGTGCTCGCCAGACTTTACGAGGCCGAAACATTCGAGTCGTTCATTCACACAAAATATGTCGGCCAAAAACGGTTCTCTCTCGAAGGCGGAGAGTCGCTCATGCTCGCGCTGAACACGATCCTCGAGAACTGTCCCAAGCTGGGTGTTCTGGAAATTGTCATGGGCATGGCCCACCGCGGGAGGCTCAATGTCCTGGCAAATCTCCTTCACAAACCAGCCAGCGTCATTTTCAACGAATTTCAAGACACTTTTACTCCCGATTTGGTAGGGGGCAACGGCGATGTGAAATACCATTTGGGTTATCACACGACGCGGGAGCTTCCCGATGGCCATAAAGTGGAGATCCGCCTTGCGGCAAACCCCAGCCACCTTGAGGCTGTCGATCCGGTAGTCGAGGGCAAGGCCCGCGCGCGCCAACGTGTCTTGGAAGACACGGCGGAGCGCAAAAAAGTGGTCCCCATCCTGGTCCACGGCGATGCGGCATTTATTGGTCAGGGCATAGTGGCGGAGACCTTTAATATGTCGCAACTTCAAGGCTACCGCACCGGTGGCACCGTGCATCTTGTGGTCAATAACCAGATTGGCTTCACGACACTCCCGGCTGATTCTCGCTCCACCGCCTACTGCACCGACATCGCCAAGATGATCGACGCGCCAATTTTTCATGTGAACGGTGAAGACCCTCTCACGGTGCTGGAAGTCTCTCAGATCGCCTTGGAATACCGCCAGAAGTTCGGCCGCGATGTGGTCGTCGACATCTATTGCTATCGCCGCCACGGACACAACGAAACGGATGAGCCCGCTTTCACCCAGCCCGACCTTTACAACATCATTAAAAAGCACCCTCTCCTCAGCACCAAGTTCGCCAAGGAGACGTCCGCACTCGGCACGGTAACGGACAAGGAGGCCGCCGAAATCAAGGCAAACCTCATCGCGAATCTCGAGAGCGCGTTGAACGAGGTCTCCAAGCCTGCCGAGGGCAAGAAAAAGAAAAGTGCTCTCAGCGGCTCCACGGCCATTTTCCAAGCTCCCTACTCGCACGAACCCTGCAACACGGCGATCTCGCAGCGCACGTTGGATAAAATCGTCAAGGCCATTACCAAAGTGCCGGAGGGCTTCCATGTCGTCCAAAAAATTCAGCGCACCGTCTTGGACCGCCGCCTGCAGGTCTGGAAAGACGGGGGACCCTACGATTGGGGCCTTGCGGAGGCCCTCGCGTTTGGGTCGCTCCTTTTAGAGGGCACGCCTGTGCGCCTGTCCGGTCAGGACAGCCGCCGGGGCACTTTCAGCCACCGCAACTCGGTGCTCTACGATGAAACGACCCGCGAGCGCTACATTCCGCTGAAAAACATATCTTCCAAACAGGAGACATTCTGCGTCTACAACAGCCCCTTGTCGGAATACGCCGTTCTCGGCTTCGACTATGGCTATTCGATGGATTTCCCGTCCATGCTGTGCATTTGGGAGGCCCAATTCGGCGACTTCTCGAACGGGGCCCAAATTATCATCGACCAGTTCATCGCCTCGGCCGAGTCGAAGTGGGGCCGCCCGAGCTCGATCGTCATGCTCCTCCCGCACGGTTATGAAGGGCAGGGTCCTGAACACTCCAGTGCCCGTCTAGAGCGCTTCCTCCAACTCTGCGCCCAGGAAAACATGCAGGTCTGCAATCTCACAACGCCTGCCCAGTATTTCCACGTCCTGCGCCGCCAGATTCACCGCGGATACCGCAAGCCTCTCGTGATCATGACGCCCAAGAGCCTCCTGCGCTCGGAGGATGCCTCATCCCGCACAGAGGATTTCACCAATGCGCGCTTCGAGGAAATCCTCGACGACCCCGGCGTGGAAGATGCCAAGAAAGTCAACCGCGTCGTCCTCTGCACCGGCAAGGTCTACTACGATCTCGTGAAAGCACGGGCCGAGGACAAATCGCGGGCGGCAACGGCCATCGTCCGCATCGAGCAACTCTACCCGCTTTACGAATCGCGCCTGAAGACCATCTTGAAACGCTACTCGACCGCGAAGCACATTGTCTGGTGTCAGGAGGAACCGAAAAACAATGGCGCATGGACTTTCATCGCCCCCCGCATTGCCGAAATCTCCGGCGTCACTCCTGCTTATGTGGGCCGCCCCGAAAGCGCGAGCCCGGCCGCCGGTTCGTCAGGAAAACACAAGGAACAACAAGCCTCTCTTCTCAACCAGGCCTTCACGGTCTGACATCCTGCTTAACTCATGAATATCGAAGTCAAAATCCCGAGCGCCGGTGAATCCATCACCTCCGGCGTTCTGTCCATCTGGCACAAAAAAGACGGCGAGCGCGTCTCCCGCGACGAACTTCTCTTCACTCTCGAAACCGACAAGGTTTCCCAAGAGGTGATGGCGGCCGACTCCGGCATTCTCCACACCAAGGTCGCCGAGGGCGAGGAAGTGAAAATTGGACAAGTCGTTGCCGAGATCGAGCCTGCCGCCGCCGAAGCACCCGCCGCTCCCGCTCCCGTCGAAGAAAAGGCTCCTGCGGCTGAAACGCCAAAGCCAGCGACCCCAGCACCTACTCCTGCCGCCCAAGCCCCGGCTCCCGCACCGAAGCCTGCGGTAGCCCCCTCCTCGCCCTCAGACTCCCGCGCCACACGCAAGAAGCTGAGCCCGCTGCGCCGGAAAATCGCCACGCAGCTGGTCATGGCCCAACAGACAGCGGCGATCCTCACCACTTTCAACGAATGCGACATGAGCGCCGTCATGGCCCTCCGCAAGGAACTCCAGGAGGACTTCAGCAAAAAGCACGGCGTCAAACTCGGCTTCATGAGCTTTTTCGTCAAAGCCGTGGTCGATGCGCTCCAGGCAATCCCATCCATCAATTCCCGCATCGATGGCGACGACTTGATCACGAACAACTCCTACGATATCGGGGTCGCCGTCGGCACCGAACGCGGCCTTATCGTTCCCGTGCTTCGCGATTGCGAAAAACTCTCCTTCGCCGAGATCGAAACCAGCCTCGCCGGATTCGCCACGAAAGCCCGCGAAGGCCGCATCTCGCTCGAGGACCTCTCCGGCGGCGTTTTCACAATCAGCAATGGCGGCGTCTACGGATCGCTCCTCAGCACACCGATCCTGAATCCCCCGCAATCCGGCATCCTCGGAATGCACAAAATCCAGGAACGCGCCGTGGTGGTGAATGGTCAAATTGTTGCCCGCCCGATGATGTATCTCGCCCTCAGCTACGACCACCGCGTGGTGGACGGCAAGGAGGCGGTGACCTTCCTCGTGCGTGTCAAAGACTGCCTCGAAAACCCGGCCCGTCTTCTTCTCGGAGCCTAATACGCCATGAAAATCGCCCAAGAATTCAGAGAGTTCATTTCTCGCGGCAATGTCATCGACCTCGCCGTCGGTGTGATTATCGGTGCTGCCTTCGGAAAAATCGTCAACAGCCTCGTCACGGATGTCATCATGCCCCCGATCGGAGCCATTCTGAAAGGTGTGAACTTTAGCAACCTTTACCTCGCTTTGGATGGCAAGGCCTACGAGACCCTGTCAAAGGCCAAGGAGGCTGGCGCCCCGGTCATTACCTACGGACTTTTTATCAATCAGGTCATCGAGTTCTTCATCATTGCGGCATGCGTTTTCGCCTTGGTGAAAATCGTCAATCAAATCAAGCGTGCTCCAGCTCCCGCTCCAGCCGAACCACCCGCCCCGTCGCGCACCGAGGTTCTGCTCGAAGAGATTCGCGATGCCCTGAAAAAATAAGCAGGCATCCACGCGTCGGCCCCGATTTTTTCCAAAGAATGCGATTGCATTCCGGAGCATGTTCCCCCACACTGTGCGACCATTTTTAAATTATGAGCCAGCATCCCAGTCTGAAAGGCAAGAGCAGCATTTCCGCCCGCCGCAGTGTCCTGAAACGTTTTGAACGCGTCGAGCTCCTCCGCAAGCGCGGCCAGTTCAAGGACGGCCAGCGCGTCATCGGCCTGCCCAAAACCAAACCCGAGGATTAATTCCTCGCTCCCCGTGCGGCTGAACCGTTTTTTGGCCGCTGCCGGTCTCGGCTCCCGGCGATCCTGCGATCAACTCATCTCCTCGGGAGCTGTGGTAATCAACGGCACGCGAATCGTCAATCTCGCCACGCAGGTCAATGAGGGTGACGATGTGCGGGTTAATGGACGCTGCATCTCCGCAGCGACGCCTGTCACCCTGCTCCTCCACAAACCGCGCGGTTTTGTGGTGACACGCTCCGACGAGCGCGGACGCCGCACGGTTTACGATCTCCTCCCGCCCGAGTATTCCACGTTGTTCCATGTTGGCCGCCTCGACAAGGACAGCGAGGGGCTTCTTCTCATGACCAATGATGGCGACCTCGCTCAGCGACTCACCCACCCGAGCCACACGATCGAGAAGGAATACGAGGTCACGCTGGATAAAACCTTCGACCCCGCGCACGCGGAAAAGCTCCTCAAGGGCTTCCACATCGAGGGAGGCCGCGCCCGCTTCGAACGCTTGCGAATTCTCGCCCCCAAGGTCATCCAGGCCACCTTGAGCCAGGGCCTCAAGCGCCAAATCCGCCTCATGCTTTACGAAATGGGCTACGAGGTGGAACGCCTCCGCCGCACACGCATCGGAGGTCTCACTGACTACCGCCTGCCGCCGGGCGCCTGCCGCCGCCTCACGGAAAAAGAGGTTTCCCTGCTTGTCGCCAAGTCCTCCGCCAAGCCGCCTCGCCCCAAGCCCTCGCTCCATGAGCGCCCGAAGCCTGCACGCCGCCGATGAATCCCTCATGCGCGCCGCTCTGGCAGAGGCGCGCAAAGGCATTGGAAAAACCGGCCCGAATCCCGCAGTGGGTGCCGTCATTTCCAAAAATGGCAAAATCCTCTCCCGAGGTTGGCACCGGGGCGCCGGACAGCCCCACGCCGAAATCGAAGCGCTTCGGAACTTGAAAAAAACCGGCCTCGCGCGCGGTGCGACCCTGCATGTCACGCTCGAACCCTGCTCCACACACGGACGCACGCCTCCCTGCACCGAAGCCATCATTGCCGCCGGGTTTGACCGCGTCGTCTTCGGCGCCACCGACCCGAACCCCAAGCACGCCGGACGGGCGCTGAAAATCCTCAAGTCAGCCGGCATCGAACCCCACAGTGGCCTCCTCGGCGAAGAATGCGCCCTCATCAACCGGGCCTGGAACAAGTGGATTGCCACAGGTCTCCCGTATGTCACCGCCAAGGCCGGCATGAGCCTCGATGGACGCATCGCCTCCCCTCCCGACCGTCGCTGGATCACCTCGCCAGCCGCACGCCAAGACGCCATGCGCCTCCGCGCCGGTTGCGACGCCATTCTCGTCGGCGCCGAAACCGTCCGCATCGACAACCCGCGCCTCACCATCCGGGGCCTGCGCGCCAAGACACAACCGCTGCGCATCGTCTGGTCGCGCACCGGCGACATCCCGCCGGATTGTCATTTGCTCACGGATGAACACCGCGAACGCACGATGGTTTACTCCGGCAAGACACTCGCCGCCGTCCTCCGCGATCTCGGCAAGCGCGGCGTCCAGCATATACTCATCGAAGGCGGCGGACACACCCTCGGCGAAGCCCTCGACCGCAGCCTCATCGACCGCATCGTTTTCTACATCGCCCCAGTCCTCCTCGGCGGTCCAACTGCCGCGGTCGGCGGCCACGGCGTGCCATCCAACGAATCCGCTGTGCGACTCAAAAAACCCACCTACCGCCGCATCGGTCCCGACTTGCTCGTCGAAGGCGAAATCCACCGATAGCCAAAAAAATCGCATTGGCAGCCCCCTTCCCATTGGGCCATGGCTACTCCAACTCTTTGAGCAAGGATTCCAGGTCGAGATCTCGAGTAAACATCGCCAGACCGCCATCTGGTGTGCGCGGCCAGTCTTCCTGTGGGCGATCCCAATACAACTCCACACCATTCTGGTCTGGATCGCGTAGATAGAGAGCCTCACTCACGCCATGGTCACTTGCTCCATCGAGTGAAATGCCAGCATCCATGAGTCGGCACAGGGCATCTGCCAGAGCGACGCGCGTTGGATAGAGTATGGCGAGATGGAAAAGCCCTGTGGTTCCAGCGGGTGGAGCTGATCCGCCCAAACTCTCCCGAGTGTTAAGACCGATGTGATGGTGATACCCGCCAGCAGAGATAAATATCCTGGCGCTGGCGAGGAATTGCGTCCGGTGAGAGATATTCCGAATGCAATGAACGAAAACAAGGACGATTGAATTTATTCGATTCCATCGCAATGGCGAACTCACCCAATAACCAAAATTCGCATTGGCAGCGCCCTGACAGTATGGAAGGGTATTGTGTTTCCTCGCCGATGTAGCACAGTGGTAGTGCAATCGATTCGTAATCGATAGGTCACG
>JBAWVX010000042.1:0-21534 GCA_037147075.1 bacterium
CTACTCATACCTCAAGCCATCATAGTGGCTATACTATTTGTTGAATTGCTCTAATAAATCGTTGTTTCTGTTCCATTGGTAACTCATTTTTCCAGGGCATAACCCCCAGTCTATGTGTAACCCATGTCCTCGGTCACTTTGTAACCGATCTCCTCGGTTCATACCACGCCCAGCTCCATAATCCCCAAAAAACCACCACTTCACAATGCCGCGCAGCGGCTTAGTTCAACGAGCTGCTGGACCTGACCACCATGCTTTCGGCACGTTTGGCAAAGCTCCATCGGCTGAGCCGGCCATCAAGTGCGGCAACTTGGAGGATTTGACTTTGCGAAAAAGCAAATGTCGCGGAGTTCGCAGTTCGGACAATCCGGCTTGCGGGCTGGGCATCGGCGGCGGCCGTGGAAAATGAGCCAGTGGCTGAGTAGGGTCCAGGAATGGGAGGGAAACAGAGAGATAAGATCCCGTTCGATGCGGACGGGGTAGTCAAACGTGGTGAGACCGAGACGTTTTGAGAGGCGGCTGACATGGGTATCGACGACGACGCCTTCATTTTTGCTGAAGGCATTGCCTAGGACAACGTTCGCCGTCTTGCGGCCTGCGCCTGGAAGTGCCGCGAGTTCGTCGAGAGTGGACGGAACGTTGCCTCCATGCTCGGCAAGCAGGGCAGCACCCATGGCGCGGAGGTTTTTCGCCTTGTTTCGATAGAAGCCCGTGGAGTGTATGACGGCCTCCAATTCCTCCTGAGAGATCGAGGCATAGTCCCTCGCTGTGCGGCAGCGCTGGAACAGGTCTTTTGTGACAAGGTTCACGCGCTTGTCAGTGCACTGAGCCGAAAGGATCGTTGCGACAAGAAGCTCCAGGGGGGAGGAATAATTGAGTTCACAATGGGCGTCGGGATAGATGGCTGGAAGCCGTTTGAGAAGCTCCCCGGCCAATTCTCTGGCCTCAGTTTTTGAAGGAGCAACGGCGTGGGGCATGGAAAGGATTTCCGGAACTGGTCAACCAAATTTTCGATGACAGAGAATCTGGTCTGCTAAAGCCAAGAGAACAGTTGTCCTTGGGCAACACCTTCCGAGGCATCGGATCAATTGCCCCCGAGAGCCTGGAGTCTCTGTTTGGCTTGATCGGCATGCTTGTCGGTTGGGAAATCCTTGACGATCTGGGCGTAAGCGGCCTTGGCCCGATTGAGCTGCTCGGATTTCTTGGGTTTGGATTCCTCGGTGAGGCCGGCAGCCTGCACCTCCAAGAGCTGCCCCCCCTCCCAGAGTCCCTCGGCGGCGGCCAGGGGGACACCAGAATAGAATTGGGGGATCTTCATAAAGAAATCGATCGCGGCCCCGCAGTTCTCCAGTTTTTTCTTCGGGTCAGCCTCGGCGGTCATTTTGTCCTTCATGATGTGACCGTAGAGAAGGAAGGATTTAGCCCGGAGCTCGGCGGTGGCATTCTGAGCGCGGATGATTCCGCCCAGAAGAGACATGGCCTCATCGGATTTTTTCTGAGAGCGGAGCGACTCAGCAATACCGTAATCCGCCTCGAGCACTTTCGGCGACCAGGGATAGGTGGCCTTGAGTTGTTGGAATAGCTGCCCGGCTTCAGCGGTCTTCCCCCGTTGCTGGGCCACACGGCCTTTGCCGAAGATGGCCGTGGCCTGGGCCTCCTGAACAAGCGGTGGAGCGGCGTTTGGAGCAACCCCGGCAGCGGCTGGATAGTCGGAGGCAAGTTTTTCGAAGACGGCTTGGGCCTCGTCGAGCTTGCCTGAATCCACGAGAGCGAGTCCGAAAACATCAAGGTCCTTGGGCCCGTAGACGACTTGGGCATTGTAGGCCTCGGTCATCTTGGCCAAGGCACGGGGTTTGTCTTTTTCTGCAATGAATCCAGCCAGAGCGAACAGGACTTTGCTACGGGCACCGGCATCGGTGGCTTGATCGGCTTGGGCCTGAAGCAAAGTCTCGACGGACGTATCGTTCTTGAGCCCCGAGCGGATGAGCAGACGCTGACTGGCCAGGAGAGATTGAAGCGCCGGCGAGAGGTCGGCACTCTGCGGGTATTTCGCAAGAAGGTCCTCGATAGTCGTGGAGGAAGCGTCAACGGCATCCTTCCATTTCACCCGGTCGGTTTCGTTGAGCGAGGTGTAATTCGTGGCGAGCCGCTCAGCGATGGAGCGCTGCAGCTCCGAAATGGTCACAAGTGCCGAGGGGGCCTTGGCATGTTGGGGGTAGCGCTCCACAAATTCCCGCCAGGTGGAGATGGCAAGATCCACATTCCCGGCAACCGAGGCATTTTGTCCGAGGCTGTTGTAGGCAAAATAGATTTTGTCATCCTTGGGATATTTCTCAATAAACTCACGCATCAGTTTATTGACCTCGGCGACATTCTGAGAGGCGGTGAAAACCTGGGCGCGAGAAAAATAGGTGAACGGGGCCGGTGGCGAGTCGGGGAACTGTTCAGCGACCTTCGCAAGGGTGGCAACTCCTGCCTCTTTCTGGCCAACGGCGATCTGGGCATTTCCGAGAACAAATGTCGCCAGTGGCGTCAGCGGTGAAGAGGGGGTTGCCTTCAAGAAAGCCTCCAAATGCGGAATGGCCCCGGCGTTGTCCCCTTTCTGTTGCATGCAGGCTGCCGCCCAGTAGGCGGACTCGATGGCCTGCGGGGTGCCGGGATATTTTTCCACCGTGAGATGAAAGGCCTTGATGGCATCGTCCCATTTCGAGGTGTCGCGATAAATGTTGGCGATCCCAAACTGGGCGACAACGCCCACCTCCGGCGACGGGTTTTTTTGAAGGCTGTCCTGAAAGGTTTTCAGGGCCTGGTCGTATTGCTTGAGTCCCAGCTGGGCCTGGGCTTTTTGGGCGACGGACAGACCGGAGAGCCGACCTTGCGGATAAAGCTGGATTGATTCGTCGAAGAAGCGGATCGATCCGGCGCTGTCACCTTGGGAAAGGATCATGTTACCGACCATAAAAGGCAGGTTTTCGGCAAGCGGTTTTCCTTTGTAGGCGGCTTGGAAGGATTCATATCCCTTCAACGCGGGATCCATCGCATTTTGCAGAACGTAACCCATGGTTTTGAAATAGAGGGCTCGCATTTTTTGGTCATCCGAACCCAGAAAGGGGGAGACGTGGGTGATGACCACGCGGGACTCGTTGTATTTTCCAGCATTGAAGAAAATCTCGCCCAGCTTCAGCAGGGCCTGCGCGGTTTGGTCGGGCTTGGCGTTGATTTCAGCGAGCTTTTTGAGTTCGCGCTCGTTCTCTTTGTCCAGCTTGTTTTTTAAAGGAAGATTTTTTGCCCGGAGGGCGGCGATTTTTTGGGGCCCGTAGGCTTTCACCTTCTCTTGCTGCATGGATACAATGTCCTCCTTTGGCAGAACAGCCATGTAGGCGGAGGCGGCCTGCTCGTAGAGGGCCTGGCGATCAGCCTCGGGACTGAATGCCGCCCGCATGAAGAGAATCTCTCCGAGTTGGAAGTTTGCGTCATTCACAAGCGCGAGATCTTTTTTGCTGGAAATAATGCCACGCAAAAGGTCCTCCGCCTGTTTGAGAAGATCCAACCCCTTGGCTTTATCTCCGCCATTCTTGGTAAGTTCGTCGCCCCCTTGGGTGGCAAGAGTGATGGCAAGCAGATTTTTGCTGCCCTCAATGGTCGGGCTCGCAGCGAATTTCTGGATGTTTTCGCGAAGGCTGGCTGCCGCCGTGTTGTAATCGGAGATTTGGTATTCGCAGAGAGCCCGCCCGTAGGTCACGGACTCCAAGTCTATGGATTGGGGATACTTCGCCGCAAAATCGGTGTAGCTTTTGATCGCCTGTTCAAAGATACCCTTGCGGCTGGCATCAGAGGATGGAAGGGCCATAGCCTTGGCCGCGAGAATTTGAGAACGCAGGTTGTCGACCATCTGAGTCTGATCTGGCGTCAGCGCGGGCCCTGTCTTGGACTTTTCGAGGCTCGCGAGAGCCTTGTCGAACTCGCCTAGGTAAAACTGGCAGAGTCCGAGTTGAATCGTCGCGGATTGCACCAGAATGTCAGTTGGGTAACCTGTGATGATTCCCTGATAGGCAGCCGCTGCGCCCTTATAGTCCGCATTCGAAAGCAGGTCGTAGGCGGTTTCGTTTTCTTTGGCTGCAGCTGGGGATTGGGCCTGAGCCTCACCCTGCCACAGCATGAGCAACGTTAAGGACGCGAGAAGTAAAACTGGGAGATGTTTCATAAACCATATCCATAAATGAAGCTTCGCCATGAATCCATCCGATTTTTGGAAATCATTCTGAGCTTGGCGGACTTGATTTTGAAGTCTGGCGCATGGAAGTTTGGCACATGCAAAACCCACAGCAACCCACGGCGCCACCCTTGCCAAAGGACGGCAATGAAGCCTCCAATAGACAGTGGACGATCCTCTTGCATCTGAGCTCCCTGGCAGGTCTTGTGATTGTAGGGTTCGGCCACATTCTCGGACCGCTCATTATTTGGCTGTTCAAGAAAAACGAGGTGCCCGGCCTGGATGCCGAGGGAAAGAAAGTGATGAATTTTCAAATTTCCTGGAGCATCTGGTTTTTGCTCTCGGGAGTGGTCGCCGCATTGGGATCTTGTCTCTTGGTGCCTCTGGCGTTTCCGCTGGTTACGTTCATTGCGTGGTTAGGATTCGTGATCAACAGTGCAATCCGGGCCAGCAATGGACTGGAGAGCAGGCTCCCGCTGACGATCCGATTTTTAAGCTGATTGCTGGGATATTAAGAAGACGGTTCATTAAATCGAGAAACGCTCCACTCGCCGACCTATACCGGCTAGGATATCCCATGAGATCGTTCCTGCCCAGCCAGCCAAGTCCGACACATCGATCCGTTCATCACCATCGGCACCAATCAGGGTGACTTGATCCCCCAACTCGATACCTCTCACCGCCGATACATCGATCACAATTTGATCCATCGTGACACGTCCAAGAACAGGGCAGCGGACTCCGCGGACCAAGACCAAAGCTCCGCGGCCAGAAAGCTGCCTCGGAAATCCATCCGCATAACCGACAGCGACCAATGCCGTGCGGATCGGTTCTTTAGCGATGAATGAGCGGCCATAGCTAACGCCTGCGCCTGCAGGCAGCTCCCGCAAGAGCACCACGCGGGACCTCCAAGAGAGCACTGGCTCGAGTTCTCGGGCGTATTCAGGCAAAGGAGACACACCGTAAAGAATCAAGCCGGGCCGCACCAGATCGAGACAATGTTCAGGACAGGTCAAGGCTCCCGCGCTGTTCAGAGCATGAAATCTGAGGCCCCGATCCAATGCCCTCAATTCCGCAATCAAGGCATCGAAGGCCAGCAACTGCAGACGGGTGAAATCGGCGTCCTCGTCTGCAGAGGGCAAGTGGGTCGAAATGCTGTGCAGCGAGACCTCCGGCAAGTCCAGCACTCGCCGCACCTCATCGACAGCCAATTCACTCGCACAGCCCGCGCGCCCCATTCCTGTGTCGATTTTGAAATTCACCCGCACGGCACCGTGTCGTGAATAGGCCAGCGCCTCTGCGGCACTGGATACCGTGGCGATGAATCCTTTGCGGACCGCTATTTCACGCTCCACGGGAAGGCAGGGACTCAGGAGCATGATGTCGCGACCTGTCCCAGCGGCGGAAACTTCCAAAGCTTCCTGGGTGTTCGCCACGCCAAATACCTCGATGTCCTCAGCAAGAGTCCGGACGATGTCGACGACGCCGTGTCCATAGGCGTTGGCTTTGACGACCGCAAGAATACCTGCTTGTGGGCCGATCCTCCGCCTTACAAACGCCAAATTCGAGCGCAGAGAGCCGAGGTCGATTTCAACCCAGGTGCGAAGATGGTCGGGAGCGGGATTTACAGACATTTTGTGAAGTGGAGGTAAGGGGATTCGAACCCCTGGCCTTCTCATTGCGAACGAGACGCTCTACCAACTGAGCTATACCCCCCCGAGAATTCGTAGGTGTAATGAATTTCTTGGGTGAAGAAACTTAAAAACTGCCAATGACAACTAAAAACATTTCCGGTTGGCAGACGCCAACTCAAGCTCAAACTTCGGAAACCGGTCGACCACAGAGAGGGGGAGACGCCTTGGAATGGCCCTCATGGTCCACATTTTAGCCCATGACAGCAGAAGGCGCACGCCCGGAACCCAGGGCAGTTAACGGGTGATTACTTGCTTTTCATGACATACACTCCATTCCAATCAGGCCCTGGCGGGTTTTGCATGAGATGTCGCGTGCGATGAATCATCACCAAAGAAGGGGTGGTCGGCGAGTCGGGATTGAGCTCGTGGCGATGGGGTTCAAGAAGGGCCGATCTTTCAAAACAATCAATGGCGGCATTCCACCGGAGAGACCGATAGTGTTCAATCCCCTCAGCATACAGAGCTATGCACCGCTCCGCATCGAAGTTCAAATCCCTGCGGAGGCAGACGACCTCATACATGTCGACAGGCCCGCTGCGGCCTTTGACGACGATGTTGTCCAGAAAGCGGAATACGCAGTCGTTACCCGCAGCTTCAGCCGCGCGCTTGGTTTCTCCAGTCACCATCGTGTAAGCACCATAGGCTTTGGAGCCGCTCTCGCAGCGGGCTGCGAGGTTCACCATATCGCCCATCATGGTGTAGTTGAATCGTCTCTCTGAGCCCATGTTTCCAACGGTGGCATGGCCGGTATTCAGCCCGATACGCATCTGCATCCGTGAAACAAACGGGGGCCACTTGTCGCCCTCGGAAGCCCACTTGACACGCAATTCCGCAAGACGTTTGTGCAGGAGCTGCGTGGCCATGCAAGCCTTCAGGGCGTGGTGTTCAACAGTCACTGGAGCGTTAAAAATGCCCACGATGGCGTCACCGATATACTTGTCCACATAGCATCCGCACTCCATCAAGATGTTCGTCATCGCACTGAGATACTCGTTCATCAGGGCGACCAGTTGCTGAGGCGTTAATAATTCGGAAAAGTTGGAGAAGCCCTGCACATCAGAAAAGAAGGCAGTGATTTCCGCATCGATACCGCCCAGCTTGGGCTCCTCGCCGCTCTCCAACATTTTTTCCACAAGCGAGTGGGACAGGTAGGTGCCGAACATATTTTTTATGCGACGTTTCTGTCTTCTCTCTTGGGACAGGTGGATGAGCGTTCCGGCGAAGCTGCATGACAAGGCGGCTCCCAGTGGAGCCACCATCGGAGCAAGGAGGCCCATCCAAGAAAAAAGAAAAAAGGCCGCTAGAACATAGCCGGCCACGACCAACACGCCGCCCATTCTGGCTGGACCCAGGATAGATTGTGGAACAAGGCAAAATGCAGCCGCCGCAAAGCCCAAAAAATAAATCAAGGCACAGTTCAACCAAACAGGGGGCCTGTGGATGAAGCGCCCGGAAAGGATCATTTTCAGAAGGTTTCCGTGAACGGCGACACGCGGAACATCATGCGAACCATCGAGAGGCATGGGGCTGATGTCCTTGAGAAGGGGATCAACAGGGCCAATCAGAACCAAGCTGTCTTTGAAGGGCGCAAAAAACTCGCGGGCCAGTTGTTTTTCCTCTTCCGTTCCATTTTGCATAGCCTGTCCGAAAGCCATAACTTGCACAAAACTCGCATGGTGGTCCTTCTCCATCCAGGCACCGAACCAGTTCGGTTCAACCAGTTGCCCCATCCGCAGCGGGATCCTAGCTGAGACGGAGCCATTATTTTTTCTCACCGTGAGACCGTTCGCCTCGATTCCAACAGCCGACTCGTCAAGCCCCCAGTAAAGCAGGGCCATTTTCAAAGACATGGGCAGGTATGTATGGTTTGACATCTTGGCAAAGAAGGGAATGTATCGGATATCGTTCCCGACAGTATCGATCAGGCCCACATGGCCCCATGTGGGCCCGACCACTGGAAATCCAGGCAGTTCGGGGGTAACCTCCCCCAAGTCCTTCCCATCATTTTGAAAAACAAAAGGGAAAAAACCCTTCGTCCCGAATGTTGCGGCCAGAACGACATTCTGGTGTTTGTGAATCGACTTGCCGAGCGCCTTGCTGCCCTCGAGCGCCTCGTCACGGCCAAGAGCCGGTATACCTGCCATGGAAAACACAAAATCCAAGCCAGCAGCCTTGATTTGGCCGTAGGAGAAGAGTGCATCCAACACGATGGCGAAATAGGCACGGTTCCAAGGAAAATTGCCAAGTCGGGCGATCGAATCCGTGTCGATATCCACATAGCACACTCTGAAGGGAGAATCGATCGAACCGCGCAGTTTGAAACGGGCATCGGTGGCCATGTTCTCGAACGGGGCAAGAACGCCGTCAGGCCCGAGGAAACTTGATGATCGTGAGAACGGGTTCAGAGAAATCTGGGAAAGGCAGACCCAGACAGTGCAGAGAGCACAAAAAACGAAAACAGAAACGGCAGTCTGTCGATGGGACTTGGCTGGAGACACAAGAGGGTTCTTTGAGATGGACTTCAAAAGGAACTTTTTTGCAGAAGAAAAGGCAATCTCTCTCTGCGGCGATCGAGCGAGTCCGAATCAGCCAACCGGTTATTTAGATTCCTGAGGCAGCAAAGGCAGCAAAACTTTCACGTCCTGCGCGGCCTCCCTTTGGCAAACCAGAATTGCATCCGGGGTCTCGACAACGACGAGGTTCTCGACACCACAAAGCGCGATCAAACGTCCGTTCGACACAGCGATATTGTTGCGGGAGGCGTGTTGGACTACAGCGCCTCGCAGGCAATTTCCGGCAGCATCCGACGGGATGTGGGCTGGAAGAGCGGTCCAGGCTCCCACGTCATCCCAGTCGAAGTCGGCGAGAACTGTGGCAATTCGCGAGGCATTTTCCATGATGGCGTAGTCAACGGAGATTTTTGGCAGGGAGGCAAATCGACTGGCCATCAAGCCGGGAAGTTCCTCCATCGATGTCAGAGACTCGATGAAATCGGCAAGCGGCGGCACCTGACGGCGTGCCTCTTCGAGAAAAGTCGAGGAGCGCCACACAAAAATACCAGCATTCCAAAGAAAGTTTCCAGCTGAGAGAAATTCACACGCCCTCTTGGAATCGGGTTTCTCGACGAAGCGCCGGAGCGAGCGGATGGCACTACCTCCCGGGCCCGAGGGAAGAGCTTCTGCCGTTTCGAGGTAGCCATATCCTGTGGAAGGAAAAGATGGTGTAATGCCGATTGTGGCAATCGATCCGGTGGATACGGCGAGGTCGACGGCGTCGGCAAGGATCACGCGGAACTTGGACGCATCGTGAATCATCGCATCCGCAGGAAGAACCACGCATATCGATTCGGGATCCAGAGTGCGAGCGATCGCCGTGGCGAGGGCACAAGCCGGCGCGGTGTCACGTTTGAGAGGCTCGGCGAAGATGTTCTCCTCCGGCAAAAACGGGAGAGCCGCCTTCGTGGCATCCACCTGAGCGGAATTGGTCAGAACAAGGATGTTTTGAAGCGGAACAAAACCCTCAAGTCTTCGGACGGTCGATTCCAGCAGTGTTCTATCGTCGAGCAACCTCAAGAGGTGCTTAGGAGTGCTTTGGCGGCTCATCGGCCAAAACCGCTCTCCACTGCCTCCAGCCATAATGATGGCAAAAATCTGAGACGAATTCACGGACCTCATACTGGTCGAGCTTGATGCGGGAGTCAATTGGCCTTCTGTCAATTGGCCTTCTTGGCAGTTGCGGGGGGAAAAAAGAAGGCCTCTTCCTGACGTGTTAAACTTTCAGGCGTTATCGTTTTAAGAATAGCTTGGGCCTCTTCGATGTTTCCATTGGCCGCGACAACCTTGGCATAAACGCCTTTCTGGTGTGGCAACAGGTTTTCCAACACCACGCGGGGTTCAACATCCTTCAGCTCGAAAAGGGCCTTCACCTTGGACCCTGACCTCAGAAGACCGAACGCATAAGTGATGCGAAGGGCAATGTTTTCAGGAGTTTTTTTTGCCCTGAACTCCAAGTCCTCGAGCGGGAGTGTTTCGCCCAGAACGAGACGCGTGTAAGCCGCCCGATCTGTTGTGGTGGTTTCTGTTGAGAGAAAACGGGTCCTCATCGTCTGATGGTAAAAATCCAACATAATTCGGGAGTCGCGATGCTGGCGTGCCACTGGCTCCAGAGCATCCACCGCCTTGAGTCCCCACGCAGGATCATCGAGCAGGCTTGGCATTTCGCGATAAACCATTTGCCACTCACCGGCACGGATGAGTGTAACCAAAAGATCCAAGAAAACCTGAGGCTGCGAGCGGTTTTTGGAGAGGACTTGATTCCAGATTTTTTGTGATTTGGCGGAATCTCCCAGGATCGAGGATATCGTCGCTTGGATGGCCCTCGTCCTGTATTCGGGAAGAGGATTGGACGGGTCCATCAAAGCCTTGTCGAGTTGCTTCCACTGCTTCAGAGCAATGGCTATCTCCACCCACATCGCAAAGGCAGGAGTGTTTGAAAAAGCATCCGCCAATGGTAGGACTTGGAGAGCTTGTTCAGGCTCTCCAATGTCAAGCAACCAGTTAACAACTGGGATTCGCTCCTGAATGGGCAGGGACCGGGTTCGTGTGACGATGCGCTCCAGAATCCGGGATCGGGACGCAGGTTGCGAGGCGAGCTCAAATTGATCGGTGAAAAACAACGTGGACGCAGTGGCTGCGGGATGCTTTCGGATGAGTTCCAAAACCCTCTGCAAATCGTCCGATTCAAAGACACCTGAAGCCAGCGACTTAGTGCAGAGGGCCAGCGTTTTCTGGTCGGGTTCCAAGCTGCAGATCCTTTCGAGCACTTGGAAAAGCTCCGCAGACCTTGACGGCCTGGGTTCTGGATTGGCGATGAAAAAATCATGTAGATCGCTCAAGACCTCAAAACCTTGGGACTTGTGAAGAGCGCTACGCAATTCCTGCTCTTGGGCGACAACATCCCCCGCACCGCCGTTGATTCTTGCCCGAATCAAATGCGGAAAAGCCTCGTCCCTCCATTTCAAGCTCACAAGATTGGCAACGTCCCACGCGACGTTTATCCTGCCATACTTCAAGGCAGCGAGGGCAAAATCCTTGGCATCCTGGCGCGTTGCCTTCTTTGAAAGTGCAATCTTGTCCTCGGAACTGAGAAACTGGTCGCCACTTCGAAGCACATCCCCTCCCCCGTCGAAAAAACTGCTTGAATAGGAGGAGGCATCCCCGAGCTGGATTTCCCCGGGCAGGATGCTGCCCTCGAGGACAATGAAACGGTAATAATCGAGAGCCTTGGCATCATTTCTTCTGTCGAGAAGATGGGCCATCGACCGGCATGCCTGGAGGTGATCGGGGACTTTATACAAAGCCTGCCTGAGATTCAAAAGCGCCTCATCATCCCGGCCTGCAGCGATCAGTCGCTCGGCAGTTTTTTGGGAGTTTGAAGCTTGATAGCTTGCAAGAATTTCTTTTGAAAGACTCCAAAGAAAATTCACGAAAATAACCGCCCCCAAAAGCTTCACCAGTCTTTTGAAACCCTTCCAGCCGAGCCCTAGATTGGGGCTTAGTTTTCGCTGGTAGAAAACCGGTCTCACAGGGCGGAGATCAATTTTTCACGCGAACAGCTCGGGTCTTGTCCAATTTGAGGACCCCTTCGACTCCCGCTGGCAGGAGAGCCTTCGGATCCGTCATCTTTTCACCTCGCCACTGGACGCTCCCGCCCTCGATGAGGCGACGCGCCTCGGAGCGGGATCGGACTGTGTCAAAACAAACCGCAAAGGCCTCCACAACGACAGTGAGAAAATCCCTCGCACCGACGGGATTGAAATGAGGCAGCTCGGCCGACTCCAAATCCCGGGAACTGAAACGCGTGTTAAAATCCTCGAGGGCCTTCTGCCCCGCCTCCACACCGTGAAAACGGGCTGCAATACGGAAAGCAAGAGACTTTTTGGCATCCATCGGGTGGGCATCCGCAGGAGCGCTCTCACGCAAGAGGATCTCGTAGTAACGGGCCATCAACTCATCGCTGATGCTCATGATCTTTCCGAACATGTCAGCCGGGGAGTCAGTGAGCGCGATATAGTTTCCCAGGCTCTTGCTCATTTTTTGGTGACCATCAAGACCCTCGAGGATGGGCATGACCATGGCCACCTGCTGGGGCATCCCCTCCTCCCGCTGAAGGTCCCGCCCGACCATGATGTTGAAAAGCTGATCCGTGCCGCCGAGTTCCACATCTGCTTTGATCATCACGGAGTCCCAACCCTGCATGATCGGGTATTGGATTTCATGGGCGCGGATCGGAATTCCCCGGTCCAGCCTGTCCCGGAAGTCCTCCCGGACGAGCATCTGTTGCAGTGTGACGCGGCTGTTCAAGCGGATGACTTCCTCGAAGCTCATGGCTTCAAACCACTCGCCATTGAAGACAATCCTCGCTCGTTCATGATCGAGGATTTTGAAGGCTTGTTCTTGAAAACTCTTGGCATTCGACATGACCTGGTCGTGGGTCAGTTGGGGCCGGGTCGCAGAGCGCCCGCTCGGATCGCCAATCATGGCCGTAAAATCGCCGATAATCAGAATGGCTTCGTGTCCGGCATCCTGGAAATCGCGAAGCTTCGAAAGGGCGATGCTATGGCCGAGGTGAATATCGGGGGCCGTAGGATCGACGCCAAGTTTGACGCGAAGGGGGCGACCCAGTTGGAGTTTCGACTCCAGTTCCTCCAGATTGAGAACTTTTGCGGCACCACGGGTAAGGAAATCAAGATCTGACATAGGTGATATAAATTATCGGGGTTTGTTCAACAACTCGCGCACATCGTCAATCGTCATTTCCTTTTTGACCTTCTCGGAAATCTGTGACATGGCGCCTTGCGCCCCGCCTTGAGCAAGGAAGGGCTTCGTGGAAGGCTCCGGCTTCGAGGGTGAGAGCGTCTTGGAAGAGTCGGGAAAGTTTTGCACGGCAACGGACCGGATGGTGTAGTTCTTCGACAATCCGATGTCCCGCGAGGTCGAGAGAGACGCGGGCTTGGCATCATAGATCCGCTGTCCGAACCATGGATTTTTTATGCCAAAAAAGGAGCGCAGGTTTGGGTATTCCTTTGCGATTTCCGAGGAAGGAAGCGCATAGGTTTTTCTTGAGGACGGCGAACCTTTGACACGGGAGTCTGGAGCTTGCCCGAACGACTTGCTTTGAAAAACGCTGTCTTGGTCCATTTGAGGATTTTGAATCCGATCGATCAATTTCCGCTCCTGCTGCTGCCCGCGAAGGCACAAAGGGCCGAGAAAAAAAATCACAAGTAGGGCGGCGCGGAGGGGATTCACAGAAGTTCCGCCCTGGGGCTACCGAGGATTTACCACCTGAGTGATGGAGTGATCGGGCTGGGTCTTCAGCGACACTTTGATCGTGTAAGCTTGTCCGACACGCATGTCACGCGTTGAAACTTTTTCCTGATACTCGATGCGTTCCTGAGGGTTGATGACAACAATCCCCTCCTCTTTTTGAAAGGCGCGGTCATCGGACCAGCGATCAACCACACCGCCGGAAGCATTCTTGGTAAGAATTTCAATGTGCTGGCTGGTTGGGAATTCCAACCGGGTCATTTTCTTGGAATTGTTTCGAACCAAATAGGTCACAGAGAGCTCTCGTTCGCGACTCAGGACAGGATTTTGAGGTTCGAGTAGCAAGGAGGCCTCTTGAGCAGGCGGCTTGGGGCCACCGAGTTTATCGACAGGCACGAGACCCTTGAAAAAACCAACCATTTGTCCCCAAGGCGAATCAGTTGCAGTCTTCACCCGGGGGTAGCCCTTCGAGGGGGAATCACGCAGGGATGCTTGCTGATTCTCTTCAGCCATCAAACCGCCGGAAACGAAGAATGGGCTGGTTTCATCCGGCGGAGCTTCAGCAAAAGCAGACGCAACGTCTTGAGACCTTGCGAAAGCCATAGGGAGACAAATCAGAAGAACAGTAAGCCTATTCATGCAGTTCTCATTAAACGACCAAGCTCGCAGTTGCAAATCCTATCGACACGGATAGTCTCTCGACGAGAGCCAAGGGCTTTGCATTTCATGAAAACACCGGAACTTTGCCTTATTCTGCTGCTGGCCGTGATGCCGCTGCACCTCTGGGCCGGGGCAAAAAGGACTCCACCATTAACGATCCGGCTTCATGGGGAGGGAAGCGCCGCCGATGGACCGTCCTTTTCCAGCGAGATCCAGCTGAACAACCCGCATCAGAAAATTTTTATCCGGAATGTGCCAGTCGTGAGCGAAAGGGACATCGTGGCGTTCCTTCCTTTTCCAGGGAGCGACGGACAAGTGGGAGCCTACTTCCAGCTTGACGCGCATGGTTCAAACAAAATCCAACAATTCACGGTGGAAGAAAAAGGACGCAGTGCCGTCGTTCTGTTCAATGGACGCATCGTTGCAAACATGACCATTCATGGCGCGGTGAACGATGGTATTCTTTTTGTTCCGGGAGGCATGACTCCAAGTGAGGTTCTGCTCTTGGAAAAACAATTCCCCATCCTTGGCAGGGAGTCTGAATTTGGTAAAAAAACACGCCACCCCCGGGCTGCAATGACCCAGCCATGAGATGGCGGCAACTCCTCGTCCTTCTGGCATGCACGATTTCCTCAAGGGCGGCGCTTTTCGATTGGCCGACGGAAAACAAGGCCTTGCTGGAAGGCCGTCCAGAGGATTTCTACATGTATGTCGAGCGCAATTTCGAGGGGGCCACGACGAAGCCATGGGAGGGTGGATCCTATGGCTACGTGCGTGGACCGCAACGAATCGGAAATGATATCGTTTACAACACTCTTCACGAGGGCATCGACATAGCACCCATTCACCGCGACGCTTCGGGGAACCCTCTCGACGACATCAAATCGTGCGCGGCGGGAACCGTCGTTCATACAAGCCGGGAAGCAGGAGCCTCAAATTACGGTCGATTCATCGTCATTCGCCATGTGATCGAGGGCAGTCCGATCTACACCCTCTATGCGCACTTGAGCTCCATCTCGGTTGAATCGGGACAGGAAGTCGCGCAAGGCGATGTCATCGGACGCATGGGGTTCACGGGAGCGGGCATAACCCGCGAAAGGGCCCACCTCCACCTGGAAATCGCTATACTATTAAACGAAGAATTCGAAGCCTGGTATCGGCGATATTTTTCCAGTTGTCCGAACAAACATGGCATCTACCACGGCTACAACCTCGCGGGAATCGATCCTGCCGCCATTCTACTCGCATCGGCGAAAGATCCCGATTTCAGCCTCAAGAAGCACATCCTCAACCAAGAGGTCGCCTATCAAATCACCCTGCCAGAGTCATCCGGATTATCGATTATCCGTGACTATCCCTGGCTTGTCCCGGACGGAGAGCCCGCTTCGCCTGTGGGTTGGACGCTGTCCTTCACTCGATACGGAGTTCCTGTCAAAGCCGTTGCTGCAAAAAAACCACCTCTTTCTCCCTGTCTGGAATGGGTCCGTGAAACTCCCTACTCCTACCAAACCGCCACGCGGGGGGTCATCTCAGGCTCAAAAGGAAATCCCCGCCTGACAGAATCCGGCCGCCGCTTTGTGGAACTTCTCAGCGGCACTCCCTAAGAAAGGCGGACAGGCCTCGCGACGTTCGAATCTCGGGCGGGTTGATACAATTGGGAACTGATAAGTTCGAGAGACTTCAGCACAAAAAATGGCACGGGCGGAATCTCAAAACGCCCGGCATCACTTCGGTGGGGCGCTCCAGACTTGGAGAACCGGGGTCTCCCGTTCATAGGACAGGATGCTCCAAGTGCCAGTCTCGAGTTGGAAAAAACGGCCATCACTCGCATCCAATCCGAGCCAACGCGCCGTCAGCACCCTGAGGCAGTGCCCGTGTGATACCAGGAGGGTGTCAACCCCGCTTTTTTGCACCTCCGCAATTACCCGGTCCACACGGCGAGCGACATCGGATGCCGACTCCCCTCCGGGACACGGTTGTGTGAAGATTGTCCAACCAGGGGCTTTTGCCCGGATTTCAGCAGTCGTGAGGCCCTCGTAGTCGCCGTAGTTCCACTCCGTGAGATCCTGCGTCTTGACCGCTGCCCTGCCCCAACCAAGGAGATCGCAGGATCGAATAGCTCGGAGACGGGGACTGCAGAGCACGAGATCGAACCGCCAGTCCGACAGTATCTTTTTCAAGGCTTCGGCCCGGCGTTCCCCCTCGGGAGTGAGATCCAGATCGGTGTGTGAGGTATGCCGCCCGGAAAGGCTCCATTCCGTCTCACCGTGGCGCACGAGCACGACTTTTTGAGGCCTGTCTTTCATAAGCGTCGATATCATGTAGACTGCAAGACGGTGAGATCCCCATCAATCCAGCGAGAAACCACCTCGCCCGTTTCACCGGGGGATTCGATGGGAGCAAATGCCGACGCCCCGGGGAGAATTTCCATGGTGGCCCTCGGAATATGGCGGCAGAGATTCACCGCCTCGCTGGGATGGAAGCCGGCGGCCTGGGATGGCCACAAAATATGGACCGGAGCCATGACACCCGGAAGATGACGCGCGACGTCGAATCCGTGTCGATTTCGGATGAAACCAAAAATCGCGTGTTCGGCGCCATATTGCTGGGCGCATGTCACAAGAACGCTGACCGTCTCGGCAGTGAGCTTTTCGGGATTTGAAAAACCGTAGGATTCAAGCCAGGTCTTGATGAAGGAGGGTTGGGCCAGATGCCTTCGGTAGACGATGCCGCTGACCCCCGGAATGCGGCTTTTTCCGATCAAGCCCATCGTGCGAGCTTTCCGGGCATCCTTGAGTTCTGTGGGAAGAAACAGGATCAAACGTGACACCAACTCCGGATGGCGGGCGGAAAGAATCAAGCAAAGATTCGCTGTGGTCCCGCTTGCCACGATGACAGCTGGCCTGGCTGGCACGATTCCGCGAAGAAATTCAGCAAGGCTTTCGACATGGCTGTCGGCATCAAGGGCCTCCAAAGGCCTCTCGGACTCTCCGAACCCAATCAGATCAGGGGCGATAACCTCGTGGCGGAGAGTGGCCAAAGGGTAAATTTTTGACCATTCATAGGATGACGCGCCAAGAAAAAAACCGTGCAGGAACACCACAGGATCACCTGAGCCACTTGTGTGATAAACGATCTCACCTCGCGACGTGGAAACAGAGCGGGTGGAAAAAATGGCTGGAGATATCGCATCTGGGACACTTCGGGAATACTTTTGACTGTGCCTCAAGGCTAGAGCCAAAGCCCCTAGAACACCCATTCCAATCCCAAAGCCTAAAAAAGGTTTCTTTTTCCAAAGAAGGGACATGGAACCAGTCGCGAGGTGCACCCGAACGTCCTGCTCGCCGGGCGGACGAAGGAGAAGATTACCAACTGGATTTCGTGACACCCGGGATCAGACCGGATGAAGCGAGTTCGCGGAAAGTGATACGGGAAATCTGAAAGCGACGGAGGAACGCGCGGCGGCGACCGGAAATGCGACAACGGTTCACGAGCCTGGTGGGACTTGCATCGCGTGGTAGTTGGGTGAGCGAAGCGTAATCCTTCTTGGCTTTCAATTCGGCGCGGAGAGCCGCGTATTTTTCAACTGTTTTCTGTTTGCGCTTGTTGCGCTCGAGCCATGCTGTTTTTGCCATAAAAGAGGAAAGAAACTACCCAAACGCAGAAACTTGGCAAGTTAAATTTTCGAAGTTCACCCCGGCGCTCCGCACGGCTGGAGCTGCTAAAAAGAAGTTTCAATATCGCTATTGCGCGGCAGGCGATGATTCAATAGGCGTGGAGTCTATGAGAATGTTTTCATTGATTTTCGCGATCTCGACAGCCCTGAGTCTCGCGCCAGCATCGGCGGCTATTCAAATCGGTGCCGTCTACTGCAAATCAGGCGACCAAGCGACTCACGACGATTCCTCATGGAAGGGAGCCCAGCTCGCGGTTGCTGAAATCAACAAAGCGGGAGGCATCCGTGGCAACAAGGTGGATTTGATTCGCATGGCACCCGACTCGACTCCCGCCGATGTGAAATCGTCGGTCGCCGGGGCTCTGAAAAATCCGGGATTCATCGGTCTTGTTGGGCTCTCCAGAAGCGAACTGGCATTTGAAGCAGGCTATGTAGCGGCCAAGAAAGGCGTTCCATTTGTGACATCAGGCGCCACATCACCCAAACTTTCTCCAAGGCTGGGACAGGGCTATTTTCTGGCTTGTTTCGGCGACAACGCCCAGGCAGCAACTGCCGCAGAATGGCTCTCCGCCTCAATGGGCGTCAAAACGGCAGCGATTCTTTTTAATCCCCGAAGCTCCCAGGAGCGTTCGCTGAGGTCCTACTTCATCCGAGCCTTCCGAAGCGCAGGAGGAAGAATCACGGCCTCGGTTCCCTTCGTCCCCGGCAAGACTCTTTTGGTGACGCCCAGCATTCTGAAAGCCGATGCGGTTTTCCTAGCGGCGGATTCGCCAGTGACCGCGTTGCCCGTCATCCGTCAGCTCCGTTCCAAGGGTTTTCCGGGTCCGATAATAGGCGGTCGAAACTTGGACGTCCCCTACGCATGGCTTGGAAATCCCGCAGCGGATGGAGTCTATTTCACAACTCACGCGTTTCCTGCGATCACCCGTGGGTCGGCACCAAAGGACTCTTGGAAAACATTCACGCGAAATTACAAAAAAACCTACCGCACCAACCCCGATGTGTTTTCGGCGCTGGGATACGACGCGACCACAGTGTTGTTGGATGCGATCGGACGCTGCGAGACGCCCAGTGCGAAAATGACGCGTGCCGCACTCGCTGCGGGTGTGGATGTCAACGGCCTCACCGGCCACATCAAACTGGACAAATCCGGACATGTTCCGGAAAAGCCAGTGGCTTTGGTCAATGCATCCACCCCTGACAAACAGACCCTGCAGATCTTACCAAGCCAAGTGCCCAAGCCTTGAACTCATTGCTCGGATCTTGGTTCACTCACAAAATGGATGAGGGCTCTAAAAAACACGTCATCGTTCTCTGCAGCGGCGGCATGGACTCGGTGGTCGCCTTGCATCAGGCCGCGCGCGAGCATGAGGTCCTCGCGGCTTTGAGTTTCCACTACGGATCGAAGCACAATGACCGCGAAATTCCCTTCGCGGCCTACCAGTCGGATTTGCTGGGAGTTCCGCACCTCACAATTCCGTTGGATTTCATGGGCCATCTTTTTGAATCCCACCTGCTCAAGTCGGGCGCATCGATTCCCAAGGGGCATTATGAAGAGGAGACGATGAAACAAACCGTCGTGCCGTTCCGCAATGGCATCATGCTCGCCGTGGCAGCCGGTTTGGCGGAGAGCCGAAAGGCGACGGGTGTCGTGATTGCGGCGCACTCGGGCGACCACGCGATCTACCCGGATTGCCGAGAGGACTTCATGCGCGCCATGGGCGATGCGATCCGTCTGGGAACCTACGCGGATGTCACCCTGCTGCGCCCGTTTATTTCGATGACAAAATCCGAAATCGCCCGCCGGGGCCATGACCTGGGGGTGGATTTTTCACAGACCTGGTCGTGCTATGTCGGCGGCGAGACGCATTGCGGCGAATGCGGAACCTGTGTCGAGCGCCGCGAGGCCTTCCTCCTTGCCGGTTTGTCCGATCCCACGGACTACTTGAACACTTCACCGCTCCCGCCGAAGCCCTCCGCATGCTGATCTCTGAGATTTTCTATTCCATCCAAGGCGAAGGCAGCCTCACGGGCGTCCCGTCGGTGTTTGTGAGAACTTCCGGATGCAACTTGCGCTGCAAGTGGTGCGACACTCCCTACGCCTCTTGGAAACCCGAGGGGCGCAAAATGGTGGTCGACGAGATCGTGGACGAGGTCCGAAAGTTCAGAGCTGGTCATGTAGTTCTCACTGGCGGCGAGCCCATGATCGCACCCGGCATCCACGAACTGGCTGAAAAACTCCGTGAGACAGGCCACCATATCACGATCGAAACAGCTGCCACCATCGCCCCCGCCGGCATCGCCTGCGACCTCGCCTCGCTGAGTCCCAAACTGGGAAATTCGACACCGGACGGAGATTCCCTCGACGCCGCATGGATTCGGCGCCACGAGGAAACCCGCCTCCAGTCCACTCACATCCTGCGCCAGTGGATCGACCAATCGGGCGACTACCAGTTCAAGTTCGTGATCTCCCATCAGCAAGACCTCACACAAGCCCTCGAGCTTCTGCAAAACGGATTCGCAGATGTTCCACGTTGGAAAGTGCAACTCATGCCGGAAGGCACTGACGCCAAAACCATCTCGGAGCGCCGCGCCATGCTCGTCGATTTTTGCAAGGAATCAGGATTCCGTTACTGCGACCGCCTCCACATCCACCTTTTTGGAAACACCCGGGGCACCTAACGACCAAGCCCGAGGTTTCACTGTTTTCACCTCACCACCCATGTTCGAACAAGCCTTCAAAAACATCGACGATGTCCTCTGGAAAGACGCCGGTTGCACCAGCGAACTCGACTACACCGAGCAGACATCTTGGCTCCTTTTCCTGAAATACCTCGACGCCTTGGAGGTCGACAAGGCGACTGAAGCCGCTCTGGAAGGGAGAAACTACAACCACATTCTCGATACGCCCTACCGCTGGGAATCGTGGGCTGCACCAAAGACCAAGGACGGCCAGATCGACCACAACACCGCCCTGACAGGCGATGACCTCATCGCCTTCGTCAACACCAAGCTCTTTCCCTATCTGCACGGTTTCAAGCAGAAGGCCAGCGGCCCGAACACCATCGAATACAAGATTGGCGAAATCTTTGGCGAAATAAAGAACCGCATCCAGAGCGGCTACAACCTGCGCGAGATCATCGACCACATCGACGAACTCCGCTTCCAGTCTCAGACCCAAAAGCACGAACTCTCGCACCTCTACGAGGCCAAGATCAAAAACATGGGCAATGCGGGTCGCAACGGTGGCGAATATTACACGCCTCGCCCGCTCATTCGGGCCATCGTCGCCGTCACCGCGCCGCAGCTCGGCGAGACGATCTGCGACCCCGCCGTTGGATCCGCTGGCTTCCTTTGCGAATCCTTCGATTATCTCCGCGCCCAGAATCCCAAGCGCACCACCGCCCAGGACCGCGCCCTGCAGGAGCGCACCCTCTACGGCAAAGAAAAGAAGTCCCTCGCCTATGTCATCGCGATCATGAACATGATCCTGCACGGCATCGAAGCGCCCAACATCATCCACACCAATACGCTCGCCGAGAACCTCGCCGATGTGCAGGAAAAGGACCGCTTCGACATCATTGTTGCCAACCCGCCCTTCGGCGGCAAAGAGCGCAAGGAAGTGCAGCAAAACTTCCCCATCCGCACCGGCGAGACCGCGTTCCTGTTCCTCCAACATTTCATCAAAATCCTCAAAGCCGGTGGCCGCGCGGGCGTTGTCATCAAGAACACCTTCCTCTCCAACACCGACAACGCCTCCGTCAGCCTGCGCCAGAAGCTGCTCGAAGAATGCAACCTCCACACCATTCTCGACTGCCCCGGCGGCACGTTCATCGGCGCGGGCGTGAAGACCGTCGTGCTCTTCCTCGAGAAAGGCGCGCCCACCCGCAAAGTCTGGTTCTACCAACTCGACCCCGGCCGCAACATGGGCAAGACCAACCCGCTCAACGACGCCGACCTCGCCGA
>JBAWVX010000043.1:0-21520 GCA_037147075.1 bacterium
GACTACTCATACCTCAAGCCATCATAGTGGCTATACTATTTGTTGAATTGCTCTAGGGCAAAAGCAGGTCTCTCACGGAGGCGCAGAGACACGGAGATGAAGGAAAATGATATTGGAACCATCATCGTGGATTCTGCGCTGGATTTGCACCGGAATCTTGGTCCCGGTTTGCTCGAGACGGTCTATGAAGTGACCTTGGCTCGCGCCCTCGAGCGACGCGGCTTGGCAGTCCAGAGGCAAGTAGCCGTGCCAATCGAATACCAAGGAGAGACTTTCAGCGAAGGCTTCCGCGCCGATCTCATTGTCGAGGGATTGGTCATCGTGGAACTGAAGTTCATCGAGCGCGTGACTCCAGCCCACAAAAAGCAGTTGCTGACCTACCTCCGCCTGACCGGCCTCAAACTCGGCTATCTTCTGAATTTCGGCGAAGCGCTCATGCGCGACGGAATCACCCGAATCATCAACGGCTCAATCGAGCCCTGACCTCTGTGTCTTTGTGCCTCCGTGAGAGAAAAATGTAAACTTTATTTTTATGCAAAATATAGGATTAATAAAAATATTAAATTCATTTGGTTTTGATACATCTTCAAGAATCAAAATTGTTAGACATATTGATAAAAAAATTAATATAGAAAGTCTGATTTTAAAAAATTACTTTGAATTGTATCAAAAAATACAAAAAAACTAATTTTCAATAATTTTGATCATATTATTTCATTCATCGCGTCTAGCAAAACGAAAGCAAAGTTTTATGGTATTTATCAAGTTAACGGACATACACAACTGAGGGCAGATTTAATTCCTGTTGATTGTCCTTATAGAGAGCAGTGGCTGACTAATCCATATTACTATAATCTTAAACGTTTGGAGGAATATGATTTCTTAAGAAATCGGCTCATTATTGAGTGGGGTAAGTCTGCCATATCATGGCATCAGAAATTACTGCCCAAGGATAAAGAGGTTTTAGAAATTAGAACAAAACGCGAATCATTAGAGGTTTTTGACGACTATTTAGATTTTACACTTACTTATGAACAATTAAGCTACATCGTAAATAATTCTGATGCAAATTATGAGTGGCGTGCGCGACTTTCGGCGGTAGCAGGAGTTTACCTTATTCTTGATTCAAAGACAGGGCAACAATATATTGGCTCGGCTTATGGTAGCAAAGGCATATGGGGTAGGTGGGAAGGATATGCAACGAATGGACATGGAAATAATAAAACCTTAGTTTCCATTTTAAATGAAAACCCTGAACGAAAAGATGATTTTGTCTTTTCTATCCTTCAAATTCTACCAAAGTCATGCGCCAAAGAAAAGGTTATAAAAATAGAGCATAAATATATGTTTAAGCTTGGCACAAAAGTCACTGGATTAAATAATTAAAAATATAATCAAATTTTTAAAATGAGTGAAACCATAAAAGTAAACGAATCAGAAATTCTTCGCTTGATAAACAATCAGCGTGTGGAACACCAAAAATGTGCATTTCATTCACGTGGATCTGGCCTTGGTGATTTTGCCAAATTAGAGTTTTTATTGCGGACAGTCAGCCATAGCGAATTGGAACGCTATCTTGAAATAGTAGATGATATGCGTAGTGGTCACTTGGGGTGTTATTTTTGTAACATGAAGATACTTGCATTCTGTGAGATCATTTCAGACGGGCGTATCCCCGATCGTTTCTCTGCTTACAAGGCAGAATATGAAATGTTAATCGGAGAAGGAGATCGCTTTGGAAGAAATTATCGAGAAGAAGTTCGTGAGCTAATTTGGGAAAATGTGTGATAGATATAAACCATTAAAATTGAATATTTTCCAGAAACAGACAGTCTCTACATTGAACTGGCGGATCGCCCTGGTGCTGATACCCGAGAAATTGAAGAAGGAATTGTTTTGGATATCGACGATCAAGGCCACGCTATTGGCATCGACATTGATCAAGCCTCCAAGCACATGAGCCTGAACAAACTGAACCTTCGTAGACTCCCATTCGAAGTGGATCAAGTCGCATAAAACGACGCTTGATGAAAATCAAATATTTTGAAGATACCGACACAGCACTGCTTGAACTTGGGGGTGGAGCGCCAACCGAAACAAAGGATCTATCGGAAGATATCACCTTGGATTTAGACGAGTCCGGTCATGTCGTCTCCATCACCATGGAGCACGCAAGTGTAAAAAGTGGCAACCATACCTAAATCTCCCCATGCCGATTGAAAAAACAGTCAACAAGCGCCCTTTGGAAAGCTTGCGCGAGCGTGAAAATCCTTGGTTGAAATCAACTCCCCGGGAACGCATTGCCGCCATGGCGGTGATTTGCCAAACCCACGACGATGGAAAACCTGAATCCCGACTTTCTCGACTTCATTACGCTATTGGAAAAAAAGTCTGTTGAGTATCTCGTCGCGATAATTTAGTTTAATCCGATGTTAGCTGAGGCCGAAATCCAAAGTATGAGCACAACCGAGCGCCTACAGGCGATGGAGTTGCTATGGCGCTCTTTTTCTGCATCGGAAGACAAACTCCCGTCTCCTGATTGGCATGGGGAAGTCCTCTCCGAACGCTTGGCAAAAGTGGAAGCTGGCGGAGGAAAATTCCTGACAATTCCTGAACTCAAGGCCCGGCTGGCGTCAAAACGATCATGAGGCGCATCGTTGTCCTCGAAGAAGCAGCTGAGGACATCGAGCAAGGGCGCGAGTTTTACGACCTGCAAGAAATTGGCGTTGGAGATTATTTTGAAGACACCATCCTCTCCGACATCGAAAGCTTGGGCCTTTTCCACGGAATCCATTCCAAACATTTTGGATTCCATCGCCTGCTCTCAGAGAGATTTCCATTCGGAATCTACTACCGCGAAACGCCCACTGCCACAGAGTGTTTTTGCGGTTCTGGATCTTCGCAAAAATCCGGTTTGGATTCACAAGGAATTGAAAAGCAGAAAGTGAATTCGATTAGTCTGACTTTAAAAAACCATGCCGATTGAAAAAACAGTCGCCAAGCGCCCATTGGGAAGCCTGCGAGAGCGTGACAACCATTGGTTGAAATCCACTCCCCAAGAACGCCTTGCCGCTATGGCGGTGATTTGCCAAACCCACGACAATGGAAAACCTGAATCCCGACTTTCTCGACTTCATTACGCTATTGGAAAAAAAGTTCGTTGAGTATCTCGTCGTTGGAGGCTACGCGGTCGGCTTTCACGGATTTCCGAGATACACGGGGGATATTGATTTCTTTGTTGCGGTCAGCGAAAGGAACGCCCAGCGACTGATGGAAGTCTTCCAAGAATTCGGTTTTGGCGAGATCGGCATTGAAAAACAGGATTTCCTAAAACCTTGGTTCATCATTGAAATCGGGCGGGAACCGAGAAAAATACAAGTCCTTACTGGCATCGATGGCGTGACCTTTGATGAGTGCCGCGAAACGGCAGTAGAATACGACTATTTGGGCCAAAAAATGCGGTTCATTGGATTGGAGCCATTGATTCGCAATAAAAAAGCCTCAGGCCGCAGCAAAGATTTGATCGATGCCCAAGAGTTATTGCGGATCAAATCCTAAACATGAATCCGCCGCCAAAAATTCTTGATGCCGAGATCACTCCCTCTCAGCTCAAAGTGAAGCTGGACTCGGGAATCACCGTGCTTATGCCATTGGAGCATGTTCCAACGCTCCTTTTGGCAACAGAGAAAGAGCGACAGGATATGGAAGTTTTTTACCACTCGCTTCATTGGGAATCATTGGATTGCGACCTGAGTGTGGAAGGTTTGATGGCAGGCGCAAAGAAATGCCAAGCCTTGCGCGCAAGGCCTCGGAGAAATTTTTTGCACGGCAATATGGACAGATTGTCGCGTAGCAAACAGGAGTATTAAATTTCTTATTCGCGATACCCAAAAAATTCTGCTGGATTGGGGATTAAGCTCAGTGTGTGTGCGAACAAATGCACGCGTATTCGGGAAGTTTGCAATCCGGGCACTTGGAGAGGGTGAGGGTGAACTTTTCAACCGTCGCTTTGGTGTCTGGGAAGGGTTTGATTTGGACGACGACCGGGAAGTTGTTGCCTTCGGGGATTGTCTGCTTGGAAAGAAGAGCGGTGTCCGTTTTGGCGAAGGTCATCTTCACTGGTGCCGAGCGTTCTCCGGTGGTGACTGTGACGACTTGCTCGGCAGGAGCGATGGGTTTGTTGCTGTCATCCACGAAGGTGATTTGAACCTTGCGGTCTCCAGTGACGAGGAACTCCGCATGGGGGTTGATGGATGTTAGGAGTCGTCCGCCGTTCGGGCCGGCTTCTTTCTTCTCATGACTGTGGTTGAGCCCGGCCTGGAGTGCGAGCGGGGCGAGGATGGCGAGGGCGAGTGGCAGGATGTGTGTGGTTTTCATGTTTTGGTATTGGGTTGGGTTTATTGTGAGGCGGCGGCTTGGCGTGAGATGGCGCGCAAGGCAGCTGATTTGGCGAATTTGAAAAAGATCAAGGGCGTGATCAGAAAGTCCAAGAGGGTCGATGAGATCAAACCTCCAACAATGACGACGGCGACCGGATGCAGGATTTCCTTGCCCGGCTCATTGGCTGCAAGCACGAAGGGAATGAGCGCAATGCCAGCGGAGAGGGCGGTCATCAGGACCGGGACCATGCGTTCCGAGGTGCCTCGCTCGACCATGCGCCGTGTGAAGCCTTCTCCCTCGTGGCGCATGAGATGCAGGTAGTGCGAGAGCATCATAATGCCGTTCCGGGTTGCGATGCCTCCCACGGCGATAAATCCCACGAGAGTCGCGATGCTGATGTTGTCGATAAGGAGCCAGGTAAAGACCAAACCTCCGAGAAGGGCGAGCGGGATGTTGAGCAAGACTTGGAGTGCCAGTGAGAGGCTTTGGAAATATCCGTAGAGGAGGAAGACGACCACAAGGAACACGCCAAGGCTCAGGATGGCTATGCGCCATGTGGCTTCGCGCTGGGCTTGGAATTCACCTTCATAGGTCACGAAGTAGCCTTCGGGGAGCTTCACTTTGGCGGAGACTTCGCTTTGGAGTTGATTCACCAGCGCGCCGACATCCCGAACGCTGGGTTTGATGGCGATGGTGAAGCGGCGCTGTCCATTTTCGCGGAAAATCACATTAGGACCCTTGGCCTCGCGCACCTCGGCCACAGCACTGAGCGGCAGGGTGCGGCCGCCATCGGATTGGATGGGAAGTCCAGCGATGCGTTCAGGTGAATCTCTCCACTCCATGGGCAGGCGCAGCACCAGATTGATGCTGCGCTGCTCTTCGCGGAGTTCCGCAATTTTCTTGCCGCCGAGGAGTGTGCTCAATCTCGTGTTGAGTTCGCCGGGGGCTATCCCGTAGCCCGCGCAGCGTTCGCGGTCGGGTTCGATGCGGAGCTGGGGGATGACTGATTGCTGGTCGAGCTTGGCATCTTCGAAGCCGGGAATCTTTTTGGCGAGAGTCTGAATCTGGGTGCCAATGTCGCGCAGGGTGTCCAGATCAGGGCCAAAGACCTTGATCGCCACCGGTGCGGAGACGCCGCTCATCATGTGCCCGATGCGATCGGCCAGCGGGCCTCCGACGGCGGCAAAAACGCCGGGAACCGACTTTATCCGAGCGCGGATGTCGTCGAGAATTTCGTGACGAGAGCGGGTCTTGTCGCCCTGACCCGGCCTGCGGAAGTCCACATCGAACTCGGCTGTGGAGACCGGCACCACATGGTCGCCGCGTTCCGCACGGCCGAGACGGCGACCGACTTTTTGAACCTCGGGCACGGAGAGGATTTGGGTTTCGACGACATCTGAAATGCGGTTCATTTCATCGAGCGAGGTGCCAGGGGCCGATGTTACAGCAATAAGAGCGGTCTCTTCTTTGAAAGCGGGCAAAAAGTCCTTTCCCATTTTGGGGTAGAGCGAGAAGGCTGCCAAGACAGCCAATCCCAGCGTGGCCAAGACAGGCCAGGGATGTTCAAACGCAATCCTCAGTGCGGTGGCCTGCAAGGTCCGCTTCATAGCTCGCACGATCCAGGTATCTCCGTGCTCCTGTGCGGCCTTCGGCTTCAAGAGGAATGAGCACAGAACTGGAATCAAGGTGAGAGATACAAGAAACGAAGCCAGCATGCTGAGGATCGTGGCAACGGCAATCGGCGTGAATAATTTTCCCTCAACGCCTGAGAGCCCAAGCAAAGGAACAAAGACCAGAACAATCAGGATGGTGGCGTAGAAGATGGAACTCCTGACCTCACCAGACGCACGGGCGATCACTTGGATTCGAGGCTCCGGATCGGGGCGAGCGGCATTCTCCCGGAGTCGGCGGAAAACATTTTCCACATCCACGATGGCGTCATCCACAACCATTCCCATGGCCACAGCCAATCCGCCGAGCGTCATGGAATTCACGGAAATCCCGAACCACTGGAATGCCAGCATGGTGATTCCAAAGCTCATGGGAATGGCTGTGAGGGTGATGCAGGTTGTCCGAAAATTGAGCAGAAACAAAACCAGCACGAGGGTGACCATGAGAGCCGCCTCGACGATGGCCTTCTTGAGATTCCCAATCGCATGGTCGATGAAATCCTTTTGTTGAAACAGAACGAGCGTATCCACGCCTTTCGGGAGGCTGGGTTGGAGTTTGGCTAAAGCGGCCTTCACCTTCGCTGTGAGCTGGCGCGTGTCGTATCCTTGGGCTTTTGTGAGGGACATGATCACGCCGTAGGTCGGGGTTTTTTCCGGCGCTTGGCTGATCGTCGCATCCCCGCGCATGGGCTCGATGCCCCAGACCATCTGCGCCACATCGCTGATGCACACGGGGCGGTCTTCGAGGCGTTTGATGACAGTCTGGCCGATGGCATTCAGATCGGTGGTCATTGCCAGATTGCGAATCATGATCTCAGTCGCTCCGGTATTGAGAAATCCCCCGGTGCTGTTGTTGGCGGCGTTGGCTGCTGCGGCTTCAAGCTCCTCGAGGGTGACGCCGTAGGCCTGCATGCGGTAGGGATCGGGTTGAATCTCCAACTGGCGAATGCCACCGCCCATGTTGAGAACCTCTGCGACGCCCGAGATGTTTTGGAGGCGGCGCTTGATGACCCAATCGGCGATTGAGCGCACCTCGCTGGGACTCAAGTATCCTGGTTCGCCTTTGGGAATGGTCGATCTCACCCCGACGAGCAGGATTTCGCCCATGAGGGATGCGGCGGGGGTCATGAAGGGCTGAATGCCCTCGGGCAGCTGCTCCCGTGCCGATTGCAGGCGCTCTTGCACAAGCATGCGGCATTTTTGTAGATCGGATTTCCAGTCAAACTCGGCATAGACAAGCGAGAGCGAGACATCGGAGTTCGAACGCAGACGGGTTAGTCCGGGGACTCCCATGAGCGAGGTCTCGATGGGCTGCGTGACGCAGGTCTCGACCTCCTCAGGAGCCAATCCCGGAGCCTCGGTGAGGATGGCCACGGTGGGCTTGGTGAGGTCTGGCAGCACCTCCACAGGCAGGCGGAGGGCTGTGAGAATTCCCAGAACCAGAATCAACACGGAGGCTCCGATCACACCTCCGCGATGCGCCAGCGACCATTCGATGAGTTTATTCAGCATGGCGGGCTTTTCCTCGGAAGGCGACGGCGATGAGCAGAACAAACAACACTCCGCTGACGATCATCCAAAATGGGCTCGGTGCCTTTTTTTCGACTGTCTCGGATGGTGCCGACTTCCCTTGCTGGGGCAGCTCCGATCCGTCCTCCGCGTGTTCGTGCCCATGTGCGGCGTCGAGCGCTTCTTTGAGCGAAATGGTCCCGCCTCCGGCGAAGGCCAGCGAGTATCCACCGCGTGTCACGACCTCATCGGCAGGTAAGAGCCCTGATACAATCTCGGCACTGTTGACATTGAGGCTTCCGACAACGACCGGGGTTTTGACAAAGGCATTCGGAATTTCAAAGTCCTTCACATAGACGAAGCGGTTCGCCGCATCTCCTTGCAGTGCGGTGCGTGGAATGGAAAAAACGCCCTCCTTTTTACCAACCACAATCGAAAACTCGGCGCGCATTCCGGGGCGGAGTGCAAAGTCCGGATTGTTCACATGAAAGGCGGCTTCAACGGTGTCACTCGCGGCATCGGCGGTTGCTCCGAGATGTTCCAGTTCCGCCTCGAACACTCTGCCTGGAACCGCTGCGACGGAGATGTGCGCGCGTTGGCCTGGTTTCAAGCGTCCTGCCAAATGCTGGGGCACCCGCGCGATGGCGTAGACCTCCGAAAGGTCCAAGATTTCCGCCAAGACCTTATCGGGATTGATCGGCTCTCCCGGTGCGATGTGTGTTTCGCTGACCAAGCCCGAGATCGGAGAGGGAAGAACAATGGTGGGTGGAGGATTTCCCGGTTGCCGACTCTCTATGATCAGGGCCGTCTGTCCTTTTTCGATCGGGTGGTCTTTTTTGATAGGAACCTCGAGTGCGCGACCTTCCACGCGGCTGCTGATCGCGGCACGCCTGCCGGGGTAAACCTCGATTTTTCCCAGTGCGAAAAGGCTCTCCTCGAAGGTCGTTTCCTCCACAACCAAAGTCTCGATACGCAGGTTTTTGACCCCGTTTTCATCGAGGATGACCGTATCAGTGCGGCCGGTTTTGGCAGCGGCTTGGAGGATCGAAGTGGCGAGGAGAAAAAGGACGAGAATCGTTTTCATCGATTGGTGTTGGATTCGCCAAGGGCGCCCAGCCAGTCGCAGTGGGCGAGGAAATACGATTTGCGGGCTTCGAGGTCGGAGAGCTCGACTTCGGCGAGGCGGTCCCTCGCACGGAAGACGGTCTGCAGATCGACCTCGCCTCGGGCATTGGCCGCCTCACAGTCGCGCATGTGTTCGTTCGCCGTGGGGAGGACATTTTGGCTAAACCGCAAGGCCGACTGGAAGCGGAGAGACATGGTCCGATAGGCGGTGAGAACCTGGTTCTGTGCGGCGAAACGGAGGGAATCCAATTTGGCACTCACGCGGTTGCGGACAGCTTCTTTCTCGGCAACTTGTGCAGCTCCGTTTTGCCAGAGGGGGAGGGGAATTGTAAGTCTCACTCCGGCGAGGGCTTCGGGTTCGATTCCCATCGGGTTGTCTCGAAATCGTTCCCCTTCGACAAAGAGGCCAACGCCCACATCTTCCCAGCGCGTGGCTTTTGAGAGTAAGAGCTGTGTATTGCCTGTTCGAACCGCCATTTCGGCGAGTTCCAAGTCCGCCCGCATTTTTAGAGGCTTGGGCACTGGAGCCGATTTGGGCAGTGCGAGATTTTTGTCGAGGATCAACTGGGTGTCTGCTGGAAGGCCCAGCCACTCGTTCAATCGTGCGGACGACTCCATTTCGAGTCCGCGCAGGGACTCCGCTTGGGCTCGCAGGTTCGAGGCGGCGAGCATGGCCTCCTGCAATTCCAGTTTGGAACGGAAGCCGGTGTCCACACCCTCAGCAACGGACTTGGTGAAGGCCTCTGCAAAGTCGGCTTGGCGATTCGAAATCGCAATGGCCTCTCGAGCTGCAGCGACCTCATAAAAGGCCTTTCGAACAGCCACCCCCAGTTGCCATTCCTTTTCCCGCACCTCGAGTTTCGCCATTTGCACTTCCAACTCCGAGACCTGTCTCTCCAAGCGAAGCCGAGCGGTGAGGGGGAACTTTTGGTTGATTCCCGCAATGACGCGCCCTTCGAAACTTTGACCACCTGCAACCTCGGTTTCTAATTCCGGATTCGAGAGGATGCCCGCACCGCGTGCCTTGGTCTCCGCCTCCCGCACGAGAAACCTTGCCGCAGCGACTTCCTTGTTGCCTTTGAGCGCAGAAGCCACAGCCGACGCGGCAGTCAGGCATCGGGGTTGTCCCGCAACCAATGGTGCCGTCGTCAGTGCAAGGCAGCAAATGGCGATCGCGCATGGCAGTCTGGAAGTCGATAAAAATGGCCTCACGCCAAGGTCAACGAGACCGGATCGAAAAATCCCTCAGGGCTTATGATTTTTTTTCAGAAATTTTCGGAGGCGCTCGCGGGCGCGGTAGCATTTCGCTTCAACGGCCTTCGGGGAAATTCCCAAACGACGCCCGGCCTCCTCATGCGACATCCCCTCCAATGCCGTTAAAACCAGCGGCTCACGCAGCGGGATTGGCAACTCGGCAATCGCGGTTCTCAAAAGCTCCGTCGATTCCGCCTCCGACGATTTCCCAATGGTCTCTGGCAGATCCTGAACCTCGTTCAGCGGGATGTTTTGGCTGTTTTGGCGGTGCGTGCGGCTTCGAAAATAATCCAGGCACAAGTTGCGGGCGATCCGATACAACCAAGCGGCAAAGGGCGCTCGCGGGCGGTATTGGTGAATCTGGAAAAATGCCCGCACAAAGGTTTCCTGTGTCAGTTCCTCGGCATCGCGGTGGTTTCCCGTCATGCGCCAAATAAATCCGGTCAACTCGGCATGGTGCCGCTTCATGATCAGGTCGAGAGCGTTGTTATCTCCTGCCTGCAAGGCGGCGACATCCGGCCAGTCCGGATCTTGGTTGATGGCAGGCGACATCCCGAATCAGTCCTGACGGGTGTTTTCGGAGAGGCCTTGGACTGTCAACTCGATGAGGCGTTCGTATTGCGCCGCGTCGAGGAATTCCCTCAACTCGAAAATATGCTCCAAAGTCGCTTTTTGGAGTTGTCCCATGGCGTCGTGAATTTCCGCCACGGACTTCTCCACGCGGGGGGAGTAGGATTTGTCTTGGAGAATGCTTTCGGCCAGTTCGCGGTTGGCCAATCGGATGACCTCGTCCAGATGCCGCTTCGTTTCCTCATAGCGGCGCTCACAGGTGAGGCTGCGCTGCTCCTGCTCGGGAGTCATCTTGAGCATTTGATGAACCCACTCGTGGTAGTCCTGAGCTGCGTGTGCAGAATCACGGTTCACCATCCTCAGGGTAAGAACTGAACTCGCTGCAGAAATGATCGCGATTCCTGTTAGAGCGAGCAAAAGAGTCAGGATGCGGGGTCTCATTTTCTGGATGCCAAACAATTGCTGGGCAAGCCCGAGGCGGAGCGGGAGAAAACGCCGAGATCGAGATTACGCGCCGCGATCCGGGAGTCTTTCATTTCCGGACCGGCCCATAAGCCAAAGGTTACACCCACGAATGCCGCTACGCATGCCGCCGCCAATGAGAGTCGGCCGAAGCTGATCTCTAACCACTCCCATGCTCTGGCGAACAGCGGGTTCGAAAGCGATTCCACAGCCTGCCGATGGCGAATCTCACGCCACACGCAGGAGCGAAAGTCTTCAAAGTGCGATGCTCCTAATTTTGCCTTGGCCAACTCAGAGAGGTCGCGTTCTAAAGATTCGATGGGCTTCATATCGATCGTCAACGTAACAAATCCGGTCGCCCCCTCAATTTTTCTTCACTGGGCTCTTATGGCCTGACTGTCCACCGACGAGCGCGATTTCCATCGAATGTGGGCTGGGTGGCACGCTGAGACATCAAAGGAAACTCCGAAGCCCGGGGAGATATGGGCGATTCCACTGTGCAGGTAGGACTATTTTTATAGAAATCAAGAACAAGCCCATTTGACGAGCGGCAATGTAATAACTAATGTTATTTCATGATCGCTCAATCCAAAGTTCGTAAAGTCGGCAATTCCCTTGGCGTGGTTCTTCCCAAAGAGGCTCTGCAACAACTCAAGGCAGAGGAGGGGACGATCCTCTACTTCACCGAGTCGCCCGAGTGCTCGCTTCGTGTCACGCCGGAAAGACCGGGGTTTGATGAAAAAATGGAGATCGTGGAGAGCCTGATGAAGCGCTATCGCAACACGCTTCGGGAACTTGCGAAATGAACGAGCCAATTTGGATTGATCGCGAGGATTGTCTTGCGATGCATGAGAAGTCATTGGACCGCTTTGGAGGTATACGAGGAATCCGCGACGAAGTGCTTCTCGAGTCTGCGCTTAACAAGCCGAGGCATCTTTTGAACTACGGCGAGCCATCGCTTTTCCAATTGGCTGCGTCTTATGCGCTGGGAATTGTTAAAAATCATCCATTCCTCGATGGAAACACGCGCACAGGATTGATTGCAGCCGCTTTATTCCTCGAATCGAATGGATTTTCCTTTAAGGCCACCGAGGAGGAGGCTGTTTTGGAAACGCTGGCACTGGCTGCGGGCGAAAGCACCGAGGCGGATTATGCGGCTTGGTTGGAGCGAAGCTCTGTTCTGGCGGGGAGCTGAGGAATTTGATCTGAATCGCCGTGCTGGCAATCCTCAAGCCCACCTGCGACTCAGCGGCGTGCTGATCATCGGTGTGCTTTCCCGTGCGGAGTTTTTCCGCCCCGGCAGGCCTCGCTGCAGTAGCGGACGCTCTCCCAATCGCGCGCCCACTTTTTCCTCCAAGTAAAAGGTCGTCCGCAGTGCACACAAACCTTCTGGGGGAGGTTCTGTTTATTCACGCCGTTCATGCAGGAAGACTAATGAAGTCCATATTGCGGAGGCTTGCCAATACTGGGCATCTGGCTCCTGAGGTAGGACTCGAACCTACGACCAATCGGTTAACAGCCGACCGCTCTACCACTGAGCTACTCAGGATCGAAACGAGCTGAAAATAAAAGCGCGGCGGGTGGTTTTTGACAAGGGGAAAAGTGAGAAAAATCTGTTTCACTGGCTGTCTGGCGGCTCCGTAGGCGGAGCCGGGAGAAGGTCGGACTCACTGGCGAAAAGAGCTGCGGCGCTTTCTTCGGGTGCCGATTCGACATGGCGGAGTTGGCGTTGCATGGCTCGGGTGCGTGTGCCGACTTGGTCGATTTCGTTGGTGGCGGACTGGAGCTTGCTTTTCACCTTTTCCAGCACGCCTCCGAATTTGGAGAATTCTGTCTTCACGGCGCTGAGCGTCTGCCAGACTTCGCTGGAGCGTTGCTCGATGGCCAAGGTTCGGAAGCCCATTTGCAGGCTGTTGAGGAGGGCAACGAGTGTGGTCGGTCCGGCGATGACGACGCGGTGCTCGAGTTGGATGCTTTCGGCGAGTTCGCGGCGGCGGAGGACCTCGGCGTAGAGACCCTCGGTGGGGAGGAACATGATGGCAAAATCGGTCGTCGCCGGGGGATTCAGATATTTTTCGCGGATGTCCTTGGCGTTTGATTTGATCCGAACTTCGAGTTGGCGGGCGGCATTTTCGGCTTCGGCAGAGTCACCATTTTCCATCGCGGCCACGAGGCGTTCGTAATCTTCCTTGGGAAACTTGGCGTCGATGGGCAGCCAGACGGTGGAGCCATCGCCCGAGCGGCCCGGGAGTTTAACGGCAAATTCCACGCGCTCCGCTCCGCCCTTGGTGGCGACATTGGTGTCGTATTGCTGGGGGCTGAGAAATTGCTCCAAGATCGTGGCGAGTTGGAACTCTCCCCACGCGCCCCGGCGCGTCACATTTGTCATGACGCGCTTCAAGTCTCCGACGCCCTCGGCGAGGCTTTGCATGTTCAGCATGGCATTTTGAACCTTGTCGAGGTTGTCGCTCACGAGCTTGAACGATTCGCCCAGACGGCGCTCCAATGTGGTCTGGAGTTTCTCCTCCACCGTGGCCCTCATGGCTTCCAGCTTCGCGTTGTTGTCTTGCTGCAGGCTGCCCAGCTTGGTTTCCACCGAGGTGCGGAGGGTTTCGAGTTTTTCGCTGTTCGATTGCGTGAGTCTGTCGAGTTGATTGCGGAAGCCCTCGAGCTGTTGGTTTTGGAGCTCGAAGGATTTTGTCACCGAGCGCTCCAAGGACTCTCGCAGCGAATTGGTGGCGTTCGAAAGGTTGGCGAGGGCCTCCCGCATCGGTTCGGAGTTCTGGCGCAGGGCGAAATCGAGCGCCTGCGTGAGTTCCTGGCGGGCGGATGCTTGGTGCTGCGCGAACTGTTCACGCAGCGTTTCCTGAAAGCGGGCGCTGTCCTTCGACCGAAGATGTAACAAAAAGAAAGCGGCCAGAAGGGTGAGCAGTGAGGTTCCCAGCCCTGCAAGAGCGATTGTTTCCATGGCCGAAAACCATACAGCAAACCCCAAGCGGGATCAGCAAAACTTCCGGCGGCCTGTTTTTCCCTGAGGAATAATCTTGATCAATGCGCGCGCGTGCCAAACCTGTCGGCATGGTTCGTTTATTTGCGCTGTTTTTGATGATCGGGATTCTTGCGGCGAAGGCCGAGGTGGAACGCGAATATATCCTTTTGAGTGGTGGCCCGTCCCTTCACGAGTGGGAGAAATTCAAGGCCGAACCACATGACCGCTGGTGGGGAAATTTCATTCGCGCGGCGAGAGTGAGGATACAGGAAATCCAGTCCAAGAACGGACCGACTGCAAAAATCACCTGGCTCGTTCACAAGCCGAGCTATCTCCGAAGGGCTTCGCGACAGGAGAAACAGGATCTCATTTCCAACATCACATCGGTGCGCGACAAATATGGTGTGAACCTCGTCTGGTTCGACGAGGGGGATGAGGTCATCGATTATTTAAACGCCGGGCAGCCGAGGGACCGTGTGAAGATCGCGGATTTCGAATACTACGGCCACTCGAACAGAGCGTGTTGGATGTTTGATTACAGCAACGAAATCGACAGCGGATCCAAGAGCTGGCTTCACGAAAACGATCTCTCCCGCATTCACCGCGATATCTTTACCCGCGACGCTTTCATTAAAAGCTGGAGCTGCCACACGGGCGAGAGCATGAGCAAGAAATGGAAGCGCGCCACCGGCAAACGCATGATCGGGGCCATCGGCAAGACGGATTACTCGAACGGCCACCTCCGCAATTGGACACCGGGTCTCAGCGAGGGAGCCCGCTGGGGAGGGTAGTGGGACTCAGGATTTGCGCTTGCCAGCAGTGAGGAGAGTCGCGGCCTTCTTTGCATCCTCTGCCGTATCGACTCCGGGGCCGGCGGTCTTGGTGGTGATGACCCGGATTTTCGCTCCATGCTCCAAGGCGCGGAGTTGCTCGAGTTTTTCGGATTTTTCGAGAGGGGTCTGCTTCCATTTCACAAAATCCAAAAGAAATTTCCGTCGGTATCCATAGATGCCCAGATGCCGGAATCGCGCAGGGCTGGCATCGCCATCGCGGTCGCAGGGAATCGGACTGCGAGAGAAATAGAGGGCATCGCCGTTGATGCCGGTGACGACTTTCACGCAATTCGGGTTCTCCAGTTCGCCCTCCGCCAGCGGACACGCTGCGGTGGACATCGTCAGCGACTTTTCTTTTTTGAGCACTTCGATGAGGCGGCGGATCAAGGAGGGCTCAATGAATGGCTCGTCTCCCTGCACATTGATGATGATGTCGAAGCCGACCAGCTTTTTTGCCACCTCCGCGATGCGGTCGGTTCCGCTCGGATGCTTGGCCGAAGTGAGCGCCACTTCCGCGCCGAACGCAAAGGCCGCCTCGGCGATGCGCATGTCATCCGTCGCAATGATCACCTCATCCGCCTCCCGCACTTTTCCGCAGCGTTCCCACACATGCTGCACCAGCGGCTTGCTCGCCAGTTCGAGAAGAGGTTTCCCCGGCAAGCGGCTCGAGGCCCAGCGGGCGGGAATAATGATCGCGGTCTTGGACATGGCCATCCAGTTATCTGAACCAAGCGCTCTGATCGAGAAAAAGGCGGGGCTCTTTGTCGAGCACGCCCGCCCTCGGGTGTGGTCCGATGCGGTCCCCGGGACCATGTGCCCAGCACTTGAAGCAATCAGGAAGAAAGTCCAAAACTTATGAGCTATTGGTCTGAGCTGCGAAGTCGCCGCCCGCGAAAAAAAATCTTTCTGAACCCCCAGCGGATGTCCGACCGAGGTTGTTAGGCTCCGGTCGAAATGATCACCAAAATTCTATCCGCCATCCGGGCTGCCGTGCGCTGCATTCGTCCGCAGAGTCAATTTCCAAGCCGCTTCGCACGGCAGAGCGAGTTTGTGTTTTGAGTTATGGAAACCAATGCCTATGGGAAACCCATTCGCGACCCCGAGTTGCTTCGCCGCATCGAAAAAGCGCGGGCCGAACAGTGCCTGAATGACTCTCAAGGCGCACTCCATGATCCCATCGAGGACGAGCCCCACATCAAGCCCATCGTGAGGCAAGTCGAGCGCCGGGCCGAAAAGGAGTCGCCGATCGTGGGCCTGGGCCGCTGCCACGATGTTTGGGGCCGCATGCGCCAGATTCTGAAAACCGAGCACGGCATCGTCTGGTATCCACCCAGCGACATGAATACCGGCATCCTCTTCGATTGAGCATGAGATTCCTCGTGCCGCGAGTTTCTTTTATTCGCCTGCTCCGGGTCGTTTGCAGCGGTGACTTCCCGCTTTTGCGCATCGAGGCATCGGCGGGTTGCGTCACCCTCGCCTGCGGAGATATCGAGGCGGGTTGCGAAGCCACTATTGAGCGGGTTGGCGTTTGCTTTCTTCGCCATTCCAAGCTGAAGAAGCTCCTCCAGACCTACCACTCCGATGCGGCGCAGTCCGCCACCATCGATATCGAGGTGAGGCCTTCCGGCATTCGTGTCGGCCGCACCAGGGTTTCGCCCGCCGGATGGGAAATTTCGCTCTTTGCCAACCCCTCATCCGCCCCGAAGCGGCTGCGATTTCTCGCACCAGATGAGGACAACGCACCAGAACCCGAGAGCCAAATGCTGCTACCTTTTGTGATGGCCCGCGCAGCAACACCTGCTCCGCCTCGCGCTCCACGAGGCCCAGATGAACCATGAAACCACCCGCCGCCACCATCCTTTTCGCCCTGCTCCTTGCCAGCTGCGCCGCACCGGAAAAACCTGAACCCGTCATCAAGCGCGCTGAGCCCAGGCCGGTGGAAATCGTCATCCACACTGCACCGGCGGGAGCCATTGTGGATTAGAACGGCAATGTCCTCGGCACCGCGCCCATCACCATCTCGCTCACGCCGGATTTTTCGGCTTATGCCATCCACTACAGTTGGCCCTCAAATGGAGAACGCACCCAGTGCTTCCGCGCTCGCTGGCCCGATGGAGCCTACAATACCGAATTCTTCGACAGCAATACCCCGCCGCCACAGGTCATAGCCATCATCTCCCCCAGCGTTGGCAACTACCGGGAGATTTGGCCCGCACCTGCCAAGAAGGAACTCCGGATCAAGAAGGGACCATGAATCCAAACCTCTCGCAGAGTCGCCAGGACGCAGAGGAAAAACTGGTCTGCGAATGTAGTAAAATGAGCCATGCAGCTATTCGTCGTTCCGGGCTTACTCGGAACCAAAAGATGGCATCTCTTAAAGCCTCACTCAGTCCCAGATCGCGTATTTTACGATTTTCCATTTCGTTCGAGGGCAAAGCAGGCTGCGCTTGGACACGCCCGCTAATAGACCGACTCGCATTCGCACGATGACAAAATCTGCCTCTCACCTCGACAAAGCCCGCCTGAACAATCTTGCGGACGAAATTTGGAAATCCGCCGAGCGCCTGCGCGGCAAGTTCAAGGCCCATGAGTATCAGGTCGTCGTTTTGCCGATCATCACGATTCGCCGTTTGGAGTGCGTGCTGATCGAGTGGAGGGAGCAAAGGGCAAAAGAAATTCGCTTTTCCCGTAAAGGCATCTCCGACGCGGAAGTGGTCAAACTGGTGAAGGGGCTGGAATCCAATCCCCGGCAGGCTCCGGGTTTCTCGAATTCCTCGACTTGGACATTGAGGAAGGTTTTTGAAAACGACCGCACGCTGCTGGAGCAAAACTTCCGCGATTACCTGAACGGCTTCTCCGAGAATGTGCAAAACATCCTCGATAGTTTCGACTACCGGGCCGTGATCGGAAAGATGGTGAAGAACGCGCGCCTCGCTCCGATTCTGAACCAATATTCCTTGCTGGATTTGGGGCCGGAAAAAATCTCCAGCCTCGAAATGGGCTACATCTACGAGGAATTGCTTCGCCGGTTTTCGGAAGCCCATGCGGAAGCGGCGGGAGACCACTTCACGCCGCGCGAAGTCATTCGCTTGATGGTTGAGTTGCTCGAGATTCCGATTCCCGAGCGGCACACCTCGATCTACGACCCCGCCTGCGGCACGGGCGGCATGTTGTATGTCGCCAAGGAGCACCTGCTCGACAAAGCCGCGAATGAGGACGAGCGCCGCCGCGTGAACAACCTGCTCACGCTCCACGGCACCGAATTGCTGGCGGAAACCTACGCCATCGCCCGATCCGAGGCGCTCATCCGAGGCGAGGCGCAAACGACCATTCACTGGGGAAACTCCCTCATTCCGCATGACCCGCTGAGCAAGGAGCCGGGCGACCAGTTTCCGGAGACGGCCAAGGCGAACCACTTCGACTACATGCTCAGCAACCCGCCCTTCGGCGTGAAGTGGGGCGGGAAGGATGGCTACCAGGATCAGGCGGAGAAATTGAAGCCCACGCGCTACCGGGCCGGCATGCCGTCCATCGATGACGGCTCGCTTCTTTTTCTCCAGACCATTCTGGCGAAGATGAAGCCACTTGAGGAGGGCGGCAGCAAGGTGGCGATCATCTTCAACGGCTCGCCCCTGAGCAATGGCGACTGCGGCGAGGGCGAGAGCGAAATCCGCCGCTGGATTTTGGAGAACGACTGGCTCGATGCCATCGTGATGCTCCCGAACGAGCTGTTCTACAACACGGGCATCTACACCTACATCTGGCTCCTGCGGAATGACCGCGCCGCGCGGAAGCGGGAGGGCCGCATCATGATTCTCGATGCCCGCCAACAGTGCGAGAAGGAGCCGAAATCTTTCGGAAACAAACGCAATCGCATCGTGGAGCGGCATCGCCAATGGATCGAGCAACGCTACCAGCAGGGCTGGGAAAAAGGCTTCACCGATCCCGATGTGCGCTTCTTCACCAAGGCGGACTTCGCCTTCCACAAGGTGGAGGTGGTCTTCTGGCAGACCGATGACCTGGACCAGCCTGCCACCATCACCGAGCCGTTCCCCGTGCAGTTCAAGGCGGCGAATGTGAAAGCGAAGCAGGAGTTCTTCGAGAGCGAAATGACCCTGCACATCCGCGTCACCGCGCCGCAGTCGAAGACCCAGCACACCTTCGATCTCATGATCGGCCCGGAGGACAGTTTCATCGAACTCTACAAGGCGGAGGTGCGGAAACGCTTCGGGAAAGAAATGCCTAAGCTCAGCGCCGCCACGCTCGACGCGCTGGAGACGGAGGTGAGCTACACCCACCGCCACTACATCAAGGATGATGAATTCATTCCCTTCGAGACGGGAGCCGATCCGCAAAAATACATCCCCGCCTTCCTGGAGCGGGAGATCGAGAAACCGATCATCCGCTGGCGCGACCGCCCGCAACTCGGCTACGAGATTCTTCCGAACAAATACTTCTACCGCTACACCCCGCCGCCGAAGGCGGATGACCTGCTGAAGCGCTTCTGGGAACTGGAGAAGGAGGCAGAGGGGATGTTGAAGGGGCTAACAGGAAACTCGAAATGAATTGGCTCCTAAACAATCTGCCCAAAAATTGGCAGACCAAAAAGTTGAAGCGCGTGACCTCGCTTCGCTATGGGGATTCCCTGGCTGTTGAAGACCGCGAGGACGGAAATGTTCCAGTATACGGATCGAACGGAGTTGTCGGAAAACACAGTTTTGCCAATCTGCAAGCACCCGGGTTGATCGTTGGTCGAAAAGGATCATGCGGCAAGGTCTCTTACTCGACTGATCCAGCATTCGTGATCGACACCGCATATGGCATTGACCGCGCATGTAGCTGACAAGATCTTCGTTGGCTCTACTACACGCTAACCATCTCAACAATTGATCAGAAGATGAGGGATTCTCCAGTCCCGGGCTTGGCGAGTAGGGACGCATACGCAATCGATATCCCTCTCCCACCCCTCCCCGAGCAAAAGCGCATCGCCGCCTACCTGGACGCGAGTTGTGCGGCGATTGACCGGGCGGTGGCTGCGAAGCAGCAGCAGCTCGAAACCCTCGACGCCCTGCGCAAATCCATTATTACCCCTGCAGTGCTAAACGGTATTGTTTCGGGTCGGCAACGGGTTCCTACCGGCAATACTTGGATCTGTCATATTCCCCAAGGGTGGAGGCTGGTGGCGTTGAAGCGATTGTCCAAAACTCAAACGGGAATCACTCTCGGAAACGAATACGAACCACCTCTTACTGAACGGCCTTACTTGCGGGCGGCGAATGTCCAAGATGGGCGCTTGGACTTGGCAAAGATTACCACCATTGAGTTGCCAGAGTATCTCACGAGCCGTTACGAACTGAAAGTTGGAGATGTGCTCATGACGGAAGGAGGCGATCTAGACAAGCTTGGCCGGGGTTATCCATGGGCAGGAGAGATTCCAGGTTGCCTTCATCAGAATCATGTGTTTGCGATTCGCACAAACCGCAGGCTGCTGATGCCAGAGTTCCTGAGCTACCTTACCGCATCCCAATATGGTCGGGATTACTTTGAAGCCACCGGCAAACGCACAACCAATCTTGCTTCCACAAACTCGACAAAAGTAGGCCTGTTCCCCATTCCCTTACCGCCTATTGAAGAACAGAAGGAGATTGTAATAGAGATAGACCATCGACTTGGACAAACACGCAAGATTGAACAAACGATCTCTGCGCAAATCTCCACCCTCACCGCCTAACGCAAGTCCCTGATCCACGAATGCGTCACCGGCCAGCGGCGAATCACGGATGCAGATGTGGCAGATATCGGCGGTCAGGCAAAGGCACCTTGAGAAAAACTCGGTATTGCCAGCCGCGTCATCGCGTATTACTTTAAGCCATGCAAACAATCTCCCTCAAACTGCCAGAGACCCTGCTGGCCGCCTTGGAAAAAGAAAGCCGCCTCCGCCGGACGAACAAATCTGCGCTGGTGCGCACCGCGCTGGAACGGGAACTGGCCTCCGGCCGGGAGAAGAAAAAGCCCTCATGCTACGACCTCGCCCGCGATTTGGCTGGGTCCCTCAAGGGACTGCCAAAAGACATCGCGACAAACCCGAAATACTTGGAGGGGTTCGGTGAATGAGCGCGCTGCTCTTGGACACTGGCCCGTTGGTGGCCTTCCTCGCGGCCGATACGCAGCACACCGCGTGGGTGCATGAGCAGTGGGACAGGGCCGAGCCGCCGATGCTGACCTGCGAGCCGGTGCTGACCGAGGCGGCATTCATCCTGAAACGCGAAGGCGCGGATCCGGACGCGATCTTCACGCTGCTGGAGAGGAAGGTCATCCGCGTGGCCCTTCAACTAGAAAATGAGATGCCAGATCTCCGGGCGCTGATGCGCCGCTATCGCGACCGGCCCATGTCGCTCGCCGATGCCTGCCTGGTGCGGCTGGCCGAGCTGCACGCCGGGGCGAAAGTCTTCACCTTGGATTCGGACTTCCATATTTACCGCCGCCACGGCAACAAGATGATCCCGCTGCTGATGCCCGAAAATTAGCGCCAAACGATGAAGCCCCTCCACGCGCTCGCCAGCCAGATGGCAACTGATCTTTCCTCGAAAAAGCGTAGAGGGGCTTTTTCTTTATTCGGGTTTATGGCTCTGGGGGGATTCGAAGTCGAGTGGGGATTTATAGCCAAGCGCCAAGTGTAAGCGGGTGCGGTTGTAAAAGCCTTCGATGTATTCGAAAATCATCAGTTT
>JBAWVX010000044.1:0-20545 GCA_037147075.1 bacterium
ATGCTCGCCCAGGCGAACCAATCGACCCAGTCGATCCTCCGCCTCCTCAGCTAAACGTGGCCTAGCGGCCAAGATTGATATCAAATGATTCAGAGGCTCTCCTGCCAAGGAGAGCCTCTTTCTTTTTCTGTGAACTTTGCTCGTGAGGCATGATATCTGGATGAGTAAGTTGCATGATGGATAATTCGGAGTTTGAACTTGTGGATAACGCGCGAGTCGGCTTGGCCAACTACTCGTTGGAGAGGCTCAAGACGATCGCCCCGACGTTCCGCGAAAGGTCCCCGCAAAGGCTGGCCTGTGTGGAGTTGATTGCGGAAAAGGAGCGCGAGCTCGCGCAGCGGCAAATGGCTGCAGTGTCCCGGAGAGCCTCCTTGGCCCTCAGTCTCGCTCTCCTCGCTGTGATCTGGCCGATCTTACTTCTCGCGGCGTGGATTACTTTTCAGCCGTCTTTTCGCCCGCCTGAGACTGCTGAAAAAAAACCTTCTCCCGTTCGGACTTCGCTACCCTCCCCGACCCCGTCACCGCACATTCCCGAAGTCGAGCCCACACCTGAGCCATTGCCGGCAGCCCTCGGGGAGTTGCCCCCTACGCCGGGCGGGAGTTGAAGAGCTCATGGGCCAGAACGCTCAGGCAATAAATCGCCGCCGTCTCCGTGCGGAGGATGATCGGCCCGAGCGTCACGGGTTGGCAGCCATGGCTTTTGGCAAGTGCGATTTCGGCTGGTGTGAAATCCCCCTCGGGGCCGACAAAAACCGTGACACGCTTGGGGATTCTCCCGTGCTCGGCAAGCACTGCCTTGAGAGGGCGGGCATCCGATTGCAGGGAGGCAATCAGCAGCAGGTCGCTCTGATCCATTTTTTCAGCGTAGGCCCTGAGGGTTATTGGGGCGGCGACTTCCGGGAGATGGTTTTGTCCACATTGCTTGCAAGCCTCGAGGGCGATGGCGTTCCACTTGTCGCGTTTCCTAGGGATTTCGCCCGCTTCGATCTGAACAACGGTCCGGTCCGAAAGGAGAGGAATGATTCGGGCTGCGCCGAGTTCCACCGCCTTCTGCACGATGAGATCCATATTTTTCCCCTTGGGAATGGCCTGAGCCAGCGTGATCTCGCAAGGGGGGGGAGGGGTCGTCGATGAGGATCCGATTTTCAATTTCGCTTTCGAGCCAGCCGTGGACGTGATAACGGCTTGCGCTTCACGTCCAGCACCATCGAAAATCGTCATGCGGTCGCCCTCTGTGAGCCGGAGGACATGGAGGCAATGATGGGACTCCTCCTCATCGAGTGTGGCGGAGTCCCAGTGTTCAGGCCGGAGATGGAATCGATGCATATTTTTTCAAGATGTAATCACGAAGTGCTTCGTGCCAATGACGCGGCTTAATACCGGTGGTAGCCGCAAGTTTGTGCGTTGAAAGGATCGAAAAAACTGGGCGCGGCGCAATGAATTGTTTCATATCCGCGAGTTGGATCGCTCGCACGGCTGTGGTTCGGAGCGGCAAACCCGCATCCAGCGCGAATTCCAGAGCCTTTTCGCCGTAGTCCCGCCATGAGCAGGCCCCCGTGTTGCAAAGGTGGAAGAGACCACCCGGGCTTGAGGGAGCAAAAAAGAATTCCAACCACTCCGCACAGTCCCCTGCCGAGGTGGGACATGAAAATTTGTCGCTGATTGCCTCCACCGATTCCTGGCGAAGCGCCCGCTCGATCAGTGCGTCGACAAAAGACGCCTTGGCTTCCCCAAAGACCCAGGAAACCCTTGCGACAACGTGCCGCGAATCACACGCCAGCACGCGCCGCTCCCCTTCCAGTTTGGTGGCTCCATACCAGCCGAGAGGAGACGGGACATCCTCCTCGTCATACGCCGTGCTCTTGTCGCCATCGAACACATAGTCTGTGCTGAAGTGGACAAGTCTCGCACCCCTCCCGGATGCCCATTCGGCGAGGATTCCCGGGGCGATGGCGTTGACATCCCTCGCCTCCTCCCGCGCGGATTCGCAGAGGTCCACATTGGTCAGTCCGGTTCCATTCATGAGAATATCGCATTCCATGCGATCCAACTGCCGGGGAAGGGATCGCCAGTCGGCCACATCGATCGCCGGACGGGCAAGAGCCGTCATCTCATGCGATCCGGACCAGCAATGAACCAGCGAACCGGCCAAGCGTCCCTTGGAGCCAAGAACCAAGATGCGTGTTTTCTTTCGAGTCATATCCGGATTTTTTTCGCCTTTCGGTGTTTTTATGCTTGCAAAAAAATTTTGTCCCTTCATTTTCTTCAACTCTTCTTTACCAGGAAATTTAATATGGCATACGCAGTCATCCAAACAGGCGGGAAACAATACCGCGTTGAATCCGGCAGTGAGATTGATGTCGAGAAACTCGATGTCGAGCCCGGCGCGGCAGTTGAAATCTCCGAAGTCCTGCTCGTGGCAGACAGCGGAAACATCCAGCTGGGAGCTCCATTTGTTGACGGAGCGAAAGTGAAAGCCACCGTCCTAGACCAGTTCAAAGACGACAAGGTCATTGCTTTCAAATTCCGCCGCCGGAAAGGCTACCACCGCACGGTTGGCCATCGCCGCCGTCTCACAACCCTCAAAATCGAATCCATTTCAACCAAGTAACTTTTTATGGCCCATAAAAAAGGACAAGGCAGCGTCAAGAACGGACGCGATAGCATCAGCAAACGACTCGGCGTTAAAAAATTCGGCGGTGAATCCGTCGTTGCAGGAAACATCATTCTCCGCCAGCGTGGAACGAAATTTGAACCGGGCAGCAATGTCGGTCTCGGCCGGGACTACACGATCTGGGCGCTCGTTGATGGTCACGTGAAATTCGACCGCAACGGCCGCCGCGTGAATGTGGTGCCCGCAGCCGCGAACTGACGCCTCTCTTTCCTCAGCTCCACTTTCAAACGCGCCGACATCATCGGCGCGTTTTTTTTCCAGCCTTGGCCAAGTGTGGGATTCCGGTCCCCCAAATTAGCCCGAAACGGATTTTTAGACAGGAGGACAGGGTGGAGAGAATCGGAGCGCAGCGGAGAAAGACTGCCGAAGGCAGCCCACCGGGTGAGCGCGAGCGAGTCAATTTACAGGAGAGGCTTTGGCTTTTTATTTGATCGCATAAATCATTTCAAACGCATCGCACCATAAACAGATCATCCTCTGTGTCTGTGCGCTCTTTGATCCTGCTGGATTCGGGATTAGCTCGCAATCACTGGGCTTGGAAGCATAGTCTGCGCCCATGCAATGCAGTTTGGACGAGATCGCGCAGGGAATCCTTTCTTCTTACGAAAAAGTCGGAGGATTGAATAACACCGACCGGCACAATCTCCCCTCGAAGCGGGCGTTGGACAGTCTTTGCGAGCAGTTGCTCCAGTTTTTGTTTCCGGGATTCCATGACGAGAGGCCAATTCACAAGAACGAGCTTGCCGAAATCACGAGTCAACGGCTCGAGGCACTCGCGAGTCAATTCAAGGACCAGATCGGCAAAAGTCTCTCTGTCTCGAATCCCGATTGTGAGGCATCGATCGTTCATCAAGTCCTGATGCGGTTTCTCGGGGGGCTGCCTGCTGTTCGCGAGTTGCTGCGAACAGATATATTGGCCGCCTATGAGGGGGACCCCGCAGCCGTGAGTGGCGAGGAGATCATCCTCTCCTACCCATTCCTGGAGGCCATTGCCATCCAGCGTTGCGCCCATGTGCTGTATCGGGCGGGGGTGCCTTTGCTGCCTCGTATGATGACCGAGTGGGCCCACTCGCGCACGGGTATCGACATTCATCCCGGTGCAGAGATCGGCGAGTCTTTCTTCATTGACCACGGCACGGGCGTGGTCATCGGTGAGACATGCCGTATTGGCCAGCGTGTGAAACTCTATCACGGTGTCACGCTTGGAGCCCGCAGCTTCGCGAAGGATGAATCGGGTCAAATCGTCAAAGGAGGGAAACGCCACCCCGATGTCGGCGACCGTGTCACCATCTATCCAAATTCCACAATTCTTGGTGGCGAGACGTTGATTGGCGAACGTAGCACCATCGGCGCCAATGTTTTCCTCATGCACAGTGTTCCTCCGGATTCGCTGGTGGTTTACGAAGAGAAACAATTGCGTATCTTGAACAAGTCGAAACGCACCGCATCCCACGAAATCGAATGGTTTATCTAGATCACAACGCCACAACGCCACTCGCCCCCGAGGCACGGGAGGCCATGCTGCCGTTTTTGGAAGGGGATTATGGGAACCCCTCTTCCATTCACTCGGTCGGCCGCCGGGCACGCGCGGCGGTGGACGACGCGCGTGATCGCATGGCCTCGCTCTTGGGAGCGAAGGCGCATGAGATCATTTTCACGAGTGGCGGCACGGAGTCTTGCAATCTCGGTTTGATCGGCCTGGCACGAGCCCACGTGATGCGCGGCAGGCACCTCATTGTTTCGGCGGTGGAGCATCATGCGGTGCTGCACGCCGCTGATCACCTGCAGCATTTCGAGGGCCTCGAGATCACTCGCCTTCCGGTTGACTCTTCCGGAATTGTTGATCCCTCCCTACTGGCTCGATTGATTCGCAAGGACACCACAGTCGTCTCCATCATGCATGCGAACAACGAGACTGGCGTTCTGCAACCGCTCGCAGAAATTGCGGCTGTCTGTGCCGGACAGGGTGTGTTTTTTCATACCGACGCGGTTCAGACATTTGGAAAAATCGCAGTTTCGGCTGAGCTGCCCGGCCTTTCTGCGATTTCCATTGCGGCCCACAAATTTTACGGACCCAAAGGAGCGGGTCTCCTCTATCTTCGTGGCGGCATCGCGTTATCACGCACTGCCTACGGGGGATCGCACGAGAACTCCCGCAGACCGGGCACGGAAAATGTGGCGGCTCTCGCGGGAATGGCTGCCGCCGCCGAGGCGGCCACCCGCCGTGCCGCCTCAGAGACCGCACGCCTCGCCCCCCTGCGAGAAAGGCTCTGGGAGGGTATCCACGCCGCCTGTCCGCATGCGATTCGCAATGGTGATGTGACCCGCTCCTTGCCCAACACCCTGAATGTCAGTTTCCCCGGAGCCGACGGTGAGGCGTTACTCATGGGGCTCGACTTGGAGGGGATCTGCGTTTCGAGCGGTTCAGCCTGCATGGTCGGATCGATTCAGCCCTCCCATGTCTTGATCGCCATGGGGGTCGATCCCGGCACGGCTTTGGCCACCGTGCGTTTTTCTCTGGGCCACAGCACCGACGAGAGGGACATTGATCTGGCCACCGCCGCCGTGGGGCGTGTCGTGAAACTCCAACCCGCCCTGGCCGCATGAAATACAAGCAACTGGTCATGGATTTCGGACGCTCGGTGATGAAGCGGGTTCGCACCTCGCCGGATGATTTGCCTGAGCCTCGTCGCAAAAGCCGCCTCCGCCACGATCCTCTGCTCGAGGATTTCGCCAATCAGTTGCTCAAGGCCGTGGGATGCCGTGCTCTGCAGGTTCGTGTCTTTTGGAACCCGGGGCTCCGCACCACCGCGGGACTCGCGGTCTGGAGCGACCGCATGGTTGTTCTCAATCCCAAGCTGTTGGAGGTCTCCTCCGTCGAGGTTCAGCGCACTCTTCGGCACGAATTGGCCCACCTCCTGGCAAAACACAGGGCCGGTCGCCATCGGATCGAGGCCCACGGGGATGAGTGGCGCCAGGCCTGCGCTGATCTGGGGATTCCCAACGAGGCGCGCTGCCACGAATTGCCCTTCAAGCGGCGCCGAGTCGCGCGCAAATTTCACTATGCTTGCCCCGGTTGCTCGACGATTCTGGCCCGCGTCAGGATCCTCCGGCGCAAGGCGGCTTGCATCAAATGCTGCCGCAAGCACAACGGCGGAAAATACGACGAGCGCTTCCGCTTTAGACCAGTCGAGCGTCCTGACAAGATCGCCGCTTAGTCGTCGACGTCTTCTGGCACCGATTCAGATTTCACTACACGTTGAAGCGGAATTCCACGACATCCCCGTCTTGCACGACATATTCCTTGCCCTCCAGGCGGAGTTTGCCGGCTTCGCGCGCCTTGGCCTCGGACCCGAGGGCGATGAGATCGTCGAAGGAAACAATCTGCGCCGCGATGAAGCCGCGTTCGAAATCGCTGTGAATGACGCCCGCCGCTGCCGGGGCTTTGTCGCCTGCATGGATCGTCCAGGCACGTGTTTCCTTCGGACCGGTTGTGAGGTAGGTGCGAAGGCCGAGCAGGTGGTATGCCGCCCGGATGAGTTGGCTGACTCCGCTGTCCTTGACTCCCAGTCCTGAAAGAAACTCGGCAGCTTCCCCGGCGGGAAGTTCGGCGAGTTCACTTTCGATCTGGGCGCTGATGACGACCGCCTCGCAGCCCAGATGCTTGGCGGCGTATTCGCGCACGGCCCTTACATGCTTGGCGGCTGGTGAGTCGCCATCAAGATCCGCGAGATCGTTCTCCCCGACATTGCAGGCGAAGAGAGTCGGTTTTGAGGTGAGAAGGAAAAAACCTCGCAGGAGTTCTTTTTCATCGGTGCCCAGATCAGCCGTGAGAGCGGGTTTTCCCGAGTCGAGGTGGGGTATGAGTTTCTCCGCAAGGGCGAGCTCGGCTTTCGCCGCCTTGTCCCCGCTGCGGGCGCCCTTTTGGTTCCTCTCGGCTCGTTTCTTGACTGCACCGAGATCCGCGAGGATGAGTTCCGTATTGATGACCTCGATATCGCGCACCGGATCGACGCCGCCTGAGACGTGGTGGATGTCTGAGCTCTCGAAGCAGCGCACGACTTGAATGATGGCGTCCACCTCGCGGATGTGGCTCAGGAACTGGTTCCCCAACCCCTCGCCCTCGCTGGCACCGGCCACAAGGCCCGCAATATCGACAAACTCGATTGCGGCTGGCAGGATTTTTTCGGACTTCGAAAGGTCGGCCAGCTTTTGCAGGCGCTCGTCGGGGACGTTCACGATGCCCACATTCGGTTCGATCGTGCAGAAGGGAAAGTTGGCGGCCTGGGCCTTGCGCGTGCGGGTGACAGCATTGAAGAGAGTGGATTTCCCGACATTCGGGAGCCCGACGATTCCGGTTTTGAGCATAGGTGCGGGAGGTTAGACGGGCCTTTGTAAAAAGCAAAAAAACTCTTTTTACGGAATCAGCGCCGCAGGCGGCGGATCGTCTCCCTGACCGAGTTTTGAGCGGATTCGATTTCGGCGCGCAGTTGCATGCCGGAGATGGTGAGCGAGCCGAATGCCTCAGCGGTCGTGCGCTCCATGCGGTCGTTTGTGGCCACCGTGACCTCGTGGGCCGGGGCGTATTTCGCGGCAAGCCGCTCGATGATCGAGTCTGCGGTCTGGCCGAATCTTGAATAAAAAACTGCAATGCCATGAGGTTTCGTCTCATCGGATGCCTTCACTCCTGTGCCATCGAAAACGACGGCCACCGTCCACTCGCTGTTGTCTTGGAGCCCTGTAAGCCGCCGCACGAGTTCCTCCCGTGCCGCTGCCGTGTTCCTTCCGTGCAGTCTCGCCAGGTCCTCCCAGTCGAAAATCATGCTGTGTCCATCGACGAGCAGGATTTTTTGTTTCATCGGGAGCGTTTTCTATTTGGCGTCCGGCAGGACCTTCGCGCTCAGGCGGTCGATTCCGTCGCGGGCGAGGGTGCTGGCCGGATATTTTTTTCGGGCCTGCAAATACCAAGCCAGGGAGGGGCCAGGCTGGTTCATTTTCTCTAGTTCCTCGGCCTTGGACAATGTCTGAACAAAATCCGCCGCTTGCGTTGTAAGGGTGGCGAGCAGTTGATTGAGTTCGGAATCGTCCGGAAATTCCCTTTGGGCTGTCTGGACGCTTTCCCACGCGCCAGCTGCATCGCCCCGCCCAGCGATTTCCTTGGCTTTGATCATGGCTCCTTCCACGGTTGCCATGCGCTGCAGGACGTCGGTCAGTTGTTGCTGTTTTTCCGGATACATGGCTGCGGCGGCAATGAACCGGAGTTTGTCATTGTCGATCTGACGGTAGTTTTTCTGGCTCAGGAGGCGGTCGAAATCATTCATCGCCTGCTGCTGAACATCCGATTGGGTGAAGATCGTGTTGCCGACTTCGGCCAAGGCGGGATTTCTGGGCCAGATTTCCGCAGCGGAGCGCAACTCGGCCTCCATGGAGGCCTTGTCACCGGCCACAGCGGCATTCCGGGCTTTGGCCAGGTGCATCGCACTGATGGTTTTGGCGGTTTCGATTTTGGCGAGCGGTTTGCTGGTATCGAAATCCTTCGCGACGCCCTCGATTTCTTTGACCAATTTTTCGGCCCGAGTGAGGTCGTTGACTTCGAGTGCTGCGAGGAGTTCGTTGGTCTTCTGCGAGTAGTCGAGCGCACGCCTCTTGGCTTCGCGCGGCAGCAGACGCACGCTGGGCATGTATTCGCCGAGCGCAAATGTCTCAGCCAACCGCTCGGTGGCACTCTGCAATTCGCCCTGCTCCAAGAGAAACTTGTAGGCTTCGATCCCCTCGTTGACGTCCCGCATGGCCTCGTTGGCTAGGCTGTCGATCTGGCTGAGCGAGCTGACGAGTTTGCTGATGGTTTGAGCGGCGCTGGCTGCGCCACCGGTGAGACTCTCCACGCCAAAATTTTCGATTCCGAGTTTGGCACCTTTTGCCGAAAACGAACTGCCCGTTCTGGTTCGCGGAGTGCCGTTGTAGATATTCACATTCGTCCCATTCCCCCCGGTGCCGGCTCCCACAGCGGCGTCCTGGTCCATGACTCCCTCGCTGGCGGAAATTTGGGGATTCAATTCTCCCGTGATTTTTGCCTGGCCCGCATCCTTGTTGGTCGGAAGGGTGTCGACCATTTTTTTGTAGATGGCAATCGAGTTGTCCCCGTCCGTGTAGATCGCCCTGTAAAACCGGTTCGCAATGATGACATGCTCAAAGCGGCGCGTTCCGAAATACTGCATGATGAGGGCCTGGAGGTGTCCCTTCGTGCTGATCTCCATCGCGGCGATCCGGAGCTTGTTGTTCTCGATGGTTTGAGCCACATCGGAAAGTTGCCTTGTGGCCGTGGCAAGGCGGGCGTCGCGCTCGATTTTTTGATTCTCCTTGGCGACATCGTTATCCTTTGCGCTCGGGTTGAGGCTGAGTGAGGAGTTTTTCGCGGCCATCTCCCGGTTCCACTCGGCGGATGAGCGTTGTTTCTCGAGAGCCGTGTTTTCGCGTTTGAGCTTCTCGATGGTCGCCTGACTGGTCTGCGCGGCATAGATCGCATCCGACATGGTGCGGCAGAGATTGGCGTCGTCCTTGTATTCGGACGCCTTCTTCAGGAGCGTAAAAGCGGAATCGATATTTTGCTTGTTCGCATGGCCCGGCGCGAGCAAATCCAAGATTTTATCGATCGTTTCGCGATAAGCCACATCGGCCTTGTCCGTGGCCGCGGGAGCGTTGAGATATTTTTCAAATCTGGCCCTGAAGAGCCGGTTGTTATTGATGTTCCAGAGCTTTCCATCGTAGCTCATGACCTCGCTGCCCGGGTCGAAGGCCGGAAGATCGCGTCCGAGGAACCCTTCATTCATTTGCGGCGGACGCGCACCCCCGGTCGCGGCTTTGGAGTCGCCGAGGGAATTATCCAACGCCATAGCGCCATGGCAGGCTGCCAGCAAAGCCATCCCGAGAGGAATGGTGACTTTCATGATTTTGTCACCTTTCGCGTGCGGAGGATGCCTTTTTCATCGACTTCCAGGATAAAAACCAAGTGCTGCTCCTTTTGGATATTCAGCGATTGAAATTCCGGTGTCACCAAAATGGGGATCATGGTCTCATCGGCTTCGACCGCGATGAGCCGTCCGGATTGTGGAGACCATGCGAGGGACTCTGAGACCGTTCCTTTGAGTTTGTAAACATTTCCTCGAAGGCCATTGGCGTTTGTCAGATAGGACTTGATATCCAGCGGGGGGGTGGTCCGGGCGGGGTTTTCATTCGTGCCGAGAAGAGAGATTCCGGCGAAAGCAATGATGGCGGCAACCACCAAGCCAAGAAGCCAGCCCGCGCGCGGAGGGGATTTGCGTTTGCGTGCCATAGTTTCTTGTAAACCCGAGAAGACCATTCATCAAGACGCTCTTTTGACAGGCGGCATGAAGACGGCTTAGTCTCGGACGCAGATCCCATGCTCAATTTCCTCATCCGCCGCTCTCTGGTGAGTATTCTTCTGCTTTTTTGCATCAGTCTGGTTTCATTTCTCATGATCACGATGGCGCCCGGCAGTCCCTATCCGTGGGGCGAGTTGAATCCAAAAATCACGCCTCAAGTGAAGGAGATGTTTCGCAAAAAGTTCCATCTCGACCGGCCTCTCTACGAGCAATATTGGCTGAACATGCGCGATCTCTTCACCGGTGGGCTACGGAGCATCAAAGACGACCGGCCCGTGTTGGAGCGGATTGGCGAGCGTCTTCCGGCGACAGTTGTCTTGAACATCGCCGCCATCACACTCTCCCTGACATTTGGTCTTCTTCTCGGTGTTTTCTGCGCGCGCCATGCGGGCAAGCCGGCGGACACCATCACCTCCTTCGGGGTGTTTTTTTTCATTGCGGTGCCGACCTTTTGGATCGCGAATCTGGCCCTTATCGGCTTGGTGAAATTCGCCGCCGTGCCGGTGCTGGGCACCCAATCCTACGGCATTGCCTTTCCGAATGCCGCCTCGCTCTGGCTCGACCGCACTTGGCATATCGCGCTTCCGGCCACGATTCTTGCCCTCGGTGGGATAGCGGTGCAGTCGCGCTACATCCGAGCCAGCATGCTGGAGACGTTGCACGAGGGCTATGTCCGCACCGCCCGGGCCAAAGGTCTCGATGAGGTTACGATTTTTTATAAACACGCCCTCCGGAATTCGATTCGACCGCTTATTACGGGCATCGGCGGACTTCTTCCCGCGCTCATCGGCGGGTCGGTGATCGTGGAAACCATTTTCGCCTATCCCGGCATGGGGCGTCTTGGCTATGAGGCGGTCTTGGAACGCGATTACCCGACGCTCGTGGCTCTGAACTTCATCGTCGCCGCTCTTGTGCTCTTGGGCAACCTGCTTTCCGATCTCCTCTATGCGGTCGTCGATCCCCGCGTGCGGTTGGAATAGGAGCACGCGGGATTTCATTGGCCGCATGGCGTCATCGCGATAGCATTTTGGCCATGAAACCCGCACTGGACTGGCAGCCCGCATTGCAATTCGAGGACATCCGTTACGACAAAGCGGAGGGAATCGCGAAAATCACGATCAATCGCCCGGAGCGCCGGAATGCATTCCGCCCGCTCACGGTGGATGAGATGCGACGGGCTCTCCAGGATGCTCGGGATGACGCTGCCATAGGTGTTGTGATCCTGACCGGCGAGGGGGAGTTGGCATTTTGTTCGGGTGGTGACCAGAAGATTCGCGGGGATGCTGGTTATTCGGACGAGGGGGGTGTCGAGCGGTTGAATGTGCTGGATTTCCAGCGGGAGATACGTTCCTGCCCGAAGCCTGTGATTGCGATGGTGGCCGGTTGGGCTGTCGGCGGTGGGCATGTTTTGCACGTGATGTGCGACCTGACGATCGCGGCGGAGAATGCCAAATTCGGCCAGACTGGGCCGCGTGTGGGGTCGTTTGATGGCGGTTTTGGCGCGAGCTATCTGGCTCGTATCGTTGGCCAGAAGAAGGCGCGAGAGATTTGGTTTTTGTGCCGAACCTATGATGCCAAGCAGGCGCTCGAGATGGGCCTTGTGAATACCGTGGTCCCCTATGAGGAGTTGGAAATCGAGACCGTGAAATGGTGCCGCGAGATTTTGGAAAAGTCGCCGCTTGCGATCCGTTGCCTCAAGGCCGCGCTCAACGCCGATTGCGATGGACAGGCCGGACTTCAAGAGCTGGCCGGGAATGCCACCCTTCTTTACTACATGACGGAAGAGGGGCAGGAGGGGCGGAATGCTTTCGTGGAAAAACGCCAGCCCGACTTTGGAAAATTCCCCAAGCGTCCGTGAGGGCATCGCCATTCCATCGCTTGACTCCTTGGGTGTTGGCCTGCCGCCCGCAAACCCTCTTCGCCTCTCTTGCGCCGGTTCTTTTGGGAACATCCCTCGCGTATTCGCGTGGCGCGGGGGACGCAGCGGTCGCCTCGGCTGCATTGCTTGGGGCGGTTTTCATTCAGATCGGCACCAACCTGGCCAACGACTACTGGGATGCGAAAAAAGGTGCTGACGGTGCCGAGCGTCTGGGTCCGTTGCGTGTCACCTCTGCCGGTTTGCTCGAGCCAGGAACTGTGTTCCGGGGCATGGTCGCCAGTTTTTTTGCCGCCTCCCTCGCGGGCCTCTGGCTTGTTTTTACGGCGGGTTGGCCTGTTGTTGTTATTGGAATCGTTTCGATTCTTAGTGGCATCCTCTACACGGCTGGTCCCTTTTCTCTCGCTTACCTGGGACTCGGTGACATTTTCACTTTCGTTTTTTTTGGTTTGGTGGCTACCGCTGGAACTTATTTCGTCCAGACACACGAGTTTTCCTTTGCCTCTCTGGTTCTGGGCGCGGTTCCCGGATTTTACTCGGTCGTTTTGATTGCACTGAATAATCTGCGTGACAGGCAATCCGACGTTCTATCGAACAAAATGACCCTTGCTGTTCGACTGGGTGAAACGTTCGCGCGCTGGGAGATTTTTTTGTGCTTGCTGGCTCCATGCCTCGTCTCGCTGTGGATGGCCCACGCCGGTTTGCTCATGTGGTGGATGGCGACCGTATCCCTTGTGCCCGCGATTCTCGCGGCCTGTGTGGTCGGTGGAGCGGTGTTTCGGATTCGCGACATGCGCGAGATCAACCGTCTTTTTCCCGTGACGGGGGCCGCCAGTCTCGCAATGGCCTTGCTTCTTTCCTTGTTTCTTCTTCTGAAATGAATCATGGACTGACACAGGAGAGCTTATTCCCGCGGCGGGCCGAGTTTTTCCGCTACTCACTCCTCCTGACCGATGGACGCCTCCGCAAGGGCGTCCTGATCCGGCTTGAGGATGCTGATGGAGCCGTGGGCTGGGGTGATGCCGCCCCGCTTGATGGCTGGAGCCGCGAGAGTTTCGCGGATGTTGAGCAAAGCCTGCAAAATGAAACGCCTTGGCACGAGCGGCCATCGTCCGTTCAGTGCGCCTGGGAAGCCGCCTGTGTCTCCTTGGCTGAGTTCTCTGAAACCGCTGAGCCAATCGGCGCGCTTCCATTGAATGCCCTTTTGGTGGGAACTTTTGCCGATGTTCTTCGGGCATCGCAACGCGCTTTGGAGCGAGGATGCCACTGTCTGAAAATCAAAACCTCCGCATTGGTTCTGGAGGAGCTGCCAGAGCTGCTGAGGGAAATTTCGCGATTTGCAGCCAACGGCTGCCGCTTTCGTCTCGATCCAAATCGTGCATGGAATTTTGATTCCACTTTGCGCGTCGCCGAGTCGCTCCGTGGTTTGCCTGTGGATTACCTTGAGGAACCGCTTTGTGATTCCTCCCGGCTTCCCGAATTGATCAAATACTGCCCTGTTGGGATCGCACTCGACGAGACGCTCAGGGAAGTCGTTCCGCAGCAATTAGCCGAATACGAGGGGGCGGTGGCTTTGGTCCTGAAACCAACACTTCTGGGGGGATTCCGGACGAGTGCGGAGTTCGCCCGGGTGGGCTTGGATCTTGGCATGACGCCGGTCATCAGCGCTTGCTATGAGTCCGGTGTCGGCATTCGCGCTTTGGGCAGGTTTGCCTTGAGCCTCCCGAAAACCGCACCAGCCGGTTTGGATACCTACTCGCGTTTGGCGGAGGATGTGCTTTGCGAGCGTTTGGATTTGGGTGCATTTATCTTTCACGGAGAACAACCATTGCCGGATGTCGATTTTTCAAAGCTCCATCCTCTCTGAAGCCTCTTCTTTTGGCGATGCCGTGGCGTTGCTCGACCGCGTCAGTGGTCAATCCGTTCGCTATTCGGAGCTGGCGGCTTTTCTCAGCGCGCGACTCGGATCGCTTCAATTCAATCGCTCGAAGCCAGTGGCTACTTGGGCGTCGGCCGGTTTTTCGCACGCCACCTTCCTCCTCGCTTTGTTGGCCGAAAATGGCGTGGTGGCTCCGCTCAGCCCGCACTTGCCGAATCCCGAAGCTCTCAAGCGGGCGTCTTGGATCGGGGCGGATCTTCTTTGGACCGCGCAAGGAGTGACCCGACTGAATCCGGTGAGACCACTTTTTCACGTCCGAAGCGAGGGAACGCTGCTCTTCACCTCGGGTTCCAGCGGTTCGCCGAGCGCGGTTTGGCACAACCTCGAGTCGCATATTTCCAATGCCCAAGCCGCTGCCGGGCGTATTCTACTTGGCCCGGGATGCGGATGGTTGTTGTCACTCCCTCTCCATCACGTGAGCGGTTTCTCCATCCTGATCCGCTGTCTCCTTGCCGGGGCCACTGTCGTTTTTCCAGAGACCAACGCCCCGTTGAAACGGCAAGTCGAGGATCCTGCGGTGACGCACCTCTCGGTTGTGGGGGTTCAGTTGCGACGGCTTCTTACGCAAGGGGCTTCTTTTCGGCATCTGCAAGCGGTTCTCGCAGGCGGTGGACCGATTGATGCCAAACTGGTTTCGGATTCCATCAAGGCCGGCGTCCCTCTGCGCCTCACCTACGGAATGACCGAAACGGCCTCCCAAATTGCGACCAGCGGGCGACTCGTGGCAGAACCACTTCATATCCACTCGGGTAGGCCGCTGCCAGGCCGCGAGGTCCGCATTTCGGCTGATGGAGAGATCCAGGTTCGCGGTCCCATTTTGCCTCAAGCCATTTTTACGGAAAAAGGGAGGCGGCAGGCAACGTGTTCCGACGGTTGGTTTGCCACGGGGGACGTCGGCGGGTTTGACGGCGAGGGGAACCTTATCATCACGGGACGGCGCAACCGCATGTTCATCTCGGGAGGAGAGAACATATGCCCCGAGGTCATTGAGAATCTCTTGGCATCCTGCGATGGCGTTCGGCGCGCGGTGGTGGTGGGTGTGCCACATGTGGAATTCGGGATGCGTCCGGTCGCATTTGTTGCCGGACCGGCCAGTGTGGAATGCATGGTGGACTTTCTGAGGTCGCGGCTGGAGAGATTCTGCGTTCCTGATGTTTTCTTTCCGTGGCCCCGCGCAGTGGGCGATCAGGACGCGAAGGTGAATTATGAGATCTTCAGCCGACTTGCGGTGGAAGCCATGGATTGATAGGTGTCATAGGATGATTCGCAATCTTCCGCTCGCGACAGCTTTTGTTCTTACTCTAATCCTTTCAGGCTGCCTCGCCTCGCCGGTCGCCACTTCCGGAGGAATCGGAGCTGTTACCGTCCACGACACCAATGCAGATGCCGTTATGGCGGCGGCGCGGAGTGTCTTTGCATCTCGCGGATACATTCTCTCTGCCTCCAACTACCCCCAATGGATCTCCTTCGACAAACCTGCCGGGACCTTCGGCAATGTGATGTGGGGAAACTATGGCAATCCGCAAACGATCCGCGTCCGGCTCGCCATGGTGCCGATTCCCGGCACGGATGACATCCGGTTAGAGCCCAAAGTTTTTTCTGTCAGTGATGCTGGCGAGGCTGGTTTTGACAACGCGAGACCGCTCCTCGGTTTGTGGAATGCCGAGTTCGCTCCCATCCTGAAAGACATAGCGCGCAAGGCTGGGGATTAGCCATATCTGTCCCGCGTTGACATCACCTCTCCCTCTCTCTAAACATCCCCGAAACCAAATGAAGATCGCAGTCACCAAAGAAGCCCTCCTCGAAGGATTGCAACGCATCCAGAATGTTGTCAGCACGCGTCCGACACTTCCGATTCTCACCAACGCGCTCCTGGAGGCCGATGACCATGGCCTCACCCTCACAACCACCGATCTCTCCGTTGGCATTCGCTGCCGGGTCGAGGCTCGGGTTGAAAAGCCAGGCGCCATCACACTTCCGGCCCGGAAGCTTGTGTCGATCATTCGCGAGTTGCCGAATTCCGAAATCATCATCGAGGTGGATGCGAAAAACGCCACGTCGATCCGCTGCGGTGCCAGCTTCTTCAAGATCTATGGTCTTCCCAAGGAGGAATATCCCGCCTTTCCGCATTTTGAGGAATCCAGTTCCCTCACGATGAAACAGACCGAGCTCAGGGACGGTCTTCGCAAAACTTCCTACGCCATCTCCACCGACGAGGCGAGGTATGTGCTCAACGGGATTTTGTTTTCCCTCACGGAAAACAAGCTCACCCTGGTCGCCACCGATGGCCGTCGGCTTGCCCTTTTTGAGAGTGAATTGGAGTTTCCCAAAAGCCACGAGCGAGATTTTATTCTCCCTACCAAGGCCGTCACAGAACTCCAGCGCCTTCTCGGCGACGACGGCGAGGTCGTGATCTCAAGTTCCAGCAATCTCGTTTCCTTCCAACTCAACGGCTCCCAGTTGGTCTCAAAGCTCGTGGAGGGCAACTATCCGAACTACCGTCAGGTCATTCCTGGCGAGGCCAAGGAGCGCATTCCTTTGGAGCGTGAGGCGCTCTTGAATTGCGTCCGTCGTGTGGCACTGCTCAGCAGCGACAAGACCAGCTCTCTCCGCCTTTCCTTTACAAAAAACAACCTTGACATCACGGCTACCACCCCGGAGGTCGGCGAGGCCAAGGAGTCCTTGTCCGTCAACTATCGCGGGCGCGATATCGCGATTGCTTTCAATCCCGAGTTCCTCATGGATCCGCTTCGCAACCTGCCGAATGATGAAGTCTACCTCGAGCTGATCGACGAGATGAGTCCCGGCGTTCTCAAAATCCAGACGCCGTTCCTCTACGTGATCATGCCAATGCGGGTGTCTGCGTAAATTTTCCCAACGTGTCTCAACCTGAGTGCAAGTGGGGCATTGACCTCGGCGGAACGAAAATCGAGGGAGCCATCATGGACTCCTCCCAGCCTGGCCGAGTGTTGCACCGCCTGCGTAGAGATACTGAAGCCGTAGGGGGATACCACCACATCCTCTCGCAGATCGAGGGTTTGCTATGCGATTTGGAGTCAGCCACAGGGCTTGATCGGCCAGCCCAAATTGGAATCGGGACGCCTGGAGCTATCGAACCATCGACTGGAATGTTGAAAAACTCGAACACAACGTGCCTGAATGACCGTCCATTTCTGGAGGATTTGAAGCGCCTGACCGGATGCGGGATTTTAATGGCAAATGACGCAAACTGTTTTGCGCTCGCTGAGGCAGTCCTGGGTGCCGCAGCTGGTGCGGATGTTGTTTTCGGTATTATTCTCGGCACCGGTGTGGGTGGTGGCATCGTTATTCATCGTCGCGTTCTCGCCGGGTTGCACGGAATCGCCGGAGAATGGGGGCACAATCCGCTGCGCGGAGAATCCCACCCCTGCTATTGCGGTCGCTCGGGATGTATTGAAGGTGTCCTTGCTGGACCTTCCCTGGAGAGGTTCTACCGCGAACAGGGAGGGGAGGCCATTCGCTTACCCGAGATCTGCCGCCGTGCTCATGCGGGTGATGATCTTGCCAAGCAAACTCTCGATCTCCTGCGCCGAAAATTTGCCGAGGCCATCGGTGCGGTCATCAATATCCTGGATCCCGATGCAATTGTGATCGGCGGAGGGGTCGGCAACATCCCCTTGCTTTACGAAGAGGAAACCCGTGCGGAAATTCTTGGTCATATCTTCAACAAAGAACTCAGGGCGCAAATTCTGAAACCCACTCTCGGCGACAGTGCCGGGGTCTTTGGGGCGGCTCTGTTGGTGGATTAAGCCCTACTTGGACTTCCTCGCGCGGCGTGCGTCGATGAAAGACTTGACGCAGAGTGCCAGAAAGACTAGGCACACCGTCCCCATGGCGATCTGCATGATCACGGCGACCGGGCGCTCGGATGTTCCTGCAATGACTCCACCCACTTTCGAGAGGCCCATGCCCAGACCGCCCAGCGTCCCGAGCAAGCCCACCAAAGCCGCCACATGCATGAGGTGCATGCGAATTTTTGGGAAAATGACCGAGAGCAGTCCGCAAAGAAAAATGATCGTTCCAAAAATACACGGAATGAGTGCAGTGAAACTGTGCGAACCAGTTCCCACGAAGGCTCCAAATCCCATCGCATCAAGTATAATTCCAAAAACAATAGCAAGAGTTGGCATGGCGCGAAAGCTGGACGGCTTGCCACCCGAATGCAAGAGCGAAACGGAAATGTCACTCATCCCGCATTGCATCTTTCGTTGCCCAGGTTCTTGCTACGTCATGCTTCGAATTGTTTTATTCCTCCTCTTTGTCATCTGTGCCCAAGCGGATGCCAACAATGTTATCTTCATCCACCCCGACGGTGCCGGGGTATCCAACTGGCAAGCTGCGCGTTTTTACTGGGCTGGGCCCGACGCTGAGCTGAATTGGGACCGCATCCCGCAGATCGCCGTCTATCGTGGCCACATGGCGGATTCGCTTTCCGCAACCTCGAACGGCGGGGCGACCTCACACGCCTATGGAATCAAGGTCCCCTCCGCTGCGTTCGGCACGGATGGAAAATCCGGCTCGCGCCCCAAGGCTGCGAACGGCGAGACTGGCAGTCTCATGCATGAAGCGATGCGACGCGGTGTGCGCACGGGTCTCGTGAATTCCGGCAGCATCATCGAGCCGGGCACTGCTTGCTTCGTGGCCAGCACCGCGCACCGCGACGACTACGAGCAAATCACCGAGCAAGTCGTGGAATCCGGGGTTGATGTCATCCTCAGCGGTGGTGAGGAGTGGTTCCTTCCGCCAAGCCAAGCGGGCCGTCATGTCAAAGCGGGCAGGCGAACCGATGGCCGCGATCTCATCGAAGAAGCCCGAAAAAAAGGCTACACTGTGGTCTTTAATCGCACCGAGCTTGAGTCCGTGACCGCCGACACCACGAAGCTGCTCGGAATTTTCGCCGAGCAGGACACCTTCAACGACATGGAGGCGGACAAACTCAAGGCGCTCGGCTTGCCAACCTACGCCCCAGAGGCCCCCACGCTCCAAGAAATGACGGCCGCAGCCCTTCGTATTCTCGCCCCCGGGCCATTCTTCCTGGTCGTGGAAGAGGAGGGGACGGACAACTTCGCGAATTTCAACAATGCTCCCGGTGTTCTGGATGCCCTCAAGCGCGCTGATGATGCCTTTGGAACCGCCTTGGAGTTTGTGGAAAAACACCCGGAAACCCTGCTCATCACAGCCGCAGACAGTTCCGCCGGTTCCATGGACGTCCTGGGCTTTCCGCCCAAACCAGAGCTCATTGCCAAAGCCTCAAGCGGCAGAGATGCGAATGGCGCACCTTACGGACTGACTCCCGATGGCCAACCATTCCTGTCAAAACCCGATCGATCCGGCGAGGCGCATCCCTTCGTCATCACCTGGGGCACACTCAGCGATGCATCCGGCGGCATTCTTGTCCGGGCCGCCGGCAAAAATGCCGATCAGGTGAAGGGGAGCTTCGATAACACAAAAATCTACAGCCTCATGCACGAGGTTCTTTTCGAAGAGTCCGTGCCCCGGGGTGGTCGAACTCAATCAAAACCACTCTCTGACAAAGACCGTCTGCACCGCTTTCTGGGAGTCCTATTTCCTCAACACCCCGCAGCCCTCGATGCGGAAACTCCCACTTGTTGCGAGGCAGGTAGCCGATGCAGGAATCGCTGTGCTGGTCGAGCCGCAACCGGCTTCCCAAGCTGATCTGGAGCGCCAGCCTACGTCGAGAGCATCCTGATAGGCAAAGGACCTATGAGCGAATGCGCGTTCGGCCTCTGGAGCCAGGCCTATCGTGCTGGCGTGCTGGCGATCAATGGAGATAACCTCATCGCCTTGGTCGCGACTATGCGACCCGATCTGGATGTGTTCGTCCTCGATAGCGACGATCCGCTGTCCCGCTCGAAAATGTCCCGCGATTTCCTCGCATGCCGGGACGCTCTCGCCATGGAAAAGCTCGCCTTGGAACTCAGCATTCTTTTCTTCTTCGTCCTCGCCGGAGGGTATCAAGAACCGATGGAATAAAAACTCGTGCTCCTGCATGTCCGGACATTCGAGATGGCCTCAACTATCAAAAAGCTAAGGCCATCCAGTCAAAAGGCGGAAAGCGCCGAAACCTCGAATTTTGAAATATGACGTTTGCAATACCTCTGCAGTTTGCGATGTTGAAAAACCTTCGTTGCCTTGAGATGACTAGATTTTTTTGTCTCCATCATGTCAATTTACTTGACGCTGCCTTCGCTGATAGATGTCAGTGTCTGCAGGTCCTACTGTTTTCTAAAGTTCCACAATTTATATTCCAAGGAGGGGTGGCAGAGTGGTCGATTGCGCCGGTCTTGAAAACCGGAGAGCCGCAAGGTTCCGTGGGTTCGAATCCCACCTCCTCCGCCACCAATCTGCGGAGCGGATTCTGAAAATTGAGGGTGGGATGAGAACGCAGTTCGACCGCCGCGCAGCGGCAAAGACTGAGCGAAGCGAAGCCCTCGCGGGGTGAAGGCCGGAGGCCGGAATCAATCCCACCTCCTCCGCCACCAAACTGCGGAGCGGATTCTGAAAATTGAGGGTGGGATGAGAACGCAGTTCGACCGCTGCGCAGCGGCAAAGACTGAGCGAAGCGAAGCCCTCGCGGGGTGAAGGCCGGAGGC
>JBAWVX010000045.1:0-20448 GCA_037147075.1 bacterium
CATGTCTTATCCACGCCGCCAGCGTTCGTTCTGAGCCAGAATCAAACTCTCCGTTGAAAAGTTTGTCCTCCGCGCTAAACGGAGGAAAGTTTTTCTGACTATTCATAAATGCAGCCCTGTGAGACAGGCACTGCAGCATGATGTCGAAGCTTTAAAAAACAAAATCGACGAGAAACGCACAATTCAGCAATTGCTGAATATTGTCATTTCTAATATTTGCGTTCTGAATTTTACCGACTACGGCAAAATTCGAATTGGACTTTCAAAAATCTATTTCACTGCGAACCCGTGAATGCTTGACAGTGTTTCAGTCGAACAAACGTTGTTTTTAACGATTCGCATGAGATCAATTCCGCTTGGCAGTGGTGCCAGCGGGATGAAGACCATATAACAGCCGCAAAAATGGTCAATAGGTTTTCAAAATTATTTTTTTCAGCCTCCCGTCGGAGCCCTGCTTTTTTGGGATAGCTGAGTCCGGAGATGTAGATTCTAAGGGCATCTGAGGGTGTCAATCGATTTTTTCAGGCTAAAAAAACTTTTTCAGAATTTTTTCACAACAGAATTTTTTGCACACTTCTTGCGTTCATTTTCGGCCCTTGGGAATGTGGTTCCGACATGAACACAAAACTTCAAAGTGGAGACCCTGCACCTGATTTCACCCTCACCGCAGTGGGCGGGACGCATGGCAGCGGCGCGCCCGTGCGTCTTTCTTCCCTGCGTGGACAAATCGTGGTGCTTTATTTTTATCCCAAGGACGACACACCAGGATGCACGGCACAGGCTTGCGATTTGAGGGATCACTATGCCGCATTCGTGGCCAAGGGGGCGTTGGTCTTTGGCGTGAGCGTGGATTCCCCGGAGAGCCACTCCAAATTTCTTGCGAAGCATGCACTCCCGTTTCCGCTTTTAAGTGATGAGTCGCGGGAAGTTGTGCAGGCTTACGCCGTATGGGTGGAAAAAAGCATGTATGGTAAGAAATACATGGGCACCGAGCGCTCGACCTTCGTGATCGCGGCGGATGGGACGATCCAGTCGATCCACCGCAAGATCCAGCCTGCCGCCCATGTGGACACCATTCTGAAAAATTTATGAATACCCCCGAGCCGAATGACGTTTTGAAACTCTACGACCGGCTGGCGGCCTTGATTGAAAAGCTCCCTGGCGGCCTTCAAAAGCCGATCCTGCGCGAACTGACGCCGATTCGGGAGATGTTTCTCGAACAGCGGGCTCCCCGTCTTTTGCTGAGCGGCGGGAGCCAGCAGAGCGTGCCCTCCCTGCTCGCTGCGATGGGGGCTTCCAACATCCACTGCGGTGAGTCGCAACGGGGCTGGCGTTCTTACCAAGGAGGGTTAGCTGGGGCCACGGTCCGGATTCTGGATGCGCGAAACGATGCACCGGATGCCCGCTGCGATACCGGCCCGGCCGGCTCGTCACCAGACATCGAGCTCTTCCTGCATGATGGCGACGCACCCGCCGCCGAATGGCAGAAGTCGATTCAGCGGGCGGCGGCATCTGGCGCACCGATCATCGCCGTTGCCTCATCTGGCGAGTTGGCGGGGACGTTGGGAGAGATGCTTGAGGGGGCTCAGGAACTGCGTGGAAAGATTCGCGCGGTGTGCTCCATCGATGATCCAGCCTTTTTGGAAATCCTCTGCGCGTCCCTGCCCGCACAGGCCCAATTGGAGTTCGCGCGCCTCACAAACGCCCGAAAGGCGCAGGCTTTCATTGCCTCTTCCTTGTTAAGATCCTTTAGCGCCGTATGCGGCGTGATCGGCCTGCAGCCAATGCCTCTGGCCGACCTGCCGATTCTGTCCACCTTGCAAAGCCTGATGGTCGGTCTCATCATTCACACCACAGGGCGACCCGTCACGGTGAAGTTGGTCGGGGAGTTTTTGGGCGCGTTGGGATTCAGTATTGGTGCGGGTTTTGTCTTTCGCGAGGTGGCGCGGGCCAGTATTCGGTTCGTCCCCATTTGGGGAAATGCGGTTTCCGGCTTTGTGGCTGGAGCGGGCACCTATGCCATCGGACGGGCAGCGATCGCCTATTTTGTGGACGACTCCCCCATCCAGGAAACGCGGCGGATTTTTCTTTCGATGCTGCCGAAAAGCCGTTCCGCCACCAAGCTTCCCTGATCTTCCAACATGCCTGCCGCCGACCCTGAGGCCGCTCTGAAGCGCCAAGCCATTTCCGAAGTGAAAAAAATCTATGCCGAGCTTGCGGCTCTACCGATCGAGCGATCCTGCACGCTTCGCACCGAGTGTTGTCAATTTCGGCTTACGGGAAAAACGCCTCACCTGACGCGCGGCGAGGCGCTCATTGCGGCACGGGCCCTTCGTGCCACGGGGCGGAAAGTCCAGCCTTCCCGCCAAGATGGGGCCTGTCCGATGCTCGACCTGTTCACCTCGCGATGCCTCATCTACGAAAACCGCCCTTTTGGTTGCCGCACCCATTTTTGCGGCGCCGCAGGGGGACCTTATGCACGGAAGGATGTGCTGCACCTGATCCATCGCCTTCAAGACATCGACGAACGCCTTGGCGGCGACGGTCCGCACCCCATAGAGGATGCTGTGGCGGGTGCGCTGCAGGCTTGCCAGTGAGGGCGACTGGGCTTAGCCCGATGCGAGGACAATGGATCAAGCCGCGTTTCATTTTATCAATACCCAGCTCACCAGCCCTGTGCTGGATATTCCCATGGCAGCGCTGTCGAGTTGGGCGGTGTGGTGGCCTTTGGCGATACTGGCTGGAGTCGCGATCCTCTTGCAGGGCGGCTTCCACGCTAGAGCCATGCTCCTCGCCGCCGTGCTGGCAGTGGGCATCAACGACGGATTGGTCTGCCGGACATTGAAAGACATGGTGGGCCGTCCGCGCCCGAACGACACGGTCTCCGGCGTGCGCACCATCGATTTGGCCCGGGCGACCCCTCGCCTCCTTGCCGTGGCTCTTCCGCTGCGAGTCAAAATCTCTGATGTCAAAAAACCGGCCGTCCGCGGCCAATCCTTTCCCTCCTCGCACGCGGCCAACTGCTTCGCCCTGGCGACAGTGATCTCCGTATTTTACCCGAGGCGCGGGTGGATTGCGTTTAGCCCGGCGGCACTTGTAGCTTTCAGCCGCATGTATGTGGGAGTCCACTGGCCTATTGATGTGCTCGCGGGATGCCTGATCGGCGTCCTGTGCGGGCTTGGCTCCGTCGTTTTATTAAAAATCTGCTGGACGCGCCATGCTCCCGCACTTTTCCCCGAGCTGCACCGTTCCCACCCTGATTTTCTCAAACCATGAAACCCCGCTCCGTCTGGATTTTTCTCTCCGCTGTCACGCTCCTGCGTCTCGCGTGGTTGGCGATTCAAGGTGTTTCCGCACAGGAGGCGTATTACTGGATGTGCGGATCGAAGATGGCGGCCGCTTTTTTTGATGGTCCACCGGGAACGGCTTTTCTCGTTCGCTTGATCGGCGGGCTCACTGTCGACTCGCTGGAGATTCTGCGACTGGGGTGGCCCCTTTTCGGATTTATTGCCGGATGGCTGGCCTGGCTGCTGGCGCGCACGCTTTACAGTGATCTGGTGGCCGGCTGGACGGTGGTGCTGCTCAATGCCCTGCCCTTCTTCAACGAGCAGTGTGTCACGGTCGGCCCCTGCATTCCTGTGATGATTCTCACCCTTGCGGGGATGCTTGCCGCTTATTCGGCAGTCGAGGGGCGGCGGTTGGATTGGATGCTCGCGGCAGCTTTATTGGCTCTGGCTTGCCTGTTTCGCTACGAAGCTGTGCTGGTCGCCTTTGGATTGCTCATCGCCGTTCTTTCTGTTCTCCGAAAAGACGAGAGGCCCGATGCGCTTGCGGTGGCTTCTTTAGTCCTGCTCCCGGCGGCCGCGCTCTGGAGTCCTCTGGCTTGGAATGCCGCTCTCGACTGGATTCCCGTCGCCGGAGGAACCTTGCAGACGTGGTGGCGGCCGAGGCCCGGGGGGTGGATGCCGGACCTCGTGGAATACTTCCGCCAATTTTCTCTTGCTGGGGGCCTCGCCCTGGCTGGAGGTCTCGCAGGCCTTGGCTGGAGGGCGTGGCACCAGCCAGGGCGCACGCGGTTTCTATTAGTCACTGGCGGCCCCGCTGCCATGTGGGCTCTCTATCAATTTCTCATCGGACGCGATTTCTCCTCCGCCGCTTGGATTGCCGTCGTGCCGCTCTTGATTTTTCTGGCGGAAGCCGGATCGCACTGGCGCTGGATGGGACTCTGCGGTTCGGCCACGGTGCTGATCGCTCTGATCTCCAGCGGACTCCTGCTCCACCAGAAGGGGCTGCAAAGAGCCATCTGGAAAACTTTAGCCGCTGAAATGCATGCTGCCACGCGGGAGATGCCAGCCAGCGAGGGCGGTGGATTCCTGATCGCAGAAGATGCGGACCTGGCCTCCGTGCTCGCTGTTTATTTCAAATCCCCCGCCCGCTCGGAGTATCCACCCGTCTTTGTTCCGGAATCCCCCGCCCTCACGAGCCAATTCGGCATCTGGCCGTCGTATGGAAACTTCATCGAGTCAAACACGGTGGCGGATGAATTTTTCACCGAGCAGAAAGGCTACAATCCCTTCATTGGCCGCCATGCGCTTTACATGGGAGCAGAGCTGCCCCAGACGGTGAAAGGCGCTTTTTCCGAAGTGAAGCCGTTGCGCGGCATCACGCTTCCGGATGGCAGGCGCATGGTCATCTATCTGTGCCTGGACTATCAGACGCTGCCGCTGTGACCGGAGGTCTCAGGGAGGCGTGACACCCGACTTCTGCAAGGCCTCGCTGAGGCTGGATTCGTGGGTGAGCAGGCTCGCGAGGTAAGTGTCTTTTTTTGGCATGGCGGCGGCGCGCTGCAAGTTCGAGGGATTTTCCAGGCGGGAAAAAATAGCCGCCGCCACCTTGGATTTCGGCACGCTTTTTTCACCAAAGCCGCCGGGCTTGTTGCTGGACCAGAAGCGAACATGCTCCACGCCGTCCTTTGTTTCCGTGCCGAGGAAAACCACCATGTGGCCTCGCTCTTTTTTGCCCACATCCGAAGACCAAAAAATCTTGAGAAAATCGCCCGGCCTTGCCTGCTCCCACGCAGTGAAGTTTTTTCCCAGACCCAGTTCATGGAAGAGCCTCGCTGTGCCGGGGCCGTTGGCATTCCAGCGTCCCCAGATGCCCACTCCATCGGGCATGGCCTGGGGCAGGAGTGACTCGGAGGAAGTCAGGCCCTGAGGGCAGAGGCCTTGTTTTTCAGCAGCAACGAGGGTTTTCAAAAACAAAAGATAGGTGGCACCGGAGCAGTAACTCGGCTGCGCCTTGGAGGTGTCGACGCGCAGGCCGAGTGGTGACAGGGCGACAGCGCCACTCAAGGCCTGATGGGCTTCGCGCGTCGTGGCATAGCCGCCCCCGGCAGGCATACTGCGGATTTGTTCGAGCACAATGGCATTGAAATCCGCCGCCGGCAGGGAGACCTTCGAGAGCAGCAAGAAGGACCACAGGAGAACACGTTTCATGTGTCCTCAACAACGCGAATTTCCCGATGTCCGCAAGACGCATTTTTTTGATCATCGCCATTCTGACCAGTGTGGCCAGCGCGCTTTGGATTCGGGATTGGACGGCCAAGCGCCCGCTGCCGATGTCAGGGGGGCTATATTTTCCCGTGGCGGTGAAAATTCCAGGGCCACACTTTCTACAAGGAGACGCACGCTGGGGCGGAGACTCTCTTGCGAAGACATCCGAATCCCTGGCCGATGTCGGCTGTGCCGTGGCTTCGGCCGCCATGGCGCTTGCATCGCGGGGAGTTGATACCGACCCCGGACGCCTGAATGCGTTTTTGAAGAATACGCCTGGCGGCTACAGTCGCGAAGGCTGGATCTATTGGGAGAAGGCTGCGGAAGTCGACCCGGAGCGGGTCGGCAGACTCCTCCCGCACTACGAGGATGCGCCGTCGTATTTCTTGATCGACTGGAATCTCCTGCATGGCAACCCCGTGATCGCCCGCGTGCGCTACCCGAGCGGCGTCACGCATTTTGTGGTGATCTGCGGCAAACAAGGTTTCGACTATCTCGTTCGCGACCCCGGCGAGGGCGGTCAGGCCGGGCTATCGGTTTTGAGTGACTTCCCTCCACCCGTCGAGGCGCTGCGTTTTTATCGCACGGAGTGATCGCGATCCCCTCTCTCCTAAAGCTTCGCCTGCCTCAGTAGAGCCACCATCACGCCTTGAATGACGAGTTCCTGGGCGGGAATAAGATCGGGGTATGCGGGATTCTCGGCCCGCAGATACGGTTTGCCGGAGCGAACGAGAAATGTTTTGAGCGTGCTCTCGCCATCGATCAGCGCCGCCACGATACGCCCATGGGAAGGCGGCTTAAGCTCCAAAATCACGATATCGCCATCGAGAATATGCGCCCCGGTCATGGAGTCCCCGCGCACCTTGAGGGCAAAGGTGCGGGCGTTTTTTGGGATGCCGAGCGTGTCGAGGTCCACATGCACGCAGCCATCGCGCTGCTCGCTCTCCCCAAGCGGACGCCCGGCTGGAATGGCTCCCAGAATGGGAATTTCGCTCATCAGGCGCCCGGCGAATTCGGATAAAACCAGCCCCCGGGCGCGACCGGCGGCGCGTTGCAGCACGCCCTTGCGCTGGAGCGCGGCGAGGTGCTTGGCGGCGGCATTCGGGCTCGCAAAGCCAAAGTGGGCCTGGATTTCCCTCAACGAGGGCGACACGCCCTCGCGTTGACGGTAAGCCTCGATGAAGTCCCTGACGGCCTGTTGTTTTAATGTGAGAGCCTCGCTCATGGTGATCAAATGATCACCTTTTGCGTGCGACAGCAAGTCCGGCGATTGCATTTCACGACGGAAGTGTGGTTTTTCTCGGTGATGAAATCCCACCGCAAAGAACTCTGGTTCGAGATCCCGAGACGCCGCGCGTTTCTGAACATCACCCCGCAGGTCGAGCAGTGCCTCGCGGAAAGTGGCATCCGCGAGGGGCTCTGCTTGGTCAATGCCATGCACATCTCGGCGAGCGTATTCATCAATGACGACGAATCCGGCCTGCACCGCGACTTCGAAAAATGGCTCGAAAAACTCGCCCCCGAACATCCGCACGCCCAATACGCGCACAACGGCGCGGAAGACAATGCCGACGCCCACCTCAAGCGCACCATCATGGGACGCGAAGTCGTGGTCGCCGTCACCAACGGAGCGCTGGATTTCGGCCCATGGGAGCAGGTTTTCTACGGCGAGTTTGACGGACTGCGCCGCAAACGTGTGCTGGTGAAAATTATCGGCGAGTAAGGCGGGAAAGCCTCATTTTAAAACCGCCACCAACGCCAAGCAGTCCATCTTCGACCCACAATTCGCTTTACTGAACATGATTCGTGTGCAGCGAATCAACCTCATGTCAGTAGAAGGTGAAAGCCGTGCAGGGTTTCGGTTTGAATGCGGCGCGGGTCAAATTGGGGTGGAAGCCTGCCTAGATCGATTGACTCCATATGGAGGGCTCGTGGCATGAAGCCACTCTCTGGAGTGAATCGGGATTCTTGAGGACCTGGCTCGCCGGAGTGCAGTCAAAATCACAATGAGCCGGGCGGACAGAGAGGCGCCCGCAAATGGATGGCTGGAGCCAAGCACGACGGGTGGTCAAAGAGCAGGGAGTCCACACCGAAGCGATTACCAGTCGTGACGAATTGCTCCTCATTCCGGCCAAACTTGTGGAGAGCTCTCGCCAAAAGACTCTGAAACTGGGCGTCGGGGAGAAGTGCTAGGCAGTCATCAGCCAAGCCTACAAGCGGCTCCAGCGCTGGTTGGCCTCAACTGCGCCGCAGTTGGATGTTTAAGCGTTACCTGTGCTGGAACATCCCTCGCAACCCCGAAAATTGGCAGGATTCATCCCTCGCTTTGAACTCGCAACTGCGGGATTTAGGATAAATGACCTTTTGTTATTTAAAAATACACCATTTTATGCGATGAACTCCTTGTGAAGCACACGCTCTTTTGTGACCTTCACCAGCGCGTTTGTGATATGTCATTCCTCAAATATAGCGACTCCCTCTCTTTCAATCAGCCCAGCATGGTCCTTCGTGAGGAATTCATAGAAACGAATTTTATCGAGCGGCTTTGCAGTCTTAAATACAGCTATCGACCGGATATCCATGACCGCGCATCGCTGGAAAAAAACTTTCGCGAGAAGTTTGAGGAGCTTAACCAGGTTCGACTGACGGACTCCGAGTTCGCCCGCCTGCTGGATGAGATCGTCACCACCGATGTTTTCGCCGCCTCCAAGACCCTGCGCAGCATCAACAGCCTGACCCGCGACAACGGCACTCCCCTGAACTACACATTGGTGAATATCAAGGACTGGTGCAAAAACCACTTCGAGGTCATCAACCAGCTTCGCGTCAACAGCGACTACAGCCACCATCGCTACGATATCATTCTTCTGATCAACGGGGTGCCGGTGGTCCAGATCGAGCTGAAGACCCTCGGCGTGAATCCCCGCCGGGCCATGGAGCAGATCGTCGAATACAAGAACGATCCCGGCAACGGCTACACCCGCACGCTGCTCTGCTTCCTCCAACTCTTCATTGTCAGCAATCGCGACCGCACCTACTACTTCGCGAACAACAATGCCCGCCACTTCGCCTTCAATGCGGATGAGCGCTTCCTGCCGGTTTATGAGTTTGCGGACGAGGCAAACAAGAAAATCGCCCATCTCGATTCCTTTGCCGAGCGCTTCCTGAAAAAGTGCGACCTCGGCCGCACCATCAGCCGCTACATGGTGCTCATCGTCAGCGAGCAGAAGCTCATGATCATGCGGCCCTACCAGGTCTATGCCGTGCAGCACATGGTGAAGTGCATTGATGACGACAATGGCAACGGCTTTGTCTGGCACACCACCGGCAGCGGCAAGACGCTCACCTCCTTCAAGGCCTCCACGCTGCTGAAGGAAAACGACTCCATCCACAAGTGCGTCTTCGTCGTGGATCGCAAGGACCTCGACCGCCAGACGCGCGAGGAATTCAACCGCTTCCAGGAAGGCTGCGTCGAGGAAAACACCAACACCGCTGCCCTCGTGCGCCGCCTGCTCTCCGAGGACTACGCGGACAAGGTGATCGTCACCACCATTCAGAAGCTCGGCCTCGCCCTCGATGAGACCAGCAAGCGCAACAAGCAGCGGAAGAAAAACGACCAGCCCACTTACAAGGAGATGCTGGCCCCGCTGAGCGATAAACGCATCGTCTTCATCTTCGACGAATGCCACCGCTCGCAGTTCGGGGAGAATCACAAGGCGATCAAAGAATTTTTTCCCATGGCCCAGCTCTTTGGCTTCACCGGCACGCCCATTTTTGACGCGAACGCCTCACTCCAAAAGATCGAGGACACCACCGCCTCCATGCGCACCACGGCGGACCTTTTCCAGAAGCAGCTCCACGCCTACACCATCACCCACGCCATCGAAGACGGGAATGTCCTGCGCTTCCACATTGATTACTACAAGCCCGAGGGCAAAAACCCGCCGAAGCCCGGCGAGGCCATTGCGAAACGCGCTGTCATCGAGGCCATCCTGACAAAACACGACGCCGCCACTGCCGGCCGTCGCTTCAATGCCATCCTCGCCACCGCCTCCATCAATGACGCCATCGAATACCACAGCCTGTTCAAGACCATGCAGGCGGAGAAACAGGCCGCCGATCCCGACTACAAGCCGCTGAACATCGCCTGCGTCTTCTCCCCGCCCGCCGAGGGCGATCCGGATGTGAAGCAGATTCAGGAAGACCTGCCGCAGGAGCAGGCGGACAACGAGGTGGACCCCGAGGGCAAGAAAGCCGCGCTGAAGGCCATCCTCGCCGACTACAACACCCGCTACGGCACCAATCACCGCCTCAGCGAGTTCGACCTCTACTACCAGGATGTGCAGAAACGCATCAAAGACCAGCAGTGGCCGAACAGCGACTACCCCGCCGCGCAGAAGATCGACATCACCATCGTGGTGGACATGCTGCTCACCGGCTTCGATTCCAAATACCTGAACACGCTCTATATGGACAAGAACCTCAAGCACCACGGCTTGATTCAGGCCTTCTCCCGCACCAACCGCGTGCTCAATGCCACCAAGCCCTACGGCAACATCCTCGACTTCCGCCAGCAGCAGGACGCCGTGGATGCCGCCATCGCCCTCTTCTCCGGCGAGAAGACCAGCGAGCAGGCGCGGGAAATCTGGCTCGTGGAAAAGGCCCCCGTCGTCATCCAGAAGCTGGAGGCCGCCGTGCAGAAGCTCGATGCCTTCATGAAGTCCCAGGGCCTCGACTGTGCACCCTCCGCCGTCGCTAACCTCAAGGGCGATGCCGCCAAGACCGTCTTCATCGAGCACTTCAAGGAAGTGCAGCGCCTCAAGACCCAGCTCGACCAATACACCGACCTCACCGAGGAAAACAAAAACGCCATCGCGCAGATTCTGCCGGAGGAAAACCTGCGCGGCTTCAAAGGCCAGTATCTGGAGACCGCCAAGAAACTCAAGGAGCAGCAGGGCAAAGCCAGCGGCAAAGACGACGCCGACGATCCCGTGGATCAGATTGACTTCGAGTTCGTGCTCTTCGCCTCCGCCGTCATTGATTACGACTACATCATGGGCCTCATCGCCAAGTTCTCGGAAAAGGGACCGGGCAAGTCGAAGATGACCCGCGAGCAGCTCATCGGCCTCATCAGTGCCGACGCCAAGTTCCTGAACGAGCGGGACGACATCGCCGAATACATCGGCACGCTCCAAGCCGGCGAGGGCCTCAGCGAAACCGCCATCCGCGAGGGCTACACCCGCTTCAAGGCGGAGAAGAACGCCAAGGAACTCGCCGCTATCGCCAGCAAGCACGGCCTCGCTATTGCCGCCCTGCAAACCTTCGTGGACGGCATCCTCGACCGCATGATCTTCGATGGCGAGCAGCTCGGCGACCTCCTGGCCCCGCTCGACCTCGGCTGGAAAGCCCGCACCCAGGCCGAACTCGCCCTCATGGCCGATCTGCATCCCCTCCTCACCAAACGCGCCGGGGGCCGCGACATCTCAGGACTTTCCGCTTACGAGTCATGAAAGCCACGATTCCATTCTGTGCGGTTTCCGACCATTTTGTTGACGCCAACAAAATGGTTCAAACGACCTCCGAACCATTTCCCCGACGTCAGGAAAATGGTCGCTTTGCCAATTCTCATTCCATCGAATTCGATGGAATTAAACCTCTCGAATTCGAAAGGTTTAGAATCGCCACACCCGTCTAGACCCAAACATGAGAAAATCGAAAACATCCATCATCAAAGTGAACGGAACCAACGTCACGGTTCTCGCCGCCAATGATGGCGATTACATTTCCCTCACGGATATGCTACGGGCCAAGGACGGAGACTTTTTTATCTCTGACTGGCTTCGCAATCGGAACACGGTGGAATTCCTTGGCATTTGGGAAACTGTCTTCAACCCGGATTTTAATTATGGCGAATTCGCCATAATTAAAAGTCAGGCCGGATTGAACAGCTACAAGATCAGCGTCAAGGAGTGGGTCGAAAAGACCAACGCGATTGGTCTCAGGGCAACGGCGGGGCGCTATGGCGGAACATTCGCCCATCCTGACATCGCCTTTGAATTCGGTATGTGGATCAGTCCCGAGTTCAAAATTTATCTGGTGAAAGAGTTCCGACGCCTCAAGAACGAGGAAAACGACCGCCTCCAGCTCGACTGGAACCTCCAGCGCACCCTGGCCAAGATCAACTACCGCATCCACACCGACGCCATCAAGGAAACCCTCATCCCCGCCGCCGTTACCAAGAACCAGGCCAGCCTCACCTACGCCAGCGAGGCCGATCTGCTCAACGTCGCCCTCTTCGGCCAGACCGCCAAGCAATGGCGCGACGCCCATCCCGATGCAGAGGGCAACATCCGCGACCACGCCCCACTGGAGCAACTCGTCGTCCTCACCAACCTCGAAAGCCTCAACTCCGTCCTCATCCGCCAGGGACTTCCCCAGCCGGAGCGCCTGCTCAAGCTCAACGAAATCGCCATCACCCAGATGCGCACCCTCCTGGCGGATACGAACCTGAAACGACTGAAGTGATGAGCAAAACCTCCACCCCTCTCCGCGCCTCCGCGTCTCCGCGTGAGAATTCCGACAAACCCGCGCTGGTGCCGAAGCTGCGGTTTCCGGAATTTCGGGGGGAGAAGGGCTGGAAGGAAGAAGCTGGCGATGCCCTGTTTGATCAGATCAATGATCGAAACCCGGCACCGGGATTGCCGGTTCTTGCGATTACGCAAGAGCAAGGCGCAATTCCTCGGCACATGATCGACTACCATGTCTCGGTCACTGAAAAAAGCGTGGAAAGCTACAAAGTCGTTCGCGAAGGGGATTTCATCATCAGCCTCAGATCGTTCCAAGGCGGCATCGAATATTCGCGCTATCATGGCATTTGCAGCCCGGCCTATGTCATTCTGCGCCGCAAGGGCGAAGGCAGCGAAGAGTATTTTCGCCACTACCTCAAGACCGAGCGATTCATCCGCATCCTAACGAAGAACCTCGAAGGGCTGCGTGATGGGAAAATGATCAGCTACGCGCAGTTCTCCGAATTGCAGGTGCCTGTTCCATCCCCCGCCGAACAACAAAAAATCGCCGAGTGCCTGAGTTCGGTGGACGAGCTGATGGCCGCCCAAGCCCGGAAAGTGGACGCGCTCAAGACCCATAAAAAAGGGCTGATGCAGCAGCTTTTCCCCCGCGAAGGCGAAACCCAACCCCGCCTCCGCTTCCCCGAATTCCAAAACGCCGGGGAGTGGGAGGAGGACACACTCAACGACATAGCTACTTTCCGACGAGGCAGCTTCCCGCAGCCTTACGGCTTGCCCGAGTGGTATGACGAAGAGAACGGGATGCCTTTCATTCAGGTGTTTGATGTTGGTGACGACTTCCGACTGAAAGACAGAACCAAAAGCAGGATCAGCAAACTCGGTGCGGAGAAAAGCGTCTTCATTCCCGAGGGCACGTTGATTGTCACGTTACAGGGGTCCATAGGCCGAGTTGCGATCACTCACTACGATGCCTACATCGACAGGACATTGCTCATATTTGAAAGCTTCCAGAAGCCGATCGAAAAAGTTTTCTTTTCCCGCGTCATTCAAAACCTGTTCGATATTGAAAAGGAGAAGGCTCCTGGAGGCATCATCAAGACGATCACGAAAGAGGCGCTTAGCGACTTTAAGGTAAAGTATCCGTCCCTCCCCGAACAACAACGCATCGCCGAGCGCCTGAGCAGCCTCGACGCCCTGATCACCGCCGAGACGCAAAGGCTCGAAGCCCTCAAGACCCACAAGAAAGGCCTGATGCAGCAACTTTTCCCATTCCCGGCGGAGGAATGAAGGGTGGAACTTTCCAATACTTGACCCCAAGATGAGCCTGATGACTTCCAACAACGACAAGCAGTTTCCCCGGGGCGCGGAATGGGTCCGCGTGGACTACCATCTGCACACCAAGGCAGACAAGGAGTTCAAATACAGAGGGGACGAAAATTACTACAACAGCGCTTACGTCGATGCGCTGGAGAAGGCGGGCATCCGTTTGGGCGTCATCACCAACCACAACAAATTCGATTTCGAGGAGTTCAAATCCCTCCGTGCCACCGCCAGAAAGAAGAAGATCGGGCTTTTGCCCGGTGTGGAGCTTTCCGTGAATGATGGCTCAAATGGGATTCATGCGCTTGTGGTGTTCTCTGATGCATGGCTGGAGAATGGGCAGGACAACATCAATCCTTTTCTCACGGTGGCCTTCGAGGGGAAAACCCCGTCCCAGTATGAGCAGGAGAATGGTCGGTCGTCTCTCAGCCTCATTGATACGATCAAGAAACTCGAAGGCTACCACAGAGACTTTTTCCTCGTCTTCGCCCACGTGGAGCAGTCCAGCGGTCTCTGGATCGAACTTGATGGAGGGCGCATTACCGATCTCGGGGAGAACGAGTTCTTCCGTCAGAGGACGCTTGGTTTCCAGAAAGTCCGCACTCACGATGGTGCAGGAAAAGGCAAGCCGTGCCGAGTGCTTGTGCAGCAGTGGCTGAAAAGCTGGTATCCCGCCGAAGTTGAGGGAAGTGACCCGAAAGCCATTGAAGAGATCGGAAAGGGCAAGTCCAGTTATCTCAAGCTCGGAGAGCTTTCGTTCGAGGCGGCGAAGTTTGCGCTCTTCGACTACGCCCACCGGGTTCGCTCTGAACTGCCCGAACCCCGGCAGGCGGTTCTATTGCGCCAAGTTCGTTTCAATGGCGGAGCCCTGGATGGATTGGCCGTGCCATTTTCCCCTTCACTGAATTGTCTGATCGGCCCGAGGGGGAATGGCAAGTCGGCGGTGATCGAGTGCCTACGTCATGCACTGGGCTTCCGCGAGGTATCGGACGAACGCTACAAATCCGGCCTCGTGGAGCGGATGCTTTCACCGGCTGGCAAGGTGGTGGTGGAGGCTGTGGATGAGTTCGGGCGGGAAGTCCGGATCGAACGAGAACGAACCGGACAGCCTTCGGTGTATTTGGATGGAGTGTATCGAGACATCTCACCCGGCTCGATCCTGAAAGATATTCTCTACTTCGGTCAGAAGGACCTTTCGACCCGCTCTGAATCGTTCGACGAGAGCTTTCTCGACAAGCTGCTGGCGGATCGACTCGATCCAAAGCCGCAGGAAGAGGCGGCGCTCATCGAAGGCGTGCGCCAGGCGGCCCGGCAATTGAAAGAGACGCTGGAAGCCACCGAAAAGATCGCTGCGCTGCAAAAGGAGAAGAACGAACTGGACGCACAGCTTCAAGTCTTCACGGACAAGGGCGTGGACAAGAAGCTGGCCGACATGACTCTTTTTGATGGAGACCGGCAGGCGGTTGTAGCATGGCAACAGGCATTGAAGGAGCAGGGCACGAACCTCAGGGAGTCAGTGGATTGGGACGAAGCGGATGCGGCGTTCCCCGTGCTAAAATCCAAGCGGAGCGAACCGATTGCTGCCGACCTCGCTGCGGCCAAAGCGAAGTCCGACGAGGCGAAGACGACCACTCAAGTGGCTCTCCAAACCTTGCGCGCAGCATTCACTGCGGTGGGTGAGGCTCTTCAGAAACTGGCACCGGTGCAGGAAGAGATGAAGCAGGAGGTGGCCGAGCTTCAAAAGACCCTGAATGAACCCCAGCTCGATCTGGAGCTGTTCCGCAAGAAGAAGGCCCGACTTGATCAGTTGGTGAAGCTGCTGGCGGCAGGTGCCCAACGCGCCAAAACCGAGCAAGCGGCGCGTGACCTGCTTGGCGCGGCAGTGAATAAGCTGCACGATTTTTGGAGAGAACGGTTCACAGAGCGTGAAGCCGAAGTGCGTCGTCTCGAATCGGAACTTCCACAGGAGATTCGTCTTCAGACGGCATTCAAAGGCAAGCGTGCCGCGTTCGGTGATTTCCTTCGCTCCAAGTTCCGGGGCAGCGGTTTGCTGGGAGCATCCTACGACACGATGCAGGACGCGTTTGTGGATGGCCGTGAGCTGTATCAGGCCCGCGCAGATATGGAGAAGCATCTGAGTGAGAACGCTGCTGTGAGGGTGCGCTCCATGTTGCTGGAGCATCTGGCGGACTTCCTGAGTTTCCGCACACCGGATGAAACGGTAATACTTTTCCATCAAAAGCCGCTGGGAGAATATTCCCTTGGGCAGCGGGCCACCGTGATTCTGCATATTCTCATGCACCTTCAGCGTCATCCTGTCATCTTGATCGACCAGCCGGAAGACGATCTGGACAACGAGACTCTCTACAGCCACTTCATCCGCCAACTGCTTGAGCGGAAAGAGCTGACGCAGTTTGTTTTCGCAACCCATAACCCAAACATCCCGGTGCTCGGCGATGCGGAGCAGGCCATCGTCTGCCGGAAGGAAGGGGAAAAGTTTTCGTTCGACCACGGCAGCATCGACGACAAAGAAATTCAACAACGCATCGTCACCGTGATGGAAGGTGGTGAGGACGCATTCCAGCGCAGAAAAGAAATTTATCAATTATGGAAGAGTTCGAACTGAGAAACCAAATCCTCCTTGGAGAAGACAGCACGCGGCAGTTCAAGCGCGAGCCGTCGACTGATGCCAAGATGGCGGGCGAAATTGTTGCCTTCGCCAACAGCGGCGGAGGGCGTATCTTCGTTGGCGTCGAGAAAGACGGAACCATCAGCGGACTCTCTGGCGAAGAGGCGGAAGAGGTTGGCGAGAACATGGCAAAAGTCGCCTGGGACAGTGTCCGCCCACCATTTTCGATCCTTTCAAAATCGATTCCCACGGGCGACGGAATCGTAGTCGTCATTGAGATTGCCGATGGACCATCCAAACCCTATTGCGACAATAAGGGCGTGTATTGGGTGAAGAATGGGCCGGACAAACGCCGGGTGCAGAGCCCCGAAGAGTTGGCACGATTGTTTCAATCAGGCGAAAAACTGTATGCGGAAAGCCAAGTCGTCTCTGCTTCAACTTTGGAGGACTTCGACCATGAACGTTTCGAGCGTTTCTATGAGGCCAAATACTCTGAGACTCCGCCAAGCCGAAGCGAGGAGGGCGAGGCTTACCAGAGGACCTTGGAAAATCTGGAGTTGGTGGATTCGGGCCGTGTGACGGTGGCTGGTTTGCTGCTGTTCGGAGAACGCAAGCGTTTGCCCGTCCTGCTTCCGGAGATGAAAATCGATGCGATTTGGTTCAAAGGCACCGAACGTGCATCTACCGAATGGCACGATCAGCGCACCATCTCCGGCACCTTGGCGGAGCAATACGATGAAGGCATGGGATTCCTGAAGCGCTGGAACGCCCGAATCCAAGGCGAGGGATCATTCAACCAAACAGGGACCCTTGAGATTCCTGAGACCGTGTTCGAGGAGCTTCTGGTGAATGCTCTGATTCACCGCGACTACTTTATCAAAGATTCCATCAAGCTGTTTATCTTTGATGATCGAATCGAAATCCGCAGTCCTGGCAAACTGCCGAATAGTCTGACGGTCGATCAGATCCGCCGAGGCGTTCGGCGGAGTCGCAATGTGTTGCTGGCGTCGTTTGCCCCTGATGTCCTCAACTTCCGTGGCGTAGGCAGCGGAATTGTTCGCGCACTTAAAGCCTGGCATTCGATCTCTTGGGTGAATGACACGGAAAGCGAAGAGGTGGTCGCTACGATCCAATTGAATCCAAGTGCCCCAACTTCATGACCGACACCAATCAAAAGCAACTGGGCAACACCATCTGGAGCATCGCCGACCAACTGCGCGGGGCGATGGATGCGGACGACTTCCGCGACTACATGCTGTCCTTCCTCTTCCTGCGCTACCTCTCCGACAACTACGAAACGGCGGCGAAGAAGGCCTGATCCAACGACTTTTCCCGTCCTTGGAAAAACCGACATGACCTACCCCTACAAACTCCACCAGATCGAAGAATTCCTGCAAAAGGAGAAATGCCTGCCGACCGGTGACACACTGGAGCTGGAGAAGATGAGCAAGGGCGGGATCGGACGTCACTTCGAGTCTCGTCCCCAGTTGGTGGACGGCCCCTTTGTGCCGATGCGCTTTGTGGGCAAGGCGCCCGAGCTGGATAATCCGGAAACCTACGATGCCAGTTTCCTCCTGGCCAGTCAGCGGGTGCGGGGCGTGGGCTATGATCCGATTGGCCGTCAGAACTTTCGCTTTAAGAAACGCATCCCCAAAGGCTGGCACTTGAATGTGTGCGATCCCAATCTGCCGACCAACGACCCGAAGCAGAACATCCACCATCCACTCCCCGACTTCGCCACCACGGATTTCCGGGATTTCATCAATCAAACCGCCAAGATGTGGAAGATTGACCTTGGCTGGGAATGGGGAGGAGAGCTATTTTCGTGATTGCTGACACCTCTTTTTCATCTCCCGACCTGCGCACCCTGCTGACCTCCTTCTGGAGTGAGACGCTGGAAATCGAGACCACTGCGAAGGGGTTGCTGTTCACCATGCCCGCCTCGTATCCCGACGGCTGGCAGGTGGTGCTGGAACTAAGCCAGATGACGCCCAAAGGAATCCGGCTCAGCGACCGGGGCAAAACACTGGCTTGGCTAACTGGGCAGGGGCAAAACATCGGCACGGATGCGATGCGGCATCACTTGGAGCGCTTGTGCGCCGAACACTCGCTCACCGAGGAACACGGTGTGCTCTGCAGGTGGCTGGAGCTTCCTCTCGACGCCAGGGATATCCAAGTCTTTGCGGAAGGTTTGGTGGCAGTGTCCCGTCTGGACATTCTCAACGACCATCGCATGGCGGAAGAGGATGTGGCCGACACCGTGGTGAAGCGCATTTTGAAGGACGCCGGACTGGAGGCAAAACACAAGCACAAGCTGCATGTCACCAAGGATCGCGCCATCGCGGTGGATTACTTCATCGAACAACGGCGGCCTGTCGCCCTGCAGATTCTTCGCACGAAGACCGATTTTTCCGGCACCATGGAGCGATGGGGCTTCCGCTGGGAGAAGCTCAAGATCAACTACAGCGGTCTCGCGCCCATCATGCTCTACGACCGGGACAGTCAGTTGATTGACCCTTACAGTCGGCACATCGGCGAGACGGAATGCGAACTTTTCTGCGGCTATGACGAAACGGATCGAATACACGCAACGCTAACGGCCCTGCGCTGAAAATCATGGTCATGAAATGAGCAAGAAGATCATCATCATTGCCGGGCCGAATGGTGCTGGGAAAACGACCTTCGCTCGTTCGTTTCTGCCGGAGGAGGCGCAATGCCCGCGATTCATCAATGCGGACCTGATTGCGGCGGGTCTTTCCCCCTTTGCTCCTGAGACTGCGGCGCTCAAAGCGGGGCGATTGATGCTGGAAGAGATCGCGGAGTGCGTGCGCAAAGAACAGAGCTTTGCCTTTGAGACCACGCTTTCCGGCCAAGGCTACCTGGGCCGCATCAAGAAGTGGCGAGCACAGGGCTACCATGTGAGCCTTTACTTTCTAAGCCTGCCGAATGCCGAGACGGCTATTGCACGGGTGCAAGAGCGAGTGCGGCAGGGCGGGCACGACATCCCGGAGACGGTAATCCGGCGCCGCTTTGCAGCCGGGTTGCGGAACTTTCACACGGCCTACAAGTCCCTGGTGAATGCGTGGGCGCTGTTTGATAATATGGGCGAAACGCCTGTCCTGATCGAACTGGAGGAGAACTCATGAAGACGAATGACATCACGAAAGCGAAGAATCCCATCCTGCGAGGCTCACTGAACGCGCTACGGCGGTCTGCAGAAGCCGCACGCAAACTGGCGGTCCAAACCGGCACGCATCTTGTGATCGTGAAAGAAGGGAAGCTACTGCGAATCCCTGCGGAGGAAATCCAGCAACGCCCGTGAAGAGAAACAGGGGCCAGCCATGACCGACGCCAACCAAAAGCAACTGGGCAACACCCTCTGGAGCATCGCCGACCAATTGCGCGGGGCCATGGATGCGGACGACTTCCGCGCCACGAATTCCCGTTTCGTAAAGTCCAAACCAGATCATTTTCGTGGCGTCACGAAAATGATCCCGCACAGCTCCTATCTACAGTCATGAACGACCTCATCCTCTACACAACCGAAGACGGACGGAGCCAGATCAAGCTCCGGGCCAAGGATCAGACCGTCTGGCTGACGCAGCGGGAGATGTCCCAGCTCTTTGAGGTGAGCACGGATAATGTGGGCCTGCACCTCAAGAACATCTTCGAGGACGGAGAAATCGACGAAGATTCAGTTACCGAGGAATCCTCGGTAACTGCCGCCGACGGCAAAAACTACCTGACCAAGCTCTACAACCTGGACGCTATTCTGTCCGTCGGATACCGCGTGCGCTCGCCCCGCGGCGTGCAGTTCCGCCGCTGGGCCTCCACCATCCTGAAGGAATACCTGCTCAAGGGCTTCGTGATGGACGATGAGCGCCTGAAAAACCCGGACGGTCGCCCGGATTACTTCGACGAGATGCTGGAACGCATCCGGGACATCCGGGCCTCCGAGAAGCGGTTTTACCAGAAAGTGCGCGACCTCTTTGCCCTGAGCAGCGACTACGATAAGACGGACAAGGCCACGCAGGTCTTCTTCGCCACGGTGCAGAACCTGCTCATCTTCGCCGTGACGCGGAAAACGGCCGCCGAACTCATCACCGCTCGAGTCAATCCCGCCGATCCGCATTTCGGCCTGCTCGCCTGGAAGGGAAACAAGGTGCGGAAGGCGGACGTTGTCGTGGCCAAGAACTACCTGACTGAGGACGAGATCGACACCCTGAACCGGTTGGTGGTCATCTTCCTGGAAACCGCCGAACTGCGGGCCAAAAGCAAGCTGGAGACGCGCATGGCTTTCTGGAAAACAAACGTGGACCAGATCATCACATCCAACGGATTCCCGCTGCTCCAGCACGCGGGCTCCATTAGAGCAATTCAACAAAAGCTATAGCCGCAAGAGACAAACCAATTTAGGGCG
>JBAWVX010000046.1:0-20232 GCA_037147075.1 bacterium
CGGTGGGCTGCCTTCGGCAGTCTTTCTCCGCTGCGCTCCGATTCTCTCCATCCTGCCCTCCTGTCAAAAATCCGTTTTGAGGCTAAAGGATTGACCACAAGCAACACAGAGGGTGAGTTGGAGGTGGCCGGAGAATTCTGACCCACGCTGCTCTGGAGCGCACCAGCGGAGCGGCTACAACCTCTGTGTTCCCGGTGAACTCTGTGGTCAATCCTCCGAGTTGGGCGGGAAAACAAAACAGCCGGGTTCTTGCGAACCCGGCTGAGTTGTTGAGTTTTGGCTTTTGGTGAAGCTTGGACTTAGTAATCCATGCCGCCCATTCCACCCATTCCGCCGCCTGGAGGCATGGCGGGAGCTTTTTCCTTCTCGGGAAGCTCGGAGATGAGGGCTTCCGTGGTGAGGAGGAGTCCGCTGATAGATGCGGCGTTTTGGAGCGCGCTGCGGGTCACTTTGGCGGGGTCCACGACGCCGGCTTTGATGAGGTCCACATACTCGCCGGTGGCGACATTGTAGCCTTCCGCGCCGGAGCGTTTCTTGACTTCCTGCACGATGAGGGCGCCCTCCTGGCCGGCGTTGTCGGCGAGGGTGCGGAGCGGTTGCTCGATGGCGCGGCGGATGATGCCTGCACCGATCGCTTCGTCGCCTGAGAGCTTGAGCTTGTCGAGGGCTGCTTGGGCGCGGATGAGAGCGACGCCGCCGCCGGGGACGATGCCTTCTTCCACCGCTGCGCGGGTGGCGTGGAGGGCGTCTTCGACGCGGGCTTTCTTCTCTTTCATTTCGGTCTCGGTAGCGGCACCGACATTGATCACGGCCACACCGCCTGCGAGCTTGGCGAGGCGCTCTTGGAGCTTCTCGCGGTCGTAGTCGCTGGTGGTCTCCTCGATCTGGCGGCGGATTTGGTTCACGCGGCCTTGGATGTCCGAGCTCTTGCCTTCGCCTTCGATGATGGTGGTGTTTTCCTTGTCAACCACGATGCGCTTGGCACGGCCGAGGTCCTCGAGTGTGAGGCTCTCGAGTTTGATGCCGAGATCGTCGGTGATGAGGCGTCCGCCAGTGAGGACGGCGATGTCTTCGAGCATGGCTTTGCGGCGGTCGCCGAAGCCTGGAGCCTTGACGGCGCAGACTTGGAGCGTGCCACGGAGCTTGTTGACCACGAGGGTCGCGAGGGCTTCGCCTTCGACATCTTCCGCGATAATGAGGAAGGGTTTGCCGGTTTTGGCGATCTTCTCGAGGATCGGGAGCAGGTCTTTGAGGCTGCTGATTTTTTTCTCGTGGATGAGGATGTAGGCACCTTCGAGGGAGGCCTCGAGGCTCTCGGCGCTCGTCACGAAGTAGGGCGAGAGGTAGCCTTTGTCGAACTGCATGCCTTCGACGACGTCGAGGGTGGTTTCGATCGACTTGGCTTCCTCAACCGTGATCGTGCCGTCTTTGCCAACCTTGTCCATGGCGTCGGCGATGATCTGGCCGATGGTGGTATCCCAGTTGGCAGAGACAGTGGCGACCTGGGCGATCTCGGAGCTGTCCTTGACTTTCTTCGCGATGTTTTTGATTTCCTCGACGAGGGCTTCGACAGCTTTGTCGATACCGCGCTTGAGGTTCGTTGGATTCGCACCGGCGGTTACGTTCTTGAGGCCTTCGCGATAGATCGCTTCGGCGAGAACGGTCGCTGTGGTGGTGCCGTCGCCAGCGGTGTCGCTGGTTTTGCTGGAGACCTCACGGATGAGCTGGGCGCCCATGTTTTCGTAAGCGTCCTCGAGCTCGATTTCCTTGGCGACCGTCACGCCGTCCTTGGTGATGGTCGGGCTGCCGAATTTTTTGTCGAGGATGACATTGCGGCCTGATGGCCCGAGGGTTGCCTTGACGGCGCGGGCGAGTTTCTCGACACCGCGAAGGAGCGCGTGGCGTGCTGCTTCGTCGAATAGGAGTTGTTTTGCTGCCATATATTAAGTTTTCAGTAATTCAGTTTTCAGTTTTCAGTATTTTTATTAGCCGATGATGCCGAGGATGTCGTCTTCACGCATGATCGTGTAGGACTCTCCTTCGACTTTGACTTCGGTTCCGCCGTATTTGGAAACAAGGACCTTGTCGCCGACTTTCACGGTGAACTCGACGAGCTTGCCGTCGTCATCGCGTTTGCCGGTGCCGAGGGCCACGACTTGGGCTTCCTGGGGTTTCTCTTTTGCGGAGTCGGGAATAATGATCCCGCCTTTGCTGATTTCCTTCTCTTCGAGCGGCTTCACGAGCACGCGGTCTCCGAGAGGTTTGATGTTTGGGTTTGCCATTGGTTTGTGTGTGTCGTTGTTTTGTTGTTGGTTTTTAACAGGCTCCGGTCCTGTGCGAACCGGAGCGGATTGTTAAAGTGGTAGGTTGATGTCGGTTTCCAGCCTGGTCTGCGACGGGCTATTTCTTCTTGTCTTCGTCGAGGACTTCGAATTCCGCGTCCACGACATCGTCCTTCTTGGTTTGATGTTCTGTCGTCGCGCCGTCTTGGTTTGGTGCGGGACCTGCGGAGGCTGCGGCGGCCTTGTAGGCTGCGGTGGTGACTTCCTGGAATTTGGTTTGCAGGTCGTCATAGGCGGCCTTGATGGCGTCGGAGTCATTGCCTTTAAGGGCTTCGCGGACCTTCTCGATGGCGTCTTCGATGCTTTTCTTCGAGGCGCCGTCCACTTTATCGCCGAGTTCTTTGAGTTGCTTCTCGCACTGGTAGGCGAGGTTGTCGGCGTTGTTGCGGATTTCGATTGTTTCCTTGGCCTTGCGGTCCTCTTCGGCGTGGGCTTCGGCTTCCTTCTGCATTTTTTCGACCTCGTCCTTGGAGAGGCCGCTGGAACCGGTGATGGAGATTTTCTGCTCCTTGCCGCTGCCTAGGTCCTTGGCGGAGACATTCAGAATGCCGTTGGCGTCGATATCGAAGGTCACCTCGATCTGGGGCACTCCACGCGGGGCTGGTGGGATGCCATCCAAGTGGAAGGTGCCGAGGTTTTTGTTGTCGCGGCTGAGCGGGCGCTCGCCTTGGAGGACCTTGATTTCCACGCCGGGCTGATTGTCGGCATAGGTCGAGAAGACATTCGATTTTTTGGTCGGAATCGTCGTGTTGCGCGGGATCATCGGAGTGGCGATTCCGCCGGCGGTTTCGATCGCCAGTGTGAGCGGAGTCACGTCGAGGAGGAGGACGTCCTTCACGTCGCCCTTCAGCACACCGCCTTGGATAGCTGCGCCGATGGCCACCACCTCATCGGGGTTGACGCCCTTGTGGGGTTCTTTGCCGATGAGCTCGCGAGCGGTCTCGATCACCTTCGGCATACGGGTCATGCCGCCGACGAGGACGAGTTCGTTGACATCGTTCTTCGTCCATTTGGCGTCGCCGAGGCAGTCTTTCACCGGCTTGAGCGTGCGCTCGAAAAGATCATCGGTGAGCTGCTCGAGCTTAGCGCGGGTGAGCTTTTTCTGGATGTGCTTCGGCCCGGTGGCGTCAGCTGTGATGAATGGGAGGTTGATCTCGTATTCCTGCGTGGAGGAAAGGGCGATCTTGGCTTTTTCGCCTTCTTCTTTGATGCGCTGAACGGCGTCCGGTTGCTTCGAGAGGTCGATGCCGGAGTCGTTTTTGAATTCGGCAATGATCCAGTCCATGATGCGGTTGTCCCAGTCGTCGCCACCGAGGTGCGTGTCGCCATTCGTGGCGCGGACTTCGAATACACCGTCACCAATTTCGAGGGCCGAGATGTCGAAAGTTCCGCCGCCGAGGTCGTAGACGGCAATTTTTTCGTCCTTCATCTTGTCGAGTCCGTAGGCCAGCGAGGCGGCTGTGGGCTCGTTGATGATGCGCTTCACATCGAGACCGGCGATCTTTCCGGCGTCTTTCGTGGCGTTGCGCTGCGAGTCGTTGAAATACGCGGGAACGGTGATGACGGCTTCCGTGATTTTTTCGCCTAGCTTGGCTTCCGCATCGGCTTTCAGCTTGGCGAGGATCATTGCGGAGATTTCTTGGGGCGAGAAGGTCTTCGGCTTGCCGTCGATCTCGACTTGGATATGCGCGTCGCCGTTGGCGGCTTTCACCAGCTTGTAAGGCACGCGGTGCTCTTCGCTGCGGACCTCGTCATATTTGCGACCCATGAAGCGCTTCACAGAGAAGATCGTGTTCGCGGGGTTCGTAATGGCTTGGCGCTTGGCGGCTTGGCCCACGAGGCGCTCACCGGATTTGGTGAAGGCCACGACGGATGGTGTGGTCCGAGCGCCCTCGGAGTTTTCCAGCACGACGGGTTCACCGGCTTCCATCACCGACATGCAGGAGTTTGTTGTTCCTAGATCAATTCCTAAAATTTTTCCCATAGAGTTGAATGTTGCGATTTGATCATAGCAATTCACGGGCCTGAAGTTTGAAAAGTTTTAAAACGTTATAAATAAACATTATAAAAAAATTCTACCCTGCCCAAGGTCGAGAAAAATGAGTCAAATTGACCCAAGATGCGCCAAGCGCGCCATCGGCATGGCACACTTTCGCTTAAAAATCTGGTCGGCACCGGAAAAGTCCCTGCTCCCATTCTCTGCATCGAGAACAGGGGTGATGGTCGATTCAGAGAGGTTTGATGGGAGAGTATTCGTTTTTAGCGCCGCATTGCGGGCAGATTTGTAGACGGGCCGAGGGTTCCGCTTTGAAATGGAAGGCACAAAGAGTGCATCGTGTCCAACCGCGCAGCTTGCGTGCCTCACGGCGGCGGTGTGCTATTTCGTAGCAAATCCAAGTCAGGAGAATGCCGGAGAGAAAGATGAAGAGGGCTGTGAAGACGAGCCAAAGAAGTGGAAGGCGGATCATGGCTGAACAGGGGCCTTTCCAAAGTGAAACCTGACGAAGCCCCAGGCAAGCGGAGCCTCTTGGACGGGGATGAAAGAAACCGTTTTGAGTGCTCGCAGGGCTTCAAGGTCGAGCGCGGCGTTGCCGGATGACTCTCCTGTGACGATGTGAGCCAGCGACCCGTCGGAGCGTATGCCTACAAAAAAAGTCGCGTCATCCCAGGAATCAGCCGGGTTTTTTGAAACGAAACTTCCAGCGGGCGCGGGTGGCAAACGGTCGGCCAATTCGGATGATGACAGGCGATTCAGATCGGCTGGAGGCGGGGCTGGCATCGACCGTTGTGACGCAGGAATATTCACTGGACCGGAAGAGGCGGACGTCGTTTCGATTGGTCGCGCCCGGGGAGGCATGTTGAGCAAAGCGGTTTTTCCGGAAGCATACGTGGGGATATGATTGGCTGTGAGAGCGAGATCCACCGGAGCTCCAGGGCGCGGTGCGAAAAGCGCAGGATCGTTCGATGACAGCGTGCTCTCCAATTCGGCAAGCTTTGGACTTCCCTCACCCAGAAAGTAGACACGGGCGGGATTGAGTCCATCGCGACCGACAGGAGGATTGGAAACGGAAAAGAGAAAAAAAATGCCGGCATGGGCGAGGGCCGCCAGAACGAACAGGAAGGGTGGCAGGAGGTGGATGCGATGGCGATGAGGCCAATCGAAGAGAAGCCGGGCTGCCTTCACTTTTCCTCCGAGGTCGCGATCACCGTGGGGTAGCCGAGCCCGAGAGAGATGTTCATCACGGCGGCAAGCTTTTCAAACGGAGCGTGGCGATCTGTTTTGATAATCAGCGTGTGATGGCGTGAGGTGCGGGCCCCAAGTTTTTTGCGAAGCTCGTCGAGGGTCGTCTCTTCGTTTTCAAAATAAACCGAGGACAGCGGCGCTGCCAGAATGCTGATGATGAGCGGATCCCGCTGGGGAGCGAGAAGGAATGGCGAGTCGGGAACAGAAACTCCAACACCGGGCTGAAGAAGAAACGAGGTGCTGAGAATGATGTAGAAAACCAGAACCAAAACCACATCGAGAGATGGAGCGATGAACAAAAGGGCGGGGTGCAGTGCAGGCGATCGCTGGATTTTCACACGGGATCTCCGGATTTCGGAATGGACCGGAGGATTTCCAGCATCTCGATGCCGGCCCGCTCCAGATCGTGAATGGCACTGTTGACTCTGGCGGACAAGTAGCTGTGCGCCACAAAGGCAGGCAAGGCAACCGTGAGCGCGGCCGCCGAGGTGAGCAAGCTCTCGTAGACCCCGCCGGCGATTTCAGCGGCCGTGGCGTAGCCTCCGTGCGTGGTGATTTGTTGAAACGCTGTGAGAAGTCCCAGAACAGTGCCAAGAAGACCGATCAGGGGTGTGGCGTAGGCGATTGTGGAAAGAAGGGCCAGATTCTGCTCCAGACGGGGGACCTCCAATTGACCTGCCTCCTGGGCGATGTCACGAAGTTCCTCACGGGAGGCGTCGTGGCGCAGGAGCATGGCATGAAGCACTCGCGGCACGGGACCAGGAGAGGCCGCGCACTCCTGAATCGCCTCGGCCAGGTTGTGACTCTTGATCAGGTTCGCCAAGCCACGCAAAAAATCACCGGTTTGAATCGAGGCGCGGTGGAAGTAAATGACCCTTTCGAGAAACACCCCGAGACCAGTGACGCTGCAGGCGAGAATAAGCCACATTAGCGGCCCTCCCTTTTGCACAAGTTCCATCATATTGCCATGCCTTTTAAAGGATGAGCTGCTCCGCGGCAATGGCATTCAATCCCCCGCCTCGGACGCAGGGAGGGCAAGAGGAGCACGGGCGAGCTCGGCGAGGGCTGTCGTCATTTTTTCGCGAACGCCGGGGATGAACCCCCTTTCGCCATGAAAGACGAGCATGGCCAGTTGCTCCTTTTGGAAGATGCTAAGCGGCCCCTTGGCCGTATGGAGCGTGACGGCCGGGATATCCCCGATGCCCATCGCGGCGGAGGCGTCTTGCATCGCTTGCAGCATGGCGGAGGCATTCGAGCTGAGGGAGACGATGTCGAGGCCATCGGGGAGGTTGTGGGAGGCGAGAACTTGGCTGCCAGACGTGAGCACGCAGGATTGAATGCCAGGCAGCCCGCCGCAAAGTTCGACGACCCGATCCGTGGTGAGGCTTTCTTCGGTCATGAAGAGCGTCTGGAGCGCCAGCTGCTCGGGAATGTCGGGCTGAGTCCTCGCCGGGAGCGGCCCATGCTCGGGCTGCAAGGGTTTGAGCGTCAGGAACGTTGTCTCCGTCACGCGCTGAAACGTCGGAAGGTTGCTGATGATCTCCGCAAGTCGTCCCGGCGGAGGCTCGACGTCCGTCGGGCGCGGCTCCTGAGCGAAGGGGGGCGAAGCCTCCTGACCGAGCTCTTCCGGACCGGGTGGCGTGAGGATTTTTCCCAGATGCGACGAGGGTGAGGGGATGTCCTCACGCCACAGCAATCCACCACACGGGTTGCAGAGATTGTCAGCGGCTTCCCGGAGCGCATAGGTTTTGGCGAGCCTGCGTGCGGGCAGTTGAACGATACGATCCGAGGGTTTGATCAGGTCCGGCCGAATCCCGGCAAGCACCTGAAGGGAAAGGGTGGGAACGATGTGATAAAAAACATGGTCAGCGGGCAGCTCCACGGCCTCCCCGTCCTCGATGGCGCGCAAGAGGCATTCGAGAGGCAGAGCGGTGGCAATATCGGACAGCCTCACGCATACCTTTTCGGGGGGCGCGGTGCGATCCATGCGCGATTCGGTTGCTGCGGATGGCTGGGCGGCGGACATATCTTTGTGTTTGTCGAAACTATCGCCGAAGGCTATCGACATGGTTTTATTTAGCAACTCTGTGGAATTCGATTTCAAATTCACCGCCGACGGGTTGATTCCCGTGATCGTTCAAGAAGCCTCTGGCAGCGAGCGCCCCGCTGGGCGAGTCCTGATGTTTGCCTGGATGAACCGCGAATCCCTGGCCATGACGCTCGAGAGCGGTCTCATGACCTATTGGAGCCGTTCACGCAGCAAACTGTGGCTCAAAGGAGAATCCAGTGGCCACACGCAGCGCGTGGTTCGCTGGTTTGTGGACTGCGACAAGGATGTTTTGCTCTTCGAGGTCCAACAGGAGACCGGGGCCTGCCACACAGGCTACGAGAGCTGTTTTTTCCAGGAACTGGACCGCTCCGCCCAGCCATTGCCGGTCCGAGAGGAGAAAATGTTCGACGACGGCAAGGTTTATCAAAAGAACTGAGGAGTGGCCGAGCCTGCCCACTCATCGGCTCCTCTCAAGTCGGCCTAATTCTTCTTGGGGAGAACAATCTCCAACCGACCGTTTTTGTATTCCATCTTGAGCTCCTCACCGCGAACCGGTCCGGGCAGTGACATGGATTGGGTGGACGAGCCCGAACTATAGGCAGTCGCTCCGCCTGCCGCCGATTTTTTCTCATGCTTCGAGGTAATGGTGATCGAGCGCTCGTTGTCCACGTTCACGCTCACATTTCGCGCCTGCTCCTCGGGAAGAACAGAGCCGAGCACATAGGCATCGCCGCGGTCTTCGAGCTTGAATCCCGAGCCCGCCGTCCTGCCCTGCAGCTGCGGAGCGATACTCCCGAGAACACTGCCGAGGAGATCCTGCGCAGGCATTCCGCCGCTGGCCGGGGCGTCTTCTTGGTTCATTTGTTGCAGCATGTTTGCGGCTTGTGAGAGCACTTGATTGCGCAGCGCGTCGAATCCCGCATCCAGCGGAATCCGCGATGGAAGTGCCATGCCAGCGGTGGATGGGGCCGGTTCGCCTTTGGGTATCGAAATCACCATTTGGCCATCCATTCTTTTGATCCCGAGCGCAGCGTCCGCCTGAGCTTTCGGGAGCGCGAGGCGCTGCTCGTATCGCACACCGCTCTCGGATGCGCCGGAATCCAAGATCAAGGTGGATCCGGCAAGACGCACATTCATATCCGTCGTCTCAGGAACTCCGACTCGAACCGAGTAGGCCGAGGCGTCCTCCCGGACATCCACGGAGGAGTTCAGAATCGACTTGGCGGAGTCGGCGGCGGAAACCCCGGTGGGGGCGGTAAAAAAAATCGCCAACGCCAGTGGCGCGGCGAGGAGAGGGAATTTCATCATGCGTTTCATTTGGCTTTGCTCAGAAAAAGACAAGCGGCCGCCGGGTTTGTTCAATGAAGTTGCGCCTGGGATTTTGAAAAGACGACCAGCGTCCAGCCGGCGAGCAACAGCAGGCCACCAACAGGTGTGACCGCTCCCAGCCAGCGGATATTCGTGACGGCAAGAATGTAGAGGGATCCCGAGAATATGATGACGCCTGCTGTCCAAAGCCAGACGGACGAGGGACGCCGCTCCGAAGCCCAGAGCGTGGCGACGGCGTGGAGGAGGTGGTAGAGAACGGCGGTTTGCCAGATGGAGGCCGTGTCATTTGCCGCCAGGATGTTTTTGAATCCGTGCGCGCCGAAGGCTCCCAGTGCGACTCCCAGGAAACCCAGCACGCCTGCCACTTTTGTTGTGATCATGTCCGGCATGCTTGCACGAAAACTAGCGCGGCGACAATATCCTGCCGTATGGGATCGCTCCTCCTCGGTATTCTCTGCGCAACGCTCCTGTGCTGTTGGCTCGGGGTTCGATTCTACAGTCCCTTCGTCGAGCGGGCACTCGGAGTCGATCCTTCCCGCCCGACAGCTGCCGTTCTCAAAAATGACGGCTCCGATTTCCTGCCGACCAAATCCTACATTCTCTTCGCCCACCATTTCGCGGCCATCGCGGGGGCGGGGCCGATTGTGGGGCCGACTTTGGCTGTCGTTTATGGCTATCTGCCAGCCCTCGTTTGGATCGTCATAGGCGCCACCCTCATGGGCGGTGTCCATGACATGGTGACGCTCTTTATTTCGACACGCGAGGAGGGGCGCTCCGTGGCCGATATAGCCCGGCAGTATCTGGGGCCGTTCGGTTATGTGTGCATCGTGAGTTTTCTTGTGATCGGGCTCTTCATGATCACGGCCACATTTTTAAATCTCAGCGTCACCGCCCTCACGAGCATGTATCCGGCTGCAAAGCTCGGAATGGAGCCTGCCGCCCGCGCGGAGTTGTATGCCGCGATGCAATTGCCCGCCGACCACATGGGCATGCACCCATTCCATCAGGGTGGGGGACTGCCAACGGCTGTGGCTTTGAAAGACGGCCAGCCCGTTCTGTTGGCGCGGATCGGCGGCATCGCCTCCACCAGTGTGCTTTTCATCACGCTGTGCGCTCCCTTTCTCGGGGTTCTCATTTACCGCCTCCACACTCCAGCTTGGATGAACTACGCGATTGCCTCGATCCTCTGTGGAGCCTCTGTGGCTCTGGGAATGTCTTTTCCAATTGTCGTCACGCCCGATGTCTGGCGCTTGCTGATGACATTTTATGTCGTGCTGGCTTCTGCGATTCCGGTCTGGCTGCTCCTCATGCCGAGGGATTTTGTGAATGTGCAAATCCTCTATGCTGGACTGATGGCAGTCGTGGCCGGACTCGTCGTGGTCGGCGTGAACGGAAACTTCGCCTCCATCCCGGCCGCGCCACAGAACTTGGGTGAGGTCATTCCCGCATGGAGCTTGGACAGCGGGCTGCAGTATGTCGGGGTGCTTTGGCCCATGTTATTCATCACGGTCTCCTGCGGGGCGATCAGCGGATTTCATTGCCTAGTTTCAAGCGGCACCACCGCGCGCCAACTCGCCTGCGAGCGCCATGCCGGCAAGGTGGGCTACAATGCCATGCTGCTGGAGTCCCTGCTCGCGGTCTCGATCATCCTCACGCTGTTGATTGGCTTGGATTGGCAAAGCTACATGCAGATCACCTACACCGAGAAAAATCCCGTTCTTGCGATCTCTCTGGCGACCGGAAGCCTCGTGAATCTGGCATTCGGCCTGCCTGTCTGGACCGGCACGGTGCTTGGCATCTTGCTCTTGGAAGGGTTTGTGGTCACCACCCTCGATGTGGCCGTTCGCCTGAACCGGTATCTGCTCGAGGAAGTCTGGCGGTTCCTTTTCAGCAACCCGCCGGCGCTTCTGCGCGGAGTCTGGTTCAACACGCTCCTCTGCGCGGGGGTGATGTTCCTGCTCTCCCGCTCGAACAGCCTGCCTGTGCTGTGGCAGGTCTTCGGATCGGCGAATCAAATGATGGGTGCCATGGCGCTGTTGGTCGCCGCCGTGTGGCTCCGCGACCATGGGCGGCCGACGCTCTTCGTGCTCATCCCGGCCGTTCTCATGTTCGCCACCACATGCGCCTCGACGGGGCTTTCGTTCATGAAAAATCTCCGCGAGTCGAATTGGGAACTCGTTGCGGCCTGTGGCGTCCTGATTCTGCTGGGCGTCTGCACCTGCTTCATCGGCGCACAGAAACTCCTCTCACCGCCACGCCGCATCGAGAGCGTCTGAGATTCTAATCGCCGCGGTAGCTGCAGCGGGCGAACGGAGTCTCGTGAATCACAATCTCGGCCAGACCGGGCAGTTGGGGGGAGAGTTTGTTCCAAAGCCAGCCAGCCATCATCTCGATCGTGGGGTTTTCCAATCCGGGCACATCGTTCAAATAGCCGTGGTCGAGTTGTGCGATGATTGGCTTCATCGCGGCGCTGATGAGGGCATGGTCGTAGAGCCAGCCGGTCTCGGGATTCACTTCGCCCTCGACCGATATTTCGATCGTGAATGTGTGGCCATGCAGCCTCGCACATTTGTGGCCAGCGGGCACTTTTGTGAGGCTTTGGGCGGCTTCGAGAATGAAATCTTTGGTGAGGCGGACTTTCATGGGGACGCTATTATACCGACGCCTCACGGGTATCCCAATTGAATTCCGCGATGACTTTCTCCTTGCCATGAGCGTCTCCTCATGGTAAAAAGCGCCCCCTTAAACAACAACGATATAACAAATGGCACAAGTAGTAGCAGTCAATGAGGTGGATTCCCTTCGCCTCCACGAAAAAGATACCGGCAGCGCGGACGTTCAAATCGCGCTCCTCACCAAACGAATCAGCTCGCTCACCGAGCACTTGAAAGTCAACGCGAAGGATCACGCCTCCCGCCGTGGCTTGCTCAAGCTCGTCGCCACTCGGCGCAGTTTGCTTGATTATCTCAAGCGCACGGCTTCAAGCCGCTACGCGACGGTCCTCGAAAAGTTGGACCTTCGCAAGTAACGCGATCTCGTCACCCAAAGCCCCGTTTTTCAGCGGGGCTTTTTCCTAAATCCCGCCCGCCAACCTCTGTCGGGCATCCATGCACTTATCAAATATGTCCCATACCACTTCAGCCCAAGCGGGCTCTTCACCCATTATTTTTGAATCCGGCAAACTCGCTAAACTCGCTGACGGCGCTGTCACCGTCCGCTGCGGCGACACCATCGTGCTCGTCACAGCCGTCTCCGCCACCACTATCAAAGAGGGCCAGGATTTCTTCCCTCTCACCGTCGAATACAAGGAAAAGGCCGCAGCCGTCGGCAAATTCCCTGGCGGTTACTTCAAGCGCGAAGGCCGTCCCACCGAGAAGGAAATCCTCACCGCCCGCATGACCGACCGACCTCTGCGTCCGCTCTTTCCGAAGGGCTACCTCTACGATACCCAGATCATTACGCTTCTTTTGAGCGCGGATGGTCAAAACGATCCCGACATGCTCTCGATCAACGGCGCCTCCGCCGCTCTCTGCGTTTCGGATATTCCGTTCGCTGGCCCAGTCGGCGCCGTTCGCGTCGGCCGCATCAATGGCGAGTTCGTCATCAACCCGACCCACTCCGACCGCGAGCACAGCGACCTCGACCTCGTCTATGTCGGCGACGGTGAGAAGGTCATCATGATCGAAGGCGCCGCCACTGAGCTTCCCGAAGCGGAGTTCAACAAAGCCCTCGACTTCGCCCGCGACGCCGTTCGCCTCATCGTTCAGGCCCAGCGTGACCTCGCCGCAGCAGTCGGCAAGGCCAAACGCAGCGTCCCGCTCTTCTCGGTGGCCGACTCGATTTCCGAAGTCGCCTACCAAGTCGCAGGCGACCGCATCGAAGCCGCTATTTACACATCCGGCAAAGTGGCCCGTGGCAAGGCCATCGGAACCCTTCGCGAGGAAGTCGAAAAAGCCGTGCTCGAGAAATTTCCGACCGCCTCGAAATTCGAGATCTCCCAGGCCTTCGACTACCTGCAGAAAAAAGCCTTCCGCGTCAGCATTCTGGACCGCCAGAAGCGCTGCGACGGTCGTGGATTCCATGACCTCCGTCCTCTCTCCGGCGAGGCTGGTCTTCTTCCCCGCACTCACGGTTCGGCCCTCTTCGCCCGTGGTGAAACCCAGGCCCTCGGCATCGCCACCCTCGCTCCGGCTGAGGAAGCCCAGATGATCGACTGCTACGGCGGCGGCCCCGACACGAAGCGCTTCATGCTTCACTACAACTTCCCGCCCTTCAGCGTGGGTGAGACCGGCCGTTTCGGTGGTCAAAACCGCCGCGAGATTGGCCACGGCGCTCTCGCCGAGCGTTCGATCGAGGCGGTGATCCCGAGCGAAAAAGACTTCCCTTACGCACTCCGCGTCGTCAGCGAAGTCATGGAATCGAATGGTTCCACCTCCATGGCCAGCGTGTGTGCGGGAGTTCTCGCCCTCATGGACGCCGGTGTGCCACTCAAGGCCCCGGTTGCAGGCATCTCCGTCGGTCTCGTCACCGAATACGAAGGCGAGACCCTCAAGCGCTACACTACGCTCACCGACATCATCGGCAGCGAGGATCATTTCGGCGACATGGATTTCAAACTCTGCGGAACCTCCGTGGGCGTGACCGGCTTTCAGCTCGACCTCAAGCTCCCTGGCATCTCCCACGAGATCATGTTCGAAGCCGTCGCCGAGGCGAAGAAAGCCCGTGGAGCCATCCTCGATGTGATGAACGGCATTCTCGCCGCACCTCGCTCCGAGCTCAGCCAATACGCCCCGCGCATCGAGACCATCCGCATCAACCCCGACAAAATCGGCCTCATCATTGGCCCAGGTGGCAAGACGATCAAAGGCATCGTCGCCGAGACCGGTGCCGAGATCAATATCGAGGACGATGGAGCCGTGCACATCTACTCCAACAATGGCGACAGCCTGAAACGCGCCAAGGAAATCATCCTCGGCATGACCAAGGAAATAACCATCGGCGAAATCTACCAAGGCACCGTCGTCTCCATTAAGGAATTCGGTGCTTTCGTCGAAGTCCTGCCTGGAAAAGACGGCCTCTGCCATGTTTCCGAGCTCGCCGACTTCCGCGTCAACAAAGTCGAAGACGTCGTAAAAATGGGCGACTCCATCTGGGTCAAATGCATCGGTGTCGATGACAAAGGCCGCGTCAAACTCAGCCGCAAAGCGGCCATGAAAGACCGCGACCAAGCCGCCGCCGCTCCCCAAGCTTAAGCGACATCACAAATCAATAGACAGGGGCTCCCAAAACACGGAGCCCCTTGTTTTTGTAAAATCGCCGCAGGACGTTGGAATTTGATTCTCTCATGCGCCGCCACTTGCAGAAGCAGATCACTGCAGCCATATTCCGGCAACTCCCCCCAAACAGATGCGAAGAGACGCGGCGCCAATTCTTGCACTTGCTGGATTCAAACCTGCGCCCCTAACCAATTAAATGTCAATAAGGCGATTTGAAAAATAGCAATAGGATTTTGAAGTAAAAATCGCAGCCAATAATAAAGCGCCGAAAACTTCCTAAATAGAGGTTCAGGTTCGGGACGCCTGAGGCAGTAACCAGCAGGTTGAGGCATCGGCTTTTTGGCCTTTCAGAAAGTTGCCGCACAGTCGAACATCGTTTCGAGGTGTCCGATTCGTGCCTCGATTCCCACGTGCCTGCGGAACCTTTGTCGGTTTTTTCTCTTTTCCTCTCTTGCTGAGGGTTCAATGCGAATGCGCTTTGAGCGGTGCGCTTTTGAAAGCGCTCGTTTGACGGAATCCTGTGAAGGCCCATTGCATCGCGGCGATGCCCAGGATGATGCCGACCCATCGGTCGCGAATGACATCGAGCTTGGTTTCGGCGTGCGGGGATTGGAGTAGGATCATGAAGAAGGCGAGTCCAATCTGCCAACCGGCGTAGGAGATGCGCCGACTGCCGTTTGCGATCCAGGCGGCGATGCCTGTGCCAGCCGCGAGGATGGTCAGCAGGCCGGCAATTCCATCCACCAATGGCACAAGATAAACGACCGCGAAAATGCCCAGCAATCCCCCGACAATCGCTCCTCCGATGCGCAGTCGTTGCTTGTGTTCCCGCTCCAGACGGTCTGCAAGCGCAGTAACGACACAGGTGATCATGCAGGTGTGGATGCCATCCCACGAGGTCAGGCTCATCAAAAGATAACACGCCATCGTGGCTCCCATGGCGCGCAGTGCGAAATCTCCGTGCGCGGGATTGCTGAAGGCATCGGCTGCGATGAAGCCTTGTTTTTCGGGCTCGGCGGGCGGTGTGGCGGAATCCTCGAGAAGCGAGCGGGATGTGGTTGCCAAGATGTGAAGCGCCTCTGAAGCGGTGGAGGACTCTGTTTTTTCATCGACCGGCACGGCGGGCGCTCTCTCCAGAACTTGAAGACGCAGACCGGCCACGGCCGAGGCGACCTTTTTCCAGAGAGGATCCGGGGGATTGACCGGCTGCGGCGAGACGGCGAGCGATGCCACGCCGTGAAGCGACTCGAAAACCAGAAGGCTATTCCGCGACTGTGGACCGCTGATCAAGTGCGCCTTGCCAAGTTTTTCAACCAACTCGGTGGCATCCTCCAGCCCTTCGTCGTCAAATTCCTCCGGCCGTTTCCCGGCAGCCCTCGCCCGGCAGATGTCTTCGACAAGGCGCGCCAGTCGCTGAAACTCGCCGCGCACATGCTCCAAGGCGGTCGGCACCCCTGTGAGCCATTGGGTCAGGAAGACACTGGTCACGCTGACTCCCACCAAGGCCCAAATCCAACCCAGTTTGCTCAAAATGAGATTGGGATACGGATATTGGTCAAACGCATAGGAGACCACGGCGATGATGCAGAGGGGGCCGACGAGCAACCTCGGCTCGGCGAGAATGTGCATGAGATAAAATCCACCCCAGAAGATCGCAACCCAGAGCGCCATGCGAAGCCAAGGGGTATCCCAGGAAACGGCCGCCACGCCATAGAGAACAAGACACGCGATGGTTAGCATCGGAACCAAAAGAACCGCCACAACACGCGACAAAAACAGGCTTCTCTGGGAGAGGACAAAAACCAGAAAGGGACCGATCGCCAAAAATGGCATCCGGGATGTGGTCATGACGGTTGCGACCAGAACTACTGCCAAAACCGTCCGCCAAGTCGCTGCGAGGCGTCCCGGAGAAGGGCGGAGGATGTCGACAACGATCCCGGACACGCCGCCCATGGGTCAGCGGGCTGAGGAGGGTTGAATGGTCACGGTGGCCGTCGTGCCGACGCGGAGAAGATCGGGCGGCACATCGTCAGGCAGGCGGATTTTCACAGGAAACTTCTGCGAAAGACGCACCCAGTCGAGTTCACGCTGAACAATCGGCAGTCCGGGAAACGGATCCTCGGGCATGGGAGTGACGCCCCAGCCGATGCTTTCCACCTCCCCCTCGAAACGCTGGCCGGGGGCGGTCATGAGTTGAACGGTGGCCTTCTGTCCGGGACGGATGTGGCGAAGCTGGTTTTCGCGGAAATTCGCGCTGACAGACCACTCGCCGGTGTCGATGACTTTAAAGGTATCCACCGCAGTCCTTGCGAAGGCCCCAACCGAGAGTTCCATGCCGGTGACGAGTGCATTGACGGGACAGCGGACCGTGCAGTCGCGCAGGGCGAGGCGGGCTTGTGCGAGTGTGGCAGCCATGGCCAATCGTCGCGCTTCGATGGGCGAGGTGCTCTGAACGGCAGAACGGGCTCCCGACACCGCTGCCTCCGCAGCCTCCACGCCCGCAGTGGCGGATTCGACCGCCCGCTTGGCGGAATTGAGTTTTTCCGGAGTGACATATTTTTTTGCCAAGAGCGGAAGCAACCGCTCGTAGGTCTCAAGCGCTTCGGCTTTCGCCGACTCGGCCTTGCGGAGCGTGGCCAGTGCCACAACCACCTGGTCCCTCTGCGAAGCCACCAAACCCCGCATGTTTTCGAGTTCGCCATCCGCCGCAGCGAGATTGGCCTCCGCCGCCTCGACCGCCAGGCGATAGGGCTCAGGGTCGATTTCGTAGAGAACATCGCCCTTGGCAACGCGGGCATTATTCGCAACAGGGAGCGAGACAATTGGGCCCGACACGCGCGGAGCAATGCCGATAACGGGCGCTGTGACCACAGCGTCATCGGAATGGGGATGCGAACCGGTCCACATCCATGTCACCACGCCCAGCAAAGCGGCAAGGAGGATGACCAGATAGCCGGGAAGCTTCGAGGCCAGGGAGCGTTTGCGCTCGGATTCGGGATTTTCCAGACCAGTGGGATGAGGCTTCATGAGCGAAAAACAAGGAGCCAAACAACAAGGGCGATCAAAACCGCCAGCGAGGGATAGGCCAGAGGCCGGGGACGAAAAGACTGATCCCAGCCTTTTTTGATGAGGATGGCGCGAAGGATCATCGCCCCCACGACGCCGGAAGCGATGCAAGCCAGCCAAGCCGGATAGTAGGCGTCACCAATCGAAAGCGTGGACGGAAGCCCCGAGGCAAGAATCATCGCACATCCTGCCAAGCAGAGCAGTGGCATGGACGAGTCAGTAGCATTCACCCACAGGGGCAACAAGGAAAATGCCCTCGACTCTGGACAATGCAGGACGGGATGGATAAAGCATCGCCCCGTGATCATTCCTCGCTGGTTGTGCTTCTCGGCACTGGTTCTCGCCGGTTGCTCCTCGACCCGGAACGCCAAGTTGCCCTCCACACCGACCCAGAGGTGCGAGACTCCCCAAGCAGCGCGGTTGGCCGAGCGACTGCGAAGCATCGGTGGCGAATCCCGGAAGCCCGACCCTTCGAAAATTCTGACACTGCCCGAACTCATCGACCTCGCCCAGTCGCAGAACCGAAGCACCCGCATTGCTTGGGAAAACGCGCGACAAGCTGCCGCCCTCTCCGGTCTCACCCGCTCCGAGTATTTTCCCATGCTCGCCGTGCTGGCCTCCTACGGCGGCGGAGCCTGGGATTTGAACATTCATGCGAACAATGATCTGTCAGGCCTCCAAAACCAGCCCGGCCTGATCGGCGCGATTCTGGCTGGAGCGCTGCCGTCGAATATCATTTTGGATCAAAACGCCTCAGGGGCCTTCCAAGCCGCAAAAACCGGGGCGGCCCTGCGCTGGCTGTTGTTCGATTTCGGAACCAGAACAGCCCTGCACAAGGCCGCGATATCCTCCGAGACAGCGGCTCAGTTCGCATTCAACGCTGCCCACCAGACCGTCGTGTTCAAGGTCACGGAAGCCTACTATGCGCTTGAGGCGGCGCGCAGCCAAACCCGCGCAGCGGAAGCCTCCGTGGCCACGGCGGGAGGCATTCTGGGAGCTGCCGAGGACAGATTCCAGCAAGGCTTGATCACCGAACCCATTCTTCTCCAAGCGCGCCAGGCAAAGGCACAGGCCGACTTCGAGTTGGTCGGCATCCGCGCCAAGTCGGAACTCGCCATGGTTGATTTAATGGAAGCCGTCGGGCTCGAACCGGGAACCCCTCTTCAAGTCGCCGAGGCCGATTTTTCGAAATTGGGCCAATCCTTCCGCGAACCGCTTGAGGCCTATGTCAAGGCGGCCTTGCTAGGGCGTCCCGATCTTTTGGCCAAAGTCGCTCTGGACCAGTCCGCCGAGTCCAAACTTCGTGCGGCCAAGACCGATGGCCTGCCCAAGCTCTCGCTCACGGGCATCGCCGATTATTCCTATCTGAACACCTCGATCTCCGGCGCGGGTCCGCTGAACCAGTTGGGTATCGGCCTCCAGACTTACGGAGGATTCCTGAGTGTGCAGTGGCCGGTCTTCACCGGCTTCGCCGACCGCGAAAAAATCAAGGCCGCCGAAGCCGCCTGGAATCAGGCCGAAGAGGAAGTGCGGCAATCCCGCGACAAGGCTGTTGCCGAAGTGTGGAAATCCTACACCCGCGCCAAAACCGCCCTCGCCCGCCGCGAAGCCGCTACCGCCCTGCTCGCGGCCGCACGCTCCACCAACGACGCCAAGAACGCCGGCTTTCAGCAGGGCGTGACGCCGATCGAGGAAATGCTCGAGGCGCGCGCGCTCTATTCGCAAGCCATCGCCTTCTCGCTCGAAGCCGACCAAGCCCTCGCAATGAGCCTCGTCGCCCTCAGCTACGGCAGCGGGCGCTTGTGAGACCGGCAGAGCTTGGAATGGAGCTCATCACGGAAAAGAAAAAAGGAAAAAAGGGTCAACCTTTCATGTCGGCTGACTCCTATTCTCGGGTTGTCGCTGAAGCTCTCGGTGACGAAGGATGCCTGCTCGCCGGGGGATATCAGCCAGTTTGGCGTGCCGGAGGAATCCTGGGCGATTCAGAAAACTCATCATATCAATACACGCTTGTTTTTGGATCTTAAGAGAGGAGCACAGGGGTCCAGCCTGTGTGCCTTGGTGTGCTCCCTGGTTTCGATGGGTTTGCTGGGAGCGGGCAGACCAGTTTCCACGCGACCGAGACGCTCATGTCCCCTTCTTTGGCGATACAAAGTCCAATTTCAAAGTGACAGTGGTATGAGGTGCCAGAGGATTTTGATGATTTTGCCAATCTGGGTTCAGCCAATGTGTGCGAATATGTGGGACTGACGAATTCTCATCCAAAGCAAAAATGAAAGGAAATGTTGCCTGACCCCCAGTTCCCCAGCGGGCCATCCCCACGCGGGTGGGGACATCCAAGGAAGACGCCATCCTCTACCTCCGCGATCCGGGCCATCCCCACGCGGGTGGGGACATCTGGATGCTGTGGCGAGTGTCACAGCGAGGATGCGGGCCATCCCCACGCGGGTGGGGACATCATCGCCTGAATCCCGCTGGATGCCAGGCGCGTCGGGCTATCCCCACGCGGGTGGGGACATCAATCGCTTTGGCAGCGTCGTTGGTCCCGCAAACGGGCCATCCCCACGCGGGTGGGGACATCCCCCTCCGTGTCTCTGTGCCTCCGTGAGAGAGCGGGCCATCCCCACGCGGGTGGGGACATCTACGCCTGCGCCCCAAGTCACATCTACAAAGCCGGGCCATCCCCACGCGGGTGGGGACATCAAAATGGCGGAGGAGGTGGGATTCGAACCCACCGGGCCATCCCCACGCGGGTGGGGACATCATCCTCCGCGTCTCGGGCGGGCAGACGCTCCCCGGGCCATCCCCACGCGGGTGGGGACATCTTGGTCGTCCTGGTTGATATTCATTCGATCCTCGGGCCATCCCCACGTAAGCGTTGCGCCGAGCACCACCTGCCGTAGGTAGTGAAGGTGTCGTAGTCTG
>JBAWVX010000047.1:0-19665 GCA_037147075.1 bacterium
GTGTTGGTGTTGGTGTTGGTGTTGGTGTTGGTGTTGGTGTTGGTGTTGGTGTTGGAGTCGCGGTGGGCGTCGGAGTCGGAGTCGGGCTCGGTGTGGGTGTCGCGCTTGGGCTCGGCGATGGCGTGGGGCTGGTCGTAGGCGATGGCGTGGGAGTCGGTGAGACGCTCTGAAGCTTGTCGCGCAGGGTTTTTACGATCTGCTGCATCGCGGTGTCGTTTTGGAAGTCCGCAATAAATGTCCACCAGAAGACACCGCCGATGCTGCCGGGATAATCCAAGCTCGCATTGTAGTATTGCTCCGCCACGGCACGCTTGGCCGCCACGGCATCCGTCTGGTTGTAGACCCACCAGAATTGCTGGCCCGGTATCCAGTAACCCAGTTCGCCAAGACCCAGCTTCTGGGTTGGAAACTCCGCGCGCAGCGTCTTCATCACTTGATCGAATGCCACGCCCATCGGCGCCTGCTCCTGATACTGGGAAAATGTCACCACATCGATATTGGACCGCGTCGAGGCGGGCAGGTTCGCGTTTGCCCAAGTGAACATCGAATACGCGACGGAGTCGGTGTTGATCTGCCAGAATAGGGTTAGAAAGGTCGGCTTGCCGGGCGCGCGGGTTTTGACTTCGGCGGCGGCATCGGCGATGCGCAGTGCGATATCGCTGCTCAGCCAACTGCCATTGACCTCGTTGCCGACCTCCCACGCATCGATCTGCGGGAAGGCGGTGATAAAATCAATGAAGCGCTGCTTGTATTGGGCCCGGGTGTAGCTTTTGTCGTAGGTCGAATCCACCGGCTGGCCAAGCACCTTGACCCCCTTGGATTTCGCGTAATTCACGATGTTCGTATAGGTCGATGGACCCTGCCCTGCGTCAAAAACAATGCGAACCCAAGCATAGGGCGCGGCCAGTGTCGCGGCCAGATCGACATTCGTCTGGTAGTTCGAGACCGTGTCGATCGTAAACCCAATCCAAGGCGTCAATGTGCCCTTGTTCGCGGCGGCGTAGACCGGTCCGTGCTCCGCGAGCAGGGCATCGTAAGCCACCGCCAGTTGGTCCAAAGCCAGCTGCCCGGCTTTTCCCTTCGCCGACTCGGGGCTGTAGACATCCACCGCTGCAAGCTGTGCGGCCGCCGCCTGATAGGCCGTGTTGAATTTCGTCGAAGGCACATAATCCGGCCGTGCCGAACGCGCCGCATCGAGTTTCTTTTTCACATCCAACGCCGCTTGGTAGGTGAAGTTGATTGTCGCCGCCGTGCTGAAACCCGCTCCGCCATTGTCGAGGATCACAAGCTGGAAGCCACCGGGAAGCGTGGGCCAGTTGAGCGCCAGGGCCACAGCCTGCGACGGGATGTTGAACGCCAGGTTTGTGCCGGAGGTGTAAAGCGGACCGCTGCTGATCGCCCTCATATTGGCGGGATTCAGCAAAAAGTCGTTGTTGTAGCCTGCGCCGCCATTGTTCGAGAGCGAGCGCACCTGGGTCGGAGTCAGCGCCGTGCCGTTTCGATCAAAGAACAGCAGCGTCACGGTGCCTCCCGCCTGCGCGGATCCCCGCAGCGAGAAGGCCACCACCAAAACCGCCGCGACCAGCAACAATGCCAAACCCGGCAAAAGCAGATTCTGAAAGGCACGGCCTTTTCCAACACGGATATCAGATTTTTTTTCCATGCCTCGAAGGTAAAAAAACCGTCGATCCGCCTCCATGGGGTCTTCGCCTGCTTTTGCGCTCCACGGGTTGCCCGTCCGGAATAGCGGCATTCAGTGGCAGGGTATGAAAACACGTTTTGAGAAACCATACCGCCACGGCAACCGGGGTATGCACGCTGGCTTGAAATTTTTTGTCCGCACACCGCTGACCGTGGCGGTCGTTTTTGCCATCCTCCACGGCTGTGCCTACACGCCGCCCGACTCGACCGTGGAGCCAGGATTCAAGCCCGCAAGCCGCGTCGCAGGTCCGCTGAGGGACACCCGGCAAATGAGCGGCGCGCCCACCATCCGGGCTCGCAGCGCCATCATGGTCGACGCGCAGAGCGGCAAAACCCTCTACGAGAAAAATGCCGACGAACCATTGCCCGTCGCCAGCACTCAAAAATTGCTCACCGCCATGGAAGTCATCGACGAAGGAGGTCTCGAAAAGGATGTTGAAGTCACGATCTGGGATCAGCTCCAACCTCCCACCAAGCTAGGCCTCATCGCCGGCACGCGCCACCGCCGCCTCGACCTCCTTGGCGCCATGCTCGTGAGCAGCGCGAACGACGCCGCCAGCACCCTCGCCAATGCCGCACAGGGATCCTACGGCGAATTCATCTCCCGCATGAATGCCCGCGCCGCACGCCTCGGAGCGAAACACTCCCTGTTTCTCAATCCCCACGGGCTCGACATGCCCGGCCAGCACTCGACCGCGAGAGATGCCGCCATCATCGCCTACCATGCCTACCGTGTGCCACTCATCCGCCACTTCGCCGCGCAGGAGATGATTCCCTTCAGCTACGGTGACGGACGCACCGTCCTGCTTGAAAACACCAACATGCTCCTCTGGAACCGCCCCGCCTACTTCAACGGCCTCAAGAGCGGCTTCACGATCGAAGGCGGAAAATGCCTCGTCGCCAGCGCCAAACACGACGGCCACGAAATCCTCATCGTCCTTCTCGGAAGCACCCAGGAAGAAGTCTTCCACGACGCCAAAAGCCTCTTCCGCTGGCAGGAGAAACAGCTCCAAAACAAGGCTGCATCCGACTCTAGGGAAAGATAAACCTCAATACGAATTTTTGACAGGAGGACAGGATGGAGAGAATCGGAGCGCAGCGGAGAAAGACTGCCGAAGGCAGCCCACCGGGTGAGCGCGAGCGAGTCAATTCACAGAAAAAGCCGTAGCCGTTGTTTGATATCGCAAAAAAATTTCCACCACATCGAAGCATAAACTACTCATCCTTTTTGATCTCTGTGTCCTCTGTGGTTAAATCTGCTGGATTTGGACTAAAGATGCGATCCTTAGAAATTCCCGCTGTTTGATGTAAGCCTCCTTTCAAAACAAGGCTAAAACAACGATGATTCAGAGAGAGATCATCTCGGCCCTTGCAGCCAGTCGAAAGCCTAGTTCGAAGAGTCGAGGCGACCCGCCCGCCTGAAAACCTCAGCCAACCGGACGGGGGTCACCCCGGCGAGTGTCTCCACCGCATCTGTCGCTTGATACAAATCCTGAAGTCGATTCGTTGTGGCCACCGCCAGCACCGGCATTTTGGCACGTATTGCGGCTTCGATGCCCGCGTGTGCGTCCTCAATCACGAGGCAGTCAAGCGCCGGCAAGCCCAGTTTATTGGCTGCAAGCAGGAAAACATCCGGTGCCGGCTTGCCATTCAACACATCATCCCCGCACACCACCGCTTGGAAATAAGCGTCAAGGCCTGTCGCGGCAAAAATCGCGTCAAGATTTGCGCGAGGCGTGGAGGATCCCACTGCGGCGGGAACCCGCTCCTCGCGCAATGCCACGAGGAGTTCTTGCGACCCGGGCAGAATCTGAACACCACCTTCGCGCACCAGTTCGCGGTAAATTTCCTCCTTGCGATCAGCCAATTGCTGGATCTCTTTTTGGTCCGTCGCCCACTGAAGAATTCCGGGAATAATAACCTGATTTTTTTTCCCGAATCCCAATTTGAAATGCCCCTCGGGAAGAGGCTTCGAGATTTCCGCTGCGAGAATTTCCCACGAGCGCTCGTGCTGGGACGAGGAGTCGATCACAACACCGTCCCAATCGAAGATGACCCCTTTCATCCGACGCGTGGAAGAATCATTCAACATGCTCCCATGGCTATCCTTGGGCGTTGGTGTCCGCAAGTCTGGAAAGAAATGTTTTTTGTTCCATCCGCTGACAAGAATGGAATTCCCGAGAGAGTTGAGATTCACTCGTGGCATGGCAACGTATCGATGGACCCGCATGAGCAGCCAGCAGCAGGAGGAGGATTGGCACGCCCGCCTCGCGCACATCAATCCCGAGCATCTCGTCATGCTCACGCAACCGGGATCCAGAGCCCTCAAAATCCAGGTTTTCGGGGACAAAGCTACCGCAGAGCAACTTGTGTGCGACTTCGGCGGTAAAATGACAAAGCTTTCTCCGAAAATTTGGACTGGCGGCCAAGTCCGCTCACCGCTTTCCATCAGAAGGCAATTGCGAATCCACTCGAATGAATCCACTTTCCGTGAGGCGGCAAAGACCGGCCGCGATCTTTTCATCCCTGCGGGAATGGCATTCGGCACTGGCGACCATGCCACCACCGCAACCTGTCTTCGCCTTCTTTGCGATCTTACTCCGCAGCTCCCAAAGGGTTGGACGGCACTCGATGCGGGAACAGGAACCGGAATCCTCGCCATCGCGGCGGAAAAACTCGGCGCCTCCGCTGTGGAGGCTTTCGACTTCGACCCGGTCTGCATCCGGGTTTCCGAAGAGAATGCGAAAGCCAACCGATGCCACAGAATTGCCTTTGGCATCGCAGACTCCCGACGGGTTGGCGCTTTTCAGAAAGCCGATGTGATCCTGGCGAACCTCTACAGCGAACTTCTGATCGCCTCCGTGCCTGGTCTGGTCAAAAAACTCAAAGCGGGAGGTTATTTGATTTTTTCCGGTGTTCTTGCGCGCCAAGTCGAGGAAGTCGGCACGGCACTCCTCGCAAGCGGTCTGAAAGCGCCCCGCCTCGTCCATCGCGGAAAGTGGTGCGCTGGCATATCCAGTCTTCGGGGAAAATACAACGGTTGAATCAATAGACGCGGGAGTCAGAATCTGAACCGGATGTTGTGCTCTCCAGAAACCCGAAAAATCGAGTATTCAAGAGGCTGCTTTGCCACACACAACGCCCAAGCAAAATCGAAATTCCCTACTCCCCGTAAACACCCTTCGAACCGTAGGAGCCGTAGTATTTTCCAGAATAGTAGTAGGCATAATAGCCTCCACGTCCGCTGGGCAGGAAATTCAAAATGAGTCCAGCCGGAAAAGTTTTGCACTCCTCGAGGGATTTGATGGCTCTGGCCACCATTTTACGTGGAGTGCTAAAGGCCCGGACAACAAGAGTGCAGAGGTCGGTGTGTGGCGCAACGAGCAGCGTGTCGCTTACGGCCAGCAGCGGGGCGGAGTCGATGACAATGCGGTCGTATTTCGACAAAGCCTCGTCGAACACACGCTGGAGATTATCGAAGGTCAGCAGTTCGGAAGGATTGGGGGCGCGGCCGCCGGCCGTGAGAATGCTTAGCCCCTCGATCTCTGTTGACATGATGGCATTTTTCATGGCGCAGCTGCCAATCAGCAGTTCGGAAAGGCCGGGCTTGCGATTTTCACCAAAAAAAACGATCGATCCTCCAGGTTTGCGCAAGTCGGCGTCGACGAAGAGCGTGTTGTAGCCCTGCTGAGCCAGCGTGACGGCAAAGTTGGAACTACAAAATGTTTTGCCCTCGCTTGGCATGGAGCTGGTGAAAAGATAGGTTCGGGCTTCGGTGTTGAACCGGTGCATCGTGAGCGATGCCCGCAAGGACCGAAAGGACTCTGCGACGACGCCGGAACGCTCCTCATTTGTGACCAAAACACTTGCTCGCGAGGAGAGGCTCAATTTTGGAATCGCGGCGATGACATTGACACCCGTGAATTGCTCAACTTGGTCCACTGTTTTGATGGATGAATCGAGCATGAAAAGACCGATGGCTATAGCGATGCCAATGGCAGCGGCACCCATGAGAGTCTGCATCCAAGTTTTCGTGGCGCTCGGGCGGATAGGAGCTGAGCCCACGGCCGGTTCGTGAATTCGCACGGGGGATTCGGTCAATTGCTTCGTGATATCCACTTCTTTCAACCTCGAGAGGACCGAGTTGTAGAGGGCTTGGTCGGTCTCCTGTTCGCGCTTGATGTCATTATACTCGATGGATTTCGATGTGACCTCCAGGAGGCGCGCCTCAGCCCTCTCCCTGGCAAGCTTGGTCTCAGCGGCTTGGACCTCAAGTCTGTTTCGAGCATTCTCCAAAAGATTTACCGCATCATTCAAAACCCGCCTCAGGTCAGACTTTGTCAGATCGATTTGAGTCTTGATTGCGATATAAGCGGGGTGCTTGGCGCGGTAACGCTGCGAGAGAAGGGTCAACTCGCGCTGGCGGGCATTGAGAGATTCGGAAAACTGGATAACCTTCGGTTCAGCAGCAACACTAGGTAACGTGAGCAACTCCTCCACAGCTCCCTTGTTGGAACGGACGACCGCAAGGTCACTGTCGATTTGCTGGATGCGCTTTTGAATCTCGACCTGCACGATCGAAACCTCGGAGAGCTGGGCTTGAGCCGATGCCAGCATGTTTTCGATCGAAGCAGCCCGCTCCCGCTCGCGGAAACTTTGCATGGCCTCCTCGGAAACACGCATTTTTTTTCTCAATCGGTCGGCCTCCTCCAGCAGGAACTGGGTGGCCGACTTGGAAGCTTCCGACCGGCGCTCAAAGACATAGCGAATGTATTCATCGCAGTAGGCGTTCGCGAGCTTAACAGAGAGATTGGGATCCGCCGAGGTAATCAAGAGATCGATCAAACGCGTGTTCGTGCGGTAAACGGCGGCTGACATCGAACTCAGTGTGGCCGCAACGCGATCGGGAGAGGCGTCACGCGCCGAGATGCCGGCCGCTGCAAGGAATCGTGGATCCTGGTCCAGTTTCAACCGTGCGGACACGCGCTGAGCAAAGGGATAGCTTCTCAACAAATCGACCACCGTGTTGATCATGTCGATGCTGCGGATTTGCTCGTCCCTCACCTGTTCCATCTTGGAATCCAGGATTCGCGATTTGTCCTGCTCGATGAAAAGCACGGCTCTGGCGCGATATTTGGTTTCGACCTTGGAAAGGTTCACTCCAGCATAGATTCCGCCGAGAACGACGCATAAAATAACAATCCAAAGCCGATCAACAACCGCGTGAAAATACTCTCTCCAGTCGATCGAGTCCTGCCCGGGGAGCGAAGGTGTCGCGGACATGTGTGGCGGGTTGGTTTCGAGTTCTTTCTTCATCGAGAGTGGTCTTTTAGGGAGGGCCTGGGAGGCATTAATACCAACTTTCACCAACAGTCAAAATATCGCCCGGCAAAACTTGAAAACTTCCACCTTCCGGCGATTCCAAACGCTTGGTATTGACTTTGATCGTTTCGACTTTGTCACCGCTCCGTCGTTTGACGACGACGTTTTTTGTATCCGCAATCCGTGTAAAACCGCCCGCCATGCCGATCGCTTCCAAAATACCAAGCGACTCATTGCCTTGCAGTTCGTAACTACCTGGCCTAGACACCTGACCAATAACAGTGATTTTCCTTTGAGTGTAAGACGCGATGTTAAGATAAATCTGGGGATCGACTAAGTAATCCGCGTCATAGAGCTTGCGGATATGCTCTTGAGCGTCCCGGACAGTCAGTCCGGCTACCTTGACTTCCCCGAGGAGAGGCAACTGCACCCGGCCGTCACGCGCAATTTTCGAGCGCATTCCCAGATCCGGCTCACGATAGACCATGAGGTCAAGCGTGTCCCCGGGAGCGAGAATGTAATCACCCTCACCAGCCATCAAAGTCGGGAGCGGAGCGTCCGAGCCAGACTGGCGCTCCGCAGCTGCAGATCTGACGGAGGCGGCCGGAGGCTCTTGGCGGAAGGCTGCGGGCGTGGCAGGAGTCGAATCCGATGGCATTTGGGGCGCCGGGAGAACAGGAGGTGCCGCACAGGAAAATTCCGTTGCCAACAAAAGAAGCGTCACCGAGACGAGCGTGGGAAAAGAGTGATTTGCGAGCATCCGATTGCGAGAAACTAGTTGAGAAACATCAGAAGGTCAAATTCAAGCTGGTATTGAAACTTGTCTGCATTTGGTTGCTGGTTCCCTGGCCTGCGGAGAGTTGGAATGTGTTTTGCCAAACCATCCACTCCCGAATTTGCCAAAACAGGGACGCATTCGCCATCCAGTAAGAGCGGGGTCCTTCCACAGGTGTGCCTAGGTTTTTGGAACTGAGTGCGACGTATTGGGATTGCTCGCCACCTGCTGAAAAGGACAGGTTGAAGTCTTGAAACAATCGTTGGGTGATTGTGCCGAGAAGACCTCGTGTGATGTTGTATTGGTCGCGTGACAAACTGGAGAATCCTTGATTTTGGTAAACAGAGAGGGAGAGCCTTGTTTTTTCCCGGGCCTCCCAGCCTGCAACCAAGCCGAAATTCGGCTTGATGTCGGTCCCCTGCATCCCGAATTTCGCTCTGAGATAGACCTTTTCGGTGGGATTGTAGTTGAACCCCAAGTTATAGGCTGGCCGCAAGCCAGTGTAGTCTGGGTCGGGAATGTTTTGGTCCAACACGTATCCTAAACCGCCCCCGGCATCGACCGAGAATTTGGGAGCGATTTGGTAGGTGAGAACGATCATTGCGTCATAGTAGCTTCGGCCATTCGAGATTACGCCGGAGAAGTCTTGTAAATCCTGCCCGGCGCTCAAAACGAAACGTGCATTTGTTTTTGGAGTCACCATATAGTCGGCAAAGAGACTCGCCCCGGCGTTCAGTAAATTGGAATTTGGTTGTGCTGTCCCCCCTGGTGCCACTTGTGCATCGGATGTTTTTGAAAAAGCCCCGGAAGCGGCCCCGCCAGTGCTAAAATTCTCGCTGATGATATAACGCAGTGACAATCCTGCAGATGTAGAGGTCAGCCAGTTATTGGCTCCAGCCACAGAGTCGTATCCAGAGCCAGAGGAGGCGCTGGCGCTCAGTTTTGCAGCAATTCGGCTGGTGTTATAGCTGATATCCATACCAGCGGTCATCGACAACGGATTTCTTTGGTTGCCGTCGCCGGCAGCCGTGTAATCGGGGTTGTAGTAATAGCGATAGCCTGATCCGTAGCGCAGCGAGACATCCCAAACTCCGACTTCGCGACTGTAAAGAATACCAAGGGTTGGCGCGGTGTAGAAGCTGTTCGAATCGTTGAAAGAAGTCGATCCGCCGTAAAAATTTTGCGACGAGAATTCCCAACCATTGGACAGTCCGAATTGAAAGTCTAATGGACCCAATCGAAGACCCCTCTGGATGTTCTCAGCGAGTTGGTCAAGCGACTCCTGGAAAGTTGGCTGTTGAACGGCTTCCGGCGGATTTTGAAGGGTGGATGGCGCATCCAACCCACCGTTGGGTTCAAAGTATTGCGGGGTGGATGCCCTGTCTTCCTGGGGACCTGACCATCGATTGCGAAATGAAGCCTCGCGCAATGTCAAAACGGTCTGTTGAGAAGAAGCAACGGAAACCGACGAGACAAGTGCTACAATAGCGCCCAACAACTGAATACTGTTGGCTCTAAGAAGTGCGCCTGTCTGTTGCTTAGCGAAAGGCGATATTCCGCGGGGATTCACAAAAGGCTTATCTAACATCCCCGTCAGACATGTCAATCAGCAAGCACAATGAAACGATCGAAACTCAGGTGCGAGCGTAAGACAGCAGAGTGGAGCGGGTGACGAGACTCGAACTCGCGACATCAACCTTGGCAAGGTTGCACTCTACCAACTGAGTTACACCCGCGCGAGAGGTAGACGTGTATGTCGACTCACGAGATTTGTCAACCTGAATTATAAAAAAATTTGGAAATCGAAAAAACTAGGCTGATGGAACAAAAGACGTAATGCCTTCTTGCAGGCACCACCCGCGTTGTCCCTCCGGGACTTGAACATGCAACCAGCGACCACGCGTGGAGAGAACGGTGACGGTCGAACCTTGATTGAGTATTGTGATTTTTTCGGCGGAATCCTCCGAGGGCACTTTGTAAAGTGTCGTTCCTGCAAGATTCATAACCATCCCCTGTCTTGCGCCAACAATACGGGGATCGCAAAGGCCGGCGAGCAGGCAGGCGGAAGCCCCGAGATAGATGAGCAGGCCAGCGACCGAGAGGATGAGGATACGTTTTTTTCGGGCACGCACAGCCAAGAGCATGAGGAATGCCCCTATCCAGAAAATCATACTGCCGAGAACCACGGACGAATCGAAAGGGATAATCCTGGCCAGACGGTCTTGCCAACGAAGCGGGGAAGCGGGGATACCCAGACGGGCATTGGACTTTTGCAGGGAATCCTCAGCGAGAGCAAACCCGGGATCGAGCAAAAGCGAGCGGCGATACGCGAGAGCGGCATCGGCCTCCCTCCCCGATTTTTCGAGTGCCTGACCGAACTCGTAATAGGCAGCGGGAGAGGGAGGGGCGGACTGGATATGCTTTTCAAAAAATGGGATCGCGGACTCGAATTCTCCGTGAGCCAAGCGGTCACGCGCCTGCTCCCAATCATCAGCCTGCACGAATGCCGTTGGGCAAATCAAAACGAGCCAGGCGAGCACGATGTTCAAACCGGTTTTTTTCATACGGGGATTTTTTTGAGAGCCGTAACAATTTTGGTGCGGGCGTCACGATCGGGAGGTCTGAAACCGTTGGCTGAGTATTTGGATTCGGCATCGCGGGCCAAAAGATTCCCAAGCCCAGCTTTCGCTTCGTCATCAATCGCAAGGGCTGGAATCAAGGCACCGGCATTGAGCGGGTTTGATTCCGAGCCGATGGCGACAAGCAAACATTCCACAGCGCGAGACGTGAACTCGTTGTCCGGGCAGGATTCCAAAGCCTGCAGACTCGCTTTGATGCGGTGGCTTTTCTTTCGACGCAAGCCTGCAGGGGAGTCGGCCCTGAGACGAAGCAGTATAAAAGCGAGCGCAAGCAACCACACGAGACCGAGACCCGCATTCGCCCAGAGAAATGCCGGGTGCACGAGCTGTGATGTCCAACTCCTGGCTCCGGAAGCAGCCTTGGTGGTGGAAGGCGGAGTGGGCAGTGTCGTTGCGGAGGAAGCGGCTGATTGGCCCTGCTTCTTCTCCTCTGCGTTCGATGGCGCCGGAGCCTGACCGGCGCGAGCTTGAACGGGAAGAGGCGACTGGGTGAGAATTTCATATTTGCCGGTATCCGGATCCAGATAGCTGAACTTCACGCCCGGGGTTTGCTGTTGGTCTGTTCTTGCGACCAAAAGGAATTCATAGGTCTTCTCGCCCACAAAGTTGATCGAATCCGTGGACTGGAACTTCTCGCTCGGTGGATACGAGCGCCATTCCTCGTCGCCCACAAGAGAGGGGGCGCCCATGGCATCAAAGTTGCCTTGGCCCGATACGACAACGCGCAAGGTGACGGGATCGCCTGGCCCCGCTTTTTTCGGGCTCACGCTGACATCCATTTTGAATTTGCCAATCGCGCCGTTGAAGTCGTCGGGCCGACCGGACTTGGGTAGAGGTGAGATATCGAGTGTGGTGGGCGTGGTTTCAATGCCGACTTCCTGCATATTGGTGAACATGCCAGGCGGTGCGATACCTCCAAATTGGCGAAAAAAATCCTCAAATCCCGCGGGAGCGTTGCCGGGCAGTTGGAGACGAGCCTCGAGCTTGGCTGCGGGAATCTCCAAAGAGCCCGATTTTGCAGCCGTGAGGGCAGTCTGGAAGGCGAAAACAGTGTAGTTTTCGCCATTCACGATTTGCTCACGCTTGGGAACATTCGAGAGCTTTTGCATCGTGAAGCCCTCTCCCGCGAGGTTGGGCCGGTCACCAACCTCCCCGCCGATCGTCGAGTTGAAATAAAACCTCAACTCCGCCGGGATGACTTCGCCGACATAGGCCTTTTTCTTGGAGAGAACCAACTCGCCGAAATAGGGAAGGGCGCCAGTATTTGCAAGAGACTTGGGATTCGAAGGCACAGGCTGGGCGCCGACGCCGGGAAGACCCGGAGGTGGCTGCATTTGAGAAGCCTGAGCCACACTGAGACGGAGGGGATTTGTCCTGAGCGTCTTGTTGCCAACCCTCACCTCGATGGGAGGAATGTCAAAATCCCCCTCGCGCTGTGGCAGCACCGAGTAGGTGTAGGTGAGAGACGAACTAATTTTAAAATTATTCATCTCAAAACGCGTGGAGCGTCCAAGAAGTTCGATCTGAAGCCCCGGCACGTTGACGGTCTGGGGAACCTCGGCAGAGCGGGCGTCGCGTAGGGTCACCACAATTTCCACAGGCTTGCCAACCAGGGTTGCAGGGCTGCTCAAACCAGCCGTCGCCTCCTCGCCAAAGAGGGAGACCCCGAAAAGCAAAAACGCGGATACGGCTACAAGGATTTTCGAGAACCTGTGCATCGGAAAAGTATTACCAATCACGGAGGACATCTTGCGAGGATTGCTGTTGTTCCATCAGGTTGACTTTCTCCTCCTCGCCGCGGAGCGAGTTGAGAAGCGCCCTGGCTTGGCTCGGGCTGATCTGTCCGTCTTTTTCCTCCTCGGCACCATCCGCTGGCTGCGGTGATTGACCGGGCCGAGGAGTCGGCTGGGGCTGCTGCCCGTTGGCGCTTTTGAGTTCGCCTTCCTTCTTCTCGCCGGGAGTTGGCGATGGCGCGGGAGCAGGCTGGTTTTTTTGGTCGGGAGAATCGGGGGTTTTGTTTTGATCGGAAGGATTGGCCGAATCTTTTTTATCGGAATCCTTCTTTTGCTGGTCGTCCTTCTTTTGTTGTCCGTCCTTTTGATCCTTTGAGTCCTGCTTTTGTTGGTCCTTCTGTTCGTCGTTCTTCGAGTCTTTTTGGTCCTTCTTCTGATCCTGCTTTTGCTGGTCCTTTTGGTCCTGCTGCTTGTCCTGTTGATCTTGTTTGTCCTTTTTCTGGTCTTTCTGATCCTGATTTTTCTGGTCCTGTTTTTTTTGCTGCTGCTCCTGTTTTTCGAGCTCCTCGAGGAGCTTTTTGGTGATGTCGCGGTTTTCGGCGGCGAGTTTGTTGTCCGGATTCAAGCGAAGCGTTTCCTCGTAGTGTTCGAGCGCATTTTTCCAATTGGTCTTCTTGGCCTCGTTTTCCTTGGCGGCCTCGCCTTTTCGCACGAGGGAATTTGCGAGATTGTAGGAAGCATCCTCGCGGAGCTTTTTGTCCTCGGAAAGAAGCCCGTCGGTGAAGCTGGAGATGGCTTTTTCATAGTCGCCGGTCTTGTAGGCAGCCGCTCCGGTGTTGAACTGCAATGCCCTTGAGGCCGGCTGTTTTTTGAGCTGCTCTTGGAATGCCGAACCGGCTTTTTCGAAATCGCCGTTTTTATATTCCTGCAAACCCGACTGCGCTTGAACACAAGGCGCCATGCTCAGAAACAACGCCATCGCGACGACCGGGCGGCGGCGGCGATCCCCCGGCAACAGCGATAGCATGAGGCAGACCGTGGCGGCGGCAAGTGGCCACTGGTAACGCTCAACCGGTTGGCGGGCGCTGAAGACTCCGGTTTCGCCAAGCTCCATCGGTTCGATCCCTTTTTGAAAAACCTCGCGGGCGGCATCGGGGCCGATGAGCGTGAAAAATCCTCCTGTCGCTGCGGCTATTTCCTTCAAGCGGGAATCATCGAGCTTGGAGGTGACCGGTTTTCCAGCCGTGTCGCGAACAAAATCCTGACGCCCGTCATCAAGGCGTATTGGAATCAACGAGCCTTCCGGCGAGCCTATGCCGACCGTGAAAATACGAATGCCCTCTGCCGCGGCTTGCTTCGCGGCGGCGATTCCATCGGCCGCAAGCTCCTCGCCGTCGGTGAGAATGACCAACGCGCGGGTCTGCCCCTCGGCTTTGCCAAAGGCCTCGCGGGCCGCGCTGATTGCGGCGGCTATGTTGGTGCCACCCTTCGGAATCACCGTCGTGTCCAACTCCTCGAGGGCGTTGGTGACGGCGTTGTAATCCAGTGTGAGAGGAGCCTGCAAAAACGCGGAGCCTGCAAACGCGACGAGTCCAACCCGGTCCCCCTGCAGCAGGCGAATGAGGTCCTGGGTGAAAAGTTTCGCCCGAGCAAGCCGGGTGGGTGCCATATCCGTGGCCAACATGCTCCGCGAAGTGTCCACGGCGACTATCACATCCCTCCCCTTTTGCTTGGTCTCCTTCTCGATGAATCCATGGCGGGGCTGCGCAAGGGCGATAATGGCAAGCCCCATCGCCATGAGGAGCAAACCGGCTCGCAAAATCCGCCGCAGGGGGCTGACCGATCCGGAGAGCTGTTCCCGCAGACGCGGCGCCACGATTCTGGCAACAAGAGCCCGGGCGCGCTGATGAGACCACAGAAAGAGGCCCGCTATCAGCGGCAAAACCAGAAGGGCCCACAGCCAATGCGGGGCGCCGAATGTCAGGGCAGTCGTCTCCATACGGTTTGGGAAAGCAGGATTTCAAGGGCGAGAAAGGCAAGTCCGGGAATCAGGAACCACATGAAGAGATCGCGGTATTGCGCGGTCTTTTCGACTTCGACCTTGGATTTTTCAAGTTTGTCGATCTCGCTGAAAATCGTGCGGAGCGAGTTGGTATCCGTCGCGCGGAAGCAGCGTCCGCCGGTCATGGCGGCGATATCCTGAAGGGTCTTCTCCTCGAATTTCACCATCACATTGCGATAAACCGTCCGACCGAACTGGTTGGTGAAGGGAAAGGGTGCCTCGCCCTCCGTGCCCGCGCCGATGGTGTAGATGCGGATGCCCAGCGCCTTGGCGGCTTCGGCGGCGGTGAGGGGCTGGACTTTTCCGGCATTGTTGTCGCCATCGGTGAGCAAGACGATGAGCTTGGTTTTCGCCTCCTTGTCTTTCAGGCGGTTTGCGGCGGAGGCAATGGCCGAGCCGATCGCTGTCCCGTCCTCCACCAGACCGATACGCAACCGGGAGAGGTTCTGGATGAGCCAGTCATGGTCGAGGGTGAGCGGGCTCACCAGATAAGGACGCCCGGCAAAGGCGATGATTCCGATCCTGTCATTCGGCCGCTCGCGAATGAACTGCTCGGTGACCAGCTTGACGGCATCGATGCGGTTGGCACGGCGGTTGCCGATGGTAAAGTCCTCCGCCAGCATCGAGCGGGAGACATCCAGCGCCAGCATGATATCAACGCCCGTGGCCTGCACGCGGGTGGTCACGCGGCCCAGCTGCGGCCGGGCCAACGCCACAATGAAGAGGGCGAGCGCGAGATAAGTCAGCGCCGCCAAAAAGGCCCCCGCCCGGCTCCTCTGGCGGCTTCCAATTTTCGTAAGCATCGAAGTATTGGAAAAGGTCACACCAGCCGTGCCGCCGAATTTTCCTTTCAGCCATGCCAGGAGCGGTATCGCCAACAGCAGAAACAAAACCCAGGGATGGGCGAATGCGAATCCGGAAAGCAGGCTCATGCGGATCCTCCGGCTTTCGGGGACTGAGCCTCGCCCCGCACCAAACGCGCCGCGATGTCCAGAAGATCAAGCAGCTCGGCCTGCCCCGCCTCCGCTCTCGCGAATTTCAGGAGATCGGTCTTCTCGAGAAACACTGTGAGTCCGGCTTTTTCGTTATCCGTGAAAAGCGCATTCCCTCGAATCGAGTTGAGAAATTCCAGCGAGGTCTGTGTCGTCGCCCCCAAGCGGTGCTCGGCGCGGATGTAAGTGCGGATCGAATCGGAAACCGTGACGCCGAATGCATAGGGATCGGCTCCTGCGATCCCGCTGCGCAGGGCCTCCAGCGCGGCGAGAGCCTTTTGACGATTCGTGAGCGGCGCAGGCTTGCGGGCGAGGAGTTTTTTGAGCAACCATACGATCCCGGCAAGGATCAGAAGCAAAGCAACCCCTGCGACAATCGTTATCCAGAGCGGATACGGCCAGAACCAGACGGGTCCGACGATGTCATTCAACGGAGCGGGAGTGGGAGTCGGTGCGGCGGAGGAGGGATTCATGCGGCAAGTCGGCGTTCGCGTTGATCAAAAAACGCCCGCAGGGCGATCAGATAGTCCTCCGCTGTGGACAGCGGCACAATATCCACTCGGCGGCTTCGCAAAAGGCGCTCGAGGCTTTTCATGCGCTCTTCGTTCAACTCGAAAAGCCCGCGCCTCACAGACCGGCTCGATGTGTTGAGGTCGATTTGCTCGCCGGTTTCGGGATCCTCCAGCGTGACGATGCCCACATCCGGCAACTCGCTCTCACCCGGATCCGTGACCGGCATGGCGACCAGATCATGGCGCCTGCTGGTGACTGTAAGCGCCTTGGTGAAATCCGGAGCCATGAAATCCGAGATCATGAAAACAACCGCGCGACGCGAGATGACACGATTCATGTAATCCAGCGCTCCGGCGAGGTTGGTTCCCCTCCCCTTGGGCTCGAAGTAGAGCATTTCGCGAATCAAGCGTAGCGTGTGCAAACGCCCCTTTTTCGGGGGAATAAACAACTCGACTTCGTTGGTGAAAAGCAGGAGCCCGACCTTGTCGTTGTTATTGATCGCGCTGAAGGCGAGAATGGACGCCACCTCGGCAGCGAGTTCGCGCTTGCTCAGCTCGATGCTCCCGAAGAGCCCCGAGGCGCTCACATCCACCAGCAGCATCACAGTCATTTCCCGCTCCTCGGTGAATTTTTTGATGTAAGGCACATTCATCCGCGCCGTGACATTCCAGTCGATCGACCGGATTTCATCGCCCGGGGCGTATTCGCGGACCTCTTCGAAATTCATGCCACGGCCCTTGAAGACGCTGTGGTATTGGCCCGCGAAAATCGAGTTCACCAGCCTGCGGGTGCGCAACTCGATGCGGCGGATTTTTTTGAGAATTTCCTTGGGATCTCGCGTCATGGTTTGCTTGGGAAACGGCATTCCCGCTTGCACGGGGAGGTTTCGGTTTTATGCAGACTCAGGGCACCGGAACTCCGGCGAAGATTTGCTCGATGACCATCTCGGTGGTCACCGATTCCGCCTCCGCCTCGTAGCTGACTCCGATACGGTGGCGAAGCACATCGAGACCCACGCTCTTCACATCCTGCGGCGTCACATAGCCTCGACCGGCGATGAATGCGTTCGCCTTCGCCGCCAGCGTGAGAAAAATCGTCGCACGCGGAGAAGCGCCGTAGCGCAACATGCCATCGAGCTTGAGCTTCGCGGCAGCCGGATCACGGGTCGCCCACACAATGTTGACGATATAGTCCTTCACCCGGTCGTCCACATAGATGTCGTTCACCACTCCACGGGCGCGGATGATTTCCTCCGGTCCCACCACCGCCTCCACACCCAGCCGCGGGGATGAAGTGGCCATGGCATCGAGGATCGAACGCTCCTCCTCACGCGTGGGATAACCCACATGTACCTTGAGCATGAAACGGTCGAGCTGCGCCTCGGGCAGCTGGTAGGTGCCCTCCTGCTCGATCGGATTCTGCGTGGCCAAAACCAAGAATGGATCCGGCAGCTTGAAGGTCTGCTCGCCAATCGTCACCTGGCGCTCCTGCATGGCCTCGAGCAGCGCGCTCTGGACTTTGGCCGGGGCGCGGTTGATTTCATCCGCCAGAATCAGGTTGGAAAAAATCGGCCCCAGTTTCGTGCTGAACTCCCCGTCGCGGGGATTGTAAATCAGCGTGCCGATGAGGTCGGCCGGAAGCAGGTCCGGCGTGAATTGGAGACGCTGGAATCCCGTTCGGATCGAGTTGGCCAGCGTGCGCACGGTGAGTGTCTTTGCCAATCCCGGCACGCCCTCGAGGAGGACATGGCCATTCGAGAGGAGGCCGATGAGAAGACGGTGGACCAGGACTTTTTGCCCCACCACGACCCGGGAGACTTCATTGACGAGTGGCTCGACCCACTGACGGTTTTCTTGAACTTGCTGGGTTAATTCGGAGGTGTTGATGCTCATTGAAAAAGTCGAAAATGGAATTTTTGCGGTTGCGGAGGAGTGTGACAAGCGCCCTCTCGAATTTGTTCAAACACAAATGCCGGATCACGGCGAAAATTATCGAACCAGATAGGGACCGACATCAAAATTGTCCCCCACCTTCACCGCATCGTAGCGGGCCGGGTCGTTCAACCAGACCGTGTAGGATTTTTTCGTTCCATCCCTCTGCAAAACCTCGACCGTGATGATGTATTCCCCCTCCACCTTGTCCACCCTCACCTCGCCCTGCCTGTGAATCGTGATATGCTGCTCCGGCGCAGTCATCGGCTTGAATTCCTTGGCCACAATCGTCCCCGTCATCTTGGCATCCGTGATCCCCGAACCCATTTGCCAAACCGCGAAAAGAATGAAAGCCAAAACAAACGCGCCGCCGACAATCGCTTTGATCCACATAGAAACGGGCGTCTTGGGCTTGAAAACTCGCTGTGAGGCTTTTTCCACAGCCCAAATCTAACACAGCATCCCAAGCGGCCAAGAGGAGTTTTTCCCAACCCGCCATCGCAATTTCCAATCGATAAAACCTTGCATCCCGGAATGGGCCCTCATAGAATAAACTTTCCATGGCTGGATAGCTCAGTTGGTAGAGCAGAGGACTGAAAATCCTCGTGTCCCCGGTTCGATTCCGGGTCCAGCCACTTCCCCATTATATCAGGGTTTGCGGGCGAAAATAGCCCTCAATTTCACAACCTGAAAAACGTCTACCTTGCAATCATCTTGCAACCTTTGGGGTCCAAATACATAGCTTCCAGTGCGGTATTGAGAGCTAGGGTTCGCTATCATTTTTTTATTAGAAGTTCTGAAAAATCTCATTTTGTGGCCTTGTGGTCTTTTTTTTCTTAGAAAACACGGAACATGGCAGCGATTATATCGAGGAGCTACTTTACGTTTTAGCCCAAAGGAAGCCGCTCAGCGTTTGAACTAAAAAGCCAAAGACGGCTGCGAGAAACCTACCTTAGTCCAGCGCTCTTGGCAGGGTTGATTCAATACACCATTCCCGACAAACCCAACAGCCGTCTGCAAAAATACCGCCTCACGGAAAAAGGCCGGGGATTCGCAGCCACATTGAATCCTCCGTAAACGTTGCACTCACGAGACAGGAACAAAACCACACGCGCAAATTCGACATCGGATCCTCAGCAAAAATAAAATTAAAAAATTTCCTCCCCCAGCGAATGTCTGACCGAGGTTGGTAGGCTTGCGGTGAAATGATCACCAAAATCCTACGCATCATCGACGCAGTCATAAATTGAATTCACCCGCAGAACCGCTTCCAGCCTTGTTTTGTAAAGCAACAGGAGTTTTGTTTCCTGTCGAAAAATCACCCGCACTCTCGGCGATGAAATTGTCACACCCTACCCTTTCCATTCAAGGCAAGCGGAGGAATCCGTCACCGCACGAAGACCTGTTTGTCAAAATCGCCACCGGTGCGTTTATCACGCTCACAAGCCCGATTTGGTTTCCTCTTTGGATTCTGTTGCTGCCCTTCAAGCGTCGTCGCGAGCGCCGAAAGCGCGAGGAAGACCTCGCTCAAGCAGTCCTCCGGGCAAAGATGCCGCCACCACCTCCGCCTCCTCCCACCGATCCCGAGCTCCTGCGCCGTCGCGAGCTTGCCAGGCAGACCAATATTCACACCCACCTTAAAATCCGCCATTTTTACAACCCGATCAGAGATAATCCGGACATCGGCCCGATCATCAAAGCCGCCGCAGAACGCGCCCAATCAGGAAGTCTCGGGAGGCAAATACGAGCACCTCGGCACCTGCCATCTCATCTAGCGACGACAAAAAGAAATCCTCAAGGAGGAACACGGCATCACTTGGTATTCGCCCCGCGAAATGAACCCCGGCGTTATTTACGACTGAGGCACTTCCAGCGCTTGCTATTATCAAACTTTTTAAAATCCAGACACAATCCTCTCTTCGCTGAAATCTGATTTATATTAAATAGTCGGCCCTGAAAAACCCCTACGCTGGGAGGGGGTATTGGGCATCCTGCCA
>JBAWVX010000048.1:0-18874 GCA_037147075.1 bacterium
CCAGACTACGACATCTACACTGCCTACAGCAGGGGGTGCTCCGCGCAACGCTTACCTTTTTCCTGACGATAACGCTCCTCGAGTTCAGCGCTTAAATCAGGCCTTCCGAGCTTGAAATGTTGTTTTCTCACTCAAAATTCCTTCGGGGTGCAAAAAAAACGCGCCCTGCGGACGGGACGCGTTTTTCTCTTTGGTGGGAAACCGGTGTGGCTCTCGGTTTAGCGGGCGTAGAGTTCGACGACGAGTTGTTCGTTGACGATGGGGTTGATTTCCTCGCGTGTGGGGATACGGACGACGCTGCCGCTGAGGTTGTCTTTGTCGACGAGAAGCCAATCGGGGACGGTGACGATCTGGGTGAGTTCGACACCGCGTTTGGCGAGGCGGGTGGATTTGTCGTTGCTCTTGATGGCGACGACATCGCCAGGCTTGAGGTTCATCGACGAGATGTTGGTCTTGCGTCCATTCACTGTGACATGGCCATGACCGACCATCTGGCGGGCGCCGCGAAGGGTCTTGGAGAAGCCCATTTTTTGCACGACATTGTCGAGGCGGGTCTCGAGGAGTTGGAGAAGAATCTCACCGGTCACGCCACGGCGGCGGCTGGCGATCTGGAAGTAGCGACGGAATTGGCGCTCGAGGACTCCGTATTGGTGGCGGAGTTTTTGTTTCTCGGCGAGGGCGATCGAATAATCGGTCTGCTTGCGGCGGGCGCCCTTGGGGCCGTGCTGGCCGGGTGGGTAGCTTTTATTCTCGAATGCCTTGGGTGAGCCGCTGATGAGAACGCCGTAGCGGCGGCTGACTTTGGTCTTGGGTCCTGTGTAACGTGCCATGAAGAGTATTAAGTTTTAAGTTTGTAGGTTTTAAGTGGCGGTTAGTTTTCGGTCTGTTCTCTGTTTCTTTGTATCTTTGTGAGAGAAAGAGTTTTTAGCTTTTCAGTTTTCAGTTTCTCAGCTTGAAGTTGTGGGGAGTGAGTGGAGTTTGTGGCTTCGAGTCTCGCGCGAGGCGTGGCTTTTTTTCTTAAAACTTAAGACTGAAAACTGAAAACTCCCACGGGATCAGACCCGGCGTTGTTTGGGTGGGCGGCAGCCGTTGTGGGGGATCGGCGTGACGTCGCGGATGATTGTGACCTCGAGGCCGATGGCCTGCATGGCGCGGACGGCAGATTCGCGGCCTGAACCTGGGCCTTTGACGCGGACTTCGACTTCCTTGAGGCCATGGCCCATGGCTTGGCGGCAGGCGTCCTGCGCGGCCATCTGAGCGGCGTAGGCGGTGCTTTTGCGGGAGCCTTTGAAGCCGCACTTGCCGGCGCTGGACCATCCGATGATGGCACCGCGCAGGTCGGTGATGCTGATGATCGTGTTGTTGAAGCTGGCTTGGACGTGGGCAATGCCTTGGGTGATATTTTTGCTGCCTTTGGCTTTGACGATCTTAATTGGCTCAATGGTGTCATCGAGGGAGATGCTCACGGGCGAGGGAGCGCCTGTGGGGGTGGATTCGGTGCCGGCGTCCTTTTTGCCCTTGGTGGGGGCTTTCGGTTTTGGCGCCTTCTTGGCCGGGGCTTCGGCTGCAGCGGCGGGGGCGGCCGTTGCGGCGGGTGTTGTGTTTTCTTCGCTCATACTTCAGTGGAATGCGGTGTTAGACCTTGCCGGCTTTGGCGTCCTTGTTGCGTTGCACGCCAACAGTTTTGCGGGGTCCCTTGCGGGTGCGGGCGTTGGTGGAGGTGCGCTGGCCACGAACGGGAAGGCTGCGGCGGTGGCGGATGCCACGGTAGCAGTTGATGGCCTGGAGTCGCTTGAGGTTGCCTTGCACTTCACGGCGCAGGTCGCCCTCGATCGGAATTTTGTTGGCGTTGATCGCGTGGATGATCGCGTTGAGTTGCTCGGGCGAGAGGTCCTTGGCGCGAACATTGGGGTCGATGTTGGCTTGTTCAAGAACCTTTTTGGAATTGCTGGGTCCCATTCCGTAAATGTAGGGAAGGGAGGCTTCGATGCGTTTGTCGCCGGGGATATCTACTCCGAGTAAGCGTGGCATGGTATTGGTGGTTTGGGTTTCGGCTGCCGGTGGGATCAGCCCTGTTTTTGTTTATGGCGCGGGTTTTTGCAAACCACGCGGATCACGTTTTGTCGGCGCACGATTTTGCACGCTTCACACAGTCTTTTTACTGAGGCTCTAACTTTCATTTTCTTTTATTGGGTTGAAATGATGAGGATTCGTTTTTGTGGCGGTAGGTAATGCGTCCTTTGGTCAGATCGTAGGGTGACATTTCCAGCATGACACGGTCTCCGGGAAGGATGCGAATGAAGTGGAGACGCATCTTGCCGGAGATGTGGGCGAGGACGCGGTGGCCGTTATCCAGTTCGATCCGGAACATGGTATTCGGCAACAACTCAACGACCTTCCCTTCTACTTCAATAGCGTCTTTCTTGGCCATGTCAATACTTCTGGAGCGTGATCGGTAATTAAAACAGTGTGCTCGAAATGGGCAGAGGGAAGGCCATCGGCGGTGACGGCTGTCCATTTGTCGGCAAGAACCTTGACCTCGGCGCGCCCCATATTGATCATGGGTTCGATGGCGAGTGTCATGCCGGCCTTGAGTTTGGGACCGCTGCCACGCTTGCCGAAATTCGGCACTTGGGGGTCCTCGTGGAGTTTGCGTCCGACGCCATGGCCGACAAATTCGCGCACGACGCTGAAGCCGTTTTTCACAGCCTCGGATTCCACAAAATGGGAGATGTCGCCAACGCGGTTTCCGGGACGCGCGAGCTGCACAGCACCTTGGAGGATTTCCTCGGTGACGGTCAAGAGGCGCTCCACAGCGGGATCGATGATTCCCACCGGCACAGAGGTGGCGTTGTCACCAATCCAGCCATCGCGGATGATGCCGACGTCCATTTTTACAACGTCGCCATAAGCAATCGCGCGGTGGCTGCCGATGCCATGCACGACCTCCTCGTTCAGGCTGATGCAAATATGGCCCGGGAATTTTTTGTAGCCGAGAAAAGCACTGCGGACACCAGCGGCGGACATCAGTTGGGCTGCGGCGTGGTCGATCTCGCCGGTTGTGACTCCCGGTGCCACGCGGGCCGACAACTCATTCAAGATATGGGCAGCCACCTCACCGGCTTGGCGCATTTTTTCAATCTCGTGGGGCCGTTTGATGGTAATCACAGAGCCTCTTTCGAGTTGGAAGCTGAGACTTGCACTGGGCCAAAGCAATCGAACACATCGCAGAGCGCGAGCATCCCCGAGGGGGATACCGAAGCCTCACCTCCGTGCAGCAGGTTGAACAAATCAGCGCAAGTTTTCAAGACGGAAGGAGAAGCACGTTACCGGTGCGTGGCGAAGTAGATCGTCACTCCGGCGATGACGAGGATTGCGATACCGGCATAGATCAAGACGAGCGTCTGATCGTTAATGGATTGGCCCGAGGAAAGACGGCTGCGGGATTCCTGAGAGCTGCGGATGCGGCCTTTGCGCAGGAATCCGTCGTAGTGGCGCTGCAAGAGGTGTGTCTCGACTTGGCGCATGGTATCGAGCACGACGCCGACGATGATCAAGAGTCCGGTGCCGCCGAAAAATTGCGATGTCATGTAAGGCACCTTGAGACTTTGGCTCAAAAGCTGGGGCAAAACAGCAACCCCCGTGAGGAAAATCGCTCCGGCGAAGGTCAAGCGGGTCATGGTGTAATCCAAGAAATCAGCAGTCGGTTTGCCGGGGCGAACGCCCGGAATGAAGCCACCGTATTTCTTGAGGTCGTCGGCAATCTGAACAGGTTGAAACTGTGTCGCCACCCAGAAGTAGCTGAAAAAGAAGATCATCAAGGCGTAGAAGAAGTAATGGAGCCAACCATAGGTCAGGAGACTCGAGAGATTTTGAGCCCAGCCCACTCCAGGGAACGCCATGTTCAAAATCGTGGAAGGAAAGAGCAGAATGGCTTGGGCAAAAATGATAGGCATCACGCCGGCATAATTGATTTTGAGAGGCATGTATTGAGTCTGCCCGCCGTAGACTTTCCGGCCGACCACGCGCTTGGCGTATTGGACGCCGATCTTCCGCTGGGCTTGCGTGACAGCGATCACAGCGGCAATGACAAAGAACAAAAAGCCAATCATCAGAACCAAAACCACCGGACTGACAGCTGATTGCTGCGACGAAGCTGCAGGAACAAAGGTCCGCCAAGCTTGAATAAGACCGGCTGGCAATTGCGCCAGGATCCCTACGCTGATGATAATGGACATTCCGTTACCGATGCCCTTCTCGGTCAATTGATCACCGAGCCACATCAGAAGCAAGGTGCCAGCCGTCATGGTGATGATCGTAATCAGTTGGAATCCCAGACCCGGGTCTGTCACCAAGGGCAGCCCCAGTCGATTAATGGTATCCATGATCCCCGGCAGGAAGGGACTGGCTTGTGGGTTCTCGAAGGATTTGGAGAGCAAAAAACCTTGGAAGATGCAAAGACCGATGGTGGCGTAGCGGGTGTATTGCATGATCTTCTGGCGTCCGCCATCCTCACGGGCCATCTTCCCAAGTTGGGGGATGACAGCGGTGAGAAGCTGCAGCATGATCGAGGCGCTGATGAAGGGCATGACGCCGAGCGAAAAGATCGCGCAATTCGACAAAGCACCACCGCTGAACAGGTTGAAAAGAGCCGCCACGCCACCATTCGAGGCTGCAACAGCGTGGTCGAGGAACCACTGGCGCAGCACTTGGGCATTCACGCCTGGCGTCGTGATCGCGGACCCCGCCCGGATGACGACGATAGCAGCCAGAGTGAAAAGAACCCGAGCCCGGAGCTCCGGGATCTTAAAGATGTTGGCAAAAGCACTGATCATCGGACTCGAGATGATGCCGCGTTAGGCTGCCGCATCAACCTTGGGAAGTAGGACCTTGCCACCGGCCTTTTCAATCTTCTCGCGAGCCGTGGAGCTGACCTCGTCCACCTCGACCGTCAAGGCCTTGGTGATTTCACCGCGACCGAGGATTTTGACTCCATCGAAGCGGCCTTTCACAAGACCCGCATTACGGAGCGACTCTTCGGTAATGGTGTCCCCGGCGGAGAAGCATTTTTCCAAGGAATCGAGATTGACAACTCCGTAGAAAGTCTTGAACGCCTTGTTGTTAAATCCACGCTTTGGCAACTGACGATAGATCGGCATCTGACCGCCTTCAAAGCCGAGACGGATGGAACCGCCAGAGCGGGCTTTTTGTCCCTTGTGTCCCTTGCCGGATGTTTTGCCCTTGCCGGAGCTCTCACCGATGCCCAGTCGTTTGCGACGATGTTTGGCCCCGGGGTTGGGTTTGATGGTATGAAGTCTCATGGGAAATTAAGCGGAAGCGGTTTCAAGGACGGGGGCTTGAGTTTTTGGACGGAGTGATTTCCCGCGAATACGGAAAACCTCTTCCTTCTGACGCAGTTGAGTGAGCGCAGCGATGGTTGCATGCACGACATTGGCGTGGTTGCTCGATCCCAAGGATTTGGCCAGAACGTCACGGATTCCAACCGCTTCGAGGACAGCGCGCACACCGCCTCCGGCGATGACGCCTGTTCCAGGCGAAGCAGGGCGCAGGAGAACGCGACCGCCACCGAACTCACCAGTGACCATGTGTGGAATGGTGTTTTCGTGAACGGAAATTTTTACCATGCGCTTCTTCGAGGCGTCTGTGGCTTTACGGATGGCTTCGCTGACCTCGTTGGCCTTGCCGAAACCAACTCCGACTTTGCCTTTCTGATCACCCGAAACGATGAGAGCACTGAAGCTGAAGCGGCGGCCACCTTTAACCACCTTGGCGCAACGATTGATGAAAACGACTTTTTCAGTGGTCTCCTTGGGTTCCCTGGGTGTTTCAGAGCGGGATTGTCTTTTTTCTTTGGATTTCGGAGGCATGATGGGTCGGGTTAAAATTCAAAACCACCTTCACGGGCGGCATCGGCAAGGGCTTTCACCTTGCCATGGTATTTGAAGCCACCGCGATCGAAAACGACCTTGGTGATTTTTTGAGCTGAAGCTCGTTCAGCGATCAGCTTTCCCACTTCGCAGGCCGTGGCCACATTGGCCTTGGCGCCGGATTTGGCCCGGAGGTCGGCCTCTGTGGTGTTGACCGAGACGAGGGTTTTGCCAATGGTATCGTCGATGACCTGAGCGGTAATGTGGCGACCGGAAAAGTGGACGGCCAAGCGGGGTCGAGCCGAGGTGCCCGCGAGCTTCTTACGCAGGCGGACGTGGCGGAGTTTTCGTTTATCTGTGGCGGACATGGGTTATTGGACGGTTTTGCCTTCCTTGCGGCGGATTTGTTCCCCAACGAAACGGACACCTTTGCCCTTGTATGGCTCGGGCGGGTAATACGCTCTGATGTCTGCAGCACATTGACCAACAATCTGCTTGTCAATGCCTTCGATGGAGATTTTCGTGTTCTCTGCAACGGTGATTTTGACACCAGCGGGGATATCAAACAGGATGGGATGCGATTTCCCGAGGCTGAGATTCAATTTCTGCCCTTGGACAGCGGCCTTGAAACCGACGCCGTGGATTTCCATGTCCCGCTTGAATCCATTCGTGACTCCGGTGATCATGTTTGACAAAAGGGATCGTGACAGACCGTGGAGGGCTTTTTGCTCGCGCGAGTCTCCCTCGCTGACCACGGAGAGCTGCTCACCGTCGATTTTTGCAGAGATTTTGGCCGGAAGGGTCCATTCCAGTTTGCCTTTGGGTCCCTCAATGTTCACGGCGCCGGACGGAGCCACGGTGACTTTGACTTTTGGAGGAACTGGGATTGCTTTTTTTCCTATGCGTGACATGGTTACCAGATGTAGGCGAGCAATTCGCCGCCGACTTTTTGTTTGCGCGCCTCGTGACCGGTGAGAATGCCGCGGGAGGTGGAGAGGACCGCGATTCCCATGCCGCCGAGGACACGGGGAATGTCCCCTGCTCCTACATAGCGGCGCAGGCCGGGTCGGCTCACGCGCTTCAGGCCGGTGATGGCGCTGGTTTTGTTGACGAATTTGGTTTGAATTCGAATGTTTTGATGCCCATCAACGGTGACAAGTTCCGTCTCGGTGATGTAGCCTTCTTTCTTGAGAATTTGTGCGATGTCGCTCTTGAGTTTCGAGTAGGGGAGCGTCAGGGAAGCTTGTCCCGCAGCAGCGGCATTTCGCAGGCGTGCAAGCATATCGGCAATGGGATCGGTCATATCGTAGAGTAATTAAGCAGCCGGTTTGTTGTCAATTGCCGCTTTGGGCTTGTCGGTAAATGGCATTCCAAGTTCAGTCAGGAGAGACTTGGCTTCAGCGTTGGTTGATGCGGTGGTGACGATAGTGACATCAAAACCGATGTTTTTCTTGATGCGGTCGAGCTCGATCTCAGGGAAGATGGACTGGTCGGCAACGCCCAAAGTATAATTACCCTGGCCATCAAATGCCCTCGGGGAGATGCCACGGAAATCACGGATGCGAGGGAGAGCCGTCTTGATGAGGCGCTCCAGGAACTCATACATAATCCGGCCGCGGAGCGTGACCTTGGCGCCAATGGCTTGTGCCTCACGAAGCTTGAAGTTGGAAATCGCTTTTTTGGCAAGGGTTGTCACCGGGCGCTGGCCTGTGATGGTCGTCAATTCTGTCTTCGCGATCTCGAGTGTCTCCTTCACATCGGGAGCGGAGCCGATGCAGGTGTTGATCACCACTTTTGTGATCTTCGGGATCTGATGCACGTTGGAATAGCCGTGCTTGGCACGGAGTGCAGGAATGACACGGGTTTTGTAGTCGGTAAGGAGTTCGGGTTCTTGAGTCATGACTTGGGTCTACTTACGCGGCTTTCTTGGACTTCTTCTCGGGGGTTGTGGATTCGAGGAGTTTGACATTGGAGATGTGGATCGGCCCCTCACGCTCCAAGATGGCACCATTCGGATGGTCTTGCGATTTGCGCTGGTGCTTTTTGATCAGGCGAACACCTTCCACAATGACTTGGGATTTTGCCGCTTTGACCTCGAGCACCTTCCCGCTGGCGCCCTTGTGGTTGCCGGAAATTACTTGAACGGTGTCGCCGCGACGGACATGAAATTTCGCTCTGCTCATTATAGGACCTCCGGGGCTAAGGAGATGATTTTCATAAAGTTTTTTTCGCGGAGTTCGCGGGCCACTGGGCCGAAAATACGGGTTCCGCGGGGATTCATGTCTTTATCAATGATGACGATGGCATTGCTATCGAAGCGAAGGGCGGATCCATCCTCCCGGGTGACGGGTTTCTTGGTGCGGACGACGACAGCACGAACGACTTCGCCTTTCTTGACGGTGCCGCCAGTGGAAGCCTCCTTCACGTTCGCTGTAATGATATCGCCGATTTGAGCGGTTTGTGTCGCCTTGCCGATGACACCGATCATAGTGGCCATGCGGGCACCGGTGTTGTCAGCGACATCGAGGCGTGAGCGGATTTGAATCATGGCAATTAGTGTTTAAGGACTTCGACGAGGCGCCAGCGTTTGGTGCGACTGAGCGGACGGGTTTCCATGATGCTCACGCGGTCACCGATTTGGGCTTCATTTTTTTCATCATGTGCGTGAAATTTCGCGACATGCTTGGTGATCTTGCCAAATTTGGGGTGAGGCACGCGGGTAATGGTGCGGACAACGATGGTTTTATCCATCTTGTTTGAAATAACTTCTCCAACACGAACCTTGCGCAGTCCACGGGACTCGGCTTGTGGGAGGACGGGATTTAATGTATCTTCCATTGGCTACTTGGCGGCTGCTTCCCGAGCCTTGCGGCTGAGAACGGTTTCGATGCGGGCAATATTGCGACGAGCTACCCGGATGAGGTGTGGTCTCTCCAACTGGGAGGTCTGCTGTTGAACCCGCAAGTTGAATGTCTCCTCCTTGATTTCGCGTTTACGGGCCAGGAGTTCTTTTGAGGTAAGTTCTTGGATTTCCTTGATTTTCATGGCGTCAATTAAACGGCGTGGTGACGGGTGAGGAATCGTGTGCGGAGCGGGAGCTTGTTGGCAGCAAGTCGCAGTGACTCGCGTGCAACGGTTTCCGAGATGCCGTCCAGTTCAAAAAGGATGTTCCCAGGGCGGACGACGGCCACCCAATACTCGGGTTGACCTTTACCTTTGCCCATTCGAGTTTCTGGGGGGCGAGCGGTGACGGATTTGTCCGGAAAAATTCGGATCCAGAGTTTGCCCTTGCGCTTCATGTTACGGGTCAAGGCAACACGTGCTGCCTCGATCTGGGTGTTGGTAATCCAACCGCGATCCAAAGTCTGGAGGCCGAACTCACCGAAATCAATGGTTGTGTTGCGTGAGGCAAGACCCTTGCGGCTACCCCGCTGCGTCTTGCGAAACTTCACGCGTTTTGGCATTAGTGGCATAAATTTATCTTTTTAATTGAGTTTCGTTGATGTGTTACGCCTTGGGTGCTTCGCTTGAAGCTGAGTGTGCGACGGCAGATGAGGAGCGGGATTCTTGGGGCTTCTCTGGAGATTCTTCCACCTTCTTGCAAATCCAGCACTTGACACCAATCTTGCCAGCAACGGTTTCTGCCTCCGTAAAACCATAATCGATCGGAGTGCGGAGGGTGTGCAAGGGAACTTTGCCCTCGTGGTAACGCTCGGTGCGGGCGATCTCAGCCCCACCCAGACGACCGGCCACCCGAATTTTGATGCCCAAAGCTCCTTGTTCCATCGTGATTTGGACAGCGCGCTTCATGGCACGACGAAAAGAAATGCGGCGTTCTAACTGAGAGGCGACATTTTCAGCCACGAGCTGGGCGTCCATGTCGGGATTTTTAACCTCCACAATATCGATCTTGACTTGCTTACCTCCAGCCAAGTCGCTGACTTCTTTGGTGAGGGTCTCAATTTCTTGGCCCCTGCGTCCGATCACGACACCCGGGCGGGCGGTGTGAATCGTGACACGCACGCTATTCCAGGCCCGCTCGATGACAATGCGGGAGATGGCGGCTTGTTTCAGCTTTTTCTTGAGAACTCCACGGATTTTTTCGTCGGCGATGAGGTAATCGGCGAAGTCTTTACGAGAGGCATACCAGCGTGAACCCCAGTCGCGCGTGACGGGGAGGCGGAACCCGATTGGATTTACTTTTTGTCCCATGATTATTCTTTGGTTTCCGCGACGGTGGCGGACGATTCTATTGGTGTTGGAGCCGCGCCATCAGCGTGGGGGGCTTTGGGCTTGGCTGAGGTTGTCTTGCGAGATGATTTTTTCTTGGGTTTGTCCGAGCGGCGCTTGATTTCGATCTCGTCGGTGAGAGTCACACTGATGTGGCTCGTGCGTTTACGAATTGGACCTGCGCTTCCCCGAGCCTTTGGTTGGAAGCGCTTCAGTGTTGGCCCCTCGCCAACAACGGCTTCTGCCACAACAAGATTGTTTAAATTTAACTGATTATTGTTTTCGGCGTTAGCGATGGCACTTTTGAGGGTCTTAAGAATGAGGCCAGCAGCTTTTTTGGGAGTAAAACGCAGGAGATCCACTGCGTCGGTGGCGGGCAGTCCTTGAATGGCACGAGTGACCTCGCGAGCCTTGAAGGCCGAGATTTTAGCGAATCTGTGAATCGATTTTACCTGCATTTTAGTAGTTTGATGTGTTTACTTTTTGGCTATCACTTGGAGTGAATCGCCTTTTTTTACGGAAGGGTGGTCTGGTGTCAGAGACTGAATCACGCCGCCGGAGATTTTTTCCCGGACATCTACTATATGGATGGTATTGATGACTTTGCCGTCCCGATAAACTTCAAAGGGCATACCGAGTTTAACGCCATGCGCTTTCCCGATATTGATGACTACGAGAGAGAGGTCGTCTTTTGTATCGATGACCATGGCATCTTGCAGACTGGCTTCAAAGGCCTTGGCTTGAGCCGTAGGCGATGCACCAAGAAGCTCGCTGGATTTACGCATTTCCTCTTCTACCACTAGCCTTGCCTGTGGGTTTGTATTGGAAGATGTTTTCAAGAGAATTTGCACAGCCTCCGAAAGGGTCATGAGTTGGCGTCGAGCGGAGTCGTTCGCTTCTTTCAGCAAGCGCAATTCCCGAGCGGCTTGGAGAAGTCGGGTCTGCAAAACTTCTTGCGAGCCGCCCTGCGGACCGACGCCTATTTGCTCGAGCCGTAAATTGGCATCCGCCAGTTCTCTACGGGATGCTTCAGCACTATTTCCCATCTCCGCTACTGTGGCAGTCAGCGCGCGGATGGTCGATTCGGCCAAGAGGAGTTTTTCCTGAATGGCACCAATAGTATTAGAATCAAGGTCCGGGACATTCGTCCGGGATTCCAAGATTCGTGATTCAGGGTCTGTCAAAGATCGGTTGCCTTGAGCCAATACTTTGGTTTGTAGTGGCAGGGCGAGAAGTGCTGCCGCCGTAGCGACATACTTCATGTGTTATTTGGTCACTTTAGCGGTGTGAGAACCGTGTTTCTTGAAGATGCGCGTCGGGGAAAATTCACCCAACTTGTGGCCCACCATGTTCTCGGTCACGAAGACCGGGATGAATGTTTTGCCATTATGAACGTTGAAAGTGTGTCCGACAAAATCCGGCGTGATCGTGCTGCGGCGGGACCAGGTTTTGATGGGTTTTTTGCCGCCCGTTTCATTCATTTTGTCGATTTTGTCGAGGAGTTTCCACTCGACGTAGGGACCTTTTTTAAGTGAGCGTGCCATGATTAGTTTTTAGCTTTGGATTTGCGGCGCTGAACGATGAAGGTGTCGCTAGGTTTGTGTTTGCGGCGGGTTTTGAAACCTTTGGCAAGCTGACCCCAAGGAGACATCGGGTGGTGGCGCCCACCTCCACCTTTGCTCTTGCCTTGTCCACCACCCATCGGGTGATCGACGGGGTTCATGACCATTCCTCGCACGTGGGGGCGAATACCAAGCCAGCGGCTGCGGCCTGCCTTGCCTGAGGACACGTTCATATGGTCGGAATTTCCAACCTGACCGATCGTGGCAAAGCAATTTTCATTGATTCGGCGGATTTCACCAGAGGCCAATTTCACCAGAGCATAGCCACCTTCCCGGTTTGCCAGGACTGCAACCGAGCCGGCGCTGCGAACAATTTGACCTCCGCGTCCGGGAATAAACTCCACATTGTGGATGGACGTGCCGAGCGGAATGGATTTAAGAGGAAGAGCGTTGCCCACGTTTGGTTCCGCTTTTTCACCAGCCATGACTTTCTGACCGACCTCCAAGCCGACTGGTGCGAGGATGTAGGCTTTCTCGCCATCTTGGTATTTCAGCAAGGCGATGCGAGCCGTGCGATTGGGATCGTATTCAATGGAAACAACTTCAGCAACCGCATCCCGGCGACTGCGCTTGAAATCGACTAAGCGGTAGCGACGTTTATGTCCACCGCCCACATGGCGCATGGTGATTCGGCCTTGGTTGTTACGTCCACCGGTCCGTTTGATTGGTTCGGTGAGTTTCTTTTCGGGCTTGGTCTTGGTGATCTCGGCGAAATCGGGGAGGGCCTTGAATCGTGCCGCTGGCGTAAGGGGTCTGAACGTTTTGATAGCCATGTTGGGATTTTCTTAGACGAGGTCGATTTTTTCGCCCTCTTTCAGTGTCACAATTGCCTTTTTCCAGTTGGCCTGACGCCCAAAGTCGGCGCGGCGCTCACGCTTCCTTTTTCCAGCGAAGTTGGCGGTATTGACGTCGACCACGTTTTTCTTGAAGACCATCTCGATGGCGCGCTTGATTTGAATTTTGTTAGCCGAGGGACGAACTCGGAACACATACTTGTTGAGTTTCTCGGACATCACTGTCGCTTTTTCTGTCAACAGGATGGTTTCGATGTGGTCGTAAATTTCAGTGTTCATGACGCGAGCCTTTCGGAAATTTTTTCAAGCGCCGCGCGGGTCAGGATGATTTTGTCGAAAGCGAGCAGGTGCTCGGTATTGACGTCGGAGGCGCGGGTGAGTTGTGCGGTGGCCACATTGCGGGCGGCCTTGAAGGTGTTTTCGTCGAAGCCCTCGGAAACGATCAGAGTTTTTTTGGCGTCCGGCGTGGCCGAGCGGACCAGCGAGACAAACTGTTTTGTTTTGGGTTCAGGAACGATGAAAGTCTCCATGAACAAAACATCGCCAAGCGCAATGCGGGCGCTGAGGGCCTTGCGGAGGGCCAGCTTCTTGACGGCCTTCGGGGTGTTTTTGGTGTAGTCGCGGGGGACAGGACCATGAGCCGCGCCGCCACCCACCCACACGGGGCTGGAGAAGTATCCGGCACGGGCGCGACCGGTTCCTTTTTGGCGCCAAGGCTTGCGTCCAGAGAGATTGACGTCGCCTTTGGTCTTGGCGCAGGCCGTGCCACTGCGGCGGGCGGCTTGCAGTGCGACGACGACATCGTGCACAGCCTGGTTGCCCTTGGCTTCATCGGTGATGAGTTCAATATTCGCCTTCGAGGCGTCTGCGGCTGTGAGAACGGTGGCACTCATTTCAAAAAATTTTGCGGGCACAGAGATTCTGAGCCACGTGTTGGGTGGCTTGAATGCGAGACTGTGCAATGGTTTTCATTCGGGTTCTTTGCCGCATGGCTGCTGGGTCCAGTGGAGACGTAACTCCGATGAATAACTTGGTTGAACCAACCCGAGCCTTTGCGGGAAGGGCGAAACTACAGAGTCTCGCACACTTGACAAGCAAAATTTTTATTTTTTTGAAAAAAACAAAACGGGTGGATGGTGCGAAAACTTTTTTGGCCGCGTGTCAGTAACGGAATTCGGGCTTCGAGCCAGCCGTGGTCTCGATCTCGGAGACGGGATTCAAAACATCAACGGGTTCTGGAAAGGCTTCCACATCCATCGAGGACGAGCCATTCCCGGAGAAGGATGGATCGCGCGGAGCGGTGCGCGGAGAGTGCTTGCGCGGAGAGTGCTTGCGCGAGCGGCTTGCGACCTGAACGGACTGGGGAGCCGGGGCAATCTCCTCATTGGCGACGTATCCACTTCTGCCATCGCGGATCGAGACAAAGCTGAACCCGAACTCGCGCCGTAAAACCCTGACACGATCTCCGCGTTGGAGCGAGAGATCCGGTCCGCGCTCTTGGCCGGGTCCGAGAGTGTAGAAGGGCGCGTAGTCGGTCTGGACCTCATACTCGGGAGCGTTCGCGGCATCGAATTTTTGCGAAGCGCAACCGGCAAAAAATACAACAAGCAGAATCTGAAAAAAAGCTAACCTGATATTGAGAGGTCGGTCCATACTGGCAACAAGGCCATTACCATGCAGCATCCGGCCCCTCGGCGCAATCGCATTGGTATGTCCCGCCCGGGGTGATCACGGCATGGCGCAAGAAGACATCGGCAGGCACTTTCGTCTCCGGCCAGACGATGACATTATCCAAATGCGCATTCCCTCCCACCTCCGCTCCAGCAGCAACTGCGGAGAAACCCCGAATGACCACACCCGGATGAATCACCGCATCGCACGAAACCGCCTTGAGCCAGCCTGCGGGCAGGTAGGAAAAGAAGAAATCCCCTGCGAAAAGCGCTTGATGAACACCCATGTAAGAGGGAACGCTGCCGATATCGAACCAGACCCCTGCATCGATGACCTCGCCGCCAACCGGAAGACCCATGCGGATCAATTCGACGAGGATCGGAATGATGGAAATTTTTTCGCCTGAAGGTATGAACCGGAAAATATCCGGTGAAAAGACGCTCACTCCTGTAAAAAGGAAGGCCGGTTCGGATCGCCCGCCGATGAGTCCCCGCATGTCGGTGATGACCCCGGTGTCAGGATCGCACTGGATGCGGCGCTCGCCGCCGGAGGAGCGCAAGGCGAGTGTCGCGATGCGGCCCGAGCGTCGGTGGGACTCGATCAAGCCCTCCAATGGGAAGTCGGCGAGCACGTCTCCGTTGTAGACAAGAAACGGTTCGGATCCGATCAAGTCCGAGGCGTTTTTGATGCCCCCGCCGGTTTCCAGCAACTCGGGCTCGTGGCGGAAAAACAACGGAAGGCTCCGATATTCCCCGCGTCCGTTTTGCTCGCCAAGCCAGCGTGCATAAGCCTCGGGCCTGTGGTGCGTGTTGATGACAAAACGGCCGACGCCGACCGGGATGAGGTGGTCGAAGGCGAATGTGATGAGGGGCTTGTTGAAAATCGGAACCAGGGGCTTGGGCCTCTCGTCGGTGAGCGGCCTGAGTCGCGTGCCAAGACCCGCTCCCAGGACGAAGGCCGTAGTGGGAGGCTGATTCAACGCTTGGCCTCCCGGGCGGAGAAATCAGGACTCATAGGCCACGTAGTAACGCATGGGCTTCATCCCGCTTTCGATGAATCCGTGTTTGTTGTAAAACCTTCGGATCCCATCCGGGTTGTCGGTGAGAAGAGTGATGCGGAGAAAATTCTTCTCCCGCGCGAACCCGATGGCGTGCTGGAGCAGGCGCGAACCATATCCACTTCCGCGGTGGTCCCGGTGCACCACCAGGTCCTCCAGCACCAGCACAAATCCTCCCTCCGCCGTGCTGATGGTGATGAGAAGATTGATCATCCCGACAATCATTCTCTCGTTTCTCAGAACGAAAATACGCCCCCGGGAGGGCTGCTCCAAAATCAACCGCAGGCCACGCATTTGCTTGTCCGGATCGGGCTGGAAATCGGCCTCCTGCAGAAACAAATCTCGCAACAACTCGGTCAGCTCAGGCAAGTCGTCCAAGGTCGCTGGTTCGATACGGAGCTCGTGCATGGTCGATTTATCTCACAGCGCGGGGAAGCAGGCAACCCGCCAGAGTGGGTCTCAGCGTCCGAATTTGCGATCCAACTCGCTGAACGACCACTGGATCATCGTGGGCCGCCCCTGGGGGCAGGCATAAGGCAGCTCGCATTTCAACAATTCCCGCACCAAACGACTGGCACGTGGCTCCTCGTAGTCGAATCCATTAATCGCCGCCATGCGTGAGACCGAGCGCACGAGCGCATCGAGAACGGGCTGACCCGCCCCCAGGAGGCCGGTTGCCCGAAGGGTATCGCACACGTCGAGAAGGGCCGTGCGCGCGTCCCTTCCCGAGAGGCACGCCGGCAACGCCTCGACTTTCACGGCGGCCCCGCCAAATGGCTCGATGACGAATCCGGCGGCATTCAACGCTTGCAGGTTTTCCGAAATCCAAACCGCGTCCCTCGGCGTCAACTCGACCACTTCGGGCAGGAGCAAACGCTGGCAGGCAACAAGCCCCAGGGCGGCTTCGCGGCGCAGTCCCTCGAAGAGGATTCTCTCGGATGCGGCCCGCACGTCCAATAAAACAAGTCCCTCGCCGCTCTCCATCAGGATCCATCGACCGCCAAGCCCTCCGATCAGCCGGAATGCGTCGTCCTCCACAGGGCCGCTGGCCGTTGGCGGGGCGGGTATTTCCATTTGCGGTGCCGGGGAAAATGATGTGGCTGCAGGATGTGGGGAAGCCAACTCGGTGCCGGCTAGCGGCTGCGAGGCGGATTGGTCGCCAGAAGTCCGTGCTGAGGGCCTCCGGGAGGCATCCAGCGCACGCTTCGCAGCCGAGTAAACGGCTTGCCGGACCAGGTCTGGACGGTGCAAACGCACCTCACGCTTGGCGGGGTGGACGTTGCAGTCGAAGGCCAGTGGATCCATGGCCATTCTCAGAACTGCAATGGGGTGCCTCCCTTTGGGCAAGGCTTCGGAGTAGGCCTCGCGCAGGGATTGAAAAACGGCCGGACAGTGCACGACACGGCGGTTGAGAATGACAAACTGCAACTCCCTGTCCGGCCTGCCCTCCCCTGGTTTCGCAACGAAACCTTCGATGTGGATGCCATGTTCCCGCAGTGGCTCCAAGGGCATGAGACGCGAGGCAAAATCGGCGCCGAGGAGGTCGCGAATTCTCACCTCGAGGTCCTTCGTGGCCGCCGCCTGCCAAAGGACGCGGCCATCGCGCACGAGCGTCACCGCCACGGTAGGGTGCGCGAGGGCGAGGGACTGCACCTGTTGCAGTATGTGCGCGGCTTCTGTTTCCTCACCCCGGAGGAATTTTTTGCGTGCGGGGAGATTGAAAAACAAGGCGCGCACCTCCACCGAGGTTCCGGGCGGGCCTCCGCTGTCCGAGACCGACTCGATTTTTCCGCCAGCGATCAGGATTTCCGTTCCCACGGAGGCGTCCGCCGGGCGTGTCAGCAAGCGGAACCTTGAGACACTGGCGATGCTGGGAACCGCCTCACCGCGGAATCCCATCGTTCCGACATCCGCGAGATCGGCAGCCGTTCGGATTTTACTCGTGGCGTGGCGTTCCAGGCTCAGGAGCGCGTCCTCGCGGTCCATTCCGCACCCATCGTCTTCGACCCGGATCAATTGTGTCCCGCCTCGGGCGAATTCCACCCGGACCCGCCGCGCGCCGGCGTCGATGCTGTTTTCAACGAGTTCCTTCACCACCGATGCCGGCCGCTCCACAACCTCGCCGGCGGCCACCTGGCTGGCGACTTCATCTGTGAGGAGGCGGATCTTTCCCATGCCGTTTGACTTTGCACGGATTCATTCATAAGAAAAGAGTGTGATCACTCTCACGGACCAAGCCGCCCGCGCCCTGCTGGACCTGATTGCCTCCAAAGGTTCAGGCGAAGGTCTTCGTCTTGGCGTGGAGAAGGGTGGCTGCGCCGGGCTCCAGTATGTCATGGAGATCGACTCGGCACAGCCGGACGACGCTGTCATCGAGCACATGGGGGCCAAGGTTTTTATCAATCCGGAGAGCACCGCGAGGGTTCAGGGATCTGTTTTAGATTACGAGGACGGCTTGTCTGGGGCGGGTTTCCGCATTCGCAACCCCCATGCCACCCGCTCTTGCGGGTGTGGCACATCCTTCGAACCCCATACAGCCAACGAGGCTTGAGAAATGCCGCAGGATTCGGAGACAAAAAATAGCCGCGCCTGGTTCAAGGACACCGATTCCGACGCCTCCAAGCCTTCCCGCAAAGAAGACGGAGGTCTCTTTGGCTGGACCATCATTATTCTGATTTTTATCGCGATCGCCATCGCCTGCTGGATCGGAAGCTTTTATATTTTTGGTCACCCGGAGATACCCTTCAGCCACGAAATCCTGACCAAGCTCAAAAAAATCGAGGCCCCCAAGCGCTTCGAACTGACGGAAGCCCCGCGCGGCGAGTTCCTGCGCGCGCCGCAGATTCTTGATCGATACGGCAAAATGAAGCCCCGCCAACTCGAGCGGGTCAACGACATCCTCATTCGAAACTACATCCGGAATTTCAAGCCCGCCGAGGGCCTTGTGCCATACGTTCTCGGCACCTTCAACATCCTCGATTCCTTCGAACTCACGGACACTGACTACTTTCCTTCGGGCGTCACGGCCGTGGCCGTTTCCAAGGACGACCCACGACTGCTCATCGAGCAGATTTTCTCCGCCGACAAGCGCGTCATTCCCACCCTCCACCGCACTCTGCTGACCGGTCTGGATATCGATCTAAAGAGGGAGAACGAGCTGGCAGCAGTCATTCACATCGAGCGCTTGAAGGACGGGAGGCTCAAGCTCACGACGGTATCGATCATGTATCCGAGTTATGAATCCGCCTCCTCGGGCGGCACATTCACCCTCGAGCCTCCGGCGTCATTGAATGTGAAGGCCGGCCTGCCCGTCGTGGATGCCAGTCGCCAGGCGGAGGCGGACTCGAAATACGAACATTTCCGGAAAAAGAACCGCCTGGCCTCGGCAAAACCCCAGGAGCCCAAGCCCGAGGATCCAAGTGCCGCCCAGGCCCGTTTGATGCGTGTCGAGAAGCCCCTGCCCGTCTCCACGCCGGAGCCGACACCGATGACCCTCGCCTCCGCCCAGCCGACCCCTGAGACTCCTGAACCCACCCCTGCCCCCTCGCCATCCCCATCTGCTACTCCATCGCCCTCGCCTTCCCCCTCGCCCAAACCCTCTCCATCGCCTTC
>JBAWVX010000049.1:0-18834 GCA_037147075.1 bacterium
AATGGCAGGATGCCCAATACCCCCTCCCAGCGTAGGGGTTTTTCAGGGCCGACTAGAAAACGTGCGCCCTCGGATCAGGCCCGCCCAGGAATGCTCTTCCCATCGATTCGCCCCAGATCGAAGGGCATTCGGCCAAACGACTAGGCTGCAAATCGACTCAAACTCAGGAATCCGCTGCCATGCTTAGAAAACCACAGAGGAGGCGGAGCAATTGGCCCCCTCCTCTGTGTTCTCTGTGCGCTCTGTTGTCAATCACCCTAAATCGGGTGGATCAACAGAAATCAGGCGGCTTTTTTGTTATCGAGGGCGGTGCGGACTTTGTCCACGATCGCCTTGAAGGTCGCCTCGTCATGGACTGCGATGTCGGAGAGGACTTTGCGGTCGAGTGCGATGTTGGCGGATTTGAGACCTTCGATGAAACGGCTGTAAGTGATCCCTTCCGCACGGACGGCGGCGCTGAGACGGGTGATCCACAGGGCGCGGAAATTGCGCTTGCGTGTCTTGCGGTCGCGATAGGCCCAGTATTTTCCCTTCATCTGCGCGTCTTTGGCGTAGCGGAAGAGTTTGGAACGGCGGCCGCGATATCCTTTTGATGCGGCTACGACGCGCTTGCGGCGCGCCCGGCTGGCTGGAGCGTTAGTGGCTCTTGGCATGTCATAAAACCCCGCGTTTCGCGCGGAGCCTCCTTGGAGCGGTTGTTTGTTTGGTTGAAATCCCCCGACTCACCGGCTCCGTGATCCCCGGGCAAACCCCGGGGCAGTCGAAGGGATTTATGGTTCAGCGCGCTTCAGTGGCTGAAAGGCAGGCAGGCCTTGATGCGATCCACATCGGTCTCGTCGACCACTGCGGATTTCGCCATGTGGCGTTTCTTGTTGGCGTTTTTACTCGCCAGAAGGTGACGCCGGGAGGCGTGGTTGCGAACAACCTTACCGGTCCCGGTGACCTTGAAACGTTTGGCCACGGATTTGCGCGTTTTGCTGCGTGCTATTGCTTTTGGCATGGGAAAAGGGTGCAGATCTTAGCAGGAGCATCGCCGGATGCAATGAGATTTTTTGTAAAGCTGGGAAAAAACCTCGACGGCCGATTAGGCGTCAGTTTTCTCGATCAGAACCAACTCCCCTCCACACAGAGGGGACGAACGGACGGGTATGACTCCGACGCGCAATCCCCGGCTTTGGAAAAAACCGACCAACTGGCTGCGACGGGGAAAATTCAACACGCCCCCGCAGGTCCATCCGTCAGCATGCGGCAGGAATTCCGAAACAAGCGCGGCGATATAACGAAAGCCGTCCTCTTTGAATACCGTGCGCAGCAGGACAAGGGAACCGGATGCAGCAGCATTGGCCAGGCGATCAAGCATCTGGCTTTGCTCCTCGTCTGGAAGGCTGTGCAGGACATCGATCAGGCAGACAGTGGCTCGAGTGGGAACCTCAACGGACAGAACATCGCGCACTTCGAATCCGATGTGCTCGAACCCGAAATGACGCATGGCTTCTTTTGCCAAATTGACCCTCCATGCCACAGTGTCGAAGCCTCGGTAGCGCTCGGTGAGGCCGCCGCTTCGCATGGATATCCCAAGGAGACCGATCCCACATCCGAGATCCCAAACGGGCTGGCGACGCAGACTGATGAATTTCCAAGCTGTCTCAAAAATCGGATCCCCGGCGATCTTTCGGCACACATAACGCCGGAGCCAACGCGATTGGTCATATGCGTGGGCAATTTCAAGTGCGGAGAAAGTTCCAGCCATGGGAAAAAGTCAGAATTAGTGTCGTTCCTTTTGCTCTTTTTCGAAAGGAAAGGAATCTTTGCAAACAAATAGAAGCCGAATTCCGAATTGACTCTACTTGCGCTTCAAATCTTCGACGAATTCGGCCATGCGCTGCATGGCGGTTTTGATTTGTGGCAGGGCGGTTGCAAAGCTGCAACGCACATGTCCCTCCCCTCCCCCACCGAAGGCCGGGCCTGGAACGACGGCGACTTTTTTTTCCTGAAGAAGACGCATGCAAAAATCACGGCTGGAGAGGCTGGTGGATGTGATGTTTGGAAAAACGTAGAAGGATCCGCGCGGGCTCCGGCATTCGAGCCCCATTTCATTCAGAGAGGAGGCGATGAAGTTGCGGCGCATCTCGTATTCGCGGCGCATTTGGGCCACGCTGTGTTCACCCCGGTCGAGCGCCTCGATGGCGGCATCCTGTCCCATGATCGAGGCGCAGAGGATCGAATATTGGTGGATTTTCATCATGGCCTCGATGAGAGGAGCGGGCGCGCAGGCAAAACCGATGCGCCAGCCGGTCATGGCAAAAGCCTTGGAGAGGCCGTGCAGAAAGACCGTGCGTTCCTTCATTCCTGGAAACACGGCGATGCTCGTGTGCTTCGCGCCCTCGTAAGTGAGTTCACTGTAGATTTCATCGGTGAGCACGACCAGATTGTGGCGCACGCAGACTGAGGCAATTTTTTCAAGCTCCGCCGGCTCCATGGTGGCACCGGTCGGATTGGTCGGGAAATTCAGCATCACAGCTCGTGAACGCGACGTGACGGCTTTCTCCAAATCCTCCGCACGCAAGGAAAATCCATCCTCCGCCCGAGTGCGGACGGGAACAGGAACACCATGCGCCATGGTGATTGTCGGAGCGTAGGACACGTAACACGGTTCGTGGTAAATCACCTCGTCGCCGCTATTCAACAAGGCCCGCAATGCGAGGTCGATGGCCTCGGAGACGCCCACCGAGACAAGAATCTCGGAGAGCGGTTCGTAGCGAATGGCAAAATGTTTTTGAACGTAATCCGAGATGCTGCGGCGCAAGCGGGGCAAGCCGAGATTTGAAGTGTAGCCAGTGCGCCCCCGCTCCAGGGCGTAAATGGCGGCTTCGCGGATGTGCCAAGGCGTGGCGAAATCAGGCTCGCCGATGCCCAGCGAGATAACATCGTCCATCGACTGCACGATTTCAAAAAAGTCACGAATTCCGGAACGCGGGATATCGCGGATGTGGTCGGCGATTGCGATACTCACGGGGTCACGGAGAGGCGCTCGGAGCTGGGTTCGAAGGAGTGGAACGTGCCGTTCTCCTTGTAGGTCTTCAGGCGGAAGTGGGTGGCGGTGGCCTGCACGGCATCGATCGTGCTCAGCCTCTCGGCCACGAATGCGGCAGCGGCGCGGAGATTCGGAGCCTCGACGATGATCAGTAAATCGTAGCCGCCGCTCACGAGGTAGCAACTCTGCACCTCGGGGAACCGGGCGATGCGGGAGGCGATGCGGTCGAAGCCGCCATCGCGCTCGGGGGTTATTTTCACCTCGATGACCGCTGTGACCTTGTCGGTGTCCCACTTCTCGCGGTTCAAGACAGGCTGGTAACCGAGAATGATGCCATCCGACTCCAGCTTGGCTATGGCGGCCTTGACCTCGGCAGTGGTCATATTGAGTAAGCGCGCCATCTCATCGCGCGGCATGAGGGCGTTTTTCTGAAGAAGGTCGATAATGGCATCCATGAGGGATTCATCATGAAAATCGCACAGAGACTTTGCAAGCGCCGGATACTGCGATTCCGATGGTCTGGAAACTGGCGTCGGAGTCCTCAACAAAAACTATGCAAACCCAAAATCCCTTGTGAGAATGGGTGATCATGAAACTCCCTCACCTCGCTCCCATCATTTTCGCACTCTTGATGGCCTCCTGCGTCACAGTGCCAACCGTAAAAGCTCCCGCCGGCATTGTCGCCCAGATGGGTCAACATGGCGTTCCGCCCTCCACGCAAAAACGCATCCAATCTGGTCGCGTGCTGGATTTCGACGACATCATGAGCCTGGCAAAGGCGGGAGTTTCGGACAAAGCCATCGTGGCTTACCTCAAGAGCACCAAGGCGCCCTACAAGTTCACAACCGCCCAACTCGAGCAACTCTCCAACGCCGGTGCGGGCCCGGGTCTTGTGAACTACTTGGGTCAATCTGTCGGCTACTACGAGGCTTCGAAACGCAACCAGATCGGCGGACAAAAATGGGACCGCCACCCCTATTTCAGCGATCCATTTTTCTGGGGTGCCCCTCCCTTCGATTACGGTTTCCCTGGCGAATGGAGCGATCCGGGTTTTGTGTTCGGTCCCTGGTGATGCCTTGCGCCCCCTCGCAGGGTGTGCACCTTTACTCCTCATGGAAGCTGTCCAATATCGCATCGGTAACGAAAAGCTCATCCGGGTTCTGGATGGTGCCAGCGAGCGGTTGCGCTCACTGCTGACCAGACAGGGACGTCCACAAGGCGCGCTCCGTGTGGCTGTAATCGGTGGGGGTTGTTCGGGGCTTCAATACAAAATGGACCTCGTGGATGGCCCGGCGAACCGAGATATTCTGGTAGAATCGAATCAGGTTCGAGTCGTGGTGGACCCGAAGAGTGCGCTTTTCGTGAGCGGATCGGAACTCGATTTCAGCGAGGATTTGCAGAAGGGCGGATTCAAGGTCACGAATCCGAATGCCGTGGCGCACTGCTCTTGCGGCGAGAGTTTCTCGGCGTGATCGATCATTTTGCGGAACTCGGCCTGGCCCGCAGGGCTTGGCTTGAAGCGGACGAGGTCAAGTTGCGGCATCACGCGCTCATGTCCGAATCCCATCCCGACAAGGTGGGCGGCGACGGAGGGCGTGCCGCGCTGCTGAATCAAGCACGGCGTGTTCTGGAAAACCCAGCCACCCGCCTGCGCCATTTATTGGAACTGGAGTCTCCGGACTTTCATTCCAGCGGGAAACCCGCGCCCGACTGGGAATTTTTCTCCCGGACCGCTGAGGCGACCCGTCTCGCTGCGGATGTCGCAACCCAAAAAGCCTCGGCCAAGAGTCCCCTCGCCCGCGCGGTGGCGGCTGCCCGTGCGACAGAGATTCAAAAAAAACTCGCCATCCTTCAAGAGGAGGTCTTGTCACGGGCCGCAGCCCTCGAGCTCAGGACCAAGGAGCTTGCCATTCCGCTCCAAAACCCGCAGCAGGTATCGCATCTCGTCGAGGAATGGATTTTTGTAAGCCGCTGGCAATCTCTTTTGCACGAGGCCTCGGCGTCACTGTGAGAGTTTTGCGCCCTTCCCCCTTGCACGGTAGCGGTCGGCATTTCATCATGCACAGACCTTTACCTTCACCGATTCCAAGTCCGTCCATTCCAAGCCACCATGTCGTCTGAAACGCCCACGCCCATGATGCAGCAATACCAAGCCCTTCGGCGGGAATTGCCCGCGGGCACACTGCTGCTTTTCCGGCTCGGGGATTTTTATGAAATGTTCGGAGAGGATGCGACCGAGGCATCACGTATTTTGAATGTTGCCCTCACGAGGCGCGGCACGACGCCGATGTGCGGCGTCCCCTACCATGCGGCGCGGAACTACATCGAAAAACTCATCGGCGCCGGCTGGCGCGTGGCAATCTGCGACCAAGTCGGCGAAGTCACCGCCGGCAAACTCGTCCGGCGCGAAATTTCACAGGTTCTCAGCCCGGGAACACTCGACGACTTCGGCCTAGACGACCGCAAACCCAATTTCATCGCGGCACTCAACAAGTGCGGCGACACCCACGGACTCGCCTACTGCGACCTGAGCACGGGCGAATTCCGCCTCACCGAACTCGACTCGCTCCCGGCCCTCCTCGATGAACTCGCCCGCGTCTCGCCTGCTGAGATTCTCATCCCGGACCATCAGGCGGATGCCTTCAGAAATGTGACACCGCAAGCTCCCGTGGATGGCTATGTTTTCGAACTCGAGCCAGCCAGCGAATTGTTGAGAACGCATTTCAAGGTCCACTCCCTTGATGGATTCGGTTGTGCAGACCTCCCCTCCGGAACAGGTGCTGCCGGTGCGCTGCTGCACTATATCACTCGCCAGATGCGTCGCCCGGCGGGCCACCTCAAACAACTCCAACCCTACCGCCACAGCGAGTTTCTCATTCTGGATGCCGCCACCCAAGGCCACCTCGAGCTCGTCCAATCCCGCGCCGGACGCGGAATGACGCTTCTCGGCGCTCTCGACCGCACCGCCACGCCCATGGGCGCGCGCCTGCTTCGCGATTGGATTCTGCACCCGCTCAAGGATGTCGTCGAAATCGAAAAACGGCAGGACGCAATCGCCGCCCTTCTCGATGATGCCATGCTTCTCGGCGACCTCCGCTCGCGCCTCGCCGATATACGCGACATCGAGCGCGCCACCGCGCGGCTCGGCGGCCCCTCCGGCAATGCGCGCGATCTTTCGGCTTTGGCGCAATCCCTCGACCGCATCCCGCCGCTTGCAGCCAGCCTGGGCGGACTGCAAGGGTTCACCATTCCCTCGACACTGCTCTCGGGCCTCACCACCCGCCTCCACGCCCTACCAGAACTGAGCGAAAAACTCCGCAAGGCCATCGTGGCCGAGCCGCCCGCCGTGATTCGTGACGGCGGCTTCATCGAGCCAGGCTACGATCCCGACCTCGACGAACTCCGCTCGGCGTCACACGAGGGCAAAAACTGGATTGCCGCCCTACAGGAAAAGGAAATCGAACGAACCGGCATCAAGTCCCTCAAAGTCCGCTTCACCTCGGTCTTCGGCTACTTCATCGAGATCACCAAAGCGAATCTGGGTGCTGTTCCCTCCGACTACATCCGCAAACAGACGACCGTCAACGGGGAGCGGTTCATCACGCCAGAACTCAAAGAATTCGAAGGCAAAATTCTCGGGGCGGATGAACGGGCCCGCGCCCGTGAGATCGAAATTTTTGCCGAACTCCGCGGCGCCGTTCTGGCGGAAATCCACCACCTGCAGGAAACCGCTGCGACACTCGCCAAACTGGACGCCATCTGCTCGCTCGCCGAAACCGCCCGACTACACGGCTACTGCCGCCCGGAGATCAACGACTCGCATGTTTTGGAAATCTGCGATGGACGCCACCCCGTGCTGGATCAGCAACCCGAGGGTTCGCGCTTCGTCCCAAATGACACAAATCTCGGGGCGGACGGGAAGAAATTCGCCATCATCACCGGCCCGAACATGGCCGGAAAATCGACTTACATCCGCCAAGTCGCTCTCTTGACTTTGTTGGCCCAGACCGGGAGTTTCGTTCCCGCCCAATCCATGCGCCTCGGCCTGACCGACCGCATCTTCACCCGCGTTGGTGCAAATGACGACCTCTCACGGGGCCAATCGACTTTCATGGTCGAAATGAACGAAACGGCCAACATTCTCAACAACGCCACGGACTGCAGCCTCGTGATTCTTGATGAAATTGGTCGCGGCACCTCCACATTCGACGGACTCTCCATCGCCTGGAGCGTCGCCGAATACCTCCACGACAAAATCAGCTGCCGAGCCCTCTTTGCCACGCACTACCACGAACTCACCGACCTCGAGCGCACCCGCAGCGGCGTGCTCAATTTGAATGTCGCCGTCCGGGAGTGGAACGACCAAATCATCTTCCTCCGAAAAATCCTCCCCGGTTGCGCCGACCAAAGCTACGGTATCCAAGTCGCCCGCCTGGCTGGACTCCCTGACTCCATCATCACACGCGCCAAGCAAATCCTCGAGAACCTTGAAAAGTCCGAGCTCAACGCTGTCGGACTGCCCATCGCCACGAAGAACACTCGCAAACGCCTCACTCCGGACGCGGACGCCGCGCAGCTCGCCCTGTTTTAGAACACCGAGGCGGTTGACCATCGGTGGTCGCAGACCCCGCCGCCAGAGCTACGGCAGGAGTCCAAGAGCATTCAGCGTGTGATTTTATAGCACATTGACTTTGTCAAATTCTTCCTGAGAAGGCGTAGGCTGGGAAATCAGAAACGCGGATGAGCAGTGATTCTCGTCTTGAAAAATGAGCGAGGTTCTCTTGCCGTTCAGGAAAGGACAACATCGCAGGGACCATTGGTGATCTTGCCAATGGCGATGCCTTTGGTGTGTTGAAGCACTGACTCCACATGTTTGGGAGGGACCACGAGGGTCATACCGATGCCCATATTAAAAACTTGGAACATCTCGCTCTCAGGAATTGAGCCGGCTTTTTGAATAATTTGAAAGATGGCAGGCACCTTCCAAGACGTTTTCTCGATCAAGGCCCGGCAACCATCGGGCAGCACGCGCGGGAGGTTGTCCAGAAGGCCCCCGCCGGTGATGTGTGCGGCACCATGAACCGCCCCCGGGGGTAGCGAGGCCATGAGGGGCTGATAATTCGGGTGCACCTTCAGAAGCTCTTTTCCAAGCGGCAGTGTCATACCCGGTGCCGGCTTGTCCAAGGGCAGGCGCATGTCTTCAAGCAACACCTTTCTGGCCAATGAATAGCCATTCGTATGCAGACCATTGCCTCGCAAACCAATAATGACATCACCGGCCTTGATTTTCGAGCCATCGAGCATTTTGGGTCTGTCGACGACACCGACAATCGTGCCCGCAACGTCATATTCACCGCGTTGATACATGCCTGGCATTTGAGCAGTCTCGCCCCCGATGAGCGCGCAGCCACCCTGACGACAAGCTTTTGTGAAACCCTTGAGAATCTGACGGAAAACGACAGGATCCAACTTTTCCCCTCCGATGTAATCGAGGAAAAACAATGGCCGCGCTCCGATCACGGCAATGTCGTTAATGCAATGATTCACAAGATCCTGACCGATCGTATCGTGCCGGTTCAGGGCGAAGGCGATTTTCAACTTTGTCCCCACGCCATCCACGCTGGAGACCAGGACGGGTTCCTTCATTCCGCGGAAATCGGGTCGGAAAAGCCCCCCGAAGCCCCCGATTTTTCCAAGAACCTCGGGGCCGTGTGTCGCGCTGACGAGTGCGTGGATGCCTCTTTTGACTTTGTTGCCGAGATCCACATCGACCCCGGCGGCCGCATACGCTTTTTGTTTGAGTGGAGTTTTCAAAGCAATCGCCCGGAGGGAGGTTCGAGAAGGCGGGCCTTGGCAGCCCTTTTTTCCATGATGAGTTTGTCGAATTTTTCGTCAAAAGCGACGGGGTAGTCTCCGTTGAAACAGGCCATGCAAAATTGATCGGCGGCTTGGCCTGTGGAGCGAACCATGCCATCAAGATCGAGATAGCCTATGGAATCGGCGTCGAGATATTTCCGTATCTCCTCTGTCGTGCATTGATTGGCGAGGAGTTTTTCGGGATCGGGAAAATCGATGCCGTAGTGGCAGGCGTGCTTGTGAGGAGGACAACTGATGCGCATGTGGACCTCCTTCGCGCCGTTCTCGCGAAGGTTCACAACACGCGAGCGGGCCGTCGTGCCGCGCACAATCGAGTCGTCGACAACCACGACCCGCTTGCCCTCCACGGCCGAGCGGATCAGGTTGAGTTTGACCCTGACATTAAAGTCCCTGATCATTTGAGTAGGCTGAATGAACGTGCGGCCGATGTAGTGATTCCTCACAAATGCCGGGTAATAGGGGATGCCGGATTCCTCCGAAAAACCCAGAGCCGCAAAAATCCCCGAGTCAGGCACAGGAACAACGAGGTCCGCCTCGACAGGATGGAGTCTGGCCAACTCACGTCCCATGTTGACGCGAGCCATACTGACATTCGTTTCCGCAATGTTGCTGTCCGGGCGGGCGAAATACACGTGCTCGAAAATACAAAATGAGGTGCGCCGCTTGGGGAATGGCCACTCGCTGCGCAGCCCATGTTCATCAATGATGACAACCTCGCCCGGCTCCACATCGCGGATGAACTCCGCGTGGATCAGATCGAATGCACAGCTCTCCGAGGCGAGCACATAAGCGCCGTCGAGCTTGCCAAGACAAAGCGGTCGAAACCCATGGGGATCGCGGAATCCGATGATCTCACGCTCGCCCATGAGAACGATCGAAAAAGCCCCTTCCAACCGCCGCAAGGATGATATCCCCCCCCCGTTGGAGTCCGGCTGAGCCAGGAGATGCAAGACAATTTCGCTGTCAACGGTCGTTTGAAAAATCGATCCACGCTCTTCAAGCTCATCCCTGAGGGCGGCCGCATTGACGAGGTTGCCGTTATGGGCGATGGCAAGGCGGCCGCGTGCTGTGTCAACAACAAAAGGCTGCGCGTTTTTGAGATTGCTCGAGCCTGTGGTCGAGTAGCGCACATGCCCGATGGCACGAAGGCCCTTCAATTTTTCAAGATCGCGGGGTTGGAAAATTTGAGAGACCAGCCCCATGCCCTTGTGGGTTTGGAACGTGGCGGCATTCGGCTCTGCGGAGACGATTCCGGCGCTTTCCTGCCCACGGTGCTGGAGGGCGAAGAGCCCGTAGTAGGTCAGCATGGCCGCATCGGGGTGGTTGAAAACCGCGAAGACGCCGCACTCGTGATGTGGTTTGTGAAATTGGGTGGTGGATGGTCTCAAGGCGAGAGGAAAACATGGACTCCCACAACGAGTGATTCAAGGATTTTAGCGATCAACGGACTCCAGTGGCCAAAAGGGTCAGGAAATGGGGTGCGTCCGATTCCCGCGACACGATGGAGGATTCGATCTTGGAAAATCCGGCCTTCTTCAGCATGCGGTGGAGTTCAATTTCAGAAAACCCCAGCCAGACATGCCCGTAAAGCTCGCGGGTTTGTTCGTGCGTGTGACTCAACAAATCAAGAATCAAGGCGCGCCCGCCAGGTTTCAAAATCCGGAATGCCGCATTCAAAGCCCGCTGGGGAGCGGCGGCATGGTGCAGGGCTTGGCTGAAAAGAGCCAGGTCGATGGAACCCTCATCGATCGGTGGGTCCTCGAGATCGCCGAGGCGGTATTCGAGATTGGAAAATCCATGCTCCCTCGCGAGAGAGGAACCGAACTCGACCATCTTCTCCGAATTATCAATGGCGATGACCTTCTTCGAGGTCCTGGCCAGGAGCTGCGAGAGAGTCCCCTCCCCCGCACCAAGATCGGCGATGACCATTGGCGGCAAGAGACGCAGCAGCCCATGGGAAAGGGCCTCCCATGAGCGACCGGGCACATAGGCGCGACCGAATTTTCCAGCCAGCTTGTTGAAATAATCCGCCGCGCGATCCTTGCGTTTTTTCAGGGTGAAAGCGAGGTGCGCTTTGTCGGATACAGCCTCCTTCAGCTCATCCTGTGCGCCCCTCAAAACGGCCTGCACAGCCTCACCGAGATCTTCGCTGGCGGAATAGAAAATATTTTTTCCCACCCGGCGATCCCTCACCAACTCCTCGCGCTTCAACTGTGCCAAGCTGGTTGAAATGCGCGACTGTGCGAGTCCGAGAATCTCCTGCAACTCGGCGACCGTGAGTTCCTCCTCCATCAACAGCAGCAGCAACCGCAACCGGATCGGATCCGACAAAACGCGGAGGGATTTCAGGATTGACGCCATTCAACATATCTATATATTTGAATTCGAAGATACGTAAAGCTCAACCTCAACCCAAAACCGAATCAACCCTATGTCACGCCGTTATATTTTTTCCTCCGAATCCGTTGGTGAAGGCCATCCCGACAAAGTCTGCGACACCATTTCCGATGCCGTGCTCGACGCCTGCCTGACGATCGACAAAACCAGTCGCGTGGCCTGCGAGACCTTCGTGAAAAGCAATACCGTCGTAGTTGGCGGCGAGATCACCATTCCCAAACTCAAAGGCGCCGCGCTCGACTCAGTGATGAACATCGGCTCAATCGTTCGCGAAGCCATCCGCGAGATTGGCTATGTGAACAACGACGATGTCTTCCACGCCGACCGCGTCTTCATTTCCAACCTCCTCACCGCGCAGAGCGCCGATATCGCCCAAGGAGTGGACAACAAAAAAGCCAAAGGCAAATCCACGGCCGAGCAAGGCGCGGGCGACCAAGGGCTCATGTTTGGTTTCGCCTGCAATGAAACTCCCGAACTCATGCCAGCCCCGATCATGTTCGCGCACCGCCTCGGCCGCGAACTCACAGCCATCCGCAAGGCCGGCAAAGTGAAATGGCTCCGCCCCGATGCGAAAAGCCAGGTTTCCGTTCTCTATCAAGACGGCAAGCCGGTGCGCGTGACCAATGTTGTCATCTCGACCCAGCACACCGAGGATGTCGAAATCGAAGAGATTCGAAAATTTTTGATCGCCAATGTGATTCGCAAGGTTATTCCGAAGGACTTCCTCGATGCCTCGACGGAATTCCTCATCAACCCCACCGGCCGCTTCGTGATTGGCGGACCTCAAGGCGACTCGGGTCTCACCGGTCGTAAAATCATTGTCGACACCTACGGCGGCATGGGTCGCCACGGAGGCGGCGCCTTCTCTGGAAAGGACCCATCGAAAGTCGATCGCAGCGCCGCCTACATGGGACGCTACGTCGCGAAAAATGTCGTTGCCGCTGGACTCGCGGATCGCTGCGAAGTGCAATTCGCCTACGCCATCGGCCACCCTCTTCCCGTCAGCGTCCACATCGACACCTTCGGCACCCACAAAGTGAACGAGGAAAACATCGAGAAAGCCGTCAAAGAAGTCTTCTCCTTCAAACCCGCCGACATCATCACCCAACTCAACCTCCTCCGCCCGATCTACAGCAAGACCACCAACTACGGCCACTTCGGAAAAGAAGACAAAGAGATCACTTGGGAGAAGACAGACAAAGCCGCGGCGCTGAAAAAGGCGGCGAGATAAAATTAGTCGGGCAAGTTTTCAGTGTTCAGTTTTCAGGAATCCTAACGATGGCTTATCATTCGTTCGAAGACTTGGAAGTGTGGCAGCGAGCCTGCCAACAATGCACTTCCATCTACGAACTCTTTGAGGATTGTAAAAAATTCTCACTCAAAGATCAGATCGAGCGAGCCTCGCTATCGGTTCCCTCAAACATCGCTGAAGGCCACGAACGCTCCAGCAGAGCAGATTTCCAGCGTTTCCTGACAATCGCCCTCGGCTCCAACGCTGAACTTCACACCCAGCTTTATATCGCACGAAAACTGACTCTCATCGACCAAAGCACATTCAAAACATCCCTCCACGAATCCAAAGAAATCTCCGCGATGATACGCGGCCTTTGGAAAGCAACCGCCCGCAAAACAACCACTGAAAACTGAACCCTGAAAACTTAAAACTCTTATGGCCACCAAATCCGCTTCCAAAAAACAAAACGCCACCGCAGCCGCCGTCCTCGCTGAACTGACCGCAGCCACCGCCAACCTTGCCAAATATTCCGCTGCCACTCCGAAAGGTGCGGATTATGTTGTCGCCGACATCTCGCTTGCCGAGTGGGGCCGCAAGGAAATCAGCGTTGCCGAGCATGAAATGCCAGGACTTATGGCGGTTCGCAAAAAATACGCCAAGCAGAAGCCCCTCAAAGGCGTCCGAGTGACCGGTTCGCTCCACATGACGATCCAGACGGCTGTTCTCATTGAAACGCTCGTTGATCTCGGTGCCGATGTGCGCTGGGCGAGCTGCAACATTTTTTCGACCCAAGACCACGCTGCCGCAGCGATTGCCGAGACCGGCACACCCGTCTTTGCTTGGAAAGGCGAGACTCTCGAGGAGTATTGGGAACTCACCCTCAAAGCGATAACCTTCCCCGGCAACCTCGGCCCGCAACTGGTGGTCGATGACGGCGGCGATGTGACCCTTCTCATCCACAAAGGCGCAGAACTCGAGAAAGGCGACAAGTGGGCCTACCAACCCGCCGAGAACCACGAGGTCTCTGTGGTCAAAGCCCTCCTCCGCCGCGTCGCCGAGGAGCGCCCCGGCTTTTGGACCAAGGTGGCAAAAGCCTGGAAGGGGGTCTCGGAGGAGACGACGACAGGCGTCCACCGCCTCTACCAGCTCGCCGAGGTCGGCAAGCTCCTCGTTCCAGCCATCAATGTGAACGACTCGGTCACGAAGTCCAAATTCGACAACCTCTACGGCTGCCGCGAGTCCCTTGCTGACGGTCTCAAGCGCGCGACGGATGTCATGATCGCCGGAAAAGTCGCCGTCGTATGCGGCTATGGCGATGTCGGCAAAGGCAGCGCCCACTCTCTCCGAGCCTACGGAGCCCGCGTCATCGTCACTGAAATCGACCCCATCAACGCGCTGCAAGCCGCCATGGAAGGCTTCGAGGTCAACACCATCGAAAGCACGCTCGGCATTGGCGACATCTATGTCACCACGACCGGCAACAAGGACATCATCACGCTCCAGCACATGCTCGCCATGAAAGACCAGGCGATCGTTTGTAACATCGGCCACTTCGACAACGAAATCCAAGTCGAGCAACTCAAAAAACACAAAGGCATCCGCTGCGAGACCATCAAACCGCAATACGACCGCTACTTCCTGCCCGGCGGCAAGAAAAGCATCTACATGCTAGCCGACGGCCGACTCGTGAACCTCGGCTGCGCCACAGGCCATCCGAGCTTCGTGATGTCGAATTCCTTCACCAACCAGACGCTCGCCCAAATCGACCTCTGGCAGAACAAGGACAAATACAAAAACACCGTCTACCGCCTGCCCAAGAAGCTCGACGAGGAAGTCGCCCGCTTGCACCTCGAAAAAATCGGCGTCGTCCTCACCAAGTTGACCAAGAGTCAGGCCGAATACCTCGGCGTCCCAGCCGAAGGCCCCTACAAGCCCGAGCACTACCGCTACTAAGCCCGAATCCAGCAGATTTAACCACAGAGGACACAGAGATCACAGAGGGTGAGTAGTTTATGCTTCGATGTGGTGGAAATTTTTTTGCGATATCAAACAAAAGCCAAAGCCTTTCCTGTAAATTGACTCGCTCGCGCTCACCCGGTGGGCTGCCTTCGGCAGTCTTTCTCCGCTGCGCTCCGATTCTCTCCATACTGCCCTCCTGTCTAAAAATCCATTGTCGGGTTAAGATCAAATTCACGACCATTCTGACCAGTTTTTAGGAAAATCACCTCCATTTGGAGGGTTCTTTTCGACCAAGGACACCTCATAAAAACGTCACCTTGAAATTTGCCTTTGTATCGCAAACGAAAGAGGCATAGCCGTCTCGGCCGTGTGGAGACTGGTTTGCTTACACATCGGAACCAAGGAGCGCACCGACTCACACAGGCGGGACGCCTGTGCCCCTCTCTAAAAATCCAAAAGCAAGCGGATAGTCCTATGACCGCTGGTAGGACTGGTTGATCAAAGATCAGTCCAAAGGCGTATTTTGAGAAAAAATAGCCAAGGCCTTCCTTGGAAGACCTTGGCTTGCTTTTGAGGTGCTACAGGTTTTATTCCAAGAGCTTGACTAAGCTCTCGGCGGATGTGTTGGCTTGGGCCAGCATCGCCAGCCCCGCCTCTTGAATGATACTCAAGCGGGCGTAATTTGTGCTTTCCTCGGCAATATCAACGTCCAGGATCCGGCCATGAGCCGCCTCCAAATTGGTGCGGTTCACTGCAAGGATATCTTGGGCGAATGAGAGACGGGATTGTTCCGCACCATTTTTGGCCCTTAACTCCGCGATATCTTGAATCGCGGTCTCCAGCGTCGCGGCTGCTGCTGTGGCAACCGCTGAGGACGTAATCCCCGAAATGCCGGTTACGGCGTTTTCCACGGAGTCCAAATCAGCTTTGGTGATTCCCGTGGTTTGCGTTCCATTTTCCGATGTCACGACGACAAGAGTGGAGCCGCCGGCGGAAAACAATGGCATGCCATTGAACTCCTCGCTCAAGAGTGAGGTCATGCTGTCCTGCAGCTCTTGAAACTCGGTGTTGTAGAGTGCCACATCGCTCGTCGAAACGGTGCCGTCAGAGGCCAGTGTAGCCAACTCCGACATGCGCAGCACAATATTGGACGCAGCTTCCAAGACTCCATCCTGGGACTGAAGGTAGGATAGCGCATTCCCGACATTCGCTGAAACGGCATCCGTGCGCCGGAGAGCCGCCGAGAGCTTAAGAGAAACCGCCAAACCACCTGGGTCATCCGCAGCCGTGGTAATGCGAATGCCCGTCGAAAGCCTAATCAGACTTTTTTGAAGGTTGTGGTTGTTTTGATTGAGGTAATAGGAAGCCGCCGAAGCAGCTCCTGTGGAATTTAGACTAATCATGATAATCCTTTCATTTCAAGACAGCTTCCATGCCGCCTTGGGACCAAACTCAAGGTAGTCTGGACACGTGTTTTGGACTGAATTCCTGATATTCCATCACGCATTGAGGAATGACTGATGCAGAACCGAAGTCTATCGGCTTGCAAATTTCATACTCAATGTCATAAGATTTTTTCAAAAAGAGAATGGGAAACCACTACTTATTTGGTAAATCTGCAGAGATGGATGACTTGAACGGAGTCTCCAACCGAGGTTTCGAATTGAGGATTGGACCGGGAGGTTCACAGAGTCCCCTCCCAGTGCCAGCCAGTGGTCAATTCTTGAAAACGCTCGGTTAGAGACATCTCAGCACTTCTTGTCCCTATCAGACAAGGAGACGCAGGATCGATTGGGTCGACTGGTTGGCTTGGGCCAACATAGCCGTTCCAGCCTGCTGAAGGATATTCCAGCGGGCGAGGTTGGAGCTTTCGGTGGCCACATCGATGTCGGTGATACGGCCATTGGCAGCCTCCAAGTTTGTCTTGTTGATAGCCAGAACGTCGGCAGCAAAGGTGATGCGCTGTTGCTGAGATCCGTTCCTTGCACGCAATGTCGCCAAGTTTTGAATGGCGGTTGTCAATGTGGCAACAGCCGCAATCGCATCGGTGTTTGTTGAAACTTGAATACCGGAAGATGTCGAAACCGAGGTTCCAACACCGCTGGTTGTTCCGCTCAGATAACCAAGATTCAACTGCGAAATGGCCACGCTTTGGCTTCCTTCCTCAGAAGTGTAGACTGTCAGGCTGCCATCGGTTCCGAGTGCACCCGTTTGCGTGCTGGTTCCACCGAAAAGAGAAATTCCATTGAACTTCTCATTCAGGAATGAGCCAAGCTGGGTTTTGAGGGTATCCACCTCGGATTGATAGAGAGCCAAATCATTGGTGGATTTGGTGACATCTGTTCCCAACTGCGCCAATTCGGACATGCGGGAGAGAACTTTCTCCGCAGATTTCAGAACTCCATCTTGGGTCTCAAGAAAAGAGAGGGCGTTGTTGACACTGTTCTGCGTGGCTTCTGTGCGACGAATGGAAGCCGAGAGCTTCATCGAAACCGCCAGGCCGCCGGCGTCATCGAACGAAGAGTTGATCCGCGAACCGCTAGAGAGACGGTTAAGGCTTCTCTGCAGATTCACGTTGGTATTACTGAGGTTATACGCTGCAGAGGTCGCTGCAGTGTTGGTGTTAATGCTGATCATATTAGTATTCCTTTACTGGTTTGGTTTATAGCAGCTTCCGCGCTGTATTCGGGCCACTTTTCCAGGTGTTTGGCCTCACTTTTAGACTCGTTCTAAAGTTTTAAAATCCTCGTCCATCGCAAGAAACTCTTTGGTTGGATGTGCTTTATACTCCAATTCAAAGCATTTCTTGCTTAGGAGCAGGGCCATCAATGCCTGAGATTAGGCAAGCAGACGAAGGATCGATTGGGTTGACTGGTTGGCTTGGGCCAACATGGCCGTTCCAGCCTGCTGAAGGATGTTCCAGCGGGCGAGGTTGGAGCTTTCGGTAGCCACATCGACGTCAGTGATACGGCCATTGGCAGCCTCCAAATTCGTTTTGTTGATGGCTAGGACGTCACCAGCAAAGGTGATGCGCTGCTGCTGTGATCCGTTCTTGGCGCGCAATGTCGCCAGATTTTGAATGGCAGATGTCAATGTTGAGACGGCTGCGATGGCATCCGTGTTCGTTGAAACTTGAATACCGGAAGATGTTGAAACCGAGGTTCCAACTCCACCACTCGTGCCACTCAGGAAACCAAGATTCAATTGCGATATATCAACACTTTGATTGCCATCTTCAGAAGTATACACCGTCAGGCTGCCATCAGTTCCGATAGCTCCGGTCTGCGTGCTGGTTCCACCGAAGAGAGAAATTCCATTGAACTTCTCATTCAGGAATGAACCAAGCTGGGTTTTGAGGGTATCCACCTCGGATTGATAGAGAGCCAAATCGCTGGTTGATTTGGTAACATCTGTCCCCAACTGCGCCAACTCGGACATGCGGGAGAGAACTTTCTCCGCAGATTTCAGAACTCCATCTTGGGTCTCAAGAAAAGAGAGGGTGTTATTGACGTTATTTTGTGTAGCTTCTGTTCTGCGAATGGAAGCCGAGAGCTTCATCGAAACCGCCAGGCCGCCGGCATCATCGAACGAAGAGTTAATCCGCGAACCGCTGGAGAGGCGATTGAGGCTTCTCTGCAGGTTCACGTTCGTGTTGTTGAGGTTGTATGCTGCAGAGGTAGCTGCAGTGTTGGTGTTGATGCTGATCATATTAGTATTCCTTTACTATCTTGGTTTAGACAGCTTCCGCGCTGAATTCGGGCCACTTTTTGAAGTGTTTGACCTCACTTTTGGAGTTATTCCAAATTTTATAAAATTATCTCTCATAGAAATTTATTCATTCTGATATCCCTCTGCCTCACAAGCTTTCGGCGTAGACATGACGATCTCAGCGTCTGCGTTCCTACGCCCCCGGGCCATGCTCCTTGCCCGTCCACTTGCACCCAAATCCGGTCCAGCGACTACGCCTTTCCGCACCTCGGTGCTCGATGTTTGGCCTTGCGGCTTCATTTTGTCTCCTGTTCGGTGATTTTAATTCTTCCGTTAGTTCATACTGCGTTCCATCCTTGGACTCCGACCTTCCGGCTTCCTTGCCTGGCCGTTGTTTTTGGGTTTCGGTAAATGGTTTGTTTCCAATCTGTCCTCACGAATTTCCAGTCAGGTGCTCGATACCACCACATGCGTCGAGCCGGTGCCTCCAAGCCATCCCAGACCGAGCCACATCAGCTCGAGGGCTGCGTTCCTTCGCCCCTGGGCTATGCTCCTTGCCTGTCGGCACGCCCCAAATCCGGTCCAGCGACTACGCCTTTCCGCACCTCGGTGCTCGATGTTTGGC
>JBAWVX010000050.1:0-16942 GCA_037147075.1 bacterium
ACCATAAACCCGATTAACAAAAAAGCCCCTCCACGCTTTTTCGAGGGAAGATCAGCCATCGCCTCACGCGCTCCCGCATTTGCCACGGCATTTTGCCGAACACCTGTGTGCTGTTGGCGTAATGGAAGTAGCCGCTCAAGTCGGTGTCCACCACTTCTCTTCTCCCGCCCAGCAACGCCATTTTGATCGCGTCGATGGCCTCTTGCGCCCGCCGCTTTGGTGGGTAAGCGAAGCTGTTCTCGTGGAAGTCGGCTTCAAAGATGGGCAACAGCAGCAGGACCACCGCTGTTTGCACCACCCGGTCTCGAACCGTCGGGATTCCCAACGGCCGCTTCTTTCCATCCGCCTTCGGGATATACACCCGACGAACCGGACTCGGGCGATAGGTTTTCCCTCGCAGGTCGCCTTCCAGCTTCGCAAGCCATAGCTCACGATGTCCTCCGTCTTTCGCGAGGTCTTCCACCCTCACCCCGTCCACTTCGGGGCCTCCCCCGTTGGCGATCACCTGCCAGAGCGCTGCCTCAAGGACTTCCCTTCGGCACACGTCCCCATACAGGCTCCATGCTTTCCGGCTTGCTCTTGGCTTGCCGGTAGAGCGTTCCTCTGCCATTTCCGAACTCCCGTTGCCGGTTCCGGCACCGCAGGCGTTGATATCCCTCGCGGGATGTGAAGCCCTGGCGGCCCCGACCGGGATGTTTCGTAGAAAAACGCCCCTCTACTTGGCAGGTGGGGCGGGATTTTTTTTACTGGCTTCCGCCTTGGCCTTCTCCGCTTCGAGAGCCTCTTGCTTCGCGGCCTGAACGGCCTTCTTTGTGGGGTCCTCGGTTTCCGTGGCCGAATCTGCCGCCTCACGGGCTTCGCGAAGCGCGCGGGCCGTGGGATCTTCCCCATTGCTGATCGGCGGCTGGGAATCCAGATAAACAGGCGTCGGGGTTGGAGTCGGCGTGGGGGCAGCGGTGACAAATTGCTCGGAAAGGAGGAGCCTCACTTTCTGAAACAATTTCTCGATATCGCGTCTCTGGGCCGAGCTCAGACCACCCCTCGCAGCAGCGAGTGTTTGAATCCGGAAGTTCACAGCCATGTCGTAGCTTTCATTCGCATAGGGAATGAGGCGAAGACGCCTGAGAAGCCTCTCCATCAGGTTCCCCTCCTCCAGGGGTTTCCCCTCCGCGTTGTAGGCCGAGCGATCCGGGGAGTCCTCCAGCCAGACGCCGCCTTCATCCACTGTGCTGTAAAGAAGGATGCCCTTCAGTCCCCCCTCACGCGCCAGCAAGACCTCCATGTTCGGAATGAGACCGTTTTCTTCAGATGCCTGCACAAGCTTGCTCGCAAGCATGGTCCAACCGGAATTGCGATAGCAAACGGTGACATCATGGTAGCCGAAAAACGGGTAGTCGAGAGAGACGATGGCCTGCAATCCATCTTTCTCCAGTCTCCAAATATGGGACTGCACACCGTCTTCATAAGCGGCAAAATGCGATTTTGGCTTGGGATCACTAACCAGTTTCCATCCATCGACATCGGAGGGAAGCACGAAAAGGGCTGAACCGTCAAACTTGGTGGAATTCACTTTTTTGGTGCCTTCGCGTTGCACATGGAAATCCCAGCCACGCACGAGCTGGACCAATCCCAGAAAGACAAGCACTACAGTCAAAGCCTTGAACCCCAGTCCCAAATGGATACTGGCCCAGAGTGATTCCTTGGGTGCGCTCGGGTCATGGTCCATCTCGTCATAGCGGGACTCGGGATTTCTCAATAATTTCTCAGCAACCAGGATCAGCCCGATGTAAGACGCTGTGAGGACAAGACCGATGGCGGTGTGTTTCCAACCGGTTAAAATTTCCAACTTGTAATGATAAAAAGCCCAAGCCCCGACGATAATTCGAATCAAGTTACCGAAGAGCACGCATCCGATAGTGAACACATAAAGCACCAAAGTGAATAAGAGCGAGCGTTTCCTCCACATGGCATAAAAGACGCAAACAAACGTCATGAAGAGAATCGAGTTAATGCCGCTGCACGCTTCCTCCACGAGCAAACGCATTCCAGGAATTTCAATCACCAGACCCGTGCGTTCGTTGGGTATCAACATGAAATCGAGGATCCGGCAACTTCCAGCGACGGCCCACTGTTGGAGCAGGAGGGCGAAGCGTTCATCAAGTTTGAGCGGAGGTGGCAGAACCGTGAGCAAGACAAACCAGCCAGGGAAAAAAAACTTCACCAATGTCCAACCGCCCAACTGCCAAAAGACACCCAAGGAAATCAGCAGGAAAGCCAAGGCACCCATCCAAGGTGACCATACAACGGAGGCGAATGCCAAGAGCACGAGGGATGGCGGGATTATCAGGAGTGGAACCCAAAAGCTACCGGGAGTGAGAGGTCTCTCCACCTCGCGGGCCGCACGAGTGAACAAAACGGCCGCTCCAGCCAAGGCAAGAGGAAAAAACTGGTAGGTGTCAAACTGCCAAAGGTTGAACAAGAACTGGGCAAGCAGCGGAGCGAATCCGAAGAATGCCAGGAGGACTAAGACTTTCTGGTTTCTTTCGTTCTCGTCAGTGAGGTGGTGAGTGTCGTTCATATCTCAAGGCTTTCGGAAAAGTGAAATGATGCCTCGCGCAATGCGGCGGCTCATTTTTTGGTTTTGGAAGTTTTTGTTGCCTTGGGCGGTGGATTCACCGGTCCCGAGGCTGGGGAGGGAGCGTTTTGGGAGACATTTTGGAACTGATTTTGGACCAACTGGATCTCTTGGATGGAGAGTTGATTCGGTTGAACGAGGCGTGCCACGACCTCAGCGTCCTTCCTGCGTCCATTTGCTGCGAGAATCGAGGCCACAACGGCCTTTTCGTGCGGGCGCAGACTGGATGCCGCAATCCCCTGTTCGGAGGCCTCGAGGATTTTCAGTGCCTCGTCCGGATTCCCGGACTGGAATTTGGCAAAGGCATATGTGACCCGCAGAGACTGGTCCAGAGGGTTCGCTTTGCTCAGGTTTTCCGCAAACCCGACGTTCCGAGTCCGGCCGGTGAGGACTTTCAGGTAAAACAAATCGTTTTGAAGGGCCATGTCACCGGCTAGTTGAGGCGAGACTTCGGCAGCCGTTTCATAAAAACGAAGTGCTGCCAGGGAGTCGCGCCGCAGGTAGGTCGAAGGCAGGAGGGCTTTAAATGAGGCCGACGCCGTCTCCGGGTTTGACAATACCTCCCTGAAGCCTTTTTCAAAAAGAGCGTCCTGCTGGGCGGTATTCAAGACGGCGAGACATTTCAAAAATTTCGTGTTGTCCGCGTGGGCCTGCTCGTAAGCCGATAGGAAGAGGGCCTGAGCCTCCTCCTTGCGACCAAGCGCCTGAAATACGCTGGCGCGGTAGGTGCAGACGAGAAATGGCTCCTTGATCGGGTTGCCGGGTCCGTCGAGGGATTTGAGCACAACGTCCCATTTCGCGGCAGCGGAATTGGCATCCAACCAACTGTAATATATGGATTCCGACATTTCCGCCTCGCCGGGAGTGAGCAAGTCGGAAGCCATCCGCTGTTCACCAAGCCGGAGGAGCCATTGCATGGCCTCTGCGCGATCGGTGACGGAAGATTTTTCGACGCGTTGCTTGATGCGGGAAGCCGCCACTTGAGGCGTGACAAATCCGGAGAGGCTCTCGGTGTAGTCGGCCAGACAGAGACCGCGGAGGCTGATCTTGGGGTTTGCGCGGATCGCCGCGATCCAAGCTGGCATATCGGAAGCGGGGACAAGTCCTTTGAGCAACGCCGTCGTCAAGGCTTCGGCACCCGTCACATCGGGGGTTTTTGAAATTTCCCGGAGAATCTCATAAGCTTCGCGTGCGCGCGCTTCATTCAGTGTCCGGGACATCAGGAATTTTGCCAAAGCCCGTTTGCTGAGCTGGCTCTGATCGACTTCAACAGCCTGCCGCAGTTCCGACTCCACAGCGTCCGGCTCGCCTTTGGCTTGCAGGAGTCCGGCCCGAATGAGATGGGGCAGCGCCTTGTTTCCGGCGATAGCAGTGACCTCGGTCAGTCGGTTGGCCAAGGCCCAGTCCTGATGGTTGGCAGCCGCTTGCGCATACATTCCGATGTCTTCGAGTTGGACTTTTCCGGTAGCCAGAAGCTTGCTCCAAGTCTCGAGGGCCGTGGGTTCACCCTGGGAGGATTGAATGCGCGCTAACAGGCTCAGGGCCTCCGGATTGCCGGGCATCAACCGGAGCGAGGACTTCAAGCAAACCACACCATTGCGGATGTCACCCGCTTGGACATAGCTTTCGGCAGCCTTGAAAAACTCTTGGGACTGGCGGGCCTTCAATTTGGGAAATAACCAGACGAACCCAGCGGAAATCGCGACTATCGGAACGACGGCGAGAACCAAAAAAATCAGCTTTTTTCGAAACAAAAGCTTGGAGAGGAGAAAGCGTTGACGAAGGAATTGGCGGTTTGGATAGCCTAACATACAAACCCAACACCTGTTCGAAACGACGAAATCGAACAACGGGTGAAATGTGACATTTTCGTAGCATTTCTTCAAACGTCTCGCAATGAGCCGGCTGAGCAAGCCGCGTTTCCAGAAGGATGCGTCCTTTTGGCCCCCGCCCATGCCCGGGCGTCCACTTGGCTGGGGAAAGATCCGCGCAGCCAAGAATACCATGCCCTAAACCTTGTGTTGAACCGGCTCCACCCAGCGCCCGTGTTCGCGAATGAGGTCCACAAGGCGGTCGACGGCCTCGGCTTGGGGGATATGGAATTTCACGGGGGTCTTGCCGATATAGAGGTTCACCTTGCCGGGAGCGCCGCCGACATAGCCGAAGTCGGCATCCGCCATTTCACCGGGGCCGTTGACGATGCAGCCCATGATAGCGATTTTCACGCCTTTGAGGTGCGAAGTGGCAGCTTTGATGCGGGCGGTGGTTTCCTGAAGGTTGAACAACGTCCGACCGCAGCTCGGGCAGGCCACGTAATCGGTTTTGAAAATGCGAACGGCGGCAGCCTGGAGGATGTTGTAGGCGATCCGGAGGGATTGTCCGGGGGCTTCCTCGCCCTGGACGAGAACCGCATCACCAATTCCGTCGCAGAGCAGCGAGCCGATGTTGGTGGCGGCGTTGAGGAGGTTGTGGACGAAATCGGTGGAAGCCGCAGGCGCAAAGGTGTCCTTGAGGAGGATCGGGTGTCGAGCGTCGATCTGCGAGGCCAGAAGCCGATAGGCACCGATGACTGGCAACTCGCAGGAGTCGGGGATCGTCACGAAAACGGGAGCGGCGGATGCGTTGACTCGGACGATGGCTTCAGCATCGCGTGGATCGACCTCCACGAGACCGCATTCTTCGACAATCAGCTCGGGTTTGTAGTCGCCGAGGCCATCGAGCTTGTGGACGATCTTTTCAAAAGCAGCCTGCCGCACCGCGACGCGCACGAGTTCGGCGCCGCCGAGTTTATGACCTCCCATTTGCAGGACCTCGCTGGTCCGGCGGGCGTAGGAAAACGGGTCGAACGGCCAGGATTCAAGTGCCGGAGCGGGGGGGCGGGTGGCGGCGATGTTTTCCAAGACCTGCGCCACAGGGATTTCGTGCTCCGAGTCCTCTGTGAGGGAAACGCGGATTGTGTCGCCGATGCCGTCGGCAAGCAGGCTGCCGATGCCGATCGCGCTCTTGATCCGACCATCCTCGCCATCCCCGGCCTCTGTAACGCCGAGATGGATCGGGTAGTTCCAGCCGCCACCCTCCGTGGACTCCAGTTCGTCGAGACGCGCGACCAGCAGGCGGTAGGCTTGAATCATCACTTTTGGATTCGACGCCTTCATGGAAAAAACGAAATCATGGTAGTCGAGTTCGCGGGCGAGGCGGGCGAACTCCAGCGCGCTTTCGACCATTCCGAGGGGGGTGTCGCCGAAGCGGTTCATGATGCGATCGCTCAAGCTGCCGTGGTTCGTGCCGATGCGCATGGCGATGCCCCGTTGCTTGCAAAGCTCGACCAAAGGCGCAAAGCGCTCGCGGATTCTCCCAATCTCGGCGGCATACTCCGCGTCGGTGTATTCGCGGACGGCGAATTTTTTTGAGTCGGCGAAATTGCCGGGATTGATGCGAACCTTGTCCACCCACTTGGCGGCCTCCAGAGCGGCTTCGGGCTTGAAATGGATATCTGCGACCAGCGGCACGTCGCATCCTGCGTCGCGGAGCGCATCGCGGATGGCCTCGAGGTTGCGGGCATCCTTCACGGTTGGCGCTGTAATGCGAACGATCTCGCAACCCGCCCGCGCCAGACCGAGTGTTTCCTTGACGCAAGCTTCGGTATCCATCGTGTCACTCGTCAGCATCGATTGGACGCGCACGGGATTTTCTCCACCGATGGCGGTGCGGCCGGTTTTGACAGCGCGGCTGGGACGACGGCCCGGGTAGCTTCGGAAAACCAGCGGCATGTTTACTTGGTCTGCTCGGTGACGGGAGCTTTCGAAGCCACGATGTCGCCCACATCGTAGAAAGTCAGGTAGAGCATGAAGCCGATGAGGAGGACAGCGCAGGCGGTTTGCAGCACTTCCAGAACGCGAATGCTGATCGGTTTTCTCCGGATGGCCTCGATGATCGCGAGCGTGATATGCCCGCCGTCAAGAACCGGAAATGGCAGCAGGTTCATGAGGGCGAGGTTCACATTGATAAGAACACTGAAAGCCAGAGCGATGCGCCAACCGTTCTCCGCCTCGAAAATCTGGTAGTAGAGCCGCATGATTCCCACCGGTCCGCTGAAGTGGGCGGCTTTGACATCCGAGGACGGCGAGAGCAGCGCCCCGACCATGCGAAAGATGCTCGTGGCGGCATCCTTGACCTGTTCGAGCGGCGACGGGTGCATCAAAACGGAGCGCCCCCATTCGATGCCGAAATTCACAGGCGCGGAATCCGGTGTGGCCTCGGGAAGCTTCATTTGCAGTTCCATTTCCCGACCCTCACGCTCGACATGGAAAGTGACGTCCTGGCCACGGTTTGCATCGATGAGAGGGCCCATATCGCTGAGGTTGAAAACCGGAACACCATTCAGGTCCGTGACGAGATCTCCCTCCTTGAAACCCGCTTTTTCAGCGAGGCTGCCCTTCACCACAAAGCCCACACCTGGCACAATGCGCGGTCCGATTTGAACCTCGCGCAACGCTGGCCTGCGCCAACTGGATGTCTCGGGTTTCGACCATTTGGAATCGATCGTGATCTCTTGCCCGTCGCGGAGGATGGTGAAGGGAATCGTGTCACCCTCGCTGCGGACGATCCGCCATTTCACGCTGTCCGTGCCGCTCAGGAAGTGCTTCACCGGCTTTCCGTCGACGGCGATGATTTGGTCCCCGGGGCGCATTCCAGCGATGGCCGCAGGACCGCCCTCCTTCACATATCCCACCACCGTTGTGTCGAATTCGCTCTGGGGCTTTCCAACCACCCACACGATGCAGGCCATGGCAAAAGCGAGACCGAAACTGAAAAGCGGGCCGGCCGCTGCGACGATGATTTTATCCAGCGGCTTCACCGGAGGCAATTTCGCGCGGTCATTCTCCGATTCGCCTTCCAAGGCTTCCATCGGCGCAAGTTGAGGGATTGCCACAAAACCGCCAGCGGGAATCGAGCCAAGCCGGTATTCCACGCCACCGATCGTTTTGCTCCAAATCGGCTTCCCAAACCAGATGGCAAACTTTTCCACCACGAGCCCACGCCAGCGCGCCGCCAGAAAATGGCCCAACTCATGGACAACAATCAGGAGGTTGAAAATCAGGAGAACTTCCAGGCAGATAAAAAGAAATTTCAGGCTGTCGAAAAACATAGTTTGAGTGACCACCATCCTCCGATCCGGAAAAAAATCAATCCGGCACTGACGAGCACCCTCGACAGCGCGTGAAGCGGGGGGTTAGAAAAACACGCAATGATCAGTATGACAGGACATGGCCGAGGCGAAGCGCGAACTCAAAGTTGGACGTCCGTGGTGGAGTGCCACTCCGTGAACCGCAAGACGGCCGAGGTCGTTGTGCATGCAGACCGCAGCGCGGCCCTGCTCGAGCCTTCGATTCGAGAGCGTGTGCTCGAGCGCATCTCGCGGGGCCGCGTGCAGGTGAACCTGTCGCTGGCGTTCATTGGCGATGCCGCTCAGAGTTTTTTCGACGAAAAGCGTGCTGCAGAGTTTGTCGAGCAGGCCCGTCGCCTGCAGAAAAAACTGGGTCTGGATGGCGGCGTGTCATTGGCAGATGTCCTCGCCGCGCCGGGCGTGGTGCGGGCCTCCGAGGTCCAGATCGACAGTGCGAGCGCCACCGTGATGGCTGCGCTGGATGAGGCGTTGGAGGGCCTCGTTGCCACCCGTGCCCGCGAGGGGATGGCTCTCAAGAAGGCTCTTTCCAAAAGCGCCAATCATCTTGGTTCCATCATCAAAAAAACAGCACCCCTCGCCGGTAAGGTCACTGCCGCCTACCGGGGGACGCTGCGCAAACGCCTTGAGCAGGCGGGCATCGGCCACTTGATCGATGACCCCCGCCTCGCCACCGAAGTCGCCATTTTTGCGGAGCGTTGCGACATCACCGAAGAACTCGAGCGAGCGGCCAGCCACATCGAACAATTCCACGAAAAACTCGACGCCAAGGGTCCCGTCGGGCGCACACTCGAATTTCTCACGCAAGAACTCGGACGCGAGTTCAACACGCTCGGCTCGAAATCCGCCCACACCACCATCTCCCGCCTGGTCATCGAGGCGAAGTCCGAACTCGACCGCATCCGGGAACAACTCGCCAACATTGAATAGCCTCACCATCCATCGCCACGGCATCCTCTTCGTCATCTCCGCCCCTTCTGGAGCGGGAAAGACGACACTCATCAGCTCGCTCCGCCAGAAGCCGGATTTCATCTACTCGGTCTCCTGCACCACGCGCCTACCAAGACCCGGCGAGGTGCACGGCGAGGATTATTTTTTTCTGAGCACGGCGGAGTTCCAAAGCCGCATCGCGAACGGTGAATTTCTGGAGCACGCCGAGGTGCACGGCCGCTATTATGGAACACTGAAGTCCACCGTGATCGACCACCTTCACAACGGAGTGGATGTCCTGCTTGATGTGGACACGCTCGGCGCGGCGAGCATCCGTGCATGCCCGGATGCCTTTATCCAATCGGCTTTGGCGGACGTCTTCATCATGCCACCCGGACTCGACGAACTGGCGCGAAGGCTGCGCCGACGCGGCACCGAAAGCGAGGAGCAGATCGCGACACGCCTGCACAACGCCTCGGGAGAAATGGAAAAATGGCGCGACTACCGATACACGCTCATCAGCAGCTCGATAGAAGAGGACATTGAAAAATTCCGCGCCATCATGCGCGCCGAACGCTACCGGAGCAGCCGACTTGAACTCGATTTCGCATGAGCAAAAAAAACGTCATCCTCGGTGTGACCGGCTCTATCGCCTGCTACAAGGCCGCCGAGCTGGCAAACCGCCTCACGCAGGCCGGACACACCGTGAACGTCGTCATGACACGCCACGCCACGGAATTTGTCGCGCCACTCACCTTTCAAACTCTCTCGCGCCATCCCGTAACGACGGGGATTTTTGACGAAAAGGAGTCCTGGCATCCTGGTCACATCGCACTCGCCGACGCGGCGGATCTTCTTCTGGTGGCGCCCGCCACAGCGAATACGATCGCCAAGCTCGCCTGCGGCATTGCGGACGACGCCCTGACTTCCATCGCACTCGCCACGAAAGCTCCACTGCTCATCGCGCCCGCCATGAATGGCAAGATGTGGTTGCATCCGGCCACGCAGCAAAATGTAGACATCCTCCAGTCGCGCAGTGTCCGCTTTATCGGCCCCCAAGAGGGCCTATTGGCCTGCGGATACGAGGGCATCGGCCGTCTTTGGGAAACCGCCGGCATCCTTGCCGAGGTGGAAAAAATTCTCCTTGCAGGCTAAGTCCATCGCCCGATACCCAACTTTTTTTAAAAAAAACATTATTTTTTAAAAAAAGGAGTTGACGACATTCCGCGTGAAACTTATTCACAACAACAGTGAGTTGTTCACATGATATTCACAGAAAAATTTCCCGCAGATGCGGAGAGAAAGGGGGGATATTGAATGCCAGTCGCAAAGAAACCTGCCGCTAAGAAAACCGTTGCCAAGAAGCCAGTTGCAAAAAAGCCAGTAGCCAAGAAAGCCGCTGCGGCGAAGCCCGCCGCCAAAAAGGTTGTCGCGAAGAAACCTGCTGCCGCCAAAGCTCCTGCTAAGAAAGCACCTGCCGCCAAGGCTCCTGCTAAAAAAGCCGCTGTTGTCAAGGCTCCAGCCGCAAAGCCCGCTGCCAAAAAAGCAGCGACCTCGAAAAAATAACATTCCTGTCCCCGGGCAGGTCTTAACACTCAAGATGGGAGAAACTGCGAGGTTTCTCCCATTTTGTTTTTCGATTTTTCGGGGAGCCTTGCCCTGACCGAGCGTAATGGTCTTGCCGATTTGCGACGTTTTTTTCGTTTGCCTCGCTTCGGCTTTCCGTAAAGTAACCGATTCTCAGCACGCATGATTTCATCCACCGAAAAAGCACTCCGCGACCTCATCGCCCAACGCATCCTGATTTTGGACGGGGCGATGGGCACCATGATCCAGCAATACAAGCTGCAGGAAGCCGACTACCGCAGGGAGCGTTTTGAGGATTGGACCGGGCAGGATTTGAAGGGCAACAACGACCTTCTGGTGCTCACGCGACCGGAGATCATTCGCGAGATTCACGGCCAATACATCGCCGCCGGGGCGGATATCATCGAAACGAACACCTTCAATGCAACGACCATTTCGCAGTCGGACTACGGGTTGGAGCATTTGGTGCCCGAGTTGAATCTGGCTGCGGCCAGGGTGGCGCGAGAGGCAGCGGACGCCTGCACCAACCGGCGCGTCTTCGTGGCCGGGGCGATCGGCCCGCTCAACCGCACGCTCTCGATCTCGCGGGATGTCAACGACCCAGGCAAACGCGAAGTGACCTTCGAGCAGGTGGTAGCCGCCTACATGGAGCAAATCGAAAATCTCGTCGTCGGCGGGGTGGACATCCTGCTCGTTGAAACAATTTTCGACACGCTGAACGCCAAGGCTGCGCTTTTTGCAATTACCCGTTTTTTTGAGAAGCACCCGCACCTGCCTGTCATGGCCTCGGGAACCATCACCGACTTGAGTGGCAGAACGCTCACTGGTCAGACGGTGGAGGCCTTTCTCAATTCCCTATCGCACTTTCCGCTTCTTTCCATCGGGCTCAACTGCGCACTCGGCCCGAAGGAAATGCGCCCCTACATTGAGGAGCTGTCGAACATCTCGCCGTTTTTTGTCAGCACGTATCCGAATGCCGGACTGCCCGACCCGCTCTCTCCGACAGGTTTTCCCGAGACACCCGAAAGCCTCGCGCCGCAGCTTCGCGAGTGGGCGGAACAAGGGTGGCTCAACATCATCGGAGGCTGTTGCGGCACCACGCCAGGGCACATCAAGGCCATCGCCGAGGCGGTGCGCGGCCTGCCCCCGCGCCGCATCCCTGCGCGCACCACGACACTCCGACTGAGTGGGCTGGAGCCCTTCACCGCTCGTCCGGAAATTCCATTCATCAATGTCGGCGAGCGCACCAATGTGACCGGCTCGCCAAAGTTCGCGAAACTCATCCTGGCCGGAAACTACGACGAGGCCCTCGCCGTGGCCCGCCAACAGGTCGAGGCCGGGGCGCAAATCATCGATGTGAACATGGACGAAGGCATGCTCGACGGAGCCGCCGCCATGACAAAATTTCTCAATCTTGTCGCCAGCGAACCGGACATCTCCCGTGTGCCGGTGATGATCGACTCCTCGAAGTGGGAAGTGCTCGAAGCGGGCCTGCGCTGCGTTCAAGGCAAGTGCGTCGTCAACTCGATCAGCCTTAAAGAGGGGCCTGAAAAATTCCAAGAGCAGGCGCGTCTCATCCGCGCCTACGGGGCCGCAACCATCGTCATGGCCTTCGACGAGCAGGGACAGGCCGACAGCTTCGAGCGCAAAATCCAAATTTGCGAACGCGCCTACCGCATGCTGGTCGATGAGGTGGGCTTTCCCCCGGAGGACATCATTTTCGATCCGAACATCCTCACCGTCGCCACGGGCATCGAGGAGCACAACGACTACGCCAATGCATTCATCAATGCCACGCGTTGGATCAAGGAAAACCTCCCCTCTGCGCGCGTGAGCGGCGGCATCAGCAACATCTCGTTTTCATTCCGTGGAAACAACCCGGTGCGCGAGGCCATGCACGCGGCCTTCCTCTACCACGCGATCAAGGCCGGGCTGGACATGGGCATCGTGAATGCCGGTCAACTCGGCATCTACGCGGACATACCAAAAGATCTTCTCGAACTGATCGAGGATGTCCTCCTGAACCGCCGCAGCGACGCCACCGAGCGTCTCGTCACATTTGCCGAGAATTTCAAAGCCTCGAAATCGGGCTCCGGCTCCGCACCCGTTCAGGACACGGTGTGGCGCGAACTTCCTGTTGAGAAGCGCCTGGAGCACGCCCTCATCAAAGGCATCGTGGATTTTATCGATGCCGACACCGAGGAGGCCCTGCAGAAATACGGCAAGCCGCTCTTGGTTATTGAAGGTCCACTGATGGACGGCATGAAGATCGTCGGCGACCTCTTTGGCGCGGGGAAAATGTTCCTCCCGCAGGTGGTGAAGAGCGCGCGGGTGATGAAAAAATCCGTCGCCTGGCTCACCCCGCTTATGGAGGCCGAGCGTGCGGCGAATCCCGACGCCCGCACGCAGGGCCGTATTCTTATGGCCACGGTGAAAGGCGATGTCCACGACATCGGGAAAAACATCGTAGGCGTCGTGCTGGCCTGCAATAATTATGAGGTGATCGACCTGGGCGTGATGGTTCCGTGCGAAAAAATCCTCACCACCGCCCAGGAGAAAAAATGCGATATCATCGGCCTCTCCGGACTCATCACGCCATCCCTCGACGAGATGATTCATGTCGCGAAGGAAATGCAGCGCCAAGGTTTCACCATCCCGCTGATGATCGGTGGTGCCACGACCAGCCGGGCGCACACCGCCGTCAAGATTTCCCAATACTACCCCGCTGGAGTCGTTCATGTCCTTGATGCGTCCCGCGCCGTGAATGTGGCCAGCTCCTTGCTCAGTCCCGAGCAAAAGCCCGCGTTCCTCGCGAATCTGGAATCCGACTACGAAAAACTCCGCGTCGAACACTCCGGTCGTCAAGCCGGGAAGCCGATGCTCCCGCTCGCAGACGCCATCGCCAACGCACCCAAGCTTTCGCATGACAATATCGCCGTTCCCGGGCAAACCGGCGTGGTGGTTTTTGAATCAGCAAAACCCGCACCTGAATTCCCTCGCCGGATCGGTGGGCTGGAAGTCACCAGCGATTCCGAACTCAAACAAATTTTCTCCCTTGCCTGCCCACCGACCTGGTTCAGCACGGACGCCACGCCCAAGATGGTCGAGGAAAAGCGCCGGCTCAAGGCTATCAATTTTGAGGACGCAGCCATTGCCGAGTTTCTTGATGAGTATTGTGAAATCTCTAGCTACTCCAATGCCTTCAATGGTTCGACTCCGATATTGCTCGTTGCTCCCAGCACTTCCGGTCGCAATCGAATTCCGCTTCTTTTTGCCCGCTGGTTGCAAAAAACCTTTGGAGGTGAGATTTACGACGGACTTGTTTCTTTGGCGCAAGAGGAGGCAAAAAACCGACGGGGATACCTTGAGAAGGTTTCATCTCCATCACTCATCGAAGTTCCGCCAGATACGAGTCGTTTCGTAGGGAAACGGATCATCCTTGTGGATGACATTCTGACCAGCGGAGAAACAATCAACGCGATTCAGGAATCACTCTACGAAAGTGGCATTGAAATTTCCGGAGTCGTTGTTGTGGGGGCTGCGATGTCTGCAAAGCCCGCAGTGACCACATCAGCGGGACAACTTGTAACAAAACTGGCAACGGCCCTCCAAATCGATCCAAAAAAAATTACAGAGGAACTCAAAGTTGCCCACTCCCATGTTTATGCTAATCTTTTGCACAAGGCCGCGAAGGACGCCGAAACCAACCCACAAGCCGTCTATGAAACTCTCACTCGAAAAGCAGAAACACTTCGCCGAACTTCACGACTCCATGTATCAAGAGAGCGTTCGCAACAACCGGACGCCAATACCGGAGGAACTCAGGACACCCGAAGTGTGGAGAGAGTTTTGCCATTGGAAGCACGAGAATTATCTGAAGCTTTGCCGGAACTCGGAGCAGTTCATATCAAAGTGGTTGGAAGCAAAGGATCGGTCTCCTTATCTCCTCAACGAAGAGCCGTCAGCCTCCGCGACCTGATTCCCTTCATCGACTGGTCGCCGTTTTTCCACACGTGGGAATTGCGCGGGCGCTATCCGGGGATTTTTGACGACCCGAGTTGCGGGGTCGAGGCGAAGAAGCTTTTCGACGATGCTCAGGTGTTGCTCGCGGAGATCGTTGCCGCTGACAGCCTGCAATTGCGCGGCGTCTGCGGGCTTTTCCCGGCGAACCGCGAGGGCGAGGACATCGTTGTCTACACGGACGAGTCGCGCACCGAGGTGGCAGTGCGTTTCCACGGCCTCCGGCAGCAAATGAAGAAACCGGAAGGCCAGTTCAACTTCTCCATCGCCGACTTTGTGGCTGCCGCGCCAGCGAAGGATTATGTCGGCGCCTTTGCCGTCACTTCCGGCCACGGCATGCTCGAGTTGGTCAAAAAATTCAAAGCCACGCACGACGACTACAATGTCATCATGACCGAAGCGATCGCCGACCGCTTTGCGGAGGCCTTTGCAGAATACATGCACAAGTTCGCGCGCGACGTCTGGGATTACGGAAAAACCGAGCAGCTCACGAACGAGGACCTCATCCGCGAAAAATACCGTGGCATCCGCCCCGCACCGGGGTATCCCTCGCAGCCCGACCACACCGAGAAATGGGCGATCTGGAAGCTCCTTGATGTCGAACACAATGCCGGCATCACGCTGACCGAGAGCCTTGCGATGTTCCCGGCGAGCAGTGTGAGTGGACTCTTTTTCGGCCACCCCGAGTCGAAATACTTCGCCGTCGGCAAAATCGAGCGCGACCAGATCGAGAACTACGCCCAGCGCAAAGGCATGTCGATGCAGGAAGCGGAGAAGTGGCTTCAGCCCTACCTCAACTACGATCCCGACAGCCAGCTCACGCGTCCTTGTCAACCGGGCGTCAGCAACTGATCTTTCAAAATGAAAACACTCGTCATCGGCCACCGCAACCCGGACATGGACTCGATCTGCTCCGCGATCGGATATGCCGAATTCAAGCGCGCCACGGGACTGGAGACCGCCATCGCCGCACGCTGTGGCAATACCAACCAGCGCATCGATTTCGCCCTGCACAAATTCGGCCTCGAGGCCCCCGTTTTCTATGCCGATGTCTATCCGCGCATCGAGGACGTCATGCAGAGGAATGTCGTGAGCATCCACTGCGACGCGCCGGTTTACCAAGCCATGACCCGCTTCGGCGAAGACAAGTTCCGCGGCCTGCCGGTGGTCGATGACGCCCGCAATTGCATCGGACTCCTCTCGGCCTTCAAGCTGGGCAAATATCTTTTCCCGCCGATTGAAAACCTCTCCTCGAGCCGCATTGTCGAGGCCTCGATCGCCCACATCCGCGAGGCGATCCGCGGAACCGTCATCACGGGCCGGGAGGACGCCGTCATCCGCCCGCGAACCCTGGTCGTAGCGGCGATGCTCACAGACTCGTTCAAAAAGCGCCTCGAGCAGCTCGATATCCCCTCCACCGTCTTGATCGTCGGCGACCGCTGGAATATCCAGGAACTCTCGATCCTCGCGGGCGTTCCAGCTGTCATCATCACGAACAACTTTTCTCCGCCGGACAAAATCCTCGCGCTCGCGCAGGAGCACGGCACGACGCTCCTGTCCTCACCGCACGACACCGCCACAACCACCCTCCTCGCCCGCGCGGCTGTCACAGCGGGGCAGATGCTCACTCCCGATTTCACCTGCCTCTCCGGCGATGCCACGCTCCGCCAGACCCGCCATGACCTCGCGCTAACCTCGCAATTCGCCTACCCGGTTCTCGGACCACAAGGCCGCATGCAAGGCATCATTTCCAAGAGCGATCTGCTGCGCCCGGTGCCACGGCAACTGATCCTGGTGGACCACAACGAACTCACCCAGGCTGTTGCAGGCGCAGAGGAGGTGCCGATCATCGAGATCCTCGACCACCACCGCATCGGCGTGGCACCGACCCAGCAGCCCATCCTTTTCCTGAACCGCCCGGTCGGCTCCACCAGCACGATTGTGGCGGATTGCTTCCGCCAAGCCCGCATCCCCATTCCCAAACCCATCGCCGGGCTCCTGATGTGCGGCCTGATTTCCGACACGCTCAACCTCACCTCGCCCACGACTACCGACGTGGACCGCGAGATCATGAAGGAACTCTCGAAGATCTGCGGCACGAAACCGTCCGACCTCGCCGCCGAGATCTTCAGCGTGGGCTCACCCCTCCTCACCCTCTCGACCAAGCAGGTCATCACCGCCGATTGCAAGGAATATGAGGAGCGCGGCATCGTCTTCAGCGTCTCCCAGATCGAGGAAATCAGCTTCGCGCAATTTGAAAAACAGCGCATCACCTTGCTGGAGGAGCTTGAAAAATACCGGTCCTCCCACGGCTATTTCTTCTCCACGCTTTTAATTACGGATGTGAACACCCAGAACTCGATCCTCCTCGTGCAAGGCTCCGAGAGCTTTACCCGGCTCATCGATTTTCCCGAGGACGGCCTCAATGCCTGGCGCCTCGACGGCATCGTGTCCCGCAAGAAACAACTCCTGCCCTACCTCACGGAAACCCTGGCGCGCATGGCCTGATGTTCCAACTCCGGACAGTTCCATGGTAAGCGTTGCGCCGAGCACCACCTGCCGTAGGTAGTGAAGGTGTCGTAGTC
>JBAWVX010000051.1:0-16753 GCA_037147075.1 bacterium
AAACGACCGCAGAGCGAGGCTGCGAAAGGCTTTCATGTCATCTGACCCCCAGTTTACTTAAACGTTCGCATTATTCTGGTTTTGAAGGTTTCTCGTTTTCCTGGATGAATCGTCGCCTGTAGCACATATAAGAGGCTCTTCCGATGTCATTTACAAATGCGCCATCAAAGGATGCTCCCACAATAGCGCCGATTATAGGGACTGACTGGAGCGCTTTACGCTTAGTAATCTGAACCCCAAGAGTCTTGGCAAATGCCCGTATGGCCGCGAGTAACGAAAGCTGTGAAATTTGCTTTGATGCTAAATCCGCTGACATCCTCTTCCATGTGACACGAATTAGTATTTGTTCGATTTGCTTGAGCATAATGAGAAACTCAACCTTGGCCTTTACATCGCCGGTTGATCCAGTGCGCAAGATGTGGAGCATGTATTCTTGTTCTTCAGGTTTTCGTGTGTCATAGCCGTAGCAGGCAGCAATCTCCTGAATCTGGCGTAGAGTAATCGTAAACAATGCCGGAATATTCGCTGCAAGGCCGGGCAGTCCGAGCGCACCGGTGCCAGCGCCTTCAGCAATTCCGAAACTTACATTCCAAGCCCAGCACTCACATGCTTTCTTGTCGGATGCTTCAAGTCGTGAAATAAGGTCCGTCTTCCCATCACAATATCGTTTGACGGTTGCGTAAATCTCTTCCCTATTAACCGTGAAATCGGATGCCGTCCCAAGTCCAACGAGGAAGCCTTGAATCGCATGGCCAACTGCTTCTTGGGCTCCTTCTGGAATTAGAAACTCGGCGGCTTTCTGCGCTGGCCAAAGTATAAAGTCGCCGACTTGAGAAAGAAATCCGGGACCTTCTTGCTCCCATTTCTGGATCTCATCTTTTGCCTTAACGAGATAGAGGCTCTTGTCTGGTTGATTTGGGTCGGGTGGTGGTGGTGTTTTCATATTGTTTGCGAACGTTGTTTGGTCACACAAATTTCTTGTTTATCAGTCAAGTTGCGCAAAAAGTGGACAATTCGGGGGGGGCGGTATTGGGAGCATGAGTGAGGGCAAAGAGCACATTATTGCGGAGCATCCGAAGGCGGGGTGGTGCGGATGGTGGAAGGGCGAGGGTTAAAGGTTGCGGAGAAGACGCTGTATTCGTGCAGCGTGCACTTGGAGCGATTTCTAAAGTTTTGTCGGACTGCGGGGCCGGAGTCAACAGAAATTCCAGAAGTCGCAGCGCGTTTGTTTTTAGAGCCGTTGCCAGTCGGCGGTTCGGCGCAGGATTTTGCGTGCGAGCAGGCGCCTGATGGCATTGGATGTTTTTATAGGCGAGATAGCGGGTGGTCGTGGGGCGAAGATCGGTATGGGCGGGTGGGGCCGACATTCCGGTTGAAGGCGAATTCGGCAGGGTTGACCACCGAGGACACTTGGGGCACAGAGAGAGTATTGGCCAACGATTGAGTTCATGGAATGGAATCGCCATTGAAGTCGGACGGCTCGGCGAGCCATCCCTACCCAGGGGTTTTGCTGGGCGCTACCGTGACGAGGCGGTGTTTTTATTTTTCGCGAGGAAACAAAGGCAGGGCGAAAAATTTGAATAATGAATGCGAAAGGATGAAGAAGAAAAGGGTTAGAAAGAGAGGCGGTGGAGTTCCGGGATATTGTCGAAATGGGCGTCGTTGCTCGGGAGGGGGAGGCGATGTTCGAGGGCGAGGGCGGCGATCCAGAGATCGTTGGCGGGGATCGGCGTTCCGGTGGATTTGAGATGGAGGCGAAGGTCGGCGTAGTGGACGGCGGTGATGTCGGTGACAGAAGCGATTTCGGCGGTGGGGAGATTATCGGCCAGCCATTGCTCGTAGCGCGCACGGTGGCGCGACTGGCGGATGCCGTAGAGGTATTCTCCCAAGACGATGACGGGCACCAAAAGGCGTCGGGTTTCGAGAAACGCAGAGCGGCAGGCGGGATTGCCCTCGGCCCAAGCGGAGAGGGCATTGGTGTCGAGAATCATGCCCGATCCTCTTCGCCGAGGGACTCGAATGCCTCGGCGATGCGGCTTTCGACGAGGCGGTTTTCAGCCTTCAGATCGGAGAGGGTGCCAAACCCGCGCATCCAGGCAGGCTCGCCCTGCTTCATTCCAGAGTTTTGCGCTGCCTCGATTTTTTCCTGAACCGCTTCGGTGACGAAAAGGCGGAGGGAGATGCCGCGAAGCGCGGCCCGGGCTTTTGCCTGGCGAAAGAGAGGGTCGGGGAGATCGAGAGTGGTCTTCACAGGTCAGAGCGTGCCATATTTATGGTTTTTTGCAATAAACACCATTTCCCCGTCTTTTGTGAGAACTAAGGGTGAGGGTTCATTTTCTTGCACTTTTGTCCCCTTAAGCGGCCACAGCTAATGTTTAAAGAATCAAACACGCTTGGGCGCCGGGGCCGTGGACGCCTTGGATAAGGATGCCTTCGACATCGGCGGTTTTGGAGGGGCCGGTGACCCAGATGAGATTCGGGTCGTCGGGCATGGCGGAGAGGGCGTCGGCGATGGTGCGGTGGATTTCGGCGCGGCTGACCAAGGCGATGTGGTGCCAGGGGGCGAGGGCGGCGAGACGGTCGGGGGTGGACTTGTCGCTGAGGATGATCGTGCCGGACTCGGCAATGGCGCCGGCGGCGGGGGTGAAAGCGGCGTCGATCTCGTTGACGCAGGCGCGGGTGTATTCGGATGTGACTTTGCAGAATTCCGCACAGAGCGAGGCGAGGCGGGTGAGCGGTGCGGGGATATACACGGTGTGGACGCCTTGGCTGCGGAGCCAGGCGGCGCAGGACTCGATGTCGGTGAAACATTTCGTGCCTGTGGCCTCGGCGCGCTTTTGGAAGAGGGCGATGGAATCCGCCTCGGCGGCGAGCCATTGCGGTTCAGCGGCGTCTTTTGAAAACACTGGGCGTGGCGTGCGCTCGGGCAACGGTGCGAGGGCGGCACGGACGCTGGAGAGGATTTGTTCGCGGGCGGTGCTCATTTTTTGCGTCGGTCTTTCATCCATGTGCGGAATTCTCCGCCGCGCCATTCAGGAAGCGTGCGGGTTTTCAGCCAGGGTTGCAGGTAGGGGAGAGGAAGTTTTTCCAGCGGCACGAGGTTCATCACTTTGTTGCTCTTCATGGCAAAGCGCCAGAGCATCGGGCTGGAGGCCAGCTTCGCGAAAGCACCCATGGGCGGCGTGCCGGGCGAAGGGGCGTGTTCTTCGTGGCCGCGATTGCGGAGCTTGAGAAGCAGGTCGGGAATCGGGATATCCACCGGACAGACTTCATTGCACGCGCCGCAGAGGCTGGAGGCTTTAGGAAGATCGGCGAGCTGTTTGAAATTTTTCCCCGCAAGCAGTGGCGAGAGAACGGCGCCGACAGGGCCGGGATAGACGCTACGGTAGGCGTGGCCAGAGGCTTGGCGGTAAACCGGGCAGACATTCAGGCAGGCGCCGCAGCGGATGCAGCGCAGGATTTCGCGGCAATCGGAGGCGAGAATCTTCGAGCGTTCGTTGTCTACGAAAATGACATGCATTTCGCGCGGGCCAGAGGGTCGGTCGGTGCGGGCGGGGCCGTTGATGAACTCGGTGTAGACGGTGAGCTGCTGGCCTGTGGCGGAACGGCCGAGGAGGTTCAGAAGAACAGCGAGTTCGGCATCCGAGGGAATGACTTTTTCGATTCCCACGAGCGCGATGTGGATTTTCGGCGCGGCGAGGCAGAAGCGGGAGTTGCCCTCGTTGGTCACCAGCACGAGGCGTCCACCCTCGGCGGAAACGAAGTTCGCGCCGGTGATGCCTGCATCCGCTTGCAGGTATTTGTCGCGCATGAAAACACGGGCGCGGCGGGTGATGGTCTCCGGATCGTCATTGTAGTCGCCGAGTCCTTCACGCTCGAAGCTTCTGGCGATATCGCGGCGGTTTTTGTGGATGATCGGTTTGACGATGTGACTCGGGTGGTCGCCGTCGATTTGGATGATGTATTCGCCGAGGTCGGTCTCCACGGACTCTATTCCCACGGAGCCGAGGTGGTCATTGAGATGAATCTCCTCGGAGATCATGCTCTTGGATTTGACGACTTTTTTGGCACCGGCTTTTTGAAGGATGTCGGAGACGGCGCGGCAGGCATCCTCGGCCGTAACGGCGTAGTGAACATGCGCGCCTTGGCGTTTCAGGCTTTGCTCGGCCTGTTCGAGGTAGGTGTCGAGATGTTCGATCGCGTGCTGGCGGATTTGACCGGCGAGGCGGCGGAGGTCGTCTGGCGCGGTGTAGTCGTTTCCAAGAACGCTGTAGCGTTTTTCGGTGCCGGCGGCGCTGTTGCTGCGGACGGCTTTTTGAACGCCATGATCGAGGTTGCGGGCGAAGAGTTCGACTTTTTGTTCAGCCATGACGGTGGAGGGCGGTTTGGAGGATTTGGGCGAAGTGGAGTGTTTTGACAGGTTGACCGCCGCGCTCGGCAAGGCCTCCGAGGTGCATGAGGCAGCTCATGTCTCCGGAGACAATAAAGTCGGGATGGCCCGCTGTCATGTGCTCGAGTTTCAAACAGCCCATAGATGACGAGACATGCGGGAAACTCACCGAAAATGTGCCGCCGAATCCGCAACATTGCTCGGCTTCGCCAAATGGAATGACCTCCAGCCCGTCGATGGATTGCAGAAGTTTCAAAGCCGCATCGCCGCTGCCAGTGCCGCGCGTGTGGCAGGCGCGGTGAAAAGCGATGCGGGCTGGAAAACGGCCGGGCCATTTTTCAATCCCGAGGCCATTGACGAGGAAATCGGCGAGTTCCCAAGTGCGGTTCGCAAGCCTCTTCACGGTGGGAAGGTCTTTTTCCTTCTCAAACTCCAGAGGCGCGCCATGAAAAAGCATCGCCGCGCAGGATCCGGACGGCACGATGACGGGTTTGTCTCCCTCGAACACGCGGGCAGTGTGGCGCATGACTTCGCGCGAGGCCGGCCAGTCACCGCAATTGAAGGCCGGCTGGCCGCAGCAGGTTTGGTTTTCGGGGAATTCCACTTCGCATCCGGCGTGTTCGAGCACCTCGACTGTTGCTTTTGCAACGCTGTCGAAAAAGGCGTCGCACAGACAGGTGGCCATCAACTGGACGGTGCGGGATGTTGGACGGGCGGGACTTTGGGTCATGAGAGAGCGGATTGAATTTGGAGGAAACGAGCGAACTTCCCAGAAAATGATACGCCGGGAGCGGGCTCGTGGATTTGCGGACTGCAGGAGTTGCGCAAAATTTCGCGTCCCTCCGCAAGGGAGTTGATCTCTCCATTGGCGAGGAGCTGGGCGATGATGTTGCCCGATGCCGTGGCCTCGACAGGTCCAGCCTCGACACGGAGACCGGTCGCATCGGCCGTCATTTGGTTGAGCAGCGCGTTTTTGCAGCCGCCGCCGACGACTTGAAGCGTGTCGGGCAGGTTCGGAATCATGCCCCGCAGGCGCTCGATCATGAGTCCGTATTTGATGGCCAAACTCTCCAAAATGACCCGTATCAACTCGGCTTTCGAGGCCGGAGCAGGCTGGTTGGTTTTTTTAATCCAATCCAAAATCGCCTGCGGCATATCACAGGGCTTGCCGAACTCGGGCGCGTCGGGATCGATGATCGCAGGGGCATTCGCGTGGCGCGCCAGCTCAACCATCTCGCCGTATTCGATCAAATCCCCCGCCTCGGCCCAGACGCGGCGGCATTCTTGAAGGAGCCACATGCCGGAGATGTTGGTGAGAAATCGTGTGGTGCCCTCGAGTCCCTGCTCGTTGGAGAATTTTGCGTCGAAGGCTTCTTGGCTGAGAACCGGCGCGGGAAGTTCGATTCCGAGGAGCGACCAAGTGCCGGAGCTGAGAAAAAGCGGATTTGCACGCGATGGCACACCAGCCACAGCCGATGCGGTATCGTGGCTTCCGCAGGTGGTGACTTTCACGCCACGCAAGCCCGTTGCGGATGCGAGAGCTGGGGTAAGCTCCCCAAGAATCACACCGGGTTCGGTGACATTGCCTAAAATACGAGCTGGGATTCCGAGCGTTTCCGCGAGTTCGACATCCCACTCGGCCGTGCCAGCTCGCAGAAGGCCGGATGTGCTGGCGATCGTGCGTTCGATGGCTTGAACGCGGCAGAGGCGGTGGTTCAGGTAGTCCGGCGTGAAGAGCAGGCCGTGCGCTTGATTCAATGCCTGCGGCGTGAGCCGTGACTCCGCCATGAGCTGGTAGATGGTATTAAAAAAGAGAGGCTGGATTCCAGTTCGGCTCCAAATTTTATCCGCACCAGCCAGACGGGCCGCTTCGGCGATCAATCCGTCGGTGCGCGAATCGCGATACATCCAAGGTTCGTTGACCGCACGGCCATCGGCGCCCACCAGTGCATAATCCACGCCCCAGGTGTCGACGGCGATGGACACGATATCACTGCCGTAGCGCGCGGCAGCAGCGGCCAGTCCTTTGGTGATTTCTTGAAAAAGACCCTCTGCATCCCAATGCCAACCATCAGCGGCTTGCAGGCCAGCGTTGGAGAAACGCGCTCCCTCCTCGATTTCGAGGCGTGCTCCGTCGAAATGGCCAGCCATCACGCGACCACCCGAGGCCCCGAGATCCACAGCCAGATAGGTTTTGCGGGCGGTGCTCATTCCGCCACCTCCAAACGCACGCCCTGCGAGGTCACGGCATCGCGGACATCATCCTGCGGGAGGGCATCGGTTATCCAAAAGTCCACATCGGCATTTTTGGCGAAGAAAAAACTCGAGGACAAGCCGGCTTTTGTGTGGTCGGCGAGAAGCACAACCTCCGAGGCGCGCAAAACAACCTGCCTCTTCAGTTCGGCCTGCTCCTCGGTGGCGTCACTCAGGCCCAAGGCGGGATGAAGGCCGCGACAGGAGAGGAAGGCGACATCGATGCGATTCATTTCGAGACCCTGAATCGCCGCCCAACCGGTGCAGGAGAGTGACGATTGAGCGATGCGGCCTCCGAGCAGATACACCGTGACATTTGTCTTTTCGGTGAGGGAGAGCGCGGCCTGCAGCGAGTTGGTGATGACCGTGAAAGGCTTGTCCGGCAGCACGGCTGCCAGTTGGAGCACCGTCGTGCTGGCATCAAAATACATCGAACATCCCTCGCGCAGATGGGCCAGCGCGGCGCGGGCTATGCGCGCCTTGGCCGAGGCATTCTGCGCCATACGCTCTCGCATCGGAAACTCCCGCCGACTCGCATCCAACCGCAGCGCCCCTCCATGCGTGCGCACGAGTTGACCCTCCGTTTCCAGGCGCTCGAAATCCCGACGCACCGTTTCCTCCGTCACGCCCAGTTCGGTGGCAACCTTAGCAGTCCTTACACTGCCTCGGGCGTTGAGGCATTCGATCAATTTTCGGTGGCGTTCGAGAGCAAGCATTGGCTTTTTCTTTGTTTATCCCATTTTTTATTCGACAAACAATAAAAAAACAACATAAACACAACCGATGCCAACAGCAAACCTCACCCCAAGTCTGAAACATGTCACCATGCACTGGAATCCGGCCGACCCCGTCACGCCGAATTCCGTGGAAGAACTCATCCACCGCTCGAACTGCCTCGGCACCGACCAGCGGATCACCAACACCGGCGGCGGCAACACCTCGTCGAAGATTTTAGAAAAAGACCCGCTCACCGGCGAGATGGTGGAGGTCATGTGGGTGAAAGGGTCCGGCGGTGACCTTCGCACCTCGAAAAAAGAAAACTTCTCGTCCCTCTACCAATCGAAACTCCTCGATCTCCAGCGCGTGTATGCCGCCCGCGCCGTGAAGGGACTCAAATCTCCCGCCGAGGATGAAATGGTGGGCATGTTCTCGCACTGCACATTCAACCTGAACCCCCGCCCGTCCTCGATCGACACGCCGCTGCACAGCTTCATCCCTCATCCGCATGTCGACCACACGCACCCGAATGCCGCGATTTCCGTGGCTGCTTGCGCCAAGAGCATCGAGGTGACGAAGGAAATCTACGGCGATGAAGTCGTGCACATTCCTTGGATGCGTCCCGGCTTCGAACTCGGCCTCGCCATGCAGGAGGCCTGCAAAAAACATCCGCAGGCCAAAGGCTTCATCATGGGCCAGCACGGTCTCATCAACTGGGGAAAAACCGGACGCGAGTGCTACGAACTCACGCTGGAGCTGATTGAAAAAGCCGCCGAGCACATCGAGAAAAAGCAGGCCGAACGCGGCGGCGAGGCTGCCATTTTCGGCGGAGCCGTCCATACCGCCCTGCCGGAGGAAAAACGCCGCGAGGTTTTCGCCGCGCTGCTCCCGTGGCTTCGCGGACAGGTGAGCCAAAAGAAACGCTTCATCGCGACGATCCAGGACGACGAAAAAATCCTGCGCTTTGTGAACTCGAAGGATGCCCCGCGCCTCGCGGAGCTTGGCACCAGCTGCCCCGACCATTTCCTCCGCACGAAGATCAAACCTCTTTACATTGCCAACGCCCCGAAGGCGGATACGCCGGTAGAAGAGATCGTGGCGTCGCTCAAAACCCAGCTTGCCGCCGGTCTTGAGAAATACCGCGCCGACTATGCCGCCTATTACAATGCCTGCAAGCGGCCGGACTCGCCCGCCATGCGCGACCCGAATCCGACCGTTATTCTCATCGCCGGACTCGGCATGGTGGCTTTTGGAAAAGACAAGTCCGAATCCCGCGTCACAGCGGAATTCTACAACTGCGCGGTCGAGGTCATGCGCGGTGCAGAGGCGCTTGGCGGTTACATCTCGCTTCCGGCCCAAGAGGCGTTCGACATCGAATACTGGGCGCTCGAGGAGGCCAAACTCCGCCGCATGCCTGCCGACAAGGAACTGGCAGGTCGTGTCGTGGTGGTGATCGGTGCCGGCAGCGGCATCGGCCGCGAAACCGCGCTGCGCCTCGTTCGTGAGGGAGCGCACATCGTTTGCGTCGATCTCAATCAAGCCGCCGCCCAAGCGACCGCCGATGAAATCCTGGCCAAAACCGGACTCGGCATCGGTGTGGCTGGAACCGGCATTTCGGGCTGCGGATCGGCCATCGGGCTGCAAGCCGACATCACCAAGCGCGAAAGCATCCGCGCCATGCTCAACCAAGTCATCCTCGCCTACGGTGGATTCGATTCGATAGCAGTCACGGCTGGCATTTTCGTGCCGAGCGATACGACCGGCCACATCCCCGACGACAAGTGGGCGCTCACCTTCAATATCAATGTCACCGGCAGTTACCTCGTCGCCGACGAAGCGGCGAAGGACTTCAAGGCCCAGGGCCTGCGCGGCTCGATGGTTCTCACCACGAGCGCCAATGCCGCCGTCGCCAAAAAAGGCAGCGTTGCCTACGACACCTCGAAGGCCGCCGCGAACCATCTGGTGCGCGAACTCGCCATCGAACTCGCCCCGCTCGTGCGCGTCAACGGCGTCGCTCCGGCAACTGTTGTTCAAGGCAGCGCCATGTTCCCGCGCGACCGCGTCATCGGCTCGCTCGCGAAATACGGCATTCCCTACACGGATGACGAAGCCACCGAATCACTCACGACCAAGCTGGCTCAGTTCTACGCCGACCGCACCCTCACGCGCTCGCCGATCACTCCGGCCGACCAGGCGGAAGCCTACTTCTTGCTCATTGCCGAGAGGCTGTCCAAAACAACGGGCCAAATCGTGACGGTCGATGGCGGCCTCCACGAGGCGTTCCTGCGTTGAGCCGAAGGAAAAATCCCAACACCGAAAAGGCAGGGCGGCGACGCCCTGCCTTTTTCGCATCCCGAGGATCAGTGTGGCGCACCGGCACTCGGTTGCGTTAGTTTTCAAGAGCCATGTCCAAACCTGCCAAGCTTCCCTTCCCGCAACTGGTGCGGGCCTTCTGGAGTCCCTACCGACGCTTGCTCGGCTACATGACGCCCTACCGGAAGCGGTTTTTCCTCGGGATTATTTTTGGCGTTCTCGCTGGCATCGTGAGCGGATCGCTCACACTGGTCATCCTCAAAGCCGGGGAGTCGATCGGCGTGAAGGTCGACAAATCCGCTCTCGTCCCGGGAGCGGTATCGAACAACGGACCAGGCATCGGCGGGGTAATCTGGATGAGCCTCCTCATCCCGCTCGTAATGGTCCTTCGCGGGCTTTTTTCCTACCTGAATGTCTATTACCTCGCGTGGGTGAGTTTGCGTGTGCTTCGCGACATCCGCACACAGCTTTTTTCGCACCTCATGTCGCAGTCGCTCGATTTTTTCAACCGTGAGAAGAGCGGCAAGCTCATGTCGCGGGTCATGAGCGACACGCGCGTCACACAAAACGCCCTCACCTCGATCTCGGGGGATATCATCAAGGACCCGATAGCCATCATCACCCAAGTCGGGGTGCTGGTCGCGATCGACTGGAAATTCAGTCTCACCACGCTGGTGCTGTTTCCCCTCTGTATCGTTCCCGTCGTTGTCTTCGGTCGCAAGGTGCGCTCGGCCGGCAAGGCGGAGGAAAAGGAATCGGCGCAAATGTCGATCATCCTCCAAGAGACTTTTGCCGGCGTGCGGGTCATCAAAAGCTTCGCCCGCGAGGGCTACCAGACCGATCAATTCGCGAAATCCAGCGACACCCAGTGCCGGAACAGCCTGCGCGTGCGCAGAAGCTCCGACATTGTGCAGCCCCTCATCGAATCCGTCGCAGCCTTTGGGGTCGTGCTAGCGATGATCTATGTTTATTTCAACGATATCAGTTTCATCAAATTTGCCGCCCTCTGCGGGGGAATTTTCATGCTCTACAACCCCGTGAAAAATCTGAGCCGCATTCCGATGCTCATGCAGAAATCGATGGTCTCTGCCGAAAATGTTTTCGCCCTCATGGAAATGAAGCCCAGCATCACGGACAAGCCGGATGCGAAGGTGCTCGAGCGTTGCTCGGGCCGCATCGACCTCGAGGATGTGAGCTTCGACTACGGCACCGACAAGGCCGCCGTGCAAAATGTGACCTTGCATATCGAACAGGGAAAAAAATACGCCCTCGTCGGAGCCAGCGGCGCGGGCAAGAGCACGATCCTCTCGCTTATCATGCGGTTCTACGATCCGCAGCATGGCGTGGTGCGCCTCGACGGCCACGACCTCCGCGACCTCGCCCAGCACTCGCTCCGCGAGCATGTGGGCATGGTGACCCAGGAGACCTTTTTATTCCACGACTCGATCTTTGAAAACATCCGCTACGGACGACTTGACGCCACCAAGGAGGAGGTGATCGCGGCCGCGAAATCCGCCTTCGCGCACGATTTCATCATGGCCCAGCCGGACGGCTATGAAACCGTGGTCGGCGACAAAGGTTGTATGCTCAGCGGTGGACAGCAGCAGCGGCTCGCCATCGCGCGCGCCTTGTTGAAAAACGCCCCCGTGCTTCTCCTCGACGAGGCCACATCGGCTCTCGACTCGGAAAGCGAACGCATGGTGCAGGCCGCTCTGGAGCGCCTTTCCGAAGGTCGCACCGTGGTCGCCATTGCGCATCGCCTCTCGACGATCCTCAAATCCGACTGCATCGTTGTGATGGACCATGGCCGCATAGCGGCAACCGGACGCCACGAAGAGCTTCTGGTGAAATCCGATCTCTACCGCAGCCTCTACGAACTCCAATTCCACCACAGCGAGGGAGCCGTGCCTTCACTGATCGTTTAATGAGCCTCCAGCCATGGATGCGGCCCGAGCATCTCGCGCCGGGCGACGCCAAAAGCCTGCAAGGCGATTGGCGCGGGATGGAATTGCACGCCATCCGGAGTCCAGACGATCCGTTTTTTGAAACCGCCTACGGCGCGCTCTGGCAGGAATTCGGTGCCGCCGGCGAGATGGAGCGGGCAGAGGTCATCGCCGAACGGATGAAATGGAATCCCGCGGTAATCCACGACGGCGCGGCCCTGCTCTACGCCATGCAACTCGTCACGCACGATGGAGAGTTTGTTGCCGTGCGCGACCACACCGCCATTCTCTTGGATCGCGAACCGGGCGTCGTCGTGCATCTCTCGCACAATCTCGTCGCGCCCGCGTGGCGGCGCAGCGGCATTGCAGGCTGGATGCGCGCCCTCCCTGTATCCACGGCGCTTGAAGCCCTTGCCGCCTCGGGCCGCGCTGCGAATTCGCCGATCACACTGGTCGGCGAGATGGAGCATTTCCATCTCGGCAACGCCGCAACAGGAATTCGCCTCACCGCCTATGAAAAGGCCGGATATAAAATGGTGGACCCCTCGCTCGTGGATTACCGCCAACCGGATTTCCGCGATCCGCAAATCATCGACCGCGAGCACGGTCCCCGTCCGCTTCCCCTTTGCCTCATGCTGCGCCGCATCGGCCGGGAACAGGATAATTCCGTCAGCGGCGCCGAGGTCCGCCACTATGTCAACGCGCTCTACAAAATGTATGCGCGCGGCTTTCGCGAATGCGACATGCGCGTGGTCTTTGAATCTCTCAAAACCTACCCCGCGCCGGAAGAGCACATTCCGCTGGTGCCGCCCACAAGCGTGCCGAGGAATCCCAGATGAGGCCGGTGCTTGCAAGCGGGTGACCTCCCGCCTCTTTCTTTGAAGAGTCCCTTGGACTTGACCTGCCCGTGTCTTGAAGGCGAGTGTCACTCCATGAGCTTAACGCGCATCGCCAATCCGATTTACGACGGGGCATTCAAATACTTGCTGGACGACAACCGTGTCGCGCGGCTTTTTCTCTCAACGATGATTGGTGAGGAGATAGTCGAGTTGACATTCCGTCCGACCGAGCACCGCACCGATGTCGAGCAACGCAATGTCACGGTGTTTCGCATCGATTTTTCGGCCCGCATCGCACTGCCCAACGGGGGTGAAAAGCTCGTCATCATTGAAATCCAGAAAGCAAAATTTGCATCGGATATCATGCGTTTTCGCAAATACCTCGGTCGGCAATACCTCTCGAAGGAGAATTCCTACATGGTCAATGGCGAACTGCGCGCCATGCCGATCCTGAGCATCTACCTGCTCGGACATTCGCTCGAGCATACCAAGTCTCCGGTGATACGGGTCGTCCGGCAGTATCTTGACTCAACCGGCCGCGAACACATTCCAGAACAGGAGGAATTCATCGAAAGCCTCACCCACGACAGCATCATCGTGCAAATTCCCCACCTCAAGCAGCGCCGCCAGAATGATCTGGAATCCCTGCTCGGCATTTTCGACCAAAGTCAGAAAGATCCAGCCGACGCCCACACACTCAGCATTTGCGAGGAGGACTACCCGGAGAAATTCCACGGAGTCATCCGCCGTCTGATCAAAGCCATCAGCGAGCCCGATGTGCGCGAAACGATGGAGGTCGAGGACGACTACCTCGAAGACCTTGAGGACATGGAACGCCTGATGGCGGAAAAAGACGCCGCTCTTGCAAAGAAAGACGCCGCTCTTGCAAAGAAAGACGCCGCCCTTGCGCAGAAAGACGCGGCCATTACACAGAAAGACGCGGCCCTCACAGAAAAAGATGCGGTGATCGAGAAAGCCATTTCGATGCTTGTCGCAGGCGGCTTGAGCGAGAAAGACGCCCGCGCCAAGCTTCTCGGGTAGCTGCAATACGCTTGGTTCCTAAGCCCAAACTCATTCGATTTCATTTTGTTCGTGATAAAGTTCCGGCATCGTGAGGGCGATTCGCAATGTCTCTGACTCGGATTCTGATAAATCGCTAAAGATTTTTGGCTATGAAATCAGCCAATGGGTTGGTTCCCGTATTCGCCTCACCACCTCAGTTTAAAGTCTAAGAGTGGCCCGACTTTAGTATCATAAACCTTCCTACTACGCTTTGACTTTTGCGGAATTGCTCAAAAATATCGGCCCTTGGGCGCTATCAAGTTGGAGATGGAGATTCCGTAGTTCTTCCATTCACACCCATGAAATTTTTCTACGATCCCGGATTCGCTGCACCGATTGGGGAGCACATCATGCCGATGCGGAAGTTTGCTCTTGTCGCCGGCGAGGTGCGGGCGTGGTTGCCGCAGGTCATCATAGAAAAACCGGAGCCGCTGACCCGTGAGGAATTGTTGCGGGTTCACACGGACGAATACATCAACGCCATCAAAACCGGCGAACCACGAACCCTTGCGGAATCACAGAAATTTCCTTGGAGCGAGGCGTTGTATCCCAGCGTCTGCCTTACAGGCGGCGGTGTGCTGGCTGCCGCGCGGACTGCGCTGGGGAGCGGCGTCTCAGCGGCTTTGGCGAGCGGCTTCCATCACGCCTGTGCCGACCACGGCGAGGGATTCTGCACTTTCAACGGACTAGTTGCGGCGCTGGAGGCCTTGCGCGCGGAAGGCAAAATCCGCACGGCGGCCATTCTCGACATGGACCTTCATTACGGCAACGGCACGGCATCGCTCGCGGCATCGCGGCCCTGGCTGCGGGCGCTCTCGCTCTATGGGAACGATTATTGGAACAATGTCTCGTTCCTCGATGTGCGCGAGCGCCACCACACGGACGGTCCCAACCATGTTTCCGTCCCCCTCATTCCTTCAGGCTCCAGCGACCGCGAGGTTCTCCTCGACGCGATGGAACAGCATTTGCCTTGGCTGCTCGCTTACGGCAAGCCGGATATCCTTCTCTACCAAGCCGGTGCGGACCCCTTGCGCGACGACCCCTACTCGCCGCTGAACCTCACGCACGAAGACCTCGAACTCCGCGACCGCATCGTCTTCGAATTCGCCAAGGTCCAAAACATCCCCATCGCCTGGGTGCTCGCCGGCGGCTACTGCCCCGAAATCGAAAAAGTCGTCCGCGTGCATCTGAATACCGCGCGTGTCTGCTGGGAGGTTTTTGGATAGCCTATTCGGTTTCAGGGAAGCCCGGCCAGCCCCAGTTCCTTCAGAAATTCGTTGTGATTTCTTCTGGCCGTTTGCACGGCCTGTTCGAGTTCCACAAGTTTGGCGTGATTTGATTCCAAATCGATCTCCTCCTCACCCACCGCCGTGCTGATGTAGCGGGAGATGTTGAGGTTGAAGTCGTTTTTCTCGATCTCGTCCATCTCCACCCGGCGGGAGTAGCGCGGCTCCTCGGTGCGGTGCTGGTAGGTGTCGATGATTTTCGCGATGTGCTCAGGCTTGAGTTGGTTCTGGCGCTTGCCTTTCTCGAAGTGCTCGGCGGCGTTGATGAAGAGCACATCGTCGGGCTTCTTGCATTTCTTGAGCACGAGGATGCAGACGGGAATGCCGGTGGAGTAAAAGAGGTTCGCAGGCAGGCCGATGACGGTGTCGATGTGGCCGTCCGCAAGCAGTTTGGTGCGGATGCGTTCCTCGGCACCGCCACGGAAGAGCACGCCGTGGGGCAGGATGATCGCCATCACACCTTCGTCTTTGAGGAAGTGGAAGCCGTGCAGCAGGAAGGCGAAGTCGGCGGCGGACTTGGGGGGCGAGGCCGTGGCTTTTGAAGCGCACGTCGTCGGCCAGCGCCTCGGTGGGCTCCCAGCGCAGGCTGAACGGCGGATTTGCGACGATGGCATCGAAGCTCGGTTTCTTCGCAGGGTTCAGCTCCCGCATCATGTCCCAGTCGTTGAGCAGGGTATCGCCGTGGAAGATTTCAAACTCCGTGTCCTTCACCCCGTGCAGCAGCATGTTCATGCGGGCGAGGTTGTAGGTGGTGATGTTCTTCTCCTGGCCGAAAATCTTGCCGATGGTGCCGCCCGCGTCCTTCATGCGGTGGCGCACGTTGAGCAGCAGGGAGCCGGAGCCGCAGGCCATGTCCAGCACGCTCTCCAGCCGCTTCTTCGTGCCCGTTTTCGGTTCCTGGCTGTCCAGCGTGACGATGGCGGAGAGAACATTGGAAATCTGCTGCGGGGTGTAGAACTCGCCCGCCTTCTTTCCGGCCCCGGCGGCAAACTGGCCGATCAGGTATTCATAGGCATCGCCCAGCACATCCACCTCCGTGGAAAACTCCGCCAGCCCTTCGGCGATCTTCTGGATAATGGTGCAGAGCTTGGCGTTGCGGTCGGTGTAGGTCTTGCCCAGCTTGGAGGAGCCGAGATCAATGCCCGAGAACAGGTCCTGGAAGGTGTTCTCAAAGGATTCCGTCTCGATGTATTTGAAGCCCGCTTGCAGCGTGTTCAGCAGCTCCGCGTTCTGGGTGCGGGCCAGGTTGGCGATGCTGTTCCAGAGGTGCGGGGGCTGGATCACATAATGCACTTTGCGGCGCATCTGCTTCTCGAACTCCGGGATATCGTCCACATTGTTCGCATACCACAGCGCCAGCGGCACCTTGCGGGCGTCGCCGCCCACATCGGGATAATCCTTGCCCAGTTCCTTCTTCGCCGCCGTCTCGTAGTTGTCCGAGAGGTAGCGCAGGAAGAGGAAGGACAGCATGTAGTCGCGGAAGTCGTCCGCATCCATGGCCCCGCGCAGTTGGTCGGCGATGCTCCAGAGGGTGTTGCCCAGTTGCTTTTGATTGGTGTCGGTCATGGAAAAGTGGTGCTTGTCAAAATTTGTTTTGCGGTTCTGGAGGGTTCTTGGTAGGCTTTGTTTAGTCGGAAGCTGAAATTCGGCTCCATGCCGTGTGATTGTCGGTTCGCCGCTCAATTCTCTACCTTCCGACATCTTGTTTTCTGCAAGTCCGGTGTTGGATTTTTGAAGTTGATGTCGGTCAATTCTCCGGGCGTCGTTTGATTTTGGTTTCGAGCGCCTTGAGGTCGGCCTCGTCCTCTTGATCGGCTGCTTGTGCTTCCTGCTTTTTACGGCGCTGGTCGTAATCGAGATAAAGGGCGTTGGTCTGGGTCTCCATTTGTTCATGGCTAGAGCAATTCAACAAATAGTATAGCCACTATGATGGCTTGAGGTATGAGTAGT
>JBAWVX010000052.1:0-16166 GCA_037147075.1 bacterium
ATTAAGGATTAAGGATTAAGGATTAAGGATTAAGGATTAAGGATTAAGGATTAAGGATTAAGTGGGTGGTGGTTTGGGTGTCGTTGAGGAGCAGAAGCGGTTGGTGGGGATTTTTAACCACGGAGGACACGAAGTAGAAGAGGAGGAGGTTGGGGCTGTTTATTGTTTATCTGGGTTTTTCGCTTGGGAAATGCCGTTAGAGGTGGTGGAAATTGTAGTTTTTAATCGTGGATGCAAAAACTTAAATTTATTTTTTACACATTATTTTCTCTGAGCTCTCTGTGTCCTCTGTGGTCAATTCTTTGCTTTGCGCGGTAGAGTGGTGTCGCGGGCGGGGGGCACGCCTTCGGGGCGGAGGGTAATCATGTAATGCACGAGGGCTTCAACTTCGCTGGGCGTGAGGTTTTGGCCGTAGGCGGGCATGTTTCCTCCACCCTGCACGACTTGGCGGACGAGTTGGGGTTTGGTGAGGCGCAGGCCGACATCGGTGAGGGCCGGGCCGCGTTCGCCGCCGAGGCCGTCGATGGCGTGGCAGTTACGGCATTGTTTGTATTGGAGGGTGACGGCGCCTTGGAGTTCGAGGGGCGTGCGGTTGAGGATTTGGGCGTCGGGCGTGGTTTCGGCAGACCAACCATTCATGACGGGCGACCATGGGGATGTGACGCCGAGGAAGGTGAGCATTCCAAGGGAAATCCAGACGAGGAGAGTGACGATGACGGCCACGGGGCGGCGGCGCCAGCTTTTCTCACCAGTGCCATTAACAAATGGCAGGGCGACAAGGACAAGTCCGATAACGGCTGGGCCAACGAGAAGGGCGAAGGTCTCGATTTCCGCTGGCATGAGGGCGGCGATGGAGAAAATCCATAGGAACCAGAAATCGGGGCGGGGGTTTGCGTCGATTTGCAGGGGGTCGGCAGGACCGCCTGGGCCTTTCGGACCGAAGAAGAAAGCACAGGCTACGATACTTCCAATGACGAATGCCGAAGTTATGATGTCTTTATCGATGGCTTTGGGGAAAAATGGGACGCCCTCCTTTTTCAGAATAGCGGCATATTCTTTGTCGTAAGTATCACGGCGAACGACCATTCCGGGAACAGGGTATTCATTGATTCCCTTGGTCAGCACCATGCGGAGGTGGAGGCTCACCAGAGCGATGACGGCACCTGGCAGCACGAACACATGGAGCGCAAAGAAGCGTGACAGGGTTTCGGAGGCGATGATTTGCCCCCCGAGCATGAAGTCCACCAGTTGTTGACCGATAATGGGAACGCGGCCGACGATCGAGGCACCGATGCCGAGACCCCAGTAGGCGTCTTCGTCGAACCGCATCACCTGGCCAGTGAAAGCCAGACCGAGAGTCAGGACGAGAAGGGAGAGTCCCGAGAGCCAAGTCACTTCGCGAGGGTATTTGTAAGCGCCAAAGAGGAAAACCTGGGTCATGTGCAGGAGCATGATGCCGACCATGAAGTTCGAACCCCAGTAGTGCATGCCGCGAAGGAACCACCCGAGTTGTTGATGGTAGGTGAGATACTCCAGCGTCGCGTAGGACTCGGCGGCGGATGGCACATAGACCAAGGCGAGCAGGATTCCTGTGACGAGCTGTAGCATGAAGCAGAGGAGCGTGGCACTGCCAAAGACATAGAACCAACTTCCGGCACTCTGGGGAACATGGTGGCCGGCTGTGGATTCCCAAAGTTTTTTGACATGCAGGCGGTCGTCCACCCAATTGAAGACGCCAAGGCCCAGGTCGGTGAGTTGTTGAAGCGGAGCCTTCATGCGTTGGTCTGGGCGAGTGTGGGCAGCGCTCCGGCGAGGATCATAAGGTGGCCATTCTCGATCTTGAACTCGTAGGTGAAGAGACCGCGAGGAGGTGGGCCGGCGGCGCGCTCCCCGTCTTCGTAGTAGGCGCCGCCGTGGCAGGGGCACATGAAAAGTTTGGATTCCTCGAACCAGCGGACCGGGCAGCCCAGGTGGGCGCAGTTGATGGCAAAGACTTGGAATTCATTGCCCTGAATGCGACGGACCCAGCAGGGGATGTCAGCAGTCGAGCCATCCCACGAACGGTGGATCGGGTTTTTGTAGTTGCCGAGGCGGGTTTTGCCCTCGGGGAAATTCTCAATTGGCCCGAGACTGACCCAATCGAGTTGATGAGGCTTGAAAAATGAGGAGAGGACATAGCCCAAAAGCGGAATCCCAACGGCTGCACCTGCGATGGCATTGAGACCGAAACCAAGGGCCAGCATGAACTCGCGGCGGGTCTTTTTCTTTGGATCCTCGCAGGGCGTGGAACCGGAGCAGGCGCAAGGGGCGTCGTTTTTCGGGGCTTGGTCGGAGTCGGGATTCATCATTTGGCGTGGACGGGCTTGGCCGGTTTGTTGAATTCGTTGACACGATGGGAAGCAATCCACGCGGTGATGTCCGAGATTGCGGGTGGCGTCATCGGCGAGCCCGGCGTGCGGTTGGCAAAGTCGGGGCAACCGAGTTCGGGGCGACCGGCAATCGTCACGGTGCGAAGATATTGATTGCTCACGAGATTCAGGTAGTCTGAATCTACCACGGAGCCGGCTTTCCCTCCCGTTCCATCCGACCCGTGACAGGAGGCGCAGGACTGGGCGAAGGCAGCGGCCCCGGCAGCGACGTCGCCGAGCGGGGCACTGTAGGGCGGGAGTGGCGCAGCGGGGAGTTTCGAGGCGTCCGTCCAAGCCATGAGGCCCTTGACGAGAGTATCGATTTGCTCCTCGGAGAGCGAGCCGCCGTTTTTCTTGGAAAAGGCAGGCATATTGTGCCCAGGGACCCCATTGGCAATGACGGAGCGCAGCTTTTCTTCAGAAACGATGGCGAGATACAGTGAATTTTTGAGCGTGATCGAACCGGCGATCGATTTGCCATCGCCGTGGCAGGCGATACAATTCTGCTTGTAGAGATTGGTGAAACCTTGCACATCCGCTGGCGACCTCCATTTCTCAGCGAGCGTGGGTTTTCCTGGGGGTTTGCAGGAAATCAGGCCAAGGAGCGGGAGTAGGAGGAGGAGGGTGCGTTTCATGGGTTTTCCTCCTGGGCTTCGATGCCGAGTTTGGCGGCGAGTGAGAGGGACTGCATGGTTTCGACTTTTTCCTCTTTGAAAACGACATAGCCACACACCATGCCGAAAGCCACTTGACAAACGATGAACCAAGGCCAGTCCACGTGCACGGCGAGTGCGGGATTCACAAAGCGGATGGTGGCAAAAAGAAAACCGCTCCAGATCAACGGGGTCATGATGCCACCCCAGAACCACTCGAATTTCGCTGGAAGCATCGGCAAGAGAACGATGTAGAGAAGACCGATCATGATCGAGACGGCGCCGTGGCTGATCAAGGCTACGATGAAACCCATGAGGTGGAACTGGGAGAGGGCGGCTTGTGTGGCATCGGCGAGGTCAGGCACGGCGGCAGCAGCCAGCAGATTCACCGGATACCAGATACTGTGATACTTAAAAAATCCCCAAGAACATGCCAGAATCGCCATGGCTATGGCCCCGACAATACCGCCTTTGATACCGGAAATAAGGGGCGGAACTTCCACTGGCAGGTGCATGCGATGTCCTCGCTGGCCGACTTTAAGAAATTGAATGGATCGCGCCGTGGTTTGAGGGTGGGGAGCCTCTTCGATGGGCACGGAAACGTGTCTGGGATGTGGAAAAACATCAAAAAACCATCCCGCAAAACCAATGAGGGCGACTATCACTCCGATCAAAGTCACGAATAAGCTGGTGACCAAACCGGCGAAAAGCAGTGTCAGCGCAAATGCGGCGATGATCGGCCAGGCCGTGGGTTCGGGAAGTTCGACAAATTTGGAGTCTTCCTGATCGTGGTTTTTCATGGTTGGAAGCGGACACTGAGGATGTAGACTACGCCCAGAACAACGATCCAGATGCAATCGACGAAGTGCCAGTAGTAGGAAATGGCCTCGACATGCTCGGTGTGCCCAGGTTGCAGGCGACCGCGTATGGCAGCGATGAAAATGCCAAGGAGCAGGACAACACCTACAATGACGTGGAAGGCATGAAGACCGACAAGGGAGTAAAAAGTGGTTCCGAAAGTGTTCGTCGCGATCATCAGATTTTTTTCAAAAATCAAGTGATGCCATTCTGAACCGGTAAAGTAGAGAAAATAAATCCCGAGAGCAGCTGTGATGCCCCACCAAAGGGAGAAGCCCGGTTTATTGCCCGCATGCAGGCAGCGCTCGGCCATGAAAATCGTGCCGCTGCTGCTGAAAAGCGCCAGAGAACCGAGGAGAGGAAACTCCAGCACGTCCGAGGGATATGGTCCGTTGAGGCTTTTGCCGATGTAGAAAAGATACGCCACGACGAAAATCGTGAACAGCGCGGATTCCGCCAGAATGAGTGTCAGGATGCCGAGTTTCCTCGCAGAAGGCAATTTCCAGTCGGCTGGATTGTCTGTGGTGGCGGAGTTCATTCGTGTTTCCAGTCTGGATCTTCAGGGTGCTTGGCATCCCACAGTGGGCGGCGGCTTTTGACTTCCGGGAATTTGGCAAAATTATATTCTGGTGGCGGTGAAGTGGTTGCCCATTCAAGGGTCCAGCCATCCCACGGATCATCGCCGGATTTTTTACCACGGATGAAAGAGTAAATCAGGTTGAAGACGAAGAAAAGGATGCCAGCCACCTGAAAAATCACGCCGACCGTTGAAATCAGATTCATCGTATCCCATCCACGATCAGCCTGATACGTATAAATTCTTCGCGGCATTCCAAGAAATCCGAGGAAATGCTGCGGTAGGAATGTGATGTGGAAGCCAACCGTGAAGAGCCAAAAATGCCACATTCCCAAAGTGTGATCGGGCATTTTGCCGAAGGCCTTCGGATACCAATAGTAGATCCCCGCGAAAATCGTAAAGAGAAGACCGCCAATCAGGACGTAGTGAAAGTGGGCCACCACGAAATACGAGTCACTTAATTGCCAATCGAAAGGAGCCACCGCCAGCATCACGCCTGTCAGACCAGCCACGAGGAATTGGAAAAGGAATCCGATGCAAAAAATCAGCGGGAGGTCAAAACGCAATTTCCCGCCATACATCGTTGCAAGCCAATTGAAAATTTTAATGCCGGTTGGAATCGAGACGAGCAGAGTCGAGGTGACGAAAAAGGCGTTCGCCAAAGAAACCATTCCTACGGTGAACATGTGATGCGCCCACACACCCAAGCTGATGAATGCGATAGCCACGACTGCCGCGACCATGATCGGGTAGCCAAAAATAGGCTTCCTCGAGAAAACCGGGATCACCTCGGACGTGATCGCGAAGGCCGGCATGATCAGGATGTAGACCTCGGGATGGCCGAAAATCCAAAAGAAATGCTGCCACAGCACCGCGTCACCGCCTGACTGGGTGTCGAAAAATTTCGCCCCAAGGTAGCGGTCCAACGAAATCATGATCTGACAGGCGGACAGGCAAGGGAGAGCCAGAATCACGAGGAAGGCCATGACCACCATACACCAGACAAAAATTGGCAAGCGTCCGAGTGTCATCCCGGGACAGCGCATGCAAAAAACGGTCACAAGAACATTCAAAGCCGTTGCCACGCTGCCGATGCCGCCGAGGAGGAGCGAGAGAGTCCAGTAATCCGTGCTGTGGCCGCGCGAGAAGGCCTTGGTGGTCAGTGGGGAATACGCAAACCACCCCACATCCGGCGCCGCACCGGCGGCATAGAGGCCGGGCGCTGCGATGTAGCTGAAATACAAAAAGAGTCCACTGAACAAGAAAACCCAGAATCCAAAGGCATTCAGACGGGGAAAAGCCATGTCCCTCGCTCCAATCATCAAAGGCACCAGGTAATTCGCGAATCCAAAGGCGATGGGCATTCCCACCAGGAAAACCATGGTCGTGCCGTGCATGGTGAAGCTTTGGTTGAAGACATCCGGCGGCAGGAAGTGGTTGTTCGGCACAGCCAATTGAATGCGGATGAGGCAGGCGAGCAAGCCCGCCAGCACAAAAAACAAAAGCCCTGCGGCGATATACATCAGGCCGAGCTTTTTGTGGTCCACCGTGAAGACGAGCTCTTGAATGATGCGCGTCAGGGAACCAGTTTCCACCCCCGCCCGGACGGGCTCGGGCATTCGGTAGTTCTCCTCGATGGTGATGTCGTGTGCCATGCTGCTGCGTCGTTACTTGAGGGTTTGAAGGTAAGCCACGAGCGAGTCCAGTTGCTGCGGCGAGAGTTTCATGTCCGGCATGTAGCAACCGGGTTTGAGCGCATCTGGCTTCAGGAGCCAATTGCGAAGATTTTCCGGGGTGTTCGCAGCCACTCCCGAGCCGAGGGTTTGGCGGGTTGCAAACTTGGTCAGGTCAGGACCAAAAACGCCTTCGGCTGGGGTCGAGTCGATTTGATGGCAGGAAATGCAGGAGAGGTCGAAAAAGTCGCTTTTGCCCTTCATCGCGAGGGCTTCTTGAGGCTCCGCAGGAAGTTGTTTCTGGTTTTCAGCCCATTTTTGGAAGGCTTCCGGAGTTTGGACGATGACCCGGAGGAGCATGTTTGCATGTTGCGTGCCGCAATACTCGGCGCAGTTCCCCAGATAGACGCCGGTTTTGAAGGGTTCGATCCACGTGTTGTTGATTCGGTTGGGTATGAGATCGGTCTTGCCAGCGAGCTGTGGCACCCAAAAGCTGTGAATGACGTCGGCGGATTCGAGAATCAGATGGGTGGGATTTGGTTTGCCATCTCGTGTGCTCACGGGAACATGGATTTCATTGGCCGTCATGATGCCGAGCTCGGGATACTGGACCTCCCACCACCATTGGTGTCCGATAAGACGAATTTTCAGGGCATCCTCAGGCATGGGATGGTTTTGAATTTCGACGATGGATCGGGACGAGACGAGAACGAGCACGAAAACGATGAGGCAGGGAATGACCGTCCATGCCATCTCGATGTTGTAGCTGCCATAGACCTGGGGGGGCTCTTCGAGGTGGTCCTCCGGGCTGCGAGGCCGGAACTTGAGAAGCACGTAGACGAGAACAGCGAGAACAACGATAAAAATACCGAGACTAACAAGGAGCACGAGACGAGTGGGCTCCAGCAACAACTCCGCAGGGCGCGAGAGAGGTTGGAACATGTCGGCAATCCTGTGAATCTCCTCAGCCGGTTGAGCATCGGTAGCCCGGCAATCCATCACGCCGCAGACAAATAAAAACGCCGATGGGCAGATGGGGGTGAGATACTTGAAAAAACCTGAATAAAAACGGCAAGCCGACGACACATTCCGATCCAATTAGGGATCGAGACGTGTGGAAAGATTTTTTTTAGAAATTTCTCGTAACAAATCGCCAGCCGATTCGTAGGGAGCGGTCTGTTGCCACTTCAAGGTTTGAGGATAGCAAACGTCTTTTGCCCAGCGCGCTCGAGGAGTAGGAGAAGGCCTCGTTCACCATCCATGCCTCGAAGGACCGCGTCGAGATCCTTTGTTCCGAGAATTGGACGCCCTCCTGCCTCGGTGATAATGTCTCCGCGCTCAAGGCCAGCGGCCGCCGCAGCACTCTGGGGCGCGACTTGTGTCACAACCACACCGCCGCCTTGTCGCCGCGGAATTTTCATCTCCTGCAAGAGTGCCGGCGTGGCATCTCTCACGGTGAGGCCTGGACCAGAAGGCTGGTCGCTGTTCCCTGGAGTCGTAGGTTGGGGGTTTTTGCGTGGTGACGGCTTGATCGAGGCCCGCACAAATTTATCCGGCTGCTCGCCTGTCTGAACGCCGACGCGCAGAGTGCGGCCTTTGCGCCAAATTTCGAGTTGCACGATTTGGCCGATCTGTTTCCCCAGGATTTCGCGCTGGAGGTCGGAGGATTTGCTCACCGGCTTGCCATCGACTTTCGTGATGACATCCCCCGGGATCAGATCGCTTCGCTGGGCCGGGGCACCAGGCTCGATGCCGCGCAGCACGACGCCCTGCTCGATGCCGGGGAAAAGTTGCCGGAGCTGTGCGTCTTCCTCCAGGCTTCCAATGGAAATGCCCAGCCAAGGACGACTCACACGGCCTTGGCTCATCAACTGATCGGCGATTTTTTTTGCTGTGTTGATCGGAATGGCAAAGCCGACTCCGCGATTGATTCCACTGATGAGGGTATTGATCCCGACTACGCGGCCATCGATGTCGCAGAGAGGTCCACCGCTGTTGCCCGGATTGATCGAGGTGTCGGTCTGGAGGTATTCGTCATAGTAGCCGCCGAGGCCGAGGGTGCGACCTTTCGCACTGATGATGCCCGAGGTGAACGTGTAGGGCAGCTCCATGGGAGTGCCAATGGCAAAGGCCAGTTCGCCCACTCGCACCGCGTCACTGTCTCCCAGGGCGGCTACGTTGAGGTCCGAGGCGTTGATTTTGAGCACAGCGACATCGCTACGCTCATCTCTTCCGACCAAGTCGGCATTGAAACGGCGTCCATCGCGCAGCTTGACGGTGATCTGATCGGCATCGGCCACCACATGGTTGTTTGTGATGATGTGCCCATCTTTCGTGAAAATGAAGCCCGAACCGATGCTCGGCGGAGTGTCTTGTCTGGACTCCGTCTCAGGAACGACCCTGTAAGGAACACCATTCGGACCGCGAAAGAAAAATTCCAGGCCGCCGGGCAAGCCAGAGACGGGATTTTCAGCGACCTGCCTAGCCTCGATGACCACCACAGAGGGGGCGGCTTTTTCGAAGACGGCCGCAAACGAGTCGCTCAACTGCCGGAGGGATGTCGGTTGTGTTGTAGTAGGCTCCGCCGCAGATGCCAGAAACATCGGGAGACAGAGCATGGAAACAAGCAATGACTTTTTCATGCGAACGAAAAATACAATCGACCGCCGGGATTTCAAGTGGCCCACCGGCAGTTTTTTTCAAGCTCGCTTGTGAGACCCCAAGCAGGTGCCAGACCCCCAGATCGGTGGCGGGGGGAGGCAATCCTACTCGTCCTCGACAACCACTTCGACCAACTCATCGGCTTTTCGTGAGAGGCGGTTGGAGAGGATGAAGAAGCTCGGCACCCAGAGGCCGATAAAAATACCGAAACGTTCGCCATAGGCGCGGTTCTCGCGGGAGGCGGTGAACCAGGTCGCCACGGAGGCAATGATCGAGAGGAATCCCAGATAGAGGCAGACGTCGGAGAGGAGGCGCAGATTCTCGCGATTGTAGCTGTCGCGGGCGGGTTGCAGGTATTTTTCGAATTTGGAAGTTTCCATAGACCGTCACCCTGTTCGCACAGCCTTGCCCTGTCAACGTATTTGGCCTTAGCTGAACACCCCATGAAGAAAATCTCTCTTGGCCTTCTCATAGCTGGCCTGCTCGTGCTCATCGGCGTCATTTTGTTCAAGCGCACCGGGGGCGAGGCTCAAGCTGCGGTGTTGGCTCCTCAAGACACCATGCTCTTCGTCAATATCCCGAACATCCCACGCACGGGTTTTCGCTGGATCGGCACGGCGCTTGCCCAGGTCGCAGCGGACCCTGAGATGCAGGCTTTCCTGGAACTGCCGCTGAAAAATTTCAAGGAATCGGCCACGACCTCCGATATCGGCGGCCTGTTGGCTGGGCTGAAGCCTGGAAATATTTTTCTGGCAGCGACCAAAGGCTCTGGCGAGGGAGTTCATATCCTCCTGGGATTTCAGTTTTGGGGAGGGCGCAAAGACTTCGACGCGGCGGTGGCACGCCTGAGAAAAGAACTGCCCGGCGGTGCACAGGAACCGGCACAGGAGACGCATAATGGGCTTGACATCCTCGCCACCCGCCACGGTGACATGACGCTTTACTCCGCCGCAGCCGGGCGCTGGGGCTTTCTGGCCACAGGCTTGGAGGATTTGAAAACCGCCCTTGACCGCTCCGTTGGAAATTCGTTGGAGCCCTCGCTTAAAACGAATCCCAAGTTTCTTAAGGTCCAGGCTCAATTGCCGACAGACCCCGAGATCATGTTTTTCCTCAAGCCCGAGATGGCCTTGGATTCCCTGCTGGCTCTGGGCCGTGCGGCGGGCGCGCAGCCAATCCCTTCGCAGGTTGAGGAAATCAAGTCCGCCGAGGCCGTCGGTGGATCCCTCAAGTTCGACGGTCTGCTTCAGCGCGATGCGATTTTTGTTCTCCGCTCTTCATCGTCGGATTCCCTGCCCAAGCTCACACATCCAGCCTTGGCGCTCACTCAAAAGGACACGACGGCATTTCTGGATTTTGCCCTGAATTTTTCAGCCCTGCCGCGTCTGGCAGAGGGATTGGCTGAGATCCACCCGGAGATCTCGGCCCTCGCAAAGCCGATCGCGGAGGCGGCAGGAAACGCCTACGGCCCGGAATGCGCGCTTCTGGCCAACTGGCCGGATGGAAACATGGCGCCTAACCCTCTGGTCGCGCTTACCGTCAAGGATGAGGCCCGCTCCTCGGCCTTTCTCTCAGAAACTCTCGGCACACTGCCTGGCGCCTCGCGTCGGGAGCAAAGCAAGCGCATTCTTTATTCCATTCCGACAGGCTACGTCTCGATCGACATCGTGCAGATGGACGGATTTCTCCTTTTGGGACTGGATCCGCAAACCGTCCTCAATGCTGCCACAGCCAGCAGCGCGGGGACGCTCCGGGACTCAACGGATTTTAAACTGGCTGAGCCAAGCCTGCAGTCTGCGAACGAGGCTTTCTGCTACATTGACACTCGCACGGTCTTTACGCGGGTTTATGATTCCCTCTTGCCGCTTATTCGTTTTGGAGCGGCCATGATGCCGGATTTGAAAAAACAAATGGATGTCTCGAAACTCCCCAAGGCGGAGATCATCGCCCGGCACCTGCCTCCGATCGTGCTCTCCCAGAAGCGCACCACCGAGGGAACGCTCGTGCAATCCAGCGGTCCGATCAGCATGGCCGAGTTTCTCTTGCTCGCCGGCTTGGGGACCGCCTACGCAAATCACGGCTTGATCGGACGCTGATTTTCAACGCCACTCGTGCTTCGGATACTGGCGCTGGAGCTGTTGCTTCAAGGTCGGATACGTATCCGACCAAAATGACTTCAAACTGCGTGTCACCTGCACAGGGCGGTGGCTCGGGGCGAGGATGTGAAGCGTCAAAGCGTGGCGACCGAGCGCGATTTTGATGTCATCCGCAACCCCATAGAAGTCCTGGATGCGCGCGGAGAGAAATGGATCAGCCGTCTGGGCATAAGTCACCTTTGCCCTGCGACCGCCTGGCAGCTCGATGCGCTCGGGTGCGTGCTTCTCGACGAACTGCTGTTGCTCCCACGTGAGCAGCGATTTTGCATGGGGCAAAACGGCGGCGTCTTTGATATCGCGGTAGCAAACCGCGCCTTCGCAGACCAGGAGAATGACATGGTGTCTCTCCTCCGCGCCCATCGGCGGGAGGTTTTGCTCTGGGCAAAGCCGCGCCAGGAAATTGACGCGGTGCATCCATTGTTCGACGGCATCGTCCCAGCCATTGAGGCGAAGGTGATCCTCAAGCACTTGGTCGGCCAGACAGGATGCGGCGGCAGGGCCGGGTTCGGCATCGCGGTCGCGGGTTTCCAAAACAAGATCGCGATAGACCTTCGCACGCCGCACCACGACGCGGTTTTGGCTTTTGTCAAAAAAATGCTCGGCACTCTCCGAGAAATCCTGTGGGAACATGTCGCGCAACCAGGACTCCTCGATTTCGGTGGCGAGGCTCAGTAGCACGCGGGCATCGCCATCGCGGCCCTCTATCTCGGCGATCTCGGCAGCGACGAGGAGCGAACTCGCGCAGGCGACGCTCTGTCGGGCGAGGAGGCCACGCCGTCCATGCACGATGTCGCACACCAGCGTTCCTGCGCCACGCCGGACACCGACTTGATCCGCGAAGCCGGCCAACACACATTTTGCGATATCAGAGTCTCTCGGCGGCGTGTCTTCGAGCAGCAGAGCCTCGGAGTGTGCGATGTCCAAAAACTGCTCGAAAATCTTCGCCACCTGCCGCGCGGAGTCGGAGTGGATGCCCAGACTGCGGCATTCGTTCATCCGGAAGTCACGGGCTTTGGCCCACTCGAAGACTCGCATCAGGACGAGGAAGTCCGATGTGCCACCGCTGAAGATCTCAGCTCGCTCGTCCTCAGTTTTTTTATCCACCCTCAGCAGCATCGAGCGGGTCTGCGTGAGCGCGGCGATCAAGGCGGCCGCCCTTACGCAGCCCAGCTCCTCCGCTGCAATGAACATGCGGGCGTAACGGGGATGGACAGGAAAATTCAGCATCCGGCACCCGATGGGGGTGATCTCGCCCGCAGCATTCAAGGCACCGAGATCGCGAAGCAGTGTCTCCGCGCGGGCCAGAGCCTGGGGCTCGGGACGCTCGATCCAGCGGAAAGACTGCAGATCTTCAACGCCAGAGGCTTTGAGGCTCAAAAGGGTCTCGGACAGGTCGAGGCGCTTGACCTCCGGGAGTTCGCGCAGAGGACGCCGGGCATGGTCGCGCTCGGTCCAGAGGCGCACGCAATGGCCGGGAGCGGTTCGCCCGGCGCGACCTGCCCGCTGGGCGGCGGAGGCGACGCTGACCTTTTCGATGAGCAGGGTGTTGATTCCGCGGTTCGGATCATAGCGCGCCACCCGCGCCAAACCGGAATCCACGACCAGTGTGACGCCATCAATCGTCAGAGAGGTCTCGGCGACATTTGTCGAAACAATGATCTTCCGTCCCTGCGAGCGGTTCACCGCCCGGTCCTGCTCGGCGGCAGGGAGTTCGCCATGAAGAGGCAGGACGGCGCAGCGCCCACCTAGCCGCGCCTGCAATTCGCGGATGGTTCGTTGGATTTCATAGGCCCCAGGCATAAAGACCAACACATCGCCTTCGGTCTCCTCATAGTGCTCCGCAACCGCATCCGTCGCCGTCTCCCAGACCGGATCGTCTTTCGGATCGTGCGAGAGATGGCTGATCTCGACGGGAAACGTGCGGCCCTCGGAGGTCAGCATTTCCGTCGGCTCGAGGTATTCCCTCAACTCCGCTCCATCGAGGGTGGCCGACATGACGACGATCTTCAGGTCCGGGCGAACCGTGTCCTGCAAATCGAGAGCCCTCGCCAGGGTGATGTCGCCATACAGATGGCGCTCATGGAATTCATCGAAAACCAACGTGGAAATGCCCCCCAACAGGGGATCGGCGAGCATCTGGCGGAGCAGGATGCCCTCGGTGACGAAGAGAATCTTCGTCTCTGTCGAAGAAACATTGTCGAGACGGATCTGGTAGCCCACCTCGCCACCCAGCCGGCAGGAACGCTCGGAGGCCACACGGGTCGCCAGCATGCGAGCGGCAAGGCGCCGGGGTTGCAAAATCACGCAACGCCCTCCCGCGAGAATCTCACCGTCCAACAGCATCTGTGGAACTTGCGTTGATTTGCCTGATCCGGTGGGAGCCTGCAAGATCAGCCGATTGCCGCGCGAGAGGGCGGAAATGATCTCCTCATCGAGGTCGTAGATCGGCAGGGCCTCGGACATCTTGGATTAGGGTTGCGTGGCCTTGAACAACTCCAGGGTGATGTCCCTCGCCACCGAGTGATCCAAAACCGGGGGCGGGTAGCCCTTGGCGAGACGCAGACCCGGCGCGGGTGGATCTTGGAATTTGGCCGGATCGACATCGCGGAGTTCGGGAATCCAACGCTTGATGTAGATACCCTCCGGGTCGAAGCGTTTGGTTTGGCTCCATGGGTTTTGAATGCGGAAATACGGTGCGGCATCGGCACCCGTCCCGGCGCTCCACTGCCACCCTCCATTGTTGCTGGCGATCTCTCCGTCGGTGAGCATTTGCATGAAATAGGACTCGCCATGCCGCCAGTCGAGGTGAAGGTCCTTGGTCAGAAACATGGCAGTGATCATCCGTGTGCGGTTGTGCATGAACCCGGTTTCGCGGAGTTCCCGCATGGCGGCATCCACGATGGGAAAACCGGTTTCGCCATCCTGCCATCGCTGGAGATTTACCAGGCTTCCCGGCCACACCATTCCCCGGTATTTCGGATTGAATTCCTGCTCCAGCACTTCGGGGTAATTCCAGAGGATCTGCATGTAGAATTCGCGCCACACCAACTCGGCGATGTATTTCATCACGCTGGCACGCGCCTTGGCTTCCAGAGACGATGCCACTTTCAGGCATTCCTCGTGGAGTTCGCGGATCGAGAGCAATCCCAAACGGAGATCCTGCGAGAGCCTCGAGGTGCCGTCGCCTGCCGGAAGATCGCGAAGCTCACCGTAGTGGGAAATGCCATGCTCCAAAAACTTCTTCATGCGCAAACGGGCTGCCTTCTCTCCGGCCTCGAGAACGCCTCCCGCAGCCTCCGGCAAATCCCAATACGAATTGTCGGGTAACAGAAGGGACTCGCAACCACCCGGTGTTGCCAGAGTCTGGACGCGCGGAGCGAGGGGTGGCTTGGCCAATTTCTCCCATGCTTTGGAGTAGGGTGTGAAGACGCGAAAGGTGTCGCCGGTTCCCGTTAAAACCTCGCGCCGCTCGTGGATGGCGACATCCTTGAAAGGCTTGATCGTAATGCCCAGACGCTGCCCCATTTTCTCAAGCCTCTCCTCGACCAAACGCCCGAAGGGATCGGGGTCCCGGTTGAAAAAAATCGCCTCGGCACGGGTTTCGAAAACCAGTTTTTCAAGCTCCGCCAAAGCCTCGCCCTGGCGCAGGAACAAGTAAGAGCCAATCGCCCGCAGGTTCGCATCCAGCGAGCGCAGGCAGCCACAGAGAAATTGCTGGCGGTTCGGTCCCGTCCAACGGTGCTTTTTTTTCCAATCACTCAGGATGTAAACAGGCACAACCTGCTGCGCCGAGAGGGAAGCGGCATGGAGAGCGGTATTGTCCGTGAGGCGAAGATCGCGGCGGAACCAGTGGATGACAGTTTTCAAAAGAATAATAAGAACACTTTCCTGGTTATCATGCCCGACATGACTTGGCAAAATCCGCATTCATACGTTCCACAATCCGGAGGCTCCAAAGAAAGCCTGCAGAAAATATCTCTCCCGGCGGAAGACACTCCAGAATTGAGAGACTCCCATTGGAAAGGATTACAGAATTCCATACCTCATCAACCCGAATTCAGGTTTTGAAAAAAGTCGTTTCGTGCGGGTTCAACCCGGATCCAGCAGATTTAACCACAATCGAGCACCGGGGCAGGTGCGAGAACGAGCAACCGGAGGTTGGCCCGCAGGGCGAGTGAGCGGGAGCGAACGAGTCAAAGATCACAGAGGATGAGTAGTTTACGCTTCGATGTGGTGGAAAAAAATTGCGATATCAAAAAACGGCTACGGCTTTTTCTGTGAATTGACTCGCTCGCGCTCACCCGGTGGGCTGCCTTCGGCAGTCTTTCTCCGCTGCGCTCCGATTCTTTCCATCCTGTCCTCCTGTCAATAATCCGTTTTGAGGTTCAAACGAGCCCGGTTCGCAGGAGTTGCCCACGCTCTATGGCATGCCCGAGAACGCAGAGGATCTTATGCACTCAAGAGGATTTATCCCAACCACTGGCAACTACATCGCTATCGTTGGCTACAAAACCTCGGGGGCACTGCTTGCACGCTTTGACTCGGCATTTTCACCCGGACTTTCAATGCCCACTCTCCCGCGCGTCATGCCCGAAACGAGCTTATCCGACCACCTCTGTTACTGGGTCGAGGGCTTCCCCGCCTTGATGCTCACCGACACCGTCCTCTTCCGAAATCCGAACTACCACAAGCTCACCGACACTGTGGACACGCTGGATTTCGAGGCCATGGCATCGATCACGAAAAACCTGGTCCCAGCCATGCAAACGCTCTCGCTGTAGAGCAACGAACGGGCATCGCACTGTTGCAGTTAGACGGCATCCGTCTTCGCCCCACTCGCGCCCGTGAGGAGTTCAGCAAGACTTTGCGGCGAGTGGATGGACACGCCAGCGATGGTTTGGGCGTAGAGTCGACCGAAATGGGTTTTGTCGCCGGTAAGGAGGGCTTGGCACTTGTGCTTGATGGCAGAGGCGAGCACGGGGCGGTCTTTTTCCGGCAGGAGCAAGTCGAGGCTTGGCGTGGATAAGGAGGGAGGGATCGAGAGGCGGGAGATGCCGCTCAGAAGATTCTTGAAATCGGGCAGGGCGGAGGGATATTTTTGTCCCAAGTGATCTTCCCTCGAAAAAGCGTGGAGGGGCTTTTTTGTTAATCGGGTTTATGGTTCTGGGGGGATTCGTAGTCCA
>JBAWVX010000053.1:0-15911 GCA_037147075.1 bacterium
CCATAAACCCGATTAACAAAAAAGCCCCTCCACACTTTTTCGAGGGAAGATCACTGCGAGCTGGAGTGGAAAGCGGTCGATGGGCCACGGCAGAGGCGGCACGCATCACGCTTCCGGCTTCCGCACTTGGCTCGTCAATGGGGCGAGATGAGACCAGGCAAGGCGGCGCGCTTCGGCGTCGGTGGCCAGAAGCTCGTCGAGGGACGGGTGCTCCACATGGGGGCATTTTTCCAAAACTTTGGCGACCAGTTTCCAGATTCCAGGGAAGGCGAGGCGGCCGGAGAGGAAAGCCTCGACGGCGACTTCATTGGCGGCATTGAGGACGGCGGGGTGCGTGCCGCCGCGCGTGCCGACTTCGGCGGCGAGGTCGAGTGCCGGGAAATCCGTGCGGCGGGGGGCTTCGAAGTCCAAGCTGCCAAGGGAGGCGAAATCCAGCGGGCGGAGCGAGTTTGCAACCCGCTCGGGGCATGTCACAGCATATTGGATGGGCAGGCACATATCGGATGGGCTGAGTTGGGCCAGAATCGACCGGTCCACAAACTCGACCATGGAGTGCACGATGCTTTGCGGGTGGATGACCACCTCGATGCGATCCATGGCGATGTCGAAAAGCCAGCGGGCCTCGATCATTTCGAGCGCCTTGTTGAAAAGGGTGGCGGAATCGAGCGTGATCTTGCGCCCCATTTTCCAGGTCGGGTGCCGGAGGGCCATCTCGGGGGTTACATGTTGCAACTCCGCCGCCGGCGTTTTGCGAAACGGCCCACCCGAGCAGGTCAGGATGAGTCGCCGAACGCTGGAGGCATCGCGTCCTGCGAGGCATTGAAAAATGGCGCTGTGTTCGCTATCAACCGGCAGCACACGAATACCTTTGCGCCGCGCGGCTTCCATCACGATCTCGCCGGCCATGACCAGGATTTCCTTGCTGGCTACGGCGATGTCTTTTCCCGCTTCGATCGCCGCCAATGCAGGACGCAGCCCGGCCGTTCCCACGATGGCAACAAGGACCAGATCGGCTTCGGGCAGCGTGGCAAGTTCAACAAGACGATGCACACCATCGGGACTATTTGAAATGACCGTCTTTGCCTCCGGAAACTCGCGGACGAGAGAAGCCAGTCCCTCGGCGTTCGAATGGGCGGACATCCCGACTACGCGCATGCGATCAGGAAGATCCCTTGCCACTTTCAGCGCGCTTTGGCCGATCGAGCCCGTGGCTCCGAGAATGACGACATTTCGCATGGGGCTTGAGCTTGTCCGAGCCGCGAGTATTTCGCAATGCAGGAGGCGATTCTCACAGCAAATCCATGCCTGCAAACTGTGGCAACGTGCGGATCATGGTTTCGAAGTCTCTGCGCCCAGCCTCATCAAGGCCTGGCGGAAATTTCGCCGCCGAGCGATTCCATTTTTTGAGCCACTCGGCAGCCAGAACATCGCGTCCGCGCTGGCAGGCCTTGTCCAAGTGGGTGAAGGCAATGGTCGTCTCCTCCTTGTCGCCGGCATTCCGCCCGCGGGCCACCCCCCACCCGGCTCCCAGCATGGCGACACGGGAGGCGGTGGAGCACGTGTAGGTGAATAGCTCGACATCACGCGCACCGCAAACGGCGAGCATCGCTCGAAAGGCCTCTTCGGTCCAAGCAGCCGCGCAGGTTTTTCCGGAGAACATGTCATAAAATACAAGGTCCGGCGGCTTGGCGGAGCTCAGAAGCTCCAGGAAATCCCCTTCATGAAGCTCCCACGAAAGCCCCTCATGCCGCTTCGAATGCCAGCGGGCATCTTTCAACACGGCCGGAGGCCCGGCGTGGCGCAGATAGGGGAAGCTGTCGTTGTTCTTCAAAGCCAGCCGCAACGAATCCAGGTCATTCTCAAAACTCACGATGTGCATGGGACGGGCCCTTCCTTCGCTCGCGGCCGACTCAAAACACTCGACCGCCGCCATGGCATTCGCCGCTGCGCCAAGGCCGACATCCCAGATCACAAGTCGCTCATCGGTTTCATCATGCAAACGAGAGGCGAGGCGGGATTGCTCGATATACAGGCTTCGGGCTTCATCCATCGGCGGCGTCCGCGAATGCATGATCTCGCCCGAGCTCACATGCAGAATGCTGGAAAAGCCCTCGATAGCAGTGTGGATTTTGTATTCCCCGAGCGTGAGCGAACGTGGGGGATTCCGCCGCATCGGCGTCACGGGATTGTCCAAATCATCCACCGCAAGAAAGGCCCGCTTCTCCTCGTAGAGCGGCAGAAACCTGCCCTCGAGAATGCTCTGCCGGATTTCGGCCATGAGCTGATGGTAGAAGTAAATGTTATGCTGGCCGATCAGTTGCCAACCCAGTGTCTCCTTGCATTTCGTGAGGTGGTGCAAATAAGCACGGCAAAACTTCGCGCAAGTAGGGCAGGCGCAACCCGGATCCAAGGGTTCCTTCGCTGTCTTGTAAATGCCGCGCCGCAGTTGGAGAAACCCGCGCGAGGTGAAGGCCCCGCCGCGTTGTGCGACTTGTGTGGGGATGATGCAATCGAACATATCCACGCCGCGGTGGACCGCTTCAAGGATGTCAAGCGGCGTGCCGACCCCCATGAGATAGCGGGGCTTGTCTTGCGGCAGGAGCGCGGCGGTGAATTCACAGGTGTCTTCGCGCTCACTTTTCCCCTCCCCCACAGCGAGGCCGCCGATGGCGAATCCGTCGAAGGCCATCGCACCAAGCGCCTCGGCGCTTGCACGTCGCAGGGACTGGTTCAACGCACCCTGCACAATTCCAAACATCGCCTGCCGAGAGTCGCCCCGCGCCGCAAGGCTCCGGGCCGCCCAGCGGTGAGTGAGTTCCATCGCCTGCCGCGCCGTGGCCTCATCCACCGTGGAAGGCACGCACTGGTCGAGCACCATCATGATATCGCTGCCGATAGCCTTCTGCGTCTCGATGCTCAGCTCGGGACTGAGAACAATCGTGCGACCATCGAGGTAGCTCTGAAAAACCGCGCCCACCTCGCTCATGGAGCGGGAATGCGGCAGCGAGAAAATCTGAAATCCACCGGAATCGGTGAGCACCGAACGCTCCCAACTCATGAACCGATGAATCCCTCCCACACTGCGAAAGACCTCCGCACTGGGACGCAGCAAGAGGTGGTAGGTATTCGCCAGCAGGATCTGCGAGCCGGAGTCGTGTAGAAAATCAGGCGTCTGCGCCTTGACGGTCGCATGAGTGCCCACGGGCATGAAGAGGGGTGTGCGAACCTCGTTGTGCAGCGTGCGAAATGTTGCCGCCCGCGCGCGTGTGCCAGCGCAGGTGGCATCGAGTTGAAAGTGAAGAGACGTATGCAAAATCCGGAATCGAGTGGGCGGATCGGATGCGAAATCCGCCATAACATAAAGATTTTTCCGTTCGCCGCAGGGAACTCTTGGGCTTTGACCCCATGGCAAGTGGCATCACGTGCCGCGAGGGTGCGGCAGAAACAAAAAAACTATGATTGCAAAAACCAAAAATAAAAGACGCCCCTCGCTCTCGATGGTCATTCCTTGCGGATGCCTCATCGCCTTGGTCGCAACCGCTGTGGTTTTGCTCGCACCGCCCCCAATGCAGAGCCAAACACTGCCTGCGACTCCTAACATCCTCGTCGTCTATGACAACGAGGGCCAGTGGGGTTGGCTGGGGGAAATATACTCCCTCAAGCTGCAAAACCAACTCGGGCACTTTGACGCCAAAGTGACCCGCACGCCATTGGCGAATTACAAATCTGGTGACATCGCCGCAAATGACGCGGCATTTTATGTCGCCTCCGTGTGGAACGAATCGCCACTGCCTGCGGCATTCCAGACCGATCTGGAGAACACCGTGAAGCCGTTCGTGTGGATGGGTGTGAACCTGTGGCGTTATGCTTGGGACCTTTCGACCTACGCACCGCGCACACAATTCACCGATCGCTACGGATTTCAGCTTGAGTCTTACTCTAGCGAGAAACACCCCACGGTTGTTTATAAGAACACCAAGCTGGAGAAGGACCCGTTCGACGTAGGTTTAAGCCGCGTTCGCATTACCGAGCCGTCGAAAGCCGTTGTCCGTGCAGTGTGTCTTGACCAAGGCGGCACCGAGTGGCCCTACATCGTGCAGAGCGGAAAATTCTGGTTCGTCGCCGACATGCCGATGATCTCAACGACATTCGAAAACCGCTCACTGGCATTTTCGGATCTTCTGCACGATATGCTGGGAATCAATCACGCGGAGAATCAGCGCGCCTTCTTCCGAATCGAGGATGTGGCGGCCGTTTCAGACATTCCGACTCTCAAATCGCTGGGCAATGTCCTCACCGACTTGAAAGTCCCCTTCACCATCAGCCTGATTCCTGAATACCGGGACTGGTCGGGCATCTACAACGGTGGTGTTTCGGAAACCGTCCGCATCACAAAAAACTCACCCGTCTCGACTGAAATGCGCCGATGGACAGGCATCGGAGGACAGGTTCTCCAACACGGAACGACCCACCAAATCGACGGGCTGATGAATCCCTACACCGGTGTGAGTGGCGATGATTATGAGTTCTATCGCGTCACAGCCGATGAGCAGGGCTTTCTCACGCTCGTCGGAGCTCTCCCAGGCGACTCCGCGAGCTGGGCACGCAATCGTGTAACCCGGGGATTGAACATCCTGAAGAACGCGGGATTCAATCCCGTAGGCTGGCTCACGCCCCATTATCTGGCCTCGCCGGTTGACTACACCGTCTTCGCAAGCATTTTCCCTTTTGCCTGCGACCGTGGTATTTTCTTCTTCAAGGACGCAGCGGGGAAGACCCAGGCAACCGAGTTGAATTCGCCATACATCTACCGTGATACCTATGGTCTCAAGCGCATGCCGGAGACGATCGGCTACATCGATCCCTACGGTTGGTATGGCATTCAGGCTCCAACGACTCCGGAAGATCTGCTTAAACGCGCCAAAGCGCTCAAAGTCGTCCGCGATGGCTGGGCGGGATTCTATTTCCACTGGTATCTCAACCCTGAAGACCTTCGCACAACGGTCACTGGTCTTAAATCGTTAGGCTTCACCTTCACTCCGCTCAGCGGCTCCCTGAAGTAACCAGCCAATCAAAAGCCATGTGTGGAATTGTTGGAGCCATAGGAAAAATGGACACCCTGCCCTTCTTGTTGGAGGGGCTCGGGCGTCTGGAATACCGCGGATACGACTCGGCGGGCGTCGCCGTGCTGAACGGGAACGAAGTCCAAACCCGCAAGGCGCTGGGAGGCGTGGCGCGGCTGGTGCAGGAGGTCGCCGAGAACCCCCTGAAAGGCTCCCCAGGCATAAGCCATACGCGCTGGGCCACACACGGAGCTGTAACGCCCGAGAACGCGCATCCCCACCTTGATGCATCCGGGCGGCTCGCCCTCGTGCACAACGGAGTCGTTGAAAACCACAAACACCTCCGCGAGGAACTCGCCGGGCGCGGACACATTTTCCGATCGCAAACCGACACCGAGGTTCTGGCCCACCTGATCGGCGAGGTATTTGACCAGTCAGCGGAACGGAACCGCTCCGCACTCATCCATGCCATGCAGGAGACGCTGCGCCATGTGCGCGGCACTTATGCGATCGCCATCATCCATGCGGATCTGGGTCCGTTTCTGGCGGCCGCCCGCAGCGGGAGTCCGCTTGTGCTGGGTATCGGAAAGGAAGCCGGCTTCATCGCCAGTGACGCGGCGGCGCTCGACGGATGGGTCGAGGACCTCATTTATTTGAAGGACCAAGACATCGCCGCTCTGGATGGCGAGACATTTCACCTCGCCACCGTCTCCGGCAACACGGCTGGCGCTCCAAAGCTCCGAAAAATCGAAGTCGAAGCGCGCTCCAACGGAAAAGGACGGTTCCCGCATCACATGCTCAAGGAAATCCACGAGCAGCCCGACACCCTCCGCGAAGGCATGAAGGGGCGTTTGTGCCAGGATCAAGCCACGGTCCGCTTTACAGGACTGCACCGGAGTAACGAACAGCTGCGCGAAGTGAAACGAATCATCCTCACAGGCTGCGGCACAACATTCCACGCGGCCCTGGCCGGGGAATACCTGATTGAAGGCATCGCTCAACTTCCGGTGGAATGCGATTACGCGAGCGAGTTCCGCTATCGGAATGCACCTCTCGATGCGGAGACCGCCGTTTTCGCCATGAGCCAGAGCGGGGAGACGGCCGACACACTCGCCGCCCTGCGCGAGAGCAAGCGGAAGGGCGCACTCACGCTGGGCATTTGCAACAATGTCTTCAGCACGATCAGCCGCGAAAGCGATGGAGGCATCGGTCTCCGAGCCGGCGTCGAAATCGGAGTAGCCGCGACAAAGACGTTCACTTCCGAACTGCTCATCCTCGCCATGCTCGGGCTCCTGCTCGGGCGCATCCGCAACCTTTCTCAAACGGATGCCGCCAAAATCATCGAAGGTTTGGAGAACCTTCCCTCGCTCGTTGCCAGAACGCTGGAACGCGAATCCCAAATCACCGAGATCGCGACGAAATACGCCAAGACCCGGAATTTTCTTTTCATGGGCCGACAGAGCAACTTCCCGATTGCCCTCGAAGGTGCACTCAAGATGAAAGAGATCACCTACATTCCGGCGTCCGGCCATCCGAGTGCCGAGTTGAAACACGGCATTATCGCCCTGATCAATGAGGAAACGCCGACGGTTGTGCTTGCACCACAGGACGAGGTCTTCGAAAAAAATGTCAGTAACATCGAGGAGATCAAAGCCCGCCGGGGACCGGTGATCGCAATCGGCACACAGGGCGACAACACTCTCACCTCTCTGTGCGACGAAACGATTCTGCTGCCCGAGACGACATCCTATCTCAACCCGTTCCTGAACACGGTGGCGCTCCAGCTTTTAGCTTATCACACGGCCGTGGTGCTGGGATGCGATGTGGACAAGCCCCGCAATCTGGCGAAGAGCGTGACCGTGGAATAGCCCGCCGCTCTCAGGCGGGCCGGCGTCCCGACAGCGCGCGCTGGAGCGTGAGTTGATCGGCATGCTCCAACCCGCCGCCGGCGGGCAATCCGTGGGCGATGCGGGTGAGGCGGACGCCGAGCGGGGCGAGGACTTCCGTGAGGTAGTTTGTCGTCGCCTCGCCCTCCACATCCGCGCTCAGAGCCAGAATGATCTCTGTCGGGTTTTCCTCGCGGATTCGTTGGATCAGCGACTCGATGCGCAGCTGCGCGGGGCCGATGTGATCGAGGGGCGAGAGGCGTCCGCCCAGGGCGTGGTAGAGTCCCTGAAAAACCCCGCTGCGCTCGAGGGGGAGGATGTCGGTGGCTTGTTCGACGATGCAGATTTCCTTTCCTTGGCGCGAGGGGTGGAGGCAAATTTCGCAAAGATCCTCGACGGCGAAAAATCCGCACTTCCTGCAGGGATGGATCGATGCCGATGCCGCCGTGATGGTCGCCGCAAGCCGGGCAGGTCGCGCATCCTTGTGTGCGAGCAACCACAGGGCACACCGCTCGGCACTGCGGGGGCCAAGGCCGGGCAGGCGGCGCAACTCCCGTGTGAGTTCGTTGAATGGTGCCGGATAGTCGAGGGGCATGTCAGTTCGATGCCAAGCGGCCGTCAACAATCCGCACCAGTCTGTCGCCACGCCGGGCGAGGTTTTCGTCATGCGTCACCACGACGAGCGTGCGGCCATCCGCCTTCGAAAGATCGAGGAGGAGATTGATGATGACCTGCCCGTTTTTGGAATCGAGGTTTCCAGTGGGCTCGTCGGCAAAAAGAATGGCCGGATCGTTAATAAGCGAGCGGGCGATTGCGACCCGCTGTTGCTCCCCGCCACTCAGTTCGCTCGGAAGGTGGTCCATGCGCCCCGCGAGGCCGACGCGTTCCAGAAGGCCGCGCCCCCGCACGGCCTCCGCCTTGCCTCGAATGAGGGCCGGCAGCAGGACATTTTCCAATGCGGTCAACTCAGGCAGGAGGAAGTAGGATTGAAAAACAAATCCCATGTGATTGTTGCGCAGCCGCGCGAGAGCGTTGCCTGAAAGGCCGTAGAGCGACTCACCTTCGAATTCGACCGTGCCGCCCTCCGGCGTCTCCAAACCCGCCAAAGTGTAGAGCAAGGTCGTTTTCCCGGCCCCGCTGGCGCCACAGAGGAACACAGACTCCCCGGCAGCCATATCGATATCGATACCACGCAGGACCTCGATGGAGGCTGCTCCGATCCGGAATGACCTGCGAAGCCCTCGCGCCGTGAGGCGTGGGGTCATGGACGGCTGTCGATCGCTTGGAACTTTTTGCCAACCGCGGGTCCGGTATATTCGCTCAGAGGGCGATACAGGCGGTTGTCTGCAAGTTGCTCCATCACATGGCCCGTCCAACCCGCTGTGCGGGCGATCGCAAAGATCGGCGTGAAAAGGTCCGTGGGGATGCCCATGGAGTAGTAGACCGTGGCCGAGTAAAAATCGACATTGGCATCGAGACCTTTGCGCTCTTTCATGATCTGGGCGATGCGCTCGCTCATGCGAATCCATTTCGGCTCGCCCAGTTGGTTGCTGAGAATGATGGCCATCTCCCGAAGACGCGGGGCACGGGGATCGAGGGTTTTGTAGACCCTGTGGCCGATTCCCATGATCTTTTTCTTTTGTTCCAGCTGAGCCTCGATCCAGGCATCGACCTTGTCCTCACTTCCGATTTCTTGGAGCATGTGAATCACGCCTTCGTTGGCCCCCCCGTGAAGAGGACCTTTGAGAGTTCCGATGGCCGAGGTGATGGCAGAATACATGTCCGACAGGGTCGCAATGGTCACGCGGGCGGAGAACGTCGAGGCATTCATGCCATGGTCGGCATGGAGAACGTAGGCCACATCCAACGTGCGAGCGGCTTCGGCCGTTGGCTCGACGCCGTTGACAAGATAAAGGAAATGGGCTGCCTCTCCGAGATCGGTGCGCACCGGGAGGAGTTCCAAACCATTGCGGGACCGGTGAAAATAAGCCGTGATAACACCGATTTTCGCCGTGATGCTGACGGATCGGTTGTAGTTCGCCTCAGGGCTCTCATCCTTGGGGTTCGAGTCGTAGAGACCCAACATGGAAACGGCGGTGCGTATGACATCCATCGGACCCGCGTTTTTCGGTGCGGAGCGTAGGAAATCGACAACCTGTTGAGGCAGCTCGCGGGAGGAGCGGAGTTTGTTCTGAAGAGCGTCCAATTCGGCACGGTTAGGCAATTCGCCGTGCCAGAGGAGATGAATCGTCTCCTCAAAACTGACTTTTCCGGCGAGTTCATTGATGTCATATCCGGCGTAGATGAGAATACCCTCCTGGCCGAGAACCTCACTGAGGCTGGTTGAATTGGCTACGATTCCTTCGAGTCCTTTGGCTGATACTGGCATAGGTTTATTTTGGTTAGTGGGGCGATCCTTGACACTGTGAACGGGTGGTTTTGAAATGAAAAGCCTTAGTGGGAAATTTCTTTGGCCTCATGGAATCCTGCCTGACATGGCTTGACGGCACCGCGCTGCTGCGCTTAATTCCGCGCCACCATATGACCCGCAAGCATTTGATCGCCCTCTCAGCCAGCGCGCTCCTCTTATCGAGCTGCGCGAACTATGACACACGATTGACCAGCACGGCCACCAGCTACTTGGGAACGGATGGGTCGATCATTTCGCGCTCTGCCGAGTCCACGCTGGCGGACAAGAATTCCTATTGGGACGGTGACGGCGTGGAAGGAACCCCCTCGATCGTGGTTGATCTCTCTGAGCAAAAAGCCATGTTCTACAAAGGCTCGAAGCTCGTCGGAGTCTCCGCCATTTCGTCAGGCCGCGAGGGCTATGGAACCCCAACTGGATCCTACACAATCAGCCAGAAAAATCCGAACCATGTCTCGAATCTGTATGGCGACTATGTGAACGCCCAGGGTGACGTCTTGGTGAAGAACGTGACCAAGGGTAAGGACCCTGTGCCGCCCGGGGGCGTTTTTGCAGGTTCACCGATGCCCTACTTCATGCGGCTCGGCCGCACGGCGGTGGGCTTGCACCAAGGATTCCTGCCAGGCGTTCCGGACAGCCACGGTTGCATCCGCATGCCCGAGCGCATGGTGAAAATTTTCTTTGAAAACGCGCCGACCGGCACGCCTGTGACGGTCATCAACTAGCCAGTCGATTCCATCGAGCGCACAAGAGAAACGCAGCGCTCGTGAGGCAGAACGCCGGATTCCATCTGATTCATCACATAAGCGAAACCGAATCCTCTCTCCACATCAGCAAACCCCAGGCTCCCACCCGCACCAGCGTGGCCGAAAGCAGAAGGTGATGGGCCAAAAAGCGAGCGGATTTTGTGTCCGTTTGCGTCAACCGGATCCAGCATGAATCCAGCCGAAAAAGACATTTCCCGTTGCAGGACGGGATCGAAGCCCTGTGTGAGCGGCGTGGACATCCACCCCAAGGTCTGCTTTTCAAAGAAGACCTGTCCTGCCAGCGCGCCGCCCGATGCGAGCATGGCATAAAATTTTGCCAAAGCGTGCGCTGAACCGATTCCGCCCATGGAAGGCAACGAGGCGCTTCGGACTTCGGGGGCGTTCATCGAGGAAATGCCAACAAGACCCGATGGGCTTCCGAAGGCGCGGCGGGTGAGCGAATCCGCATCACCGAAAGCCCGTGCGAAAAGCTCGTCGCCAGGAGCCGGGCGACCGGGTCGGGGGGGAAGGATGGAGGCCACGCGCGGATGTTCGGACTCCGGAAGACCGATCCACAAATCGATGCCAAGAGGGTTCGCGAAAACCCGGCGCCAATAATCGGCCAGGGATTCTCCACCTGTGAGCCGCCGAACAATTTCATCCAAGACAAAACCAAAAACCTTGGGGCCATAGGCTGGACCCGCATCCACAGGCAGAACCGGTTTTTGGTTTTCGATGGCACGCACCACGCTGATGCGGTCCAAGAGATTTGCCAAGACATCGTCGAGAACGCAGAGACCTGCGCGGTGTGAAAGCACATGCCCTAGCGTGATCGCCTCCTTTCCAGCCTGGGCGAATTCGGGCCAGAACTCAGCCACCCGGTTTTCGAGCGTCGCACCATTTTGTTGCATCGCATGGAGGGTGCAGGCGGCAGCAACCCCCTTTGTGGCAGACCAGATCAGGACGAGCGTGTCCTGACTCCATGGTTTGGAGCGTGCGGAATCACAATAACCACCACACAAGGAAACGACCTCGACACCGTTCCGAAAAATGCTCAACCCGGCTCCGACCTCAAGTCCGCCGGAGAAATTCTTGGTGAATGCCTCCGAAACAGCTCTCACAGCCGCTCCCGAATCTCAGCCAGATCAGGATCGACCTTGGCAAGGTCACGGAATTTGTCATCCATCGCAAAACTTTGCCGCGCGTAGTCGGCAGCCCGCTCGAGATCACCCAGCACGGCAGTGTAGCAAGCCAGATTGTAGAAGTAGGTCGCCTCGCGGGCGAGAGAGGGTGGACCACTGAGAAGGAGGCGCAAGGCCGCATCCGTACGGCCACGCTCATGCAGACAGAATGCTCCATGGATGTAACCGGAAGCCGCTTGGGGATACAAATCGCGAATGCGCTGGCAGATTTGCAGCGACTCATCCCATTTGTGGCCCCTCATGGCGATGAACAGCCTGAGCTGAAGCGCAGATTCGGTATCCCGATCCTCGGGAGGCAAGGAATCGAGCTCCGCCAAGGCTTCGACAGGCATATCGAGTTCCAGATAACCCTGCGCGGCAAGCAGGCTCTTTTCAAAAGACATGGTTTTAAGCTAGCGAGCGGGCGAGCCTTCGTGCCAGCGTTATTTTCCGCTATGTCGCGAGCGTCGCATCTGTTATCGGAGAAACAGAAATCGTGAACGTCTCCGACCTGCGTGAAATTTTACAATACGTGCCCCTCTTCCGGGAGCGCATCTTTGTCGTGGCAGTGGATGGCGAAGTGGTCGGCTCGGAGAATTTTCCAAACATCCTGCTCGATCTCGCCGTGTTGCGGTCTTTGAGCATCAAAGTCGTGCTGGTCCACGGGGCCAGCCACCAGATTGAGAGGCTGGCTGCAGAGCGTGGCGTTGCAATCACCAGTTCCGACGGCATCGGGCTTACCGATCAAACCACCCTGCAAGTCAGCATCGATGCGGCCATCCGGCTCACCAACGAGATCATGGAGGGTCTCTCATCCGTGGACCTTCGAGCCGCGTATATCAACGCGCTCATCGTCCATCCCGCCGGCATCCTCGGCGGAGTGGATCAACAATTCACAGGCAAGGTCGAGCGCGTTGACACGAAGGCCTTGAGGCTTCTGCTCGACGAAGGAATCATTCCCGTCGTTCCTCCATTGGGATTTGACGGCGAGGGACGCACCTACCGGGCAAACTCCGATAGCGTCGCCCTCGAGGTTGCCGTCGAACTTGGAGCGGCAAAAATCCTCTACCTCGCTCCGGCGCGGGTCTTTGAAAACTCAACTCCCCTACCCCGTCAGCTTTCGATTTCTGAAACAGAAGACCTCGTTAAAAAGCGCAAATCCGACTTCCCACCCGGATTGGTTTCCAAAATGGAAAACGGAGCCAAAGCTTGCCGCCAAGGTGTCGCCCGGGCGCATCTGCTTAATGGTGGCAAGAACGAAGGTCTCCTGAGCGAGGTCTTCAGCCACGAGGGCATTGGCACGATGGTTTACTCGAACGAGTATCAACAAATCCGCCGCATTTTTAAAAAGGATGTCCGCTCGGTGATATCGCTCATCCGCCAGTCCGTTCAAAACGAGGAGCTCGTGCGCCGCTCGCGTGCGGAGATTTTAGAGAGCTTGAACGACTACTGGCTTTTGGAAATCGACCGCACTCCAGTAGCCTGCGTGGCACTGCATTTGTATCCGGAGCAATCCGCTGCCGAACTGGCCTGCTTGCATGTCCGTAAATCCCAGGAAAACCAAGGCTACGGCCGCAAGCTCATGGCCTTTGCCGAGAATCTCGCTCGTGAAAAAGGTGTCAAAACCCTCTTCGCCCTCTCGACGCAAGCCTACAGCTACCTCCAGCAGAAAGGGGGATTCACGGCATCGGATCCATCATCGCTGCCGCCGCAGCGTCTTCAAAAATACGAATCCAGCGGCAGGAACTCCGTCGTGCTCCTAAAAACCCTCCGCCCGTGACGCACGACGCAGCCCTTCTCATCGACGGCCTCGTCATCCTGGCCTACTTCCTGTTGATCGTCGGCATCGGGCTCTACGCTGGTCGCCGGAACGACACGCTGCAGGAGTTCGCGCTGGGAGGACACAAAATCCCCTGGTGGGCCGTGCTGGCTTCGATTATCGCGGCGGAGACGAGTGCGGCAACATTTCTCGGCACACCCGCCGAGGGCTACAAGACACTGGGCTTCGCCTACGCACAGCTGGCCATCGGCACCATCCTCGCTCGGATTGTCATCGCCTATCTTTTCATCGCGCCGTATTTCCAATTCAAAGTCCAGAGCATCTACGAATACCTCACCGTGCGGTTCGGTCCCCGAACGAAGAATATGGCCAGCGGAATTTTTCTGCTGGGTCGCGTGCTCGGCATAGGAGTTCGGCTCTACTTAGGTGGCGTGATTCTCGTTGTGATCTGGCGCTACCTCTTCCCCGGAACGCCGATTACCATCTGGACGTATTTCTGGGGAATCGTCTTCGTCACAGCGATCACCGCCGCCTACACCGCTGTCGGAGGAATCAAGGCCGTGGTCTGGACCGACCTGATTCAAGCCTGCCTGATGTGCGGAGCCGTCATTTTCGCGATCTTCACCATCGTGCACCACATTCCGGGAGGATTGGGGACAGTGAATGACATGCTGGATGGTCAGAAAATCGCCATGTTCCAGACGGGTTGGGAGGCGACGAAGCCCTTTGGAGAGGCCCTGCGCGAAATGCTCGAAAATCCCTACACCCTCCTCGCCGCACTTCTCGGCTCGACATTCCTCACCATGGCCACGCACGGCACCGACCAGGATATGGTGCAGCGAATGCTCACCGCCGAGAACATCAATAAAAGCCGGTTCAGCCTGATTCTAAGCGGATTTGCAGACATTCCGATCGTGCTGGCATTTCTGAGCGTGGGCATTCTTCTATGGGTCTACTATCAACTCCGCCCAGACCCCTCGCTGCCGACTGCACACAACGAGATTTTCGCACACTTCATCGTCCATGAAATGCCAGTCGGCATCAGGGGTCTCATCATCGCCGGGGTGTTTGCAACCATGATGGGGTCGACCTCTGCGGCCCTCAATGCGCTGGCGACCTCATTCATCAGGGATTTCTACCAGCCTTACTTCAACAAGACATCCACCGACGCCCAGGCCATCCGCGCCGCGCGCGCAGCGACGATGGTTTTTGGCGTTTTGATGATTGTTGTGGCCACCGCGTCCGCCTATGCCGTTTTGGAAACAAATATCACGATCATTCCCCTGGCTCTTGGTGTGCTCGGCTATGGCTACGGTTCGCTGCTGGGTGTGTTTCTGCTGGGAGTGCTGACAAAATCGCGTGGCAACGACGTGGCCAATGTCTTTTCCATGCTGCTCGGCATCGCCGCCGTGCTGGTGCTGGGAAAAGCAAAAATTCCAGCGGTCGATCTCTTGGCTTTGATGAAATTGAATTTGGTTCCGGCAGAGTGGAATTTCGGCTTTTTCATGCCAGCCTGGTGGCCCACCATAGCCTGGCCCTACTACGTGTTCATTGGCAGCGCCGTCACCTTCCTGCTTGGCGTTCCTTTCCGGTCGCGCACCGTCGAGGCAACCACGCAAACGGCCCAATCATAGCCTCGCCCGGAGTGGCTGATTTTTTTCCTGCACCGGTCGGTATTCTGTGAGTTCATTGGCAAACAAATTTTTTTATGAAAACCAAAAACCTCCTTGAAATCCTCGCCACGCCCAGCCCGTCAGGATGGGAGCGCGACGGTCAGCGCCTTTGGATGAAAAACATCACTCCCAACGCCGACCGTGTGGAATCCGATGCCCACGGGAATGCGTGGGCGGTGCTCGATGGAGAAGACGCCAAAGCCCCGAGGGTGATGCTCGAAGCTCATGCGGATGAAATCGGCTTTATCGTCAGGCATATCGATGAGAAGGGATTTCTTGCGCTTGGCCCGATCGGCGGATCGGACCGCACACTGGCATCGGCGCGCCGAATCCGGCTCTTTGGATCGAAGGGCGTCGTCCAGGGCGTGATCGGCCATACGGCGATCCATCTCCGGGACACGTCCAAGGACAAACCGGCCGAGTGGAAAGAACTCTTCATCGATGTCGGAGCTTCCACGGCCAAGGAGGTCGAAAAGCTCGGTATCCGCGTCGGGACGCCGGCTGTGTTCGTCGATGACGCCATCGAATTCTCGGACGGCCTCATCCTAGGCCGCGCACTGGACAACCGCATTGGAGGATTCATTCTGGCCAATGTTCTGGCCGACCTCCACGCCGACAAGAAACGTCCTCACGCGTCGACCTATGCTGTCAATGCAGTGCAAGAGGAAATCGGCTGCCGTGGCGCCCAGATGGTGGCTCACCGCATCAGGCCATCTGTTGCCATTGTGTTCGATGTCACACATGCCACGGACACGCCCGGCATCCATGTGAAGGAACACGGCCTTGTCGAACTCGGCAAGGGCCCCACCATTTCCCATGGTGCGGCGAACCATCCGCTGGTGATGCAGCGCCTGATCGAGGTGGCCGAAAAACACAAAATTCCGCTCCAGCACGAAGCCGTGTCGCGCAGCACCAGCACGGATGCGGATGTCATCTACACAAGCCGAGACGGGGTCGCCTGCGGGCTGATCTCCATCCCCCTGCGCTACATGCACTCGCCGGTGGAAATGATCTCGCTCGCGGATGCCAGAAACGCCGCCAGATTGGCAGCAGGATTCATTCGAAGCATTCAGAAATCCGACACCTTCCGACTTCTGGACTAGAGCAATTCAACAAAAGCTATAGCCGCAAGAGACAAACCAATTTAGGGCGTC
>JBAWVX010000054.1:0-15504 GCA_037147075.1 bacterium
GATCGTAAAAAATGAACCTCATGTAAAGTCTATTTTTTAAGGGACTTTGGTATCAGCTATTGGTATGAGTTCAGCCAAACCGCATGAGTAGCGGCTTCAGCCGCGAAGTGCGTTGGGCGTCACATGCAACCACCCCGAAGTCGTTTCGCGGGTAAACCCGCTACTCATGCAGCTCGCGGGGGGATCAGGACTTATACCAAAGTCAGCTTGCTCTTAGACTTTAAAAAGAGTTTGAACGGAAAATTTTTCGGGGAGTGCGCTCGCTCTCCCCGGGGCCATGCGCCCAATGCTTGGAGCCATCAGAATGAGAGTCCAAAACCTAACAGCTATTGGTATGAGAGGGCTTGCATGGCCGGGACGAGGTTTTTCGTGATCGATTCCATGGCTTCGAAATCCAGCGTCTCCACGGTGTCGGTGTGCTTGTGGTAGTTCGGATTTCGGAAAAGAGCGGTGTCGGTGAGCATCAAGGCGGGGTAGCCTTCGTCCCAGTAGCAGAGGTGGTCGGAGAAGCGCATTTCGGGCATGACTAGTGGAAGTGTAGGCACTGGGCGGTTGGAGAATGCCGTATCGAAGCGGGCGAGGAATGGAGCTGACTGCTCGTCGCCCACGATGGCGATGTAATTGCCGACGGTCGGCTCGATGCCACGGGAGCGCGAAAACTCGATCGTCTCCTTGGGCATGCCGTAGAGCGTGGGCAATTCCTGCGAACCGGGGTCGTTGGAGTAATAACCGAGACTTTCGAGGCAGATCATGCCTTGGAGGTTGTCGCCGTTTTTTCGGCAGGATGTGGCGTGGACGCGGCTGCCCATCGACTCATTGGTGAAATGGGGGGGTTCTTCGTTGGTGTAGGCGACGAAGCGGATGTTGCGCGGCGGGATGGGGGATTGGACAAGCAGCCGTGCGGTTTCCAAAAGAATCGCCACGGCGGAAATGTTGTCATCCGCTCCGAAGGTGCCGGGAGCGGAATCGTAGTGGGCGCCGAGAATCCAATGCGGTTCGGCAAGGCCGCAAAAATCCTGCGATACGGCTTCGATGTTGTGGCAATCAAAGCCATCGACTTGGAATGTCTGCCGGGAAACTTTCAGGCCAACGCGCGCGAAAAATTCCTCGATGAAATCCGCCGCGCGCGACAGGCCGGAGGGATTGTTGCGAAGATTCCGCTCCTCGAGGGAGAGGGCTTCGGAAATATGAAAGAGGCGTCGTTGGAGATCGCCGGGGCGTCCTGGAGGTTGGGTTTGCATGTGGTAAGATGCATCAGCTGCAGCGTGTCAGGAACAGTAAGACTCTGTTGACTCAGAATCAAGAGGTTCATTCAAGACGAGAGGCGTGCGCCCCCCGGGGCTCGAACCCGGAACCAATTGATTAAGAGTCAACTGCTCTACCATTGAGCTAGGGACGCATTATTAGCTGCGATATCATCTTGTGTTTTGAAGGTCTAACGGAATGCGAGGGACTTCTCAACCCTGATTCCGCGAACCAGATCTGAGGATCGCTGCAAAATAGGTACCTATTCTTCTAAAAGGCGGAAAGGCATGTCAAGCATTTAACTCGGGCAAGCCTTGTCGCGCTGGATTATTACCAGTGAGTGATAGGCTTTGGACAGTGCTTCTGGCTGTTCAAAGAGATGGATGCATGGTCCTCGCGAGAGCTTGACGCTCGCTCTCATTTGGGTCTGAGCTGCTTCTGACGCAGGGTCACAGGCGTTGCAGAATTGCGCGGCGCTGAGTAGCCCCAGTCGAAGTCCTGATAGTTGTCGTTTGTGTCTGTGGCTCCGGCATTGGCCCGGAAGATGGCGTAGTAGCGTTCGGGAGCGATGGCTGGAGAGGAGCCCTCGAAGGCGTTGGCATTTCCATAGCCGACAAAATCCTGAAGGGTTGACAGTCCCAAGGGCGAGATGACAGTCAACGGTGAGATCGTTTTCATCAGAGCGATTTTGCCTTGTTTGGCAGCGAGGTCATAGGTTCCCGCAGCATCGGCTCTGGGCAGATCGTAAGCGTAATCCCAGCCAGCCAGGGAGATGAGATAGTAACCTTTCGCCGGGATGCTGCCTTTGAGTGGAACCACAACCCATTGAGAACCCGAGCCGCTGGTGAGCTGCAACGACCATCCGAACAGCGGGGCAGCAGTGGTTCCGGGATTGTAGAGCTCCACATAGTCATTGCTGAAATTCGACCACCAGCGGCCTCCGCCGGCGTAGATTTGGCTGATGGCCACGCGGGTCGGTGGAGTGGTGACCGTGAAGGCTGCCGCACTCGTTGCATTCGCGGTGGCGGTGAATACCTTCACAGGTCCCGTTGTGGCTCCGGGCGGCACCGTGGCGCTGATCTGAGTTGCGGAGACAATTTTCCAAACACTGGCAGCCGCGCCATTAAACTGAACGCCTGTGACGCTGGAGAGGTTCGTGCCATTGATCAGAATGCTGGTGCCGATTGGGCCGCTCGCGGGCGAGAAGGAGGAGATGGTCGGCGCAGGGAGTGGCGCCACGACGCTCATCGTCACGATCGCCGATGTGCCCACGGCGCCTTGAGTGTCGGTGGCTCGTGCCAAGAGGGTGTAATTGCCCGCTGCGGAGGGTTTCCAAGTGATCGCGTAGGGTGCGGTGGCATCAACCCCGAGCGATGTCGTGCCGCTGAAAAACTCCACTTTGGAGATCCCGCCTGCAGCGCCAGTCGATGTGAGGTCCGAAGCGTTGGCCGTGAGTGTGACTTGCGCTCCGAGGCTGATACTTGTTCCCGAGGCTGGTGACGTGAGGCTCACTGATGGAGCGGGATTTTGCGGAGTGGCAGTGGGGCTTGGGCTGGGCATCGGGCCCGGCATGGTAGCGAGAGTCACTCCATCGGCCGCTCCGCTGAGAAGGAGAGCGTAGGTTTGGGTGGTGCTCGTGAGCTGACCATCCATCGAAACCGTGACGGTATAGTTGCCAGAGCGGTTTGGATTTGAGATGTAGACCTGCTCGGTATTATCGACGCGGTTCCTGCCTGTGGTGGCGGCGGCGGACATGGAAGCCTGGGTCCAAGAGCCCACGAAGGGCATGACATAAGGCATGTAGGTCGTGGAGCCATCCGGGCCTGTTATTTTCAGATCCAGATCATGAACGAGATTGGGCGTTCTGCTGTGGGTGGCGGTTTGAGCCGCACCGGCGGGGTCCGTCCAGCTCAGCGTGGCGCGGATGGGGCTCACGCCATCCCATACAAAGGTGGTGCTGATGGATTTGACTGCGGGCGTGATGGAGTTCTCCAAAATCCTTGGCACGAATGGGTTCGCTTTTTGAGCCAGGATGAGATCCGCCGCTGCCTTCACATTCATCAAACCCCAGCCAAACTTGTAGTCGGGGCCGGGATTTCCGAGATCGTCGGCTGTGTGAATGAGAAGTGCTTTCAGCAGGCTGGCCCGGGGGCGTTGGCCGAAGGTATTCGCATACAACTGCTCGATGAGCGCAGCCGAGCCGGATGCGTTCGGCGTGGCCATGCTGGTGCCGCTGTAGGTGCCATCGTAGGAGGCATCACTCGCGGCCGTGCTGGAATAAACGCGGACACCATTGGCGACGAGGTCGGGTTTGATGCGGCCATCGTCGCAGGGCCCCCAACTGGAGAATGATGTCATGGAGCCGGCAGCGGGTGAGCGCACGCCAGCCACCACGGCGTCGTTCACAGCACCAACCGTAACGATATTTTTTGCCAGCGAGCTGAATGTGATTGATTGAAAGCCGCCGAGCGCCGTGAGGGAATCCTGCTCATTGCCAGCCGCCCAGAATGGCAGGAAATACGGCAATGCCCAGACGAGGGCGTCCAACGTCTGCGCCTCTTTTTCATAGCGTCCCATATCGGATGCAGCCGCTCCGTAACCGTAGGAGTGGTTGGAGAGCGGGACGGCCGTAAGAGCGGCGGCTGTCGCAGCGCCGACAGCCGCCATCTCAGCATAATCGTTATCCCAATCGTAGGAATCCAGCGTGGCCTTGGGTGCCATGCCCTTCGCATTGGTATCGACTCCGGCGGCGGCGATCGTCCCTGCCACATGAGTCGAGTGGTCATCGAGCGGGGTCGCGGCGTTTTTATTCGTTACGCGACCGGTGAGTTCCCGGTGGGTGCTGCGAATCGAGCCCGCATCCCACACGCCCACCTTCACTCCGCTGCCATCGAGTCCATAGGGCGAGGCCTGGATCAGATTGGCTGCTGTCGAGATGGCCGCGTTTTTATTGTTTGTGACGCGGTAGAGCGGCTCGTCTCCACGGAAATCGTGAAGCACCGAAACCTTGCCGCCCGGTTCATCAATGCGCACGGGGATGCCCAACTCACCGGCTTTTTGCAGCACGGTATCCATGCGGGTTTCTTCGATACGGGTCATTTGAGCCACGACCTTGGCCCGCGCGTCTGGATTGCTGAGGTCGCTGCTTTGCAGGAGTTGCACAATCGGGTTCGCCAAAACCGCGTGGCCTGCGACTGATGGACTGGTCTGAGATGGTTGCTGTTGGTGGGAATCGTTTTTTTGTGTCATGGCGGGAGGGTGGCTCACCTTGGAGTCCATCGCTTCGCTGGGTGAAGGGCTTGTCATAGCGCCTGGTCCGGTTGAGGCCATACCGGGCGCGATAGAACGTTGCGGCGTGAAGGGCTTAGTCTTGCTCGCCTTCGAGGCGGCTGGAATCCCGACGCTGGCGTCGGCGGTTTGAGTTTCGACAGGTGTAGTGTGCTTCCGGTTGGAGGCTTGGCCAAGAGTTAAAATGCTGGACAAGGCCACTACGGAAACACCCATGCAGGTAATAAGTGTTTTTTTCATGGAACTGGGGGTTTGTTGAAATGCGAAGCATCAGCCGTGCCAGACACGGCGGGCGCTACGCGAAAAGTATACGGTCATTTTAAACGCGTCCGCCTGAAAGAACGTTGTCCATGCCATGCGGAATGGAGTAGGAAAGGCTGTATTGCGGCAAATCTTACGCACCGAGCCGAGCGTCTCCTTGCCACAGCCACCTCAAAAACATATGACACGGACTCTTATTCTCTCATCTCTGTTCTTCCTGCCTGCTCTTATGGCCCAAATCGAACCCCCGACTGGAAACTACGAGGCGCTTCAACCGGTGTCGGTGGCCGATTTTGTTCCTGCCACAGAACTCGCCAGCGCGCTTTACACGGTGGCTCCCGAGGCTCAGCCCGACGGACTTCATCTCACCTACACAGTTCAAGGCCCCGCCGGCACGGAGATGGTGACGGGCACCCAAAGCCTCGGTGTGCGAACCAGAGAGATCAAAGCGATCGCAGCACTCGATAAAATCAACAATTCGGAACAGTTCGGAAAGGCCCTCGTGCAAGCCGGCGCTGAGAAGGTCGAGAGCGTCAAGGAAGCCGTGCAAGACCCCCTCGGCACGATTCAACGCCTGCCTCTGGGCGCCTCCCGGCTCTTGGGAAGGGTTGGCACAGCCGTTAAAAAGACAGCCGAGGGCAAGTCCGATCCGCTCAAGGGCGCGGAGGCGGTTCTCGGAGTGGCCAGAAAAAAATCCGAGCTCGCCATGCAACTGGGCGTGAGCCCCTTCACGAGGGATGCATTGCTCCGTGATAAACTCGAGGCCACGGCGCAAGCGATGGCGGGCGGGGCCCTTGTGGTGAACCTCTCGGGTCTCTTGATTGGCGGAGGAGTCGGCACCGCGATTTCCGTGGTGAATGTCAACCAGACCTTGCAACGCACCCTCATCGAATCCACACCGGCAGAAATGGCCGTCAAAAACCGCACGACACTCACGGCTCTTGGCGCGCCTGCATCTGCGGTTGAAGCTTTCCTCGCGAACACATCCTTCTCGCCGTGGCAGAAAACGACTATCACGGCCGATCTGAAAGATATCGGCCTCAATCCCGGTCCGTTTCTTCGTTTCGCCTCCGAGGCCTCCACCCCACAGCAAGTCCTCGATGTCCAGCAGGTCGTTCGGATTTTACGGAAGCACCATCGGGATACAGCTGCGCTGGTATCGCTTCGCCAAGGTCCGGGTATGCTGGCAGCACTGGATACCCGTGGGGTGCTCGTTGCGCCCGTCGCCGGAGATTTCATGCTCTGGGTTGGGCCCACGGATTCCCGCACGCACGACTTTCTTGGCATGGCAAAAGACGATCCGAGCGTGAAATCTCTCGCTCTCGCCACCGACGGACTTCTCTCCGCGCGGGCTCTCGGAGAATTTGCCAAGCGCGGCATCGCAACGATCCCGCAAGCTCTCGGGCCAGTTCCTTGAATCTTGGCCGCTTCCTAACACGCTGCCGGATTTCAGATGCCTAAACAGCCTTTCCAAACATCAACCCCGTCACGGATGGCCGAGTTGCAGAGTGTGTGGACGCCTCGTCAACCGACTCCCAGGGCTGGATGGTCTGGAGATCCAGGATTGAGCCAGAGCGTTTGGAACCGACCTGCGAAATGGAAGACTCCCTATTTCCGACGTGCGCGAAGGGCGAGAGCCAGCATCAACACGCCAAACACCAAGAGCAGGATGCCCCATTCCAGGTTGATGTTGTTTCCGAGGGATTTCTTGTAGATTTCCGATCCGTTGCTAAGGGCCCCAAAGATGGTGAGGATGGCGCCATAGGCGCTGAAAAGGATACCGATCGGGAAGCGGAGGTCGAAGTCCATGGTGCGGGTTCTTTCTATTTTTACCAGAAGATGATGTTTAACACGACGGCGATGGCGAGCACGACCACAGCAAGAACGCCGGGTCGCAGCCAAAAGGGTTCTTCGCCTTCCTTGATTTTAGGAGTGAGCGCGTAGACGAGGCCTTTGAGTTCCTCGTCCGTGCGTGTGCGCTTGGTCGCAAGCGAGATGAGAATGGTCATCACAAAACAGACGGTCCAGGCGACAATAGCGAGCCAAAAGTTTTGCGCCATGCTAGAGGAGAAGTGGATGTGCGCGCCGAGCCAAGCGCCTTTGATCCAGGGAACAGGCTCGGTGACCGTGGCAGGCACGGGCGAGCTGATGCCATGGAAGACGACAGCTGCCAGAGTTCCGCAGAGCAGGCCGAAGAACGCCCCGTGGCCTGTCGCCCGTTTCCAGAACATGCCGAGCAGAAAAGTCGCGAAGACCGGAGCGTTCACGAAGCCGAAGACCAACTGCAGGAAGTCCATGATGTTGTCCACATTCTTCGCAATGTAGGCGAAGCCGATCGAGATGATGATACCCGCCACCGTGGCAAATTTAGCCATCCACATGTAATGCGAGTCGGATTTACCCGAGGCAATGTAGGATTGGTAGATGTCGTAGGTCCAGACGGTATTGAACGCGGTGACATTGCCCGCCATGCCGGACATGAAGGACGCCATGAGAGCCGTCATGGCGAGGCCGAGGAGGCCGGTCGGTAGGTAATGGGCTATGAGCGAGGGGATGACGAGATTATAGTCGGTTTCGCCGGTCACACCGTTCGGTATCGAGTAACCGGAACCCGCTTTTTGCATGAGGGCGAGGGCGATCATGCCAGGAACGATGACAATGAACGGGAAAAGCATCTTGGGCACGGCGGCGATGATCGGGGTGCGGCGCGCATCGCCCATGCTCTTTGCCGCCATCGCGCGCTGCACAACGAGGAAGTCGGTGCACCAGTAGCCAAAGGACAGGACAAATCCCAGACCGAAGACCAGGGCGAACCACTCGACGCCCATCGGGTTGTTTGTGGTGCCCACGTATTTCCAAGAATGCGAAAACATCGGGTCGTTCAGCTTGGAGACCATGCCAGACCAGCCACCGAGGTCATTCAGGCCAATGATGACGAGAGGCGCAAAGCCAAGGACGATGAGGAAAAATTGCAGCACCTCGGTGTAGATCGCCGAAGAGAGACCGCCTTTCAAAACATAGGCCAGGACAACGATCGATGTCGCGATGAGGGAAAAATTGTAGTTCCAGCCGAGGAGCAAATGAAGCAACGCCGCGAGCGCATGAAGTGACGCGCCAGAGGAAGCAACGGTCATCAAAGCGAACGCTGCCGCGTTCAGTCCGCGTGTTTTTTCATCGAATCGCAGAGCCAGATACTCCGGCACCGAGCGGGCCCGCGAGCCGTAGTAGAAAGGCATCATGAACACCGCGAGAAAGAGCATCGCGGGAATGGCGCCGACCCAATAGAATTGAGAAGTCATGAGGCCGTATTTCGCCCCCGAGGCGGCCATGCCGATGACCTCCTGCGCGCCCAGATTAGCCGAGAGAAACGCGAGGCCCGTCACCCACACGGGAATCGCCCCGCCGGAGAGCAGGAAATCCGACGCGCTCTTCATGTGGCGTTTCAGAACGAAGCCGATGCCGATGACGACAAGGACATAGATGCCAAGAATCGAATAATCGACGGCTGTGAGGTTGATGGCGTTTGTATTCATGCGGAAAGAGATCGCGGGGAGGGTTGTAGGAAATTGAGGGACTACGGAGCCTTCACACTGGCAACACGGCCGATGGCGTGTCGATAAAAATTTGCATTTCCTCCCGAGAGGCTCATCACGCGAGACGCGCCTTGGCGTCGGCGGAGAGGTTTTTCCAGAGGCTGGCGAGCGAGGCGGCCACGGATTCCCGTGCAGCGGCGACTTCGGCTGGGGAAAAGGATTTTCCAGCCTCGGGAGTCTGCGCGGCAAACATATAGTATTTGATCTTCGGCTCGGTGCCGGACGGGCGCACAGCGACGCGGCGGCTGTCGGCGAGCGCGATCATGAGCATGGCTTCGGCGGGAACGCGATCCCCTTCGATGTCATGGATCGTGTCGGTGGCGAAATTCAGGATGCTGGTGACCTTGGCTCCATCGATCTCCGCAGGCGGATTGGCGGCGTAGGAGGCGACGAGTTTTTGGATTTGGGCCGCGCCTTCCGCGCCATCCATCGTGAGCGATTCACCGCGCTCGAGGTAAACGCCGAACTCCGCGAAGATGCGGTCGAGCAGTCCAACGAGCGTGAGTCCCTGGGATTTCGCATAAGCGGCAGCCTCGGCAATGAGGACGGCGGCGGAGTTGCCATCCTTGTCCCTCACGAAATCCGATGCGCTATAGCCGTAGCTCTCCTCGCCGCCGAAAACATAGAAGCTCGAGTGCTCGAGGCGCAAGCGGCGCGTCTCCTCCTCGGAGAGCGCGGTGTAGTCGGGGCGCAGGTCTGCTGGAATAGCGGCCTCGTATTTTCCGAGCTTCTGGCCGATGTATTTGAAACCTGTGAGCGTCTCCACGCAGCGCAGGCCGAATTTTTCCGCAATCGCTTTCTGGAGGTCGGTCGTAACGAACGTCTTGATGATCACGCCCCGCGAGCGGTTCGAGTCGTTGAGAATGCCTTTTTCAAAAAATCGCGTCGCCCGATACCAAGCCAGGATCGAGCCGATCTGGTTGCCGGTGAGAAGGTTCATCTGGCCATCGGCTCCCCGCGCGGCAATGCCCATGCGGTCGTCATCCGGGTCGGTGGCGATGACGAGGTCCGCACCGGTGCTGTTGGCTTGAGCGATCGCCATGGTGAGCGCCTCGGCATTTTCCGGATTCGGCGACTTTACTGTCGGGAAGCGTCCATCGGGAATTTCCTGCTCCGCCACGCCGTCGCATTGGAATCCCAACCGCTTCAGCATGGGCTTGATGATGACCGCGCCGACACCGTGCAGTGGCGTGTAAACGATCTTCAGAGAATTCTCACGGCGGATCAACTCGGGATCGATCGGCAGGGTGGCGAGCCGCTCCATATAGGCCTCGTCAATGTCCGCGCCCATCGGAATGACCCGTCCGCGCTCGCTTTCCGCCACCGGCGTGAAGCTTTCCGACTCCACAGCGTTGACGCGATCGATGATCGCCGAGGCATGTGGATCGGTGACTTGGCAGCCGTCTTCGAAGTAAACCTTGTAGCCGTTGTATTCCGGCGGATTGTGACTCGCGGTGAGGTTGATGCCCGCCTGGGCCTTCACGTGGCGAACGGCATAGGAGAGCTCCGGCGTGGAACGGGGTCCCTCGAAAAGGTAGGCGTCACAGCCCAGATCGGTGATGATTTTTGCAGCCAATTCGGCGAACTCACGCGAAAAAAACCGCGTGTCATGGCAAAGGCAGACGGCAGGTTTTCCCTCGCGGCCGCTCTTGGCGAAATACTCCTTCACATAGTGCACAAGCCCCTGCGTGGCGCGGCTGATGTTGTAGGGGTTCATCGCATTCGTGCCCACGCAGGCGAACTCCGGACGCCCGAGCGGCTGGGGATTTCCCCGCTCGACCGTGGTCACCACCGCGCCAATCGTCTTGCCACGCAACCCACCCGTGCCAAAAGCCAGCGTGCGGAAAAAACGGTTGTCCAACTCGCCCCAGTTGCCGCCAGCCACCAACTCCACCACGGAGGCGAGGTCCACCGGAGAAGAACTTTTCGCAAGCAGGCTCTCGATATTTTCAGCCGATTCGGCAAGTAGTTTCCCGTCAGCAGCAGCTTCGCGAATCGTGGCGAGGAGAGAATTCATGTGCGGAGAATTAGCATGGTGCCAAGCCGCATGTAAATCCCGGAGCCAAGCTCACACGCCAACTTGCAAAAGTGAGGGACATGATCGACTGGACCATGCAAGATTGAGGCGTGCATGGGATCTGGCTTTTACCAACGTCGCGTTCGCGGATTTCCCCCTGTTTTCCCTATCGTGTCGCTTGTGATTCCATGTTCGAAAACATCAAAATCCACTCGAACGGCGTTCTTTAAATTAGAAAAAAACCGAAAAAAAAGCTCAAACGCTTTTTTTGATGGGATGATCTGAGGGAGGAGCGGTGGAAGTTTTTAGTTATCGCCGCAGTGCGAAAAAGGGGGGCAAAATCATGGACAGCAAAATCATTCTTTTTTGAGGATGGACGAGTGGGCTGTTTTTTGTCGGAGTGGTTTCTGGGATTTGTTCCGAGCTGAGCGTGGTTGGTATTTGGGCCCTGACAGAGCAGGGCCCTCCAAAGTTCGCGTGGGAACCTATTTGGCTGGGAAAGTTTAGTCTTCTTCCAAGCGGGCTTTCCAGCGGCGCGGGTGGCGTTTGCCGTGAATGACGGCGACGACGGAAATAAAATCCGGGAAGACACGGAAAATGATCAGATGCGGAAAACGGCGAGGCAAGGCCATGCGGGCCTCGCGGTGGATAACGGGAAAAAGAGTGGGCTGGCGGGAAACCAAAGCAAGACAGGCATCCACACTTCTCACAAATTCGGCTCCCAACCCAAGACAACGCCGTTCATACCAGAGGGCTGCCTCGGCCATGTCGGCTTCAGCTTCATCCCGGAAAATGACTGGCAAACTCACAGGGAGGCCAGGATTTTTTCGCGAACGGCGCTCCACGGTGTTCCGTGGCCGGGGTTTTCCTCAAGAGCATCCAGCCGACGGTCCAACTCGGCGATGTGCTGCGGGGAAAGGCCGATCGGGGAGGTTTCAGCGGCAATGGAGTCCCACAAATCCTCGACGAGTTGGATTTTCTCGGAAACAGGCAGTTGTTTCAGGTCTTCAATGGACATTTCCATGGCGCCATTCGTAAGCTGGATGTTTTCGGAGAGCAAATTTTTTTAAGGATGAAGGCGGCTGCTTGGTTCTCGCTGGCGAGGGCGTCTGGAAATTGTTCCGAAGGGAGCGTGGCTGATATTTGGGCCCTGACGGAGCAGGGCCCTCCATGGTGTATCGCGCCCTCCCATCAGAACGACAGGTTCAGCCCGGCGCTGACCATGTTGCTTTGGTAGGTCTGGCTGCCGAAGTTGATGTTGTAGAACACCGAGCCGCTGAGGTTTTTGCCGAACTGGGCGGTGATGCCCGCTCCGGCGAAGACGCTGTTGCGGTAGGGGTCGGTGGTTTCGAAGTCGAAGGCGGCTCCGCTGCCGCCGTCGAGGCTGGCGCTGATGTCCCGCGGGTTGTTCAGGAACTCGTGCTGCCAGAACATCCGCACCTCGGGAATGAGGGCGATTTTCTGGTTCAGGTTCCATGTGTAGGCGATCCGGCCACCGAGCGTGCTCCGCAGGCTGTTGGCATTTTGTTGGCCAAGCGAGAGGTCGAGGCTTTCGGCTCCGCTTTCCGTGAAGCTGCCGATGCCGGCGTAGGTGTATTGCGCGCCGACGATCGGGCCGAGTGTGAACTGGCCGACTTCGAAGTCCTTGCCAAGGTTGAGCCCGGCGGTGAACTGACCGCTGTTCGGGTCCGCCGAGGCTGTGCGGTCGATCGTGCTGAACTCGATCGAGCGCTGGGTTTGGAACCCTGTGTAGCCACCGCCGATCACAGCGTCGGCGTAGTAGCCGTCCTTCGCGTAGCTGGCGTAGGTGCCGAAGCTGAAGCTATTACCCTTCGTGCTGCCACCGCCGTTGTATTCCGCGTAGCTGTAATCGTATCCGCCGTAGAGTCCGGTTACGAAGTTCTCGCTCCAGCGGTAGTCGGCGCCTACGAGGAACCCGCCGGCGTCGTTATTATAATTTTGCAAGCTGCCAAGGTTGGTCGAGCGCGAGAACATGCCGGTGCCGAGGGCCCAAGCGTTCCAGTTCATCGCTGTCGCGCTTTGCACAATCGGGCTGGCGTCTTTGGCATCCGCCGCGCTCTTGCCGTTCTTGTCATTCACAAGTGGTTGGCTGATGCCGCCGATGGCTTGGAAGCCCGAGGCGCCGAGGCGCACGGAGCTGATGCGCTGGTTGAGCATCTGGGTTTGGTTGAAGGTCTGCTCGATCGCCATGTTCGCCAAGCTTTCGTAGAACTCGGGCATGATCTGGTCGAAGGCGTAGGGGAACTGCTCGGTCGTGAGCGAATCGAGCGCGATGCTCACCGCGAGGCGGTCACCATCGGTTGCTACGATGAAGGTATCCAACGCCTTGGCCACATTGCGCTGGTTGGGGTTTATGGCCATCGGCACATAGCTACTCGGACCAAAGAGGAGCGTGCCGACCGTGCCGGAGTTCAGGAAGCGAACGCGAAGGCCGTCCGGCGCGATCAGCGAATCGAAGGCTCCCACGATGCTGCCAGCTTGAAGGATGTCGTAGCGGTCACCGGGTGTGATCGTTCCGCCACCGTAGTTTACGGCGCTCAGCGTGCCACCAACCGTTGCTGTGCCGCTGACAAAGATGCGGTCGAAATTCGTCAGGCTGGCAATTTCGATGAGGGTGTTTGACCCGCTGTTCAGTCCGAGATTGCCGGATATGGTTAGCGTGCCGGGCGAGTTGCCGGGCTTGAGGTTGCCGTTGACCTGGACTGTTTGCGCAACGATCAGGCCGGAGCCGCCCAGCGTGCCGTTCGGATTGACAACCACCGAGTCGGCACTCAGTTGACCGTTTACTGAGAGCATGCCATCCAGCACATTGGCGATGCCGTTGACATTCGCATTACTTTGCAGGTCAAGCATACCGGAACCCATCTTATCGAGATTTCCGGGCGTGTTGAGCAGGCCGCCGCTCACGACGGAGGAGCCGGTTTGCACGGCCAGTATGCCGGAGGTGACGGTGAGTTGACCGTCTGCCTGAATGGCGAGTAGCGCGCTATTGGTGAAATTCAAGGTATTGACCCAGTTGTTCTGATTAACCGTAATGGTCGGTTCGGAGACCTCGTAATATGCTACCACAGGCGTGTTCGGGCCACCATTGTTCTGGATATCCCTTCCTCCCGACGTGGCTCCCGCCACCGTATAGATGAGAGTCTGGTTGGTTGTGGTGAAGTTGCCGAAGAGCTTGGTGTTCGGCCCGTGCGTGGCAAGGAATGTGACTCCCCCAGCGGAAACGGTCGTGGCATTCACAAGCGTGTAGGTGCCGTAGTCCAACGCCTCCACTTGACTGAAGTCGAATATAATGTTATTAGTACTGATTAGCGTAGTGTTTTGATTCTTGATCGCGCATGTGCTGGCATTACCGGTGACAATGAGCGGAGGGTTACTAATCACGTCTATAGAGTCATTGACGTTATTAGAAACAGAAGCGCCTCCGTAGGCAAGAGAAGAGATGCCGAGGAGCGCTGCAAGGAAGGCGGCGATGACTGGCAAGGGGAAAGTTTTTTTCATGGGCGACACCAAGCTTTCAGTTTTCAGCGCTCAGTTTTGAGCAAAGGCGGGGAGCAGCGCTCCGCGCAGGAGGTAGGAAGTTGTCAGAAATATTTTTGCGATTTGAATCAAGCGGGGTCTTCACCTCGTAAGAAGTGGATGAAATTTTCAGCGAATAATTTTTCATGGCGTGATTTGTTTTTTGTGCGGAGCAACCCGAAACCCGCACTGGCTTTGGCTTGCAGCACGAACGGAGTTTCGGATTTTCAGTGACCGACAGGTGTTTCGCTTGGATCCGTTTTTTCAAAAACATCAAAATCTCTGCGAGCGGCGAACATCAAACCAGAAAACAAACCGAGATGCGAGCTCAGACTCTCTTTTTTTTGATGGGATGATCTGAGGGAGGAGCGTGTGGCAGCTTAAAGTTTTCGCCGCAGCGCGAATGAGGGGCTGCCTCGACCGTGCAGGTGCACGTCGTTGTCTCACGGTTTTAGCCCATGCCGAAGAGGACGCGGGCGCTCCGTCCAAATGTTCGTCGTTTGTGGAAAGTCTCTATTGATTTTGAGCAAAATATCCGGAGATATAACGCGTGCTTTTTGCTTTTGTGAGTTATATCAGCTTCAAATATAACTCATGGCTGCATTAAAAGTTTGGAATTGGCAGAAGGACGATTGGCCGGGTTTTCGTTTTGATGCAGCGAGATTGGCGGGCTTGAAGGCGGATTTTTTACGGCGGGCGAGGATTTTTTCTGGGGGCTTCATGCATATCGCAGATGATGGCAAAGATTTGCTGGCAGTGGAATTGATGAGCGAGGAGGCGATGAAGACATCGGAAATCGAGGGCGAAATCCTCAATCGCGACAGCGTCCAGTCTTCGATCCAGCGTCATTTTGGTTTGTCCACCGACCATCGCCGGATTCCGCCGGCCGAGCAGGGGATTTCCGAATTGATGGTGGAGCTCTACCGTGAATTCGAGGTGCCGGTGGATGAGACTCGACTTTTGCATTGGCATAAGTTGCTGATGAATGGCCGGCGCGATCTGGCTGCGATCGGTGGCTACCACCTCGGCGGTGATCCGATGCAGGTCGTCTCGGGTCCGCTGCATGAGCCGAGGGTGCATTTCGAAGCCCCCCCTCTGCCGCCGTGCCAGATGAGATGCGGCATTTTCTGGAGTGGTATGCCGACTCGGGGCCACGCGGTAGGGCCCCATTGCCGATCCTGACCCGAGCGGGTTTTTGCCACCTGTATTTTGTCAGCATCCACCCCTTGGAAGACGGGAATGGCCGCATAGGGCGCGCTTTAGCGGAAAAATGCATCGCCGAGGGGCTCGGCCACCCGATCCTTCTCTCGCTATCGGCGACAATCTACCGTGGACGCAAGTCTTACTACGACATGCTCGAGCGCAGCAACAAGCACAACGAAATCACGGACTGGCTCGTCTATTTTGCTGAAACGATTCTCGCTTCGCTTGCCGAATCCCAAAGTTGGGTGGAATTTCTTATCGAAAAAACGCGGATGTTCGACCGGCTGCGAGGACATTGGAATGTAAGCGTTGCGCGGAGCACCCCCTGCTGTAGGCAGTGTAGATGTCGTAGTCTGG
>JBAWVX010000055.1:0-12307 GCA_037147075.1 bacterium
GGCCAACCTCCGGTTGCTCGTTCTCGCACCTGCCCCGGTGCTCGATTGTGGTTAATCTGGCTGGATTCGGGTTGAACGGAAAATTTTTCCTGGGAGCGCGCCCGACATGGAGAGGTTCCGTCGGCCTTCGGCCGCATTTTTTTCGACTTGGCCCGCGAGGGCGCGTGCCAGCACATCCGAGTGCCTCTGGCTCGTAGCCTACGGATCGGAGAGCGGGCGCGCTCCCCGGGACCATGTGCCAAACGCTTGGAGCAATCAGAATGAAAGTCCAAAACCTATGAGCATTTGGTATCAATCGATGTTTTGACTCTCATTAAAATGATGCTTTGATGTCTGAATGCGAACAACCATCACTCTCGACCCCGATGTGGCGAGGCTTCTGCACGAGCGCCAATACCTCACGAAAAAGTCTTTCAAGGAGGTTGTGAATGAGGCGATCCGGGCGGCCTTGCGTCCCTCTCCCCGCAAGTCGCCGAAATTAATCCCCCCGAAACCGATGGGCCTGCGCACCGGAATCGACCCGCGCACCCTTTCCTCGCTCGCCGACGATTTGGAGGCCGAAGCCTATCTCGGCACAGCTTCCCGCCCCCGTTGAGTCATGATCATCCCGGACGCGAACCTTCTACTCTATGCCACCGACCAGGATTGTGCGGACCATCAGACCGCTCTGGCATGGTGGAAGAAAACGCTTTGCGGACCAGAGGACATCGGGCTTTGCGCCGTGGTGGCCTTTGCCTTCATCCGCCTTTCCACCAATCGCAAAGTCTTCCGAAATCCTCTCAAAGTGAAGGACGCCTGTGCCCACGTGGCGAACTGGCTCGAGTTTCCGAATGTCGTTTGGCTGGAATCGACGCTGGCTGATTTCGAAACAGCCGCGCGCTTTCTGAACGTGGCAGGCGTTGGAGGCAACCTCGCCACAGACGCTCAAATCGCCGCGATAGCCCTGCGCTTCGGAGCGTCCATCCGTTCCTGCGACCATGACTTCGCCCGGTTCCCGGAGATCAAGTGGTCCGATCCGCTCAAGTAATTTTTTTCAACCTGTCATCGCCGGAGCACCCCACAGGTTTCGCGGTTTCTATCGGCGGAGAGTGCCTAGAAGAGATGGCGGCTTGAACAAGAGCGTGCGGCAAGGCACTCTGCCCATGCCTTGTGAATAACCCATCGACTCTCACTTCCGCAGCTTCCTCGACCCTCCGCGACCTGCTGGAGGCGGCCGTTGCCGAGGGCTACCACAAAATCGGGCAGGCGGTTTTCCATTCCGACGGCGACGGGTTTCTGCTCTGCCATGCGGAGGATGCCGGGCGCACGGATTTGGACATCTTCGATAACCCGCATGATGCCTCTTCCCTCGCTCTGCACGACGATGCCGGAGCCTACCGTCCACTCAAGACCGCGCCGAACCTGAAGCGCGGCTGGCGCCTGCGTGTCGCTTCTCTGGAGGATTTGCATCTGGCACTCGATTTACTCTACCCCGCCGCCCTCGCGAATTGGCGGGCTCTTTTGCGCAATGAAAAAATCGCTACCCCGCTGCGCGATACGGTGAACCGCCAGACCGGCATGTATCGCGTCACCGGCCTCATCACCGATGACGAGGCGCAGGGCATCGTGGACTCGCTCTGCAGACCCGGCTGCCTGCGGTGCATCCAGTGGCCGATCCCTTCCGACGCGACACCGCCGGTTGTTCCGTTTAAAGAAAAAGAAATCCCCCTCCTCTGCATCGACGCGTGCAGCCTTCTGATCGGAGAGGCGCGTCGCGTCGTCAAAGCCCGTCTCGCCAAGTGAACTGGGTCACAATCATCTGGTCCATGACGGCAGCGGCCTCGCTGACACTGGCCGGTGTGCATGGATTCGTCTGGCTGCGGCAGCGCCGTCAGATGGCGAGCCTGATGTTTTGCATCATGGCGATGGGCACAGCTGGGATGGCTGCTTGCGAGCTTTGGACCATGCAGCAAACGGACATGGACTCCTATGCGCGCACCTTGCAGTGGTATAGTATTTTGCGCTGGCTGGTGACGTTGGCGCTGGTCGGCTTCATTCATTTCTACCTGGGTTCGGGACGCCCTTGGCTGGAGTGGACTGTTTGCGGATTGCGAACTCTGACGATGCTGATGAACCTGATCTTTTCGCCGATGGTTTATTACTCGAGTATCGAGGAGCTGAGCCGGATTCGTTTTCTGGGCGAGGAGGTGACGGTGGTTGATGGCATACCGAGTCCACTCTTCATTTTCGGGCAGTTGAGTTTGCTGGTGCTAGCCGCATATCTTGTGGATGCGACGTGGCGCAGCGCCCGGCGAGGCGACAGGCCTGGAGCGGTTCGCATGGGCCTGAGCGCTGTTTTTTTTGTTCTTTCCCTTTCGATCCAAATGATGTTTGCCGTTTGGGGGTTCATCGATATGCCCATCGTGGCCAGTTTGTTTTTCACAGGCATCCTTGTCGTAATGGGGATCGAATTAAGTGAAGACATGCTTCGCTCCGCAAAACTCGCGGAGAAATTGAAGATCCGGGAGGAAGAGCTTCTGGGAGAAAGAAAGCTCACGGATGCCATTTTCGAAAGCGCCCCGGGCCTCCTCTATTTGCAAACGGCTAACGGGGATATGTTGAGATGGAATTCCCAACACCAACGCGTGACAGGATATTCGAATACGGAAACTTTGCAAATGAAGGCCGAGGAATTTTGCCTTGAGGACCAGAGGAAAATTCTGCGGGAGGCGCGGGAAATCGCGCTTCAAAATGGTGGAAACGATTTGGAGTTGGACCTCGCGGCCCGCGACGGGCGCACGGCCAGGCATTTTTTCCGCATGGTGGCGGTGGAGATCGGCGGGTCTCCGCACCTGGTAGCGGTCGGAATTGATGTGAGCTCCCAGCGGGCTTTGGAGGTCGAGGCCCAGAGACAGCGCGAGCAGATGGCACACATAGCCCGAGTGGCTTCCGTGAGTGAACTCTCCAGCTCCCTCGCCCATGAAATCAACCAGCCGTTGGCCATCATCCTCAGCAATGCCCAAGCTGCGCAGAGGCTGATGGCCCGAGAGCAACCAGACCTCGATGAGTTGCGTGAAATTCTCGATGATATCGTTAAGGCCGACATACGGGCCGCTGATGTGATCAAGCGCTTGAGATCGATTTTGCGTCAAGGCAAGCCTGTTCTTGAAACAGTTTCACCAGATGCCTTGTTCGACCAAGCGCTGGGAATGGCCGAGCCCGAGATCAAATCCTCTGGCATACTGGTGGCTCGCAAACACTCGAAAAAACTTCCACTTATCCAGGCGGATCGCATTCCCATCGAGCAGGTTCTTCTTAACCTCATCAAAAATGCTTGTGAGGCGATGGAAGACAACGGAACGAGGGAGAAGCATTTGTCTCTGAGCTGTGTGATTGAAGGGGAGTGGCTCCGCTTTTCCATTAAAGACAACGGCCATGGTTTGAATGCCGATATCGACAAAATCTTTGAAGCCTTTCACACGACCAAAGCCCATGGTCTCGGCTTGGGACTGACGATCTGCCAAACCATTGTGCGTGCCCACGGGGGCAAGCTTTGGGCTGAGCGCAACAAGTCCCACGGTGCCACATTTCATTTCCAACTGCCCATCATTCCTGAAAACCTATGAAACATCCTGAGACCGTTTTTCTCGTCGATGATGAATCCGCTCTCTTAAAAGCTCTGACCCGTCTTCTCAAGGCGGAGGGGTTCGCTGTGCAGGCCTTCGACAGTGCCAAGAAGTTCCTCGCCGTCTGCCGATTGGAGGGACCGGGTTGCCTCCTGCTGGATCAATCCATGCCGGAAATGTCCGGCATGGAACTTCAACACAAACTCAACCAGGAGGACTCGGCTCTGGCCGTTGTTTTCATTACTGGAAACGGTGATATCCCCATGAGTGTGAGAGCGATCAAGGCTGGGGCGGTGGATTTTTTAACGAAGCCCGTCAACGATAGGGAACTCCTGCAAGTCATTCGGATCGGACTCGAAAAATCTTACGTTATGCTTGCGGAAAAAGCCGAGATCAGGGAGTGGAGGCAACGGCACAACGCACTCAGCGTTCGTGAGAAGGAAGTTCTCTTGCACGTGGCCAGAGGACTTCCAAACAAGCAAATTGCGGCCAACCTCGGAGTTGTTGAACAAACCGTGAAAGTCCACCGTGGCCGTGTCATGTCCAAGATGGGCGTCGAGTCACTGGCCCAACTCGTCCTCGTGGCGGAGCGACTGAAACTCAAGTAGCCTTGCGATGCTCCCCGAAAATGCTCTTTGAATTAAATCTCCAAAATGTTCCTTTTTTCTCTTTTAACCAAAGTATAATCGACTTGAATAGAAAAAGTATGCAGTCTCGCCCCCATCTCATGACAACTGCGCACCAAATGCGAAAACCAATTCCTTGGGGAATGTTTTCGCCGTTTCAGGAACACATGTCGTCGAGAGGCCTTGGCTGTCTTGAGAACACCATTTTCAATGCCTAGCTTGATTCCATCAGCAAGCCCCCCTCTTGCGAGGTTCATGAAAGCTCCGGTGGCCGCTTTCCTGATCGCCTTTGCGATCCTCTCGCTCGACAAGGGCTTTTCTCAAACGGTTCTCACCGTTCGTGAGGCGGAGTTCCGCTCCAGATGGGAAGGCCGTCAAGAGGACCGAGAGGTTCCCGAGCAATATTTCGATCCTGGAGGGGGGCTGGGCAACGAAGGCGGGGAGCAAGTCGGAGAGCCGATAGGAGAGGATGAATCGCAGAAACGTGGTCTCACTCAATCCATCGATCAAATGGCCGATAATTTCCGGCGCGGATTGCGTTTTGGACCACTGGATTTCCAACTCGGGCTGGCGACCGGTTGGGAGTATTCCTCCCAAGATTCCGTCGGCGGCACCACGGATTTTAACAATTGCAACAGCTTCTATGCCGCGCCGACTATTGCTGTCGTTTACGAAAGGGAAGTGGGCCTTTGGAGCGTGTCGACGAGATATTCTGCTGGCTACAAATATTATTTCAACCAGGACTACACGGCTGCTGGCACGGGCAATCAACGCAACCCCCTTTCCATGACAGCGGGAATCGACATCGGCTACAACACGAGCCGATTGGCGGTGAGCTTGACTGCGGGCGCCTCGATGGGCTCCGGTTATGATCCTGTGGCGGGAGCCAACAATTGGCAGTCCAACATCTCGACAGGCCTCTCTGTTCGTTACATCATCAGCGAGGAGTTCAGTTTCGGAGGGGCTGTCTCCGGCACATATTCCAATGCCTACGGAGCCCAAGTCGCAGCGGGCGACACCCCCCAGCCGGACAGCAACACCATCTCGGCCGGGGCCAGTCTGTTTGCCGACTATCTCGTAACACCCAAAACAAATCTGCGCTTGATTTTGAGTGCGGGTCAGGATTTGCAAGATCTCAGTCAAGGACTCACCCAAGGTCGTCGATTCCTGGATTCGATGCTTCTTTTGACCTATCAACTTGCGCCAAAGCTCTCGGTGGACGCAGGCGGCGGTGTGGGCTTTGTGCTCGATCAAAATATTCCTGATCCTCAATACACGGGTGTCCGACCAGTCTACACTGTTGGCGTGAACTACACTCCGACTCAAAAGACCTATTTCAAGGCCAACTTCGGCATGCAGGGCACGGACATTCGACCGAACTTCAGTCTCTTGGCAGGATGGGACGTGAGAGAAAAGACACGGCTCTCGCTGTCCCTGTATCAGAACCAAAGTTTCTCCAGCCTCTCATCCAATCAATACAACATCACGCGTGGAGTGCTCGGAACTGTGGCGCAGCAATTACTCAAAGGCATCAATGTGACGTTCTCGGGCGGTTATGAACAATCGCGCTACATCGCTCTCACAAGCCAGAAACTGAACAACGTGGTTCAGGGGCCCTCATCCTACTGGATGGCCAATGCCTCGCTCTACTGGCGCATCCGTGAGTGGCTCGCTTGGCAGAACACTTTCACGGTTTCCACCGGCCAGGCCAACAACGAGGAGCTCCAGACCCGATTCGACACCTCGTTCAATTTCAATTTCTGAAAACTGGCGCTGCCGAACTTGTCCGTCTCAGGTGGGCTAAATACTCGATATTGCCGTCATGTCCGGTAATCGGCGAGCGGATGCACCCGAGCCATTCCTGACCCGAATCGGCAACGCATGTCTGGATCCTTGAGATGCAGGCCTGCCGCATCGACTCGTCCCGGACAACGCCCCCGGTGGGCAGGGATCCTTTCGGCACTTCGAATTGTGGTTTGATGAGAAAGAGAGCGTGAGAACCCTCGGGCAGGACTTTGAAGACCGCAGGCAGGACGAGTGTGAGGGATATGAAACTCACGTCCCCCACGGCGAGTGTCGGTGTCGGGGAAAGATCCGAAGGTTCGAGATAACGTGCATTGAAGCCCTCGCGGGACAGCACGCGCGGATCAGCCCGCAGCTTCCAGTGCAACTGCGAGTGTCCAACATCGAGAGAGTGAACAAGCGTGGCTCCCCTTTGGAGAAGGCAATCGGTGAAGCCTCCTGTCGAGGCCCCGATATCCACACAAACCTGTCCAACGGGGTTGATGCCAAAGTGGTCCAACGCAGCTTCAAGCTTCAACCCGCCACGACCGACGTATTTTTCCCGCGCGGCAAGGGTAATCTCGGCCGCCGAGTCAACCGGGGTGCCGGCTTTCGATACCTTCTGGCCCTCCACATAGACTCGGCCGGCCATGACAGCTCGTGAGGCGAGGTCTGCACTTGGAAAGAGACCCAGCTCCACGAGAAGGTGATCGAGCCTTTGTTTTTTCCCGGATGCCATGGCGCTACCTCCAGAAGGCTGGAAATTGTTCTGCTGTTTGACTCAAGATCTGGCAAGCGCGCCTTCACAGTCGGGCGGGCTCCCCTGTCTTCAGCGTTGGAGAGACTTTGTGATTTCTGTTTGTTCGGCGAGCTTGCGTGTGACCTCACGGATACGACGGCCAAGCGTTGTGGAGAGGCCGATCAGGAGAAGAATTCCTGCCGAAGGATAGTTGTTGATAAATTCCTCCAGGTTGTCGCGGGTAATGACCCAATATTGGCTCTCCTTCGCCGCCACGACGGAGCACACGGCTTCAAAGGGATCAAAGAGGTCGACCTCGCCGATCCACTCGCCTTCATGAATCTCTCCGAGGAGCACTTCGTTGGCTTGATCCTTGCGCCGAGCTTCGAGAACGCCGCTGACGAGAAGGAACAATTTTCCGTGGGATTTTCCCTGTTCGATAATGACCGATCCGGGCGCGGCGAATTCAAACGTGCCGTAGGATCCGAGGGTTTTGACGTCTGTTGGGTCCAGATTTGCAACTATGCCGACTGCTGGTAGCTGGGGTGTGTTGATTGACATGGTGTTCAGGTTTCGGTTTTTGTTTTGGTTGGGAACACGGGACTCTTTATTGGCAGGCCTCGCATTCGGTGCCATTTCGCATGGCATCGATCGAGCAGGCCAGCTTTTCCTGCTCTGAATATTCTGGCTTAGGCCCGGCCACAACCCCCCGGAGTTCTTTTTTTACGTTGGTGGTCGGTCCCTCAATGCTGGAGGCTCCGAGCGTGCGCAGGTAGTAAGTGGTCTTGAGCCCCGTGTGCCAGGCGCGACGATACATGTGGCTGGCCACTTTCATGTCCGGTTCGCCGATGAAAAGATTCACCGATTGTGACTGGTCGATCCACTTTTGGCGGCGCGCAGCGGCGTTGATGATAAATTCAAACGGAATCGAAAAGACCGTGCGGTGCTTCTCGCGGATCGAGGCCGGTATGTCTTCGATGTTTCCGAGCTCGCCCTCAAAGTATTTGATCTGCTCCAACATGCGGGTGTCCCATTTGCCGATTTTTTTGAGGTCGCGAACCAACTCGGTGCTGAGGATGGTGAATTTGCCTCCGAGATTTTCCTTGGCGTAAAGGTTCTTGTAGTTCGGTTCGATGCACGGCGTGGTGCCCATGATATTCGAAATCGTGGCCGTTGGGGCTATGGCGATGACATTGGAATTTCGCATACCCTGCTTTTTGATTTTTTCCCGGACGGGCGACCAATCCATGCGGCCACCGCGAGGCACATCGATCTTCACTCCGCGCTCACGCTCGAGGAGGTCGATGGTATCCTGCGGAAGCAGACCCCGGTCCCACTTCGATCCGCGGTAGCTGCTGTAGGCTCCACGCTCGGCGGCCAGATCGCTGGATGCCGAGTAGGCGTGGTAGGCGATGGCCTCCATGAACTCGTCGTTGAAGTCCACAGCCTCTTCGCTGGCAAAGCTGACGTTGCGTTTGAAGAGTGCGTCCTGCAGACCCATTATTCCCAACCCGATCGGGCGGTGGCGCACATTTGAACGCTTGGCCGCTTCCGTGGGATAGAAATTGATGTCGATCACATTGTCGAGAGCACGGATCGCAACTTGAATTGTCTCGCGGAGCATTTCGTGGTCGAGCGAGCCATCGGCTTTGATGTGCGTGTCCAGCACGACCGAACCGAGGTTGCAAACAGCCGTCTCGTCCTCACTGGTATTGAGTGTGATCTCCGTGCAGAGATTCGACGAGTGGATGACTCCCGTGTGATCCTGCGGACTGCGGAGGTTGCAAGGATCTTTGAAGGTGATCCAAGGATGACCCGTCTCCAGAAGCATCTTGAGCATCTGCTTCCAGATATCGATTGCCGGGACTTCCTTGCCGGTGATTTTGCCTTGGAGGGCGAGCTCTTCGTAGTGGAGGTAACGCTCTTCGAATTTGCGTCCGTAGGTGTCATGCAAATCCGGGACTTCGTTCGAGCGGAAGAGAGTCCAATTTTCGCGGGCCTCCATGCGCTTCATGAAAAGGTCGGGAACCCAGTTGGCTGTGTTGAGATCGTGCGTGCGGCGGCGGTCGTCACCGGTGTTGCGGCGAAGCTGCAGGAAGTCGTCCAGATCGTTGTGCCAGGTCTCGAGGTAGGCGCAACCGGAGCCGCGGCGTTTTCCTCCTTGGTTCACGGCGACGAGCTGGTCGTTGTGGAGTTTGAGGAAGGGGATGACCCCTTGGCTCTCGCCGTTCGTGCCTTTGATGTAGCTGCCGGTGCCGCGAACCGCTGTCCACGAGCCCCCCAGGCCACCGGCCCACTTCGAGAGGTAGGCATTTTCAGCAATGCCGCGCTGCATGATCGACTCGATCGAGTCATCGACCTTGTAGAGGTAGCAGCTCGAGAGCTGGCTGTGGAGCGTGCCGGAGTTGAACAGCGTCGGCGTGCTCGAGCAAAAGCGGCGGCTCTTGTAGAGATTGTAGAGGCGGACCACCCACTCCTCGCGCTTCGAAGGCTCCTCGATGAAGAGACCCATGGCGACGCGCATCCAGAAAAACTGCGGGGTCTCCAGGCGACGCAGGGGCTTCTTGGTTTTGTCGATAATGAGGTAGCGGTCGTAGAGCGTCTGGATGCCAAGGAAGTCGAAATCCATGTCGGCCGTTGGATCGATGGCTTCGGCGAGCACATCGAGGTCATAGCCGAGCAGTTTCGGAGTCAGGCGTTCAATGCCGACAGCGGTGCGAAGGTAATTTTTGAAGGCCTTGCGGTGGGCGTCGCGGAGTCCTTCGATGCCGTCGCGCTGGATTTTCCAATCGAGCACCTCCTCGTAAATGTAGGAAAGCATGATGCGGGCCGCGAACTTGGCGAAATCCGCATCGCGCTCGATCAGGGTGCGGCTGTTCAGAATGACGGTGTTCTTGAGAATGTCCTCGGTCACCTCAGTGGCCAGCGAGCGGCGGAGTTCGCGCTCGATCTGGAGTGCGTCCATGTTGAGATCTAGACCGATCATGGCGAACTGAATCCGCTTCCTGAGCTCGGATCCGTCCCAGAGGACGCTTTGGCCGTCCCGTTGAACGACCATGATGAGCGATTCCTGGAGGTCGGTTGTTTCGGCCTCGGCTTCGACTTTGACGACTTCCTCCCGATGGCTGGCGCGCTGGGCACGGTAGAGAATGTAGCTCTCGGCGACCTTGTAATAGCCCTGCCGCATGAGCTCCTCCTGCACGAGATCCTGCACATCCTCGATGTGGACGAATGCCGAGTCGCGGGTGCGGACGCGCTCGCTCACGCCGCGGGCGATGCTCGCGGCGGCCTCGGCGTTTTCCTTCATGGAGAGGAACGCCCGGCGGCATGCCGACTCGATCTTGGATTCCATCCAAGGCACGACCGATCCATTGCGGCGGATCAAACGAACATTCATCGGCTCGGCCTCCAAGGCGATTGGAGATGTGCTTCCAGAGCGGATCGAGCGTTTAAAAACCAGACTCTTCGCGACATCATGCGCGTCGTTTTCGATGAGGGCCTTCTCGATGAGGAGCGACAGATCGTGTTCGGAAAGGCGAAGCGCCCCCCCTTTGCGGGACTGCTCGGCAAGGCTGAGAGCCACGGAGTGCGCGACATTGGCCACGAAACCCCTGTTTTGCTCGTTGAAGATGTTTTTCTCCTCGCGGGAGAGAAGCAGGTCGGTGAGGGCATCTCCGATTTCGTCCGCGACATCGGAGAGGTTGAACGACTGCTCGTCGCCATTGGTGCGAGTCACCGTGATTCCAGTGAGCGGCTGGACCGGAGCGGAAATGGATTCGCGCCAGGAGAAGTCCGGCTTCTGGTCTCGTGGCATGGTGACAAGGCGCTTCAGGGCGATGTCTTCGTCGAGTGAAAGGTGTCGAGGCATGTGTTTTCGGGGTGATAGGTTTTTTACAATTCGTCGTCGCTCACGCCGGCCAGGTCGATGCCGCGACGGTATTCGGTAACCCGTCCTTCAAAGAAGTTGGTCTCCTTTTTAATCTCCATCATTTCCGAGAGCCACGGGAGCGGGTTCTCGAGGTTTTTGTGCAGAGGCTCGAGTCCGACACCGACAAGGCGGCGATCGCCAATGTAGTCGATGTAGCGCGCGAACTCGTCGGCTGTGAGGCCCACGGCCGCCACAGGCAGGCAGTCACGAATGAATTGTTTCTCGAGAGCGATGGCCTCGGCCATTGTCGAACGAAGCTCCTGGCGGAAGTCATCGGTCCAAATTTCCGGATTCTCGTCCACGAGGTCCTGGAAAAGCTGGCGCAAAAGCTCGATGTGGTTCGACTCGTCGCGCAGGGTGTAGCTGAACATCTGACCGATGCCGGGGAATTTGTTCTGGCGGTAAAGCGCAAGGATCATTCCAAAGAGGCCGTAGAACTGGGTTCCCTCCATGCACTGTCCGAAAAGGAAAATGTTTTTCGCGAGGGCGAGCTTGTTTTCAAGATCGGTGAAATCCATGTCGCGGCGGAGCGAACGGCTGTTGCTGACCACGAAATCCGTTTTGTTTTTGATCGTCGTCACATCCTCGAACATCGCCTCGCACTCGTGCGGATTGATGCCGAGCGAGCTGATCATGTAAACCAGCGAGTCGGCGTGGATGTTTTCCTCCTGGGCGTGGCGGCCAAGGACCAGCTTGAGTTCCGGAGCGGTCACCGCCTCGCGGATGACATGAAGGATGTTATCGCCCACGATGCCCTCGGCGGCCGAAAAGTAGCCGATCCCCATCTTGATGATCCAACGATCCACATCCGAGATCGACCCGCTGGTGTCGCGCCAATGCTCGCAATCCTTCTGCATCGGCACATCCTCGGGCTCCCAGTGGTTCGCCTTCATTTTTTTGTAGAGGTCGTAGGCCCAGGTGTATTTCAAGGGCAGGATGTTGAAGAACATCGTTTGGCGTCCGTTGATGACGCGCTTGGCGGCGAACGCGGCTTCGGCCTTGTCGCGATCCAGAATGAACTGGCGGTCTCCGAGTGTGATCGTGGTGGTGGTCATTTTATCAAAAAAAATTGGCTTGGAATGCTGTTTCGGCGGGTGTCGTCACATGCAATCTACGGCACGGGCGACCAGATGAGTGCAATTTTTATTTTTTGAACCCCGAAAAGTCAAAAAAAATCTCTATATTGTAGAAAAAAAAGAGAGCACCACAATATGTAGTGGTTTTCAGTCTAGCATAAACCACGCCAATTTTTTGAAATTTTACCCGAGCAAATCTTAAAAAAAAGGCTCGCAGAATTATTTAATGGCCTATAAAGATAAGCAGATTAGGGAGACCCGGACGGGATCAGAGGCGCGAGGGCCAATGACCGCCCGGGGGGACTCCCCCTCATCGAACCGGACGTGCGAATTGCCCGCATCCGGCTCTTGGAGAGCCGTTCTTCAGTTTGCTTCATGAGTTTTGCCCTTTGGCGTAAGCATGGGGAAGTTGTCCAACCGTAGTAACCATGGAGTCGTTCGTTGCTGTAGGCCTCTCCATACTACGCTTGGGTTTTGGCGTGTTTCTTTTCCACAGCCTGATCCTACCTCGAAAATCCGTGAGGGGCTTTGTAAAAGAAAGACCCGAAAAT
>JBAWVX010000056.1:0-11499 GCA_037147075.1 bacterium
TACCAAAGTCAGCTTGCTCTTAGACTTTAAAAAGAGTTTGAACGGAAAATTTTTTTGGGGAGCGCGCTCGCTCTCCCCGGGGCCATGCGCCCAATACTTGGAGCCATCAGAATGAGAGTCCAAAACCTATCGGCTATTGGTATGAGTTCAGCCAAACCGCATGAGTAGCGGCTTCAGCCGCGAAGTGCGTTGGGCGTCACATGCAACCACCCCGAAATCGTTTCGCGGGTAAACCCGCTACTCATGCAGCTCGCCGGTGAATCAGGACTTATACCAAAGTCAGCTTGCTCTTAGACTTTAAAAAGAGTTTGAACGGAAAATTTTTTCGGGGAGCGCGCTCGCTCTCCCCGGGGCCATGCGCCCAATGCTTGGAGCCATCAAAATGAGAGTCCAAAACCTATCAGCTATTGGTATGACCTCAATCTTGAACGCTAATCGCGAGTGCGGCACGGGGCGTGAATCCACGCGAACAAGACCGGTGTGACGATGAGAATATGGAGGAGACTCGAAATCATGCCTCCGATGACGGGTGCCGCGAGGGGCTTCATCACTTCCGCGCCGGTCTGCGTGCTCCACATGACGGGCAGGAGGCTGGCGACAACAGTTGAGACAGTCATGACTTTGGGTCGGAGTCGAAGGAAGGCGCCCTCTTTGATGGCCTCCAGAAGATCCTCGTTGGTGAAACTGGAGCCACGGAACGCGCGTTTTTTTTCCAAGGCCTCCCCGAGATAGGTCACCATGACAATTCCAGTCTGGATCGCCGTTCCGAAGAGCGCGATGTAGCCGACCCACACGGCGACGCTGAAGTGGTAGCCAAGAATCCATTGAAGAAAAACCCCGCCTGTCAGGGCGAAGGGGACGGCCAGAAGAACATGGGCGGCCTCCGCAAAGGAGTGGAAGGTCGCATAAAGCAAAATGAAAATGATGAGCAGAACAATGGGCACGATGGCGCGGAGCGTCTTGGCGGCGCGAATCTGGTGCTCGAATTGGCCGCTGTATTCGATGGTGACGCCTGTCGGAAGCGGGAGTTCGGCGCGAATGCGGTTGCGGATTTCATTCACAAACCCACCCATGTCGCGACCGCTCACATTCGTTTGAACAAAAAGCCGGAGCCTCCCGTTTTCGCTGGAGATTTCGCTCGGGCCGATGGTGCGTTTGATTTCAGCCAGGTGTCGCAGTGGCACGGAGACTCCCGATTTCACTATGATCGGAATATCGCCGAGACGCTCGATGTCGTCGCGGTCGGACGCCTGGAATCGAAGTTGGAGGGGAATCCGCTCGCGGCCGTGGATTGTGGTTCCGATATTGAGGCCACCGATACCCGCTTCCACATAGTCGAGGACATCGCGCATACCGAGGCCGTATTGGGCAATGCGGAAGCGATCCGGCACGATTTCAAGATAGGGCTTGGCTTGAACGCGCGAGGGGGCCACCCCGACGCCGCCGGGCACCTCGCGCACGATGCGCTCCACATCGAAGGCCACGCGCTGGAGGGTATCCAAGTCGTCACCCAGGATTTTGACGCCGACTTGGGCACGGATACCGGTGCTCAGCATGAGAATCCTGTTCTCAATCGGCTGGAGGAAGCCGGGCACATAGCCAGGGACGGCGGAAAGCTTCTTGGAGAGTTCGGCGATCAACGCCTCTCTGGTGAGCCCTTTGCGCCACTGTTCATGAGGTTTGAGAAGAATGGTGGTTTCGATCATTTCCACGGGGGCGGGGTCTGTGGCGGATTCAGCACGGCCCAGCTTGCCTGCGGCGGAAACGACCTCGGGCACGGATTTGATCACATGATCCTGCCAAGCCATGATGCGTTTCACCTCGGTGAGGGATGTGTTCGGAAGGAGGACTGGCATGAAGAGCAGGCTTCCCTCGTCGAGGGGCGGCATGAATTCGTTGCCGAGACCCGATGGCAGGTGTGTGGCAAGGCTCGGCGCGATTCGCGCGACCGCATGGCGCAGGAAAGGCGGAACGCCCAAGGCGAGCATGGTGGCGGCAACCAGAAGCAGAGCAGCCCCGGCCAGAACCAAGCGGCCGTGGCGCAGCGACCAATCGAGGCAGGGAGCATAGATTTTCAAAAGAGGCCTCATGATCCAGTTCCGGCTCTCGGGATGAAACGGACCCCGCACAAGAGTGGCGCAAAGAACGGGCACGACGGTCACAGCAAGCAGCGTCGCGGCGACCATGGCGAAAGTTTTTGTGAAAGCGAGCGGGTGGAAGAGCTTGCCCTCCTGACCTCCCAGGGCAAAGACCGGGAGGAATGCGAGGATGATGATCGCCATGGCGAAAAAAACCGGACGACCGACCGCGCTGGCGGCTTCCAGCGTGCATTTGGTGGTTTCCGCCGGAGTCAGCGGCGAGCCTTTTTCGATCGTCGCCTTCTCGCAGTGGCGAATGACATTTTCCGTGATCATGATCGCTGCATCCACCAGCACGCCTATGGCGATGGCGATCCCCGATAGCGACATGATATTCGACGAGATGCCGAAGCCGCGCATCAGGATGAATGAAACCAAAATCGCCGCCGGGAGCGGGATCGTCACAATCAGAATGCTCCGGAAGTGCCAGAGGAAAAGAATGTGCGCGAGTGTGACGAGAAGAATCTCCTCGAGGAGGGCATGGCGCAGCATCTCGATCGTGCGATCAATGAGATCGCTACGGTCGTAAAAGGCCTTGATGCGAATTCCCGGTGGAAGACTCGGTGAAATTTCCGCGATGCGCGCCTTCACCGCCTCGATGACGGCTTTGGCATTCTCCCCCGTGCGCATCACCACAATGCCGCCGACGGCCTCATGCCCGTCGATGTCCAAGGCTCCCCGGCGAAAATCTCCGCCGACCTGGATGGTCGCGATGTCGCGAAGCAACACAGGAGCGTCCGTGCCATTCCCGGCGACGGCGATGTTATCCAAATCCCCGGGGGATTCCACAAGACCTATGCCCCGCACGACAAATTCCATGCCGTTTTCCTCGATGACTTTTCCTCCGACATTGAGATTTCCGCTGCCGAGAGCCTGCATCACATCCGCGAGGGAAATGCCGCTGGCCCGCATTTTTGCGGGGGAGACATCGACTTGGTATTGCCTCACGAAACCGCCCACCGAGGCGACCTCGGCAACACCGGGCACCGAGTTCAATTGAAAGCGGACAAAATAATCCTGCACCGCGCGAAGGCGTCCCAGATCATAGCCGCCCGAGGGGGCGAGAGCCGGATCGACATCGAGGTAGTATTGAAAAATCCAGCCGAGCCCGGTGGCATCCGGCCCGATGCGTGGAGTGACGCCTTGCGGGAGTTGGGTGGCGAGATAGTTGAGTCGCTCGAGCACTCGTGTCCGGGCGAAGTAGTTGTCAATCGCATCCTCGAAAATGACCGTGAGAATCGAGAACCCGAACATGGAAGTCGCGCGCACGGTCTTGACTCCGGCAAGCCCCTGCAGGCTCGTGCTGAGTGGATAGGTGATCTGGTCTTCGACCTCCTTGGGCGAACGGCCGGGCCAGTCCGCGAAGACAACGACTTGGTTTTCGCTCAGGTCGGGGATGGCATCGACAGGCGTTTCCTTGAGGGCGCGAACCCCCAAGACCAGAAGAAGAAAAAATCCGCAAAGAACCAAAAAGCGGTTCTTCAACGACCAGGCAATCAAGCGGGCGATCATGGCTGGGCCTCCGGGGATAGCTTCACGCCGCATTCGATCATCTCGCTGCCGAACCACGGGTTTCGGGTCGGTCCGCCGGATTGTATCCACCGCGCCTTGGCGGGGGCGGACGGAAACGCGGTTTGCGTCATCGGACAGGCCAAAATGTCGATGTTTCCGGCGCCGGTTTTTGATTTTTTCAAAATCAGAGCGAGATTCGCAGCCGCCTCGGAGAGGGGCAGATAGTCGGCACGCGCGTCCGGCAGGTTTTTTGGAGTTCCCATGCCCCGGATCGCGGAACCGATGGCGGCCACTGCCTGCGCGAGTTCATCCGGCACTGGACTGGGCAGTTTCGGTATGACGGCAGAGAGTTTCGCCACAGCCTGGTGGTAGGCATTCAGGTCATCCGCAGCCAGAGCCGAGCCGGTCGCCGCAATCGCATCAAGGAGGGAATCCCACGGGCTTGGAGGAATCGGCGACGGGGTTGCTGCGTGGCTTGCAGGCTCGTTCCATCGCAAAGTGGAGCCCGCAGCGGTTTCCGGATTTTTCATCTGTGATTCCGCATCCATCAAGAGATTGCCATTCGTGACGACCTGTTCCCCAGCGGAAAGTCCCGACAAGGCGAGAAACTTCGTGTCGCCATAGCCGCCGACAACAACCCGGCGGCGCTCGAATACGCCCGCCTCTTTTTGGACATAGGCGATGGCTTCACGTCCAGTATTCAGCAGGGCTGTGCGCGGGATGAGGAGTCCCTCGCCGATCGGGCATTCCAAGACAGCCTCGGCAAAGGCGCGGTGGGGCAACTCGCGGCGCTCGCCTCGCGGATTGCGCACGATGGGATTTGGAACTTCGATGCGAACCATCGTGCTTCGCGTGAGCGAATCGAAAGTCGGATCCACGAGCGTCACGACTCCCTCAAAACTGCGACCAGGCGCGGCCGGCGTGGTGATTTTCGCCTGCTGACCGAGGCTGACCAGCGGCAAGTCGCTCTCATAAACCGTGGCGAGGAACCACATCCGGGAAAAGTCGCCGAGTTCGAAGAGCGGGTCCCCGGTTTTGACATATTGGCCGGAATTCACATACCGCTTGATGACCGTCCCGGTGATCGGCGACAGGATATCGACGCCGTATTGGTCGTGGGACTGTTTCGAGAGGGCTTCGAGCTGGCCCAGAGTCAGGCCGAATTGGATGAGGCGACGGGCTGAAACATCCGAAATGTTCCGGTTTTTGTCGGCAAGCGCTCCCTGATATTCGCGGACGACATAGAGCAAATCCGGACTGTAAATCCGTGCCAAAGGCTGCCCCTCCCGCACTTCCTCGCCGACTTGCTCGATGAATGGACGCTCGACCCTGCCATCGAAGTGGGCCGAGACAAACCGGTGTCGCCCCGCATCGTCATCAATGCGCCCTGCAAGCCGGAGTTTGCGAGTGAGCTGTCCGCGTTCAACGACGGAGGTTTCCACCCCGAGCGCATGAACACTCGAGGTTGGCAGCATGAGGGTATCCGGATCGGCATTCATCCCTTCCTCGCCGGGATAGATCGGAACAAGGGCCATGCCGCAGATCGTGCAAAAGCCGGGCTTGTCCGACTTGATCCAAGGGTGCATCGGACTTTGATAAAAAACAGGGATCCGGGCGGCGGGCTCCGGTTTGGAGCATGAGGCCAGGGTGGCGATGCCAAGGCACAGCGCGAACCAAAGCCTGACGAGGCGAAGGGTTTTCATTTGGCGGGAAGAGTGCGCGGCGACAGGAATCCCCTGCCGCCGCGTGGATTTTTATTTCGAGGAACCGGACTGGGGCTGGAGCTTTTCCAGATACTTCGCCGGATTCTTGTCGAATTTCGGTTTGCACATTTCGCAGCAGAGCCTCACCTCGGTGCCCTCGTAGACAAACACGAAAGGCTCTCCCATTTCTCCGAGTTTTTCACCGGAGACCACACAGGTCTTGAGGGGATACTCGGCGGCCCAAGCGAGCGCCGGGGTAAGAAGAAGGATCAGAAGAAAATTTTTCATAATAGGAAATTGGGTTTTGGAATTTTGAAAAGTGACGCCGTTCGAAATAACGAGCGTCGGAAATACAGGCGGAAAGCTTGTTTAAATCCAAAACAGCGGGGGCGCCGTCGACTGACAGGTCGAACCCGCAAGGAACCTGACATAAAACGAAATGGCCCCACCCGGCGGAGCAAGTCCCGTGGAGTGCAAACCCATGACGACGCGAGGAGCCGAGAAAACCGATGGCGGAAGCGTGACGAAGAAAGAAAAGACCGGGAAGCCCGCAAGCAGGGCCTCTGGCACGGGCGAGGCAAGCTCACCGCAGCATTTTTCCGCGCAGGATTTCGAGCCGGAAGCAGGAACTTCTTTCTTGCAACACGAGTGTCCCGCCGAATGCCTGCCAGCCATCGTCGCAATCGCGCAGTGGTTCGTCGCGACGAGCCACGCGATTCCCACGAGTGCGAGAATCATCCAGCGAAATGGCAGAGAGACAGCCTTCACAACTCCACCGTAGCGCGGAACCTCAAGCCCACAAACTCAAAATTACCAGTTTGTTCCCAAATTGTAGCGGGAAGCGAGTTCCAGCAGGTCGGGGCGCATGGGCCACTCGTCGGGGCGTTCGCTGGTTTGGTGGCGCTGGCTGGCCCCTTTGAGTTTCATGCAACCGGTGTTGTCGCCGATGCGGCGGATTTCCTCGATCTCTTCGGGAGTGAAACGCACAGCGGGCAGGGCCGCAAATTCCCGGATTTTATCCTCGATGGGCCGGGCGGAATCGCCGGCTTCTTGAATGAATGTGGGAACCACGCTTTCCACAGCGGGGTGGCTGAGATTCCAGATGGCGGCGAACTGAAGCAAGGTGAGGTGGTATTTATCGGCGAGCGGCTTCATGCGTTCCGCTTTTTCCATTCCATGCTGAACCCAGCCTTCAGGCCGGTAGGTGCGGTGGTCGCCGGGTTTGAACTCGTGGCCGGGAAGACCGAGATCGCCGTGAAAAACCCCGCCGTGGTCCACGACGCGGGTCATGACTTTGATCCCGTGTTTTTCACAGGCTGGGAGCGTGAGACCAACGGGCCAGGGTTCCAGCGGATTCAAAATAAGCATCGCCCAGTCGATCAGGCCGTCGAAGAGCTCGAACGCGCCGATGAGGTCGAGGGAAAATCCATTCGCGGGACCGGGGGCAATGCCGAGTTGCCGCGTCAACCCCTCGTCCTTCGCGGCTTTCAAGGCACTCCAGACAGCCTCGGATGTGTAGCCGAGTTCATCCGGGTTATGAAGCATCAAGAGGTCGAAGTGGTCCGAGCCGCAGCGCTCCAATTCCCGCGAGGCGGCCGTGCGGATAAATGCGGCATAGCCCTCGGGGCCGCGCAATTTCGGATCGGTGAAGCGGGGATACCCCTGCGATCCCTGCCGCTGGCCTTCGTAGAAATCGTGTCCGATCATTCCCACCAGGCTGTAGGTGGCGCGGTCGATACCGGTCAGAGCGCGTCCGAGGAGTTCGTCCGCCTTGCCGTTGCCGTAGACATCGGAGGTCACGAATGTCCGGATTCCCGCTTGGTAGGCGGTTTCGATGCACTGAATGAAGCGCTCCTCGCTGAGAGTCTCGCCGAAATGCATAAACCTGCCGCCGCTCCATGTGCCGTATGCTGTCGTTGTGGGATTCATAGTGAGTAGAAAATTTTCCCTGTGTGTCAGGCGAGATGGTTGTCGTGCCATTCCTTAAAAATGAATGGCGAAATTTCAGAGGGTTTGATCTCGCTGCGGCCGCCCCAGAAGACATTCGTGTAGCTGACCGGAATGCCGGCCTCGGCGAGGTGGGCGTCAATGGCGGCTTTGAATTGCATGACGCGATCCTTTTCGGTGCCGTGCGAGACGGCCATGATGTTCACATTATTGAATTCGGGACCGCCCTCGCGCCAGTAGCAGTGGGTGAGGCATTCGTGACGGCCGATCTGGGAACCCGCCTCCTCCTCGCGTCCCACAGGAACCGCCCAGTGGAAGAGGGCGTTGAAACGGGTCACCCGCACGCCCGTCTGCGAAGGTTTGACATGCTCGAGGAAAGTGGAAAAGCGGCCGAGCAGTTTGCGCTCCTGGAGGGACTCGGCGACGGCATAGAATTCCTCCAAAGTGACGCCCGCCTCTTCGGCGCGGGAGTCCCAGGCTGGCTCTCGGATTTCCCCGGGAGCGAATTCCCGCTTGAGGCTCATCAGCACACGCCACTCGTGCTCGGTGAGGTGGACGACTCCGGTTTTCAGCATTCTGGCCGGAGACTCGGATTTGTCGCCGGGCTCGATCGTCTTGCGGCGCACATGACCCACCCCCAGGGCAAAGATGCCCTTCGCAGGCATGAGACGAAAAGACTCGGCACCGGTGAGTTTCATCAAAAGACGGCAATGCTCCTCGAGCGACTGGCCGGCGGGAACTTTCAGGGTCGTCCAGAGTTTGTAGGCCTCGCCGGGTATCTTGGCATCGGTGGAGCGGATGACCACATGGCCCGAGAACGGATCCTCGCGGAACATGAAATCAAAAGCGGCATCGAGCTTGTCAGCCGGCACTTTCCACGCCACCAAGGCGCCCTCGGCGAGATTCGTGGCGAGGAGCGTCTGGCGCACCCGGCGGATCGTCCCGGCCTCCACCATGGCACGGATGCGCTCCAGCACAGTCGGCAATTCCACGCCGCTGAGCCGGGAAATTTCGAGAAAAGGCTCGCGCGGGAAGCCGGAAATTTTATCTTCAGAGACCGCCAGAATGCGGGCGTTGACGGGGTCGTGGTGCTCGATCGGAATCATGGAAAATCGGGAATGATTGCCCCACAGAGCCGCGCGCTGCAAGGCAGGATGTTTTTTTGGCGGGCGGCTTCTTGCAATCAAAAGCACGGACGCTATGCTTGCGGGCTCATTTTTTGAACGATATGAAAAGCATTCTGGACCCGGCCCGTGTGGAGAAAATCGATTTCAGCAACGACGAGGTGGCACGCTACTCGCGGCACTTGATCATGCCGGAGGTGACGCTGGAGGGCCAGAAACGCCTCAAAGCCGCCAAGGTTCTGTGCATCGGAACCGGTGGCCTTGGATCCCCGATCGCGCTTTACCTCGCGGCGGCGGGAGTGGGCACGCTGGGACTCGTGGATTTCGATGTGGTGGACTACTCGAATCTGCAACGCCAGATTTTGCACGGAACAAAGGATGTCGGGCGCAAAAAGCTCAACAGCGCCCGCGACCGCATCAAGGAGATCAACCCCAATGTGCAGGTGAATCTCCACGATGCCCTCTTCCAGGCGGAAAACGCCCGCGAGATCGTGGACCCCTACGACATCGTTATCGACGGCACGGACAACTTCCCCACCCGCTACCTGAGCAACGACATCTGCGTCTTTCTGAAAAAGCCGAACATCTACGGCTCGATCTTCCGCTTCGATGGCCAGTGCACGGTTTTCGCCCCGCATCTGGGCGGGCCCTGCTACCGCTGCCTCTATCCCGAGCCCCCACCGCCAGGAATGGTGCCAAGCTGCGCCGAGGGCGGTGTGCTGGGAGTTTTGCCCGGCGTGATCGGCGTGATGCAGGCCATCGAGGCCATCAAGCTCATCGTGGGCATCGGCGAACCACTCATCGGCCGCCTCGTCCACTTCGACGCGCTGAAGATGAAATTCCGCGAGTTCAAAATCCGCAAGGATCCAAGCTGCCCGGTTTGCTCGGAAAATCCGACGATCACTGACCTCATCGACTACGAAACCTTCTGCGGCATCCCGCAGGCCCGCGCCGAGGAGGAGGCGGAACAGCCCGTCCCCGAAATCTCGGTGGAGGAGCTGAAAGCCCGCATCGACCGCAAAGACAAATTCGTCCTGCTCGATGTGCGCGAACCCTACGAGTGGGACATCGCCCGCATTCCCGGCGCGAAGCTCATTCCTCTCGGCGAACTCGCGTCCCGCATGAGCGAACTCGATTCGGCGGATGAAATCATCATCCACTGCAAAGTCGGTGGGCGCAGCTCTACAGCAGTTCGCCACTTGCAAAAGGCAGGCTTTTCCAAGCTTCTCAATGTCACGGGAGGCATCCTCGCTTGGGCGGACCGAGTGGACACCTCGATGCCGAAATATTGAGATCAGATACGACGGAATTAACCACAGAGGACACAGAGAGCACGGAGGGAAGATGGATTCTCAAATTTGAAGGCTTAAGTTATCTGCGATACCAAACGAACCTGTCATTCTGTCCCAAAATTCCTTTTCGAGTTATTCATTTCCACTTCATGCAAGCTTCCAAATCCCCGTTCATTTGCCCGCAGACGCATCAACCGCTGCGCGAGTCGACGAGTGAGGAATTGGCGGCCCTACGGAAAATGCCAGAGCACACCTCACTGGAAGCCGCTTGGATAAGCGCAGACTCCGCCGTGGCCTACCCCGTTCAAAACGGCATTCCTCTTCTCATACCATCTGCTGCGATTCCACTCACCTATCCCCCGCCCCTCCTCTCTACTCCGTGATCTCCGTGTCCTCCGTGGTAAAAAATTCTTCCAACCCGCCATCCCATGACTGAACTCGAACGCATCCGCCACTCTGCCGCCCATGTGCTTGCCACGGCGATCTTGAAAATCTGGCCCGAGGCCCAGTTCGCCGCCGGTCCGCCGGTGGAGAATGGATTTTATTACGACCTCGAATTGCCGCACCGGATTTCACCGGAGGATTTCGCCCGCATCGAGGAGGAGATGAAACGCGAGGTGAAGGCCAACCATGTCTTTGAGCGCGTTGAAATTTCCCGCGCCGAAGCCCTCGCCATGGCCGAACGCGGCGAGTTGGCATCCCTCGGCGCGCGCGGCGTCGCATCGAAGTTCAAGCTGGATATCGTCCAAAACATCCCCGAGCACGAAACGATCACGCTCTACCGCAACGGCGACTTCACCGACCTCTGCGCGGGCCCCCATGTCATGCGCACCGGCAACATCGGCGCGTTCAAGCTCACCCATGTCGCGAGCGCCTATTACAAGGGCGACGAACGCAATCCCCAGCTCCAGCGCATCTACGGCACGGCGTTCAAAAACAAGACCGCGATGGAGGAGTATTTCACCATGCTCGAGGAGGCCAAGAAGCGCGACCACCGCAAGATCGGCGCGGAAATGGGACTCTACGCCATCGACTCCGAATATGTCGGCGCCGGAATGCCCCTCTGGCTGCCCAAGGGAACCGTGCTCGTCGAGGAACTCGAGAAACTCGCCAAGGAATCCGAATTCGCCGCAGGCTATGTGCGCGTCCGCAGCCCCCACCTCGCGAAAGAAAAAATGTATAAAACCTCCGGCCACCTCCCCTACTACGCCGAAAGCATGTTTCCTCCGATGGAAATGGACGAACACCGCGAAGAGCGGGCAAAAATCCAGAGCCGCATGGCCGAATTGGAGTGCATCCTGACGCCGGAAGGCTGAGGGGATTAAAATCTGCGGGAGGAATCAGATTGAATTCTGAGATATAGCCAGAGTCCTCCTCCCTGAAAAAATGAATACGAGGCTGCGAGAATTCAACTTTCAGTCAATATGCGCACCATGCGATTTTTGCAATGAGGGGCATGAAAACCACCGATTACCACGCAAAATACTTTGCTTATGACCTTACAAGGCGCTGCCCATCGGATAGCGTTGATAAACTGGCAGCGGCAGTGGCGGGTGCTCGTGTTGATCTGAATCCTCACCAAGTTGACGCTGCCCTTTTTGCTTTTTCCTCTCCACTTTCGAAGGGTGCTATTTTGGCTGATGAGGTAGGTCTCGGTAAGACTATTGAAGCGGGTCTGGTGCTTGCTCAGAAATGGGCGGAACGGATGCGTCGTATCCTAATTAGTCGGCCCTGAAAAACAACTCATTCCGTTTATGGTTAATGTTATAGGCATGATTCTTGC
>JBAWVX010000057.1:0-11174 GCA_037147075.1 bacterium
ATGCCTATAACATTAACCATAAACGGAATGAGTTGTTTTTCAGGGCTGACTAAATAAGGCTCAACGCTTCCCAAATGGTGCGTTCAATGCAGATTTTAGGATTAAAAGAATCGACAACGACTACTTTGCCGAAGACAACGCTGATCATTTCATGACACTTTCACCTGTTTTTTCCTGCTCTGTGCTCTCTGTGTCCCCGGTGGTCAAACCTCTTTCCCATGCAACAGCAAGTTGACGCCCTTCGGAACGAGGCTCTTGAACTCATCGCCGCGGCCCATGATGCCGCTTCGCTTGAAGCCGCCCGTTTGAAATACCTCGGCAAGAACGGCGCCATCACTGCGCTCAGCGAGGGTATGAGAAATGTTCCGAAGGAGGAGCGTCCCGTCATCGGGAAACTTCTCAACGACCTGCGCGCTGCCGTCACAAGTGCCTTGGAAGACTCTCAAAAGCGTCTTCTCGAAGCTGCCGACCTCGCCGCTTTTGCGTCACTCGATCTCTCGCTGCCCGGCACATTTCCTGCCCCCGGCACGTTGCATCCGCTCACGCAGCTCATGGACCGTGCTGTGACGTGTTTCCGCCGCATGGGCTTTGCCATTGCCGACGGGCCTGACATCGAAACCGAGTGGCATTGCTTCGATGCGCTCAACACGCCGCCCGACCACCCGGCGCGCAACGAGCAGGATACTTTTTATCTTCCCGATGGACGCCTCCTGCGCTCGCACACATCGAGCGTGCAGATTCGCGTCATGGAAAACAACCCGCCGCCGGTGCGCATCATCGCTCCCGGTTCCGCCTACCGCCGCGACGAGGTGGACGCCACGCACTTGGCGCAGTTCACTCAAATGGAGGGCCTCTATGTGGCCGAAAAGGTGAGCTTGGCCGATCTCAAGGGGACGCTGGAATTTTTCTTCCGGGAGCTTTTTGGGGCCGGCACGGACATTCAATTCCGTCCGCACTTCTTCCCGTTCACCGAGCCGAGTTACGAAATCGACATCCGCACCGAGGCGCTCGGCGGCGAGTGGATGGAACTAGCCGGTTGCGGGATGGTCGATCCCGCCGTCTTCGAAGCCATCTGCGAGCGTCGCGGCGACCGGGTCTATGATCCGGAAAAAGTCAGCGGCTTTGCCTTCGGATTCGGCCTCGAGCGTCTGGCCATGAACCTCTCGCGCATCCCCGACATCCGCATGCTTGTCGAAAACGATCTGCGCTTCCTCAAACAATTCTAATCCTGCCGTGAAAATTTCCATCAACTGGCTTCGTGACTTTGTGGATTGCCAATTGCCGGCGTCCGAATTGGAGAGCCTCCTGCGCCGCGCGGGGCTTGAAGTCGCGGGCATCGACCAGCGCGGTGCCGCGATCGACAAGGTCGTCGCCGCCGAGATTCTCGAATCCACCCAGCATCCGAATGCCGACCGTCTCAGTGTTTGCAAAGTGAACGACGGCTCGCCCGAACCGCGCCAGATCGTCTGCGGCGCGAAAAATTACAAAGTCGGCGACAAGGTTCCCCTCGCCCTCCCTGGTGCCGTGCTGCCGGGGGATTTCAAAATCAAGACCGGCAAGCTGCGCGGCGTCGAGAGCGAGGGCATGATGTGCAGCGCGAAGGAACTTCGTCTCGCGGAGGACTCCGAGGGTTTGCTCATCCTGCCGGCTGCGACTGTTCCTGGCACGCCGATCAAAGATCTTTTCCCTGCGGAGACCATTTTGGAACTCGAGATCACGCCAAATCGCTCCGACTGGCTCAGCCACCTCGGAGTTGCGCGCGAGATCGGGGTCTTCGCCGGTTTGCCGGTCAAGGTGTCCGAGCCTGTTCCTCCGCCCACCGCCAGCGCCAATGGCTCGGTGCGACTCGAAGGCGAGGGATGTGCCTTCTACACGCTGCGCCGCATCGCGGGCGTTAAAGTCGGCCCCAGCCCGCAGTGGCTGCGCGACCGGCTGGCTTCGGTAGGGCTGCGCTCGGTGAACAATGTGGTGGATGTCACGAATTATGTTCTCTTCGAGTGGGGCCAACCGCTCCATGCGTTTGATGCCGCTAAAATTTCCGGTTCCTTGCAAGTGCGGTCCGCATCCGAAGGCGAGCCCTTCCGCGCTCTCGATGGCCGTGAATACAAGCTGTCGGCCGGTTCCATGGTCATCGCCGACGACAACGGCCCTGTCGCCCTTGCCGGTGTCATGGGTGGCGAAGACAGTGGTGTCAGCGAATCCACCACCGACATTCTTTTGGAGAGCGCCATCTTCGAGCCTTCCCGCGTGCGACGCGCCTCGCGGGCGCTCGGGTTTTTCAGCGACTCCAGCTACCGGTTCGAGCGCGGTGTGGACCCCGAGGGCGTCATTCCGGCTTCGGCGCGCGCTGTCGAGTTGATCTTGCGAGTCGCAGGCGGCACCCCCGATCCCATACTCCTTGTTTCCGGAAAATGCCCCGAACGCGGCAAGGTGTCGCTGCGTCACAGTCGTGTGCGCGATTTGCTGGGGGTTTCCCTGAAGAATTCTGAGATCGAGTCGGCGCTTACCCGCCTCGGTTTGGAGAAGCTTGCCGCCGGTGAGGAAACCCGCTGGAGCATTCCTGGATACCGCCGTGAACTCCGCCGCGAGGCCGACCTCATCGAGGAAATCGCCCGCGTCGTGGGGATCGAAAAAATTCCATCCGTCGCTCAGGGTCCTTTCGCAGCCAGCTCGGATGCCGATGCAGCCTACGATTTCGCGATGAACCTCCGCCGCAGTTTGGCAGGAATGGGCTTCCACGAAGCCCGCACGAGCACGCTCGTTTCCGCTGCCGATGTCTCGCACTTCGGCGAAGCCGTGGCCCTCAAAAATCCCTTCGGAGAAGACCAGTCGCAACTTCGCAACAGCCTAGTTCCCGGCTTGCTGGCCGCCCTCCGGCGCAACATCGACCAGGGTGCGAAATCCATCGCCCTCTTTGAGTGCGGTCGCGTATTCCGGGCCTCCGGCGAGGGGCAACGCCTCGCGATTGTGCTGACCGGCGAACGCCACGAGCCCAACTGGCGCGGCGAGTTGACGCGTTCGTGGGATGTCTTCGATCTCGCAGGAGCCGTGCTTCAACTCGCAGGCCTCGATGAACCGGACATCGTCCCGGTGACTCCGCCCGTTGCACCGTTCGGAGCTTGTGCGGATGTTGTTCTCAACGGCCAAAAAATCGGCCTCGTCGGCCAACTCACGCCTGCCGTGGGGCGTGACATTGGCACCACGGCGCCGTTGCTCGCTGCCGAGTTCGATCTCGATCTGTGGCGTGCTGCTTCCTCGGGCAAAACCCAAGTCTCCGCCCTCACGAAGTTTCCTGCCTCCGCCCGTGATATCGCCTTTGTTGCTCCGTTGGCTCTGCCTTATGGCGAGGTGAGGTCACTCATCGAGGACCTCAAGGAACCCCTCCTCGAGTCCGTTCGCCTCTTCGACCTCTTCACCGATCCCAAAGGGGAGAAAATTCCGTCCGACAAAAAATCGGTGGCCATTTCCTTGACTTTCCGGAGCCCCGAGCGAACGCTGACTGCAGTCGAAATTCAAGCCGCTGCTGATCGCATCAAGGTCGCCCTGCGAGACAAGTTGGCTGTGGATTTCCGAGAATAGATCTTTCCCAAAACCAGGAACCATTTCGCGGCTTCCTTGCCGCAACGAATTTGCCCTTCTGTGTTCGCGATTAAACGGAGCGAAGTCCCGGACCTATGTTAACATATCCCGGAGGCTTGGCGCCCGGCGAGAAGACAGGCCTTTATTGGAAGTCTGATTGCCGGTCACGCGGTCATCCACCCTATCATTAGGGAACGGGAACTGCTCCGGAACGGCACGAGAGGGGCAATTTTTTGCCGTGAACTATTTCTGCAAATCCAAACACTGATTTTCTCAACACGTGAAATCACTTGACCTCTTGGTCTTCAAATGCCGATGCGGGTCGGATTGCTGGAATCCAAGATGTGTTCGAGGGCTTGAGTGACGTTGTCGCTCAGAAGATCCGCCTGTGTCGCGGATTGCGACGCACCGTAGCCTGTGCGGACGAGGATGGTGCGGCATCCGGCGTTGCGACCGCACTCCACGTCGATCGATTTGTCGCCAATCATCCAGCTGCCGGAAAGGTCAATGTCCAGTTCCAAAGCGGCCTCCAGAAGCATCCCGGGTCGTGGTTTGCGGCGTTCGGTGGGGTGGTCCGGGTGGTCGGCGCAAAAGTAGATCGCGTCTATCCCCCCGTCGAGTTGGCGGAGGAGTTCGTCGTTGACGGCGTGGTATTGATCGGGAGTGATGTAGCCTTTCGAGAGTCCGCTTTGATTCGTGACAATAACTGTGAGCCAACCCGCCTCTTGGAGTTTGGCCAATTTCTCACCGGCTCCGGAGATGGCGCGCACGGCGGCAGGGTCGTTGCAGTAATTGACCTCCTCCATGAGGGTGCCATCACGGTCGAGGAAGACGGCGCGGCGCTTAGGCATTTTTCGAGAAGGCTTGGACCAGTTCCTCTGCGGTGAGGGTCGCCGTGCCGAGTTTGGCAACGACAACCCCGCTCGCATGGTTGGATATTTCGGCGGCTTCGGCGGGCGTGGCCCCGGCGCAGGCGGCGAGTGTGTGCAAGGCGATTGCGGTGTCGCCCGCGCCCGAAACATCGAAGACTTCCCGCGCCCGAGTCGGCGTATGGTAGGGGGCCTCGCCGCGCTGAAATAATATCATGCCATGCTCGCCCAATGTGACCAGGAGGGCGGGCAGGTCCCATCTTTTCAATAAAATCCCGCCGACCTCGAGCAGGGCAGCGTCGGAGAGGGGGGTCGGAGCAGCCCCGTCGTCAGGGATGCCAGCCATGGCGAAAGCCTCGGAGCGGTTGGGCTTGAGAAGGTCCACCCCGCGCCAATCCAGCGGGTTGGTGGGATTCGGGTCGGCGGAAATATATTTACCCGCCGCACGGGCCATCTCAGTGACACGGTTTTTCAAGTCTTGGCTGAGGAATCCTTTGCCGTAGTCTTCGAAAATCACGGCATCGACGGAAGGCAAGATGTCCGAGATGACGGCGCAAGACCGCTCGAGCACATCGGCGGAAGCTTTTGCCCGGCGCTCGCGGTCGACCCGAACGAGTTGGTGTTGGCGGGCGACGATGCGGGTTTTCACGATCGTGGAACGGTTGGCATCCGCCACAAGGGCCTCGGTGGAGATCAACTCCTCGGTCAGCAGAAGCCGGAGGCGCGCGGCATGGATGTCATCTCCCACGAGACCGCAGAGGTGGACTCCCGCGCAAAAGGGCCGGAGGTTGCGAGCCACATTCGCCGCACCTCCGGGGTAGGATGTTTCATTTTCAACCTCCACGACCGGCACAGGAGCTTCCGGCGAGATCCGGGAAACACGTCCCCAGACAAACTCATCGAGCATGACATCTCCCACAACGAGGAGCCGACGGGTGGAGGCGCTTGTAAGAAGATGTTGTAATCTATCCGGATTCATTCCAACTTGTGAGAGTGAGTTCTAAACCGACCTCACACGCACAACAAAGCCGAAATTTTGAAAATGCCGAACATTCTGGATGCGGTGCTGGCAGGCGGTCTGTTTTTGGCCGCCTTGGCGCCGATTCACGCGCAAAAGCCGCCCGAGGCGGTGGACCTTTCCTCTTTCCCCGCGCAGTCCGTCGACGATGTCGTGGTTCCCGTGCCGAGCGAGGTTTTTATTGTCCTCGACAAACTCGGGAATCCCAACTGGCGTTCGGAATTGCGTGACTCCCTGGGGCGGCAGAGCGGAAATCGCGCCCAAGTCGCCCTTCTTCTGGGCACCGTGATTGCCGAGGGGTTTGTAGCGGTGGAGGCCGAGGATTCTGAGAAGGTGAAGGATATCGGGCGGCGTGTTTTGACCCTCTCCAAAGCCATCAACGTGGAAAAAGCCGTCCTAGAGCGTAGCAAAAGCATCACAGACAAAGCGGAGGTGAAAGACTGGCTCGCCGTGCGAAAAGAATTCGACGGCGCGCTCCATGACGTGAAGGCCGCCATGCAGGAACTCGGTGACGACGACCTTGCCCAGCTTGTCAGCGTGGGCGGGTGGATCCGGGGCACCGAGGTTCTGACATCGATCATCCGCAAAAACTACACTGTGGACTCCGCCGAGTTGCTTCACCAGCCGGCTCTGGTCAATTTCTTCAGCAAAAAGCTCGCCAACCTCTCGAACAAACGGCTCGCCGAGGATGACTTGGTGGACCGTATTCGCAAGTTGCTTGCCTCTATCGCGCCGCTCATCGGCGACGGCGAGGGGGCCGCGATTCCCTCCGAAAATGTCGCCCGAATTCACAAGATGACCCGCGACACGGTCGCCGCCATCACTTCGAAGGGAGCCTGAGACCATTGTGAAAAGACTTTCCACATTTCTTGTCGCCCTCCTCGTGGTCCTGACAGCGCAGGCCTATGTCGATGACGCGCTCTCTTTTGCTTACGAGGCGGCATCACCCTACGTGAAAAAGGGCTTCACCGTCCGCGAGGATGCTTGGGGAGGGGATCTCGGCGTAAAGGATCAACAGGCCGTTCAAGCACAGCTCTTCAAAGGCAACGAATACTGGTTCTGTCTCGGCACGGATGTGAAGGGTGCCGTCCTCTCGGTCAATGTTTACGATTCCAAGGGCAACCTGATCAATGCCGAGACCACCCGCGCGGGACGCCTCTCTGCTGTGCGAGTCGAGCCCCAGCGCACTGGCACCTACTATGCAATTGTGACCGTTCATAAATCGCCCGTCGAGCGCACGGGTTGGGCGTTGGTCTACGCTTACAAGTAAGCAGTCGATGGAAACCCTGACGCTGGAATTTGAGAACGCCCGCACCGCTCAGGCCATTTATGGCGGCGACCCGAAGCTCCTTCACGAATTGGAACGCCGACTGGAAGTCCGCACCACCGCCCGTGACGGATGGATCCGCATCGAGGGGGAGAAGGCTGCGGTCGATCACGCTCGCGATGCTTTCGAGCAGCTTCACGGCGCCGTGAAGAAGGGAATCACCATTCACCGCCAGGAGTTCGATCATGCTTTGGAGGCTTCCACAGGCAACCGCTCGACCGAATCCCTCGCCAGCCTCATCAATACCCGCATCCAATGTTCTCCGCGCAAGCCGCCGGTCGTTCCTCGCACGGCCGGGCAAAAAACCTACGTGCAAGCGATTCAATCGCACGACATCACCTTCGGAATCGGCCCCGCTGGAACGGGCAAGACCTACCTCGCCGTGGCCTCCGCTGTTGCCGCCCTCAAGCAAGAAAAAGTCAAGCGGCTCATCCTCACCCGTCCGGCCGTGGAAGCCGGTGAGGCCCTCGGTTTCCTTCCCGGCGACCTTCAGGAAAAAATCCTTCCCTACCTGAGACCTCTTTACGATGCGCTGCACGATCTCTTGGAGCCCGATGAGCTGCAAAAGCTCATGGACAAAAACATCATCGAAATCGCCCCGCTGGCCTACATGCGAGGCCGCACGCTCAGCGGATCTTTTGTCATTCTCGACGAGGCCCAGAACACCACTGCCGAGCAGATGCTCATGTTCCTCACGCGCCTCGGCCTTGGCTCCCGCTGCGTGGTGACGGGGGATATCACCCAGATCGACCTGCCTCGAAACAAACTCAGCGGCCTCGTGGAAGCCGTCTCCGCCCTCCGCGAGGTCGAGGGCATCGGACTGCACTTTTTCACTGAAAAGGATGTCGTGCGCCATCCGCTCGTCCAAGCCGTGATTCTCGCCTACAAGAACCACCGGGGCTCGAGGGAAAGCAGAATTTAAGATGTTCGGAATCTTCAAACGCTGGCGACTCGTGTGGAAGGGACTCTCCTCGGGCAAAAGGCGCCGTCAGGTGGAGGAAAGCGATTTTTTCTCCGCTTTGAAAACGGGTTGGCTGGTTCGTGCCACACTGCTGGCTGCTTTTATCTTCGGCCTGGCCGCCCTGATTTTTACCGGTCAGCAGGATGAGCCCGCAAAAAAGTTTCTTCTCTGCCTGCTGATTTTCGCCACCGCCGTCGCCCAGCTTTGGATCAATCATCCGCAAACGTTCCTGAAAAATTCCCGCCTTTGCCTGGTGCTTGGCACGCTCCTTGCCCAGTTGGCCGTCATCAAAATCCTCCTCAGCCAGGCGGCTTCAGGCGTGCTGGATCTGCAACTTGCGCCGCTGCTCATTCCCTACGCTTTCGCCCCTCTGGTCCTCTCGGTTTTGTTGGGAAGAAACCACGGCCTCTACGCCGCCGTGTTTTCCAGCCTTTGGGGCTCGCTTCTCGTGGGGCGCATCGATCCGGTCTTCCTAGTCATTTCGCTGATCACCGGCTTCATCGGTGTTTTTGTAACCCTCCAGGTCCGCCGCCGCAGCCGCCTCGTGCGGGCAGGGGTTTATGTGGGACTGGCCACGTGGATCCTGGCGGCGTCATTCGGCCAGATCGGTCCAGTGGTTTGGGAGGTCCCTTCGCAGACGGACTGGGGCATGATCGGATGGCAGAGCTTGGCGGCATTCGCCACTGGTATTGCCACGGCGATCGTCGTCAGCGGCATCCTGCCCATGCTTGAGCATGTCTTCAAAATAACCACCGATATTTCCTGGTTGGAGATGAGTGATCTCAACCACCCGCTTCTGAAGCGGCTCAGTCTCGAGGCGCCGGGGACCTACCACCACAGCCTGGCCGTCGCAAACCTCTCCGAAGCCGCTGCGGAAGCCGTGGGGGCGAATTCCACCATCTGTCGCGTCGCGTCCTACTTCCACGACATCGGCAAGGTCATCAAGCCGCACTATTTCACCGAAAACATTCCCCGCGGAGCAAATCCCCATGACGACCTGACTCCCACCATGAGCGCCCTCATCATCATTTCACATGTGAAGGAGGGCGTCGATCTGGCTTTGAAAAACAAACTCAATACCGAGATCATCGACGTCATCAGCCAACACCATGGCACCTCGGTCGTTTCCTATTTTTACCAGCGTGCGCTCCAGCAGCAGGAGGACGCACGCCTTGGCGGAAAAATCATGAACATGCGGGAGGACGATATTCCGGAAGTCAGCGAGGAGAGTTTCCGCTATCCGGGCCCTCGTCCGCAAACCAAGGAGGCTGCGATTGTGAGCCTCGCCGATTCGATCGAAAGCGCTTCCCGTAGTCTCGAACGGCCCACTCCCCAAAGAATCGATGATCTCGTCAGCGGTATTGTCAAAGCCCGCCTCGATGAGGGGCAGCTTGACGAGGCGCCGCTGACCATCGCGGAAATCTGGAAGATCGCCGACAGCTTCCGATTCTCGCTTGTCAATATGCTCCACGCCCGCATCGCCTATCCCAAGCGAGAGGAGCGCCCTGCACCGGAAAAACGCGAACAAAAATCCGCCGCGTGAGCCCGCTGTTGCCGAAAATCTCGATCTCGCACAAAGCCCGTTCCATCGCCTACGACCGCACCCTCCTGGAAAGGTTGGTCGCTGCAGCCCTTCCGCGTTGCTTCGACTTGGCGAAAAAAAACAACGCCGAACTCCTTGGCTTGCCAAGCGTGGAGATCAGCATCCTCGGCTCGCGTGCCATGGCCAAAGTGCACCGCGACTTTCTGGACATTCACGGGGCGACGGATGTCATGACCTTTCCCTACGGCGAGGTTTTAGTCTGCGCCCCGATTGCCGCAGCCCGCTCTCCGGAGTTTGGCTACAGCACCACCGAGGAACTTGCTCTTTACATCATCCATGGTCTCCTGCATCTGTCCGGCTTTAATGACATCTCGGAGCCAGATGCTCAAAAAATGGCCACCGCTCAGCAGGAAATTCTCAAATGCATTCTCTCTGAAACGCGCTGATCTTTCTCACTCGGGAGTCTTTTGATAAATATTGGCCTTATGAAAGCACCATTCGATCCCATTCCTGAAGTCATCGCCGATATCCGCCGGGGACGCATGGTGATCGTCACCGATGACGCCGACCGCGAGAACGAGGGCGACCTCGTGATGGCTGCAGGCAAAGTCACTCCCGCAGCCATCAATTTCATGGCGCAGTTCGGACGGGGACTCATCTGTGCTCCCGTCACCGAGGAACGGGCTGCCAGCCTCGGGCTTCAGCGCATGGTCGCTCAGAACCGCGAGTTTTTTAAAACTGATTTCACGGTCTCGGTGGATGCCGCCAAGGGGGTGGCGACAGGTATCAGCGTGAAAGACCGCGCCGCCACGATTCGCCTTCTGGCCAACCCCCAGGCGCTGCCCTCCGACCTCGTTCAGCCAGGGCATGTTTTCCCTCTCCAAGCCAAGCCAGGAGGGGTTCTGCGCCGTGCCGGCCACACCGAGGCTGCTGTCGATCTGGCACGTCTTGCGGGGCTTGATCCTTCCGGAGTCATTTGCGAAATCATGAAGGAGGATGGATCCATGGCCCGCTTGCCGGATCTCGTGCGCTTCAAAAAGAAACACGGGCTCAAACTATGCTCCATCCAGGACCTCATCGCCCACCGCCGCAAGGGCGAGAAGCTCGTTGAGCACGAAGAAACGATCCATATGCCCACCGACTACGGGGATTTTCATCTCCACCTCTACCGCTCTCTTGTCGACGGCATGCATCACATCGCACTCGTGAAGGGCGAGATTATCTCCTCCAAGCCAGCATTGGTGCGGGTTCACAGCGAATGCCTCACTGGCGATGTCTTCGCCTCCCGCCGTTGCGACTGTGGATCCCAGCTCCACCAGGCCATGCAGCTTATCGAAAAAGAAGGTGCCGGAGTCCTTCTCTACATGCGCCAAGAAGGCCGCGGCATCGGCCTCGGACCCAAAATCCGCGCCTACAAGTTGCAGGAACAGGGCCTCGACACCGTGGAGGCCAATGAACGTCTCGGCTTTCCCATGGATCTCCGGGATTACGGTCTGGGAGCCCAGATCCTCGCCGACCTGGGCATTCATAAAATCCGTCTTCTCACGAACAATCCCCGCAAAGTCGTCGGCCTCGAAGCCTACGACCTTCAAATCGTCGAACAGCTCCCGATTCGTTCAGTTGCGAATCCCCACAACGCCCGCTATCTCGAGACCAAAAAGAAAAAAATGGGCCACAAGCTCTGAGAAATTTCATTCTGCTCGATACTCACAACTTCGCTTTCCCGCGAAGAAACCGCTTCTAGAAAGCATTTGCGGACGAGCTTGAAAATTTTCAAAAAAACTCTCAAGCTTGGTTTGGATGCTGCCGATGTATGACCTAACGGAGAAAACTCTCCCCCAGTGAGGTCGAACACTGAACCAAAGCGGCCCGACAGC
>JBAWVX010000058.1:0-9705 GCA_037147075.1 bacterium
GACACTTACACCAACCCCTCAAAAAACAACGGGGTGCTCTGTGCAACGCTTACGACGCAGATAGTCGTTCTCCTGCCGCAAGCGCCGAATTTCCCGCTGTGAGGAATTTTCCACATCCATTGTGCCAACCTGCGTTTGGTCTTTGCCGGCTTTCGCCCGCTTGCACCAGTTTTTCAGCGACCAATGCGAGATGCCTAAATCACGGGCCACCTCTTTGATTTCCTTGCCGCTCTCAACGAGCGCCACGGCGTTTTCTTTGAACTCGCGGTCATATCGCCGCGCATACCTGCTTTGCATTTCTTCCATTTTCGGGTCTTTCTTTTACAAAGCCCCTCACGGATTTTCGAGGTAGGATCAGGACAGGGATTAAGTTGACTGGCCCGTTCGACTCCCACCCTGAGTCAAATTTTGGGTTGAGCGCAGGGGTGGAGAACTTGGATCTTCTCGATCAAAACTGGCATCTGGAATCCCTTCGGCAAGCGGCTTGAGATTTTTCAATCATGAAGATCGTGACCATAACCGTGATATTCCTTTGGAGACCTCTGAAGTCAATCTGCATTGGGCTTCGTGCCTGATCTTCTCCAGACCAACAAAGTCCAAAAACGCTGTGGCAGTGCCCTCCGTCGATTCTTCCACGGCTTATGCTGCTAAACAATCAGGCTCGAATGGCCGCCCGACTTTGCCTTGCTCCATGGATCAGGAGTGCACGCCGAACTTTACCTGTTCGAAGCGCGGGCAGAGAAAGGCATTGATTGCGAAACTTACGAGATACGCGACCGAACACCATCCAAACAAAATGGCGTAGCCAAACGAGCCCATCGAATCTAGGAGACGCCCACAGACAACCGGGAAAACCATTCCAGCGAGAGAGCCGAGAAATCCGCCCAGGCCGATGACCGAGGCCACCGCACGTTTCGGAAAAAGATCAGAGACGGTGGTGAATAGGGTCGCAGCCCAAGCGGCGTGGGCACCGCCTGCCAAACCAATGAGGAGAACTGTCGGCCAAAGTGGCAAGATCGACACTGCAGCGACGGGCAGGACGGCGCAGGCGAAGATCAGAAGACTCATTCGACGGCACTTGGTTGTGGTCCACCCCAGCTGGGCAAGGCGCTTCGTAGCCCATCCGCCCGCGATGCTCAGCACCGTGACGATGCCGTAGATGATTATCAAAGGAAACCCCATGGTCTTAAGATCCATTCCTCTTGTCACTTTGAAATAATCCGGAAGCCAGATCAGAAAAAACCACCACACCGGCCCTGTCAGCATAGAGGGAATAAGATACCCCCAAGTCTGTCTGAGCATCAGGATGTTGTGCCAGCGGAGGCTCGGTCCCTGGTCTTCATCCTGCGTTTGGCCGTTTTGGATCAACGCCAACTCTTCGCTCGAAACGCGATTCGAGCGCAGGGGGTCATCATAAAAGCAAAGCCAGAAAATGAGCCAGATGAAGCCGGCAAGTGCAGCAAGCAGAAATGGGGCGTGCCAGGTAAAGGCCAGTGCCATGGGTGGCACAATAGCCGGCGCAAGCATCGCGCCAACGTTGGAGCCTGAATTAAAGAGCGTCGTCGCAAAGGCGCGTTCGCGCACGGGAAACCAATGCGTCACCGACTTGATGGCTGCCGGGAAGTTCCCTCCCTCTCCTGCACCGAGTGCGAGGCGTGCGATTGCAAATCCAGAGACCGAATTCACCATGGCGTGCGCGGCCGCAGCAACGCTCCATGCCACGATGGAGACTGCATAACCGATTTTGGTCCCGTATCGGTCGATAAAGATTCCGAATCCAAGGTAGCTGATGGCGTAAGCACCTTGGAATATGGAATTTACCCAACCGAATTGCTCATTAGTCCAGCCGAGATCGTCGTCAAGTATGGGCTTTAACAAAGAGAGAATCTGGCGGTCTATGTAGTTAATGGTCGTGGCGAAAAAAAGAAGCGCGCAAACGACCCAGCGAAACCGACCCGGTGAATGCGAAGAGCTCACTGTCCGCCTAAATCCTCGATGGTGAAATCCTCGATCCGAACCGTGCTTCCTCCAAAATCGCCAATGGCGAAACTGCAACCCGGCTCGGTAATTTCGAGTTGGACCTCTTTGACATTAGATTGCCCAGGGGCAATTTCCCAACTTTGCCAGTGGAACTTCTCTGCCTTTCCATCAGCTGAAAGGCTTTGGTTCATGCGTGCCTCTTCCCCGGTGTTTTCAACGGAGTAGAGATAAGAAATCCTGTAAGTGTGGCCGGGGAGCAAGGGAAGTTCCTGTGGCGACGTGGTGAAGTAGTTATTCCACTGCTTGCTTGTCGTGCTCACCACCAAGCCGCCGTCCATGATCTTTGCTTGCGAACTGAACTTTAATCGCCCGTCGTTCTCCATGGCGCCTTGGTAGAGAAATCCCTCGTCGAGCTTCGGTGGCGGAACTTCCTCGATCTTGAGGTTCTTGATCGTGATTGCCCCGCCATTAACAATACCAATGGACAGACGATATCCATCGCTGTCAGGTAGCGTGGCAATGAATTCTTGCCTGCCTGACTCGCCAGCCTTCGCTGGCCAAATTGCATGAGCTCGTCGGGAAGAATCGTCCCCGGGCACATCAAGGAAATGATAGAACTTCGTCTCATCGCTTTTGAGTTTTGTGACTTCGTAGTTGTATCCGATTTTGTAGCGCTTGCCGGGTTCAAAAATAATCTCGTTTGGAGAGCTGACAAGAAATGTGCGCCATTTTTCCTCGAAGTCTGTGGTGTCAACCGCCAATTCCTCGTGGGTCGCGGTGGCAAAGTTGATGACGAAAGCGCCAGGTTTTGGAGTGCCTTCGAAGAGCACTTGGGCTCGGGCATGCGGAAGAGCAGAAGCCAGGGCAATTGCACAAATCGAGAGCACCTGTTGCAGGTATCGTTGGGGAGAGGAGAACTTTTGGGATGTTTCAGAACGGACTTTCATAGATTAGAGCGAATATATGGCTGAAAGCTTTAGTAGAAGAATTTGCATGACATTTTTTTACATTTTTTGACTCCTCATTCCGAGTCCGAAGTAGCTTAATGAATAAATACCTTGGAATATCGAATTTACCCAACCGAATTGCTCATTAGTCCAGCCGAGATCATCGTCAAGGATGGGCTTTAACAAAGAGAGAATCTGGCGGTCTATGTAATTAATGGTCGTGGCGAAAAAAAGAAGCGCGCAAACGACCCAGCGAAACCGACCCGGTGAATGCGAAGAGCTCACTGTCCGCCTAAATCCTCGATGGTGAAATCCTCGATCCGAACCGTGCTTTTTCCATAACTGCCAATGGTGAAACTGGAACCCGGCTCGGTAATTTCGAGTTGGATCTCTTTGAAATCAGATTGCCCAGGGTTTATCGCCCACCTCTGAGTGTATAAAGTTTTTCCATCAGTTGTAAAACATGTGTGCCGCATGAATGCGTCGGCCTCGGCGTTTTCAGCAGAGTATGAGTAAGAAATCCTATAAGTATGGCCTGGGAGTAAGGAAAGTTCCTGAGGCGACGTGCTGAAGTAGGGCTTCCATTGCTTACTTGGCGTGTTCATCAGAAAGCCGCCATTCACTATCTTTCCTTCATAGTTAAATCTTAAGCGCTCGTCATTCTCCATGGCGCCTTGGTAGAGAAATCCCTTGTCGAGCTTCGGCGGCGGAATTTCTTCGATTTTGAGGTTCTTGATCGTGATTGCCCCGCCGTTGGCAATACCGATGCACAGACGATACCCATCACTGTCGGGTAGGGTGCTAATGAATTCCTGCCTGTCTGACTCGCCCTCCTTCGGGGCCCAAACTCGTTTTGCCCGTTGGGAAGAATCGTCATTTGTCACCTCAAGGAAATAATACAGGCGCGTGGCATCGCTTTTAAGTTTATGGACTTCGTAATCAAAGCCGATTTTGTAGCGCTTGCCAGGCTCAAATTGAATCTCCCTCGGAGAGCTGATAAGAAAATTGCGGCACTCAACCTCTGAGCCGGTGGTGTCAACCAGAAGTTCCTTGTCGGTCTCCGTGGCAAAGTTGATCTCGAAAGCGCCAGGTTTTGGAGTGCCTTCGAAGAGCACTTGGGCTCGCGCATGCGGAAGAGCTGAGGCCACGGTTATGGCAAGAATCGAAATCGCTCGTGGCATGGACCGCAGGGGTAGGAAGAACTTTGGAGATGTTTCAAATCGGATCTTCATGGTTTAAGGGTGTTTTTAAGAGTGTAACTTAAGAGAGGACAATTAATTCCTTTTTACAAGTTTTAACACTACAATGTAGTCATCAAAATTAACGAGGCGGTTTGGTGCATTACGGCTTCCCCATGCTGGCCTCCTAGAGCCTCAGAGTCTAAGGAATTTCGCAACGGCCTGGGAGCGTGATTGGACATGGAGTTTCTCGTAGATTCGGCGGATATGGGCATTAATGGTATAAACGCTGTTGTTGAATCGGTCGGCAATTTCCTTATAGAGCAGACCCTCGGCCAGCAATTGAAGAATCTCCGCTTCGCGCGGCGAAAGAGCAATGTCTGGCTCTGGCTGCGCTCGCTGGAAAGATTGAACCACCTTGCGCGCGATCTGGGCTGACATCGGGGAGCCCCCCGCTTTGAGGTCGCTGATCGCCTGCAGCAGCTGGTCGCGGCTAGAACGCTTCAGCAAATATCCTGTCGCACCCGCTTCCAGTGCGGCAAAAATCTTTTGCGCATCCTCGTAGATGGTCAGCATGAGAAATTGAGCTGCTGGCAATTTCGCCTTGAGTTTTCGCACGCATTCTATGCCGTCGGCACCGGGAAGGTTGATATCAGTCAAAACAATGTCCGGTTGCAGTTGTGGTAACTCCCGGAGGGCTGCCTCGGTGCTATTGCTCGAACCGACGAGAACCAGACCGGCTGCATCCGTAAACCAGCTTCCGATGGTTTCTCGAAGACCTTGGTTATCCTCAACGATAGCTATTTTTGTTTTCATAATTTGGATTTCCAGAAAAATCGCACCTCAGTCCCTCTGCCTTCGACGCTGTTCAATTCGCAGCGTCCATCGATCGCGGACATGCGTTTCCTCATACCGCCTAGACCATGTCCACCCTGCGGACGTCCAGAGGCTCTAGAGGGTTCGAAACCCTTTCCGTTGTCCTTGATCTCCACAAAATTCTCCTTGTCCCCTGGTTTCAGGCTTATTCTAACTTCGGTGGCCCCGGAGTGGCGGAGGATATTGTAAAGAGCTTCTTTGAAGGCGAGAAAGAGGTTATGCCTGACTTTGGAGGGGAGGGGAGTGGCTGGGAGTTGGTCTGGAAAATCGAATCGGCATTTCACGCGGGAGTCGGCGAGGAGTTCCTGTGCAAAGCCGCAGAGATAGCCTGCGAAGCTCTCGAAAGTATCCTGCTTCGGATCGACGGCCCAAACGATTTCATCTAACGAATGCGTCGTTGCCCGTGCGATCTGGCGCATTTTTTCAATGCGTCGAGCCTCCGCCTCGGCGATCACCGAGCTCTCAAGTAAGAAGTCTCCGTGGTAGGAAATTTGAGCCAAGCTGGCACCGAGGTCGTCGTGGAGGTCTTGAGCAATGCGGGCGCGCTCGACGGCCAGGCTTTGCTCTCGTTGGAGACGCAGGCTCACAATGTAACGCCAAAGGGTGAGCAGCAGGCTGGAAGCCACCGCCACGACTGATATCCAAAACCAAACTTGTCGGGTCAGGGGCAATAGAAAATCCAACTCGATGCGTTGAGGTCCACTCAGATCCCGAGCACCTAATCTTATCCTCCAAATATTCTCAGTCACTAGAGAAATTCCCTCGACCGTGCAACCCAAGACATTCTTGAGAACTGGCGGAAAATAACTGTGAACATAAAGATCTCCGTTCTGCATTCCTGCACGACTCAACTCGATCACCATGGTCGAAAGACCGATCTTCACAGACTGGATCTCCTCAGCCCCACATGAGACATGCAGGCTTGATCCAACAAGCGTTGGCTGAGATTTGAAGGTATTTAACTCGGTCAAGCGCAGAAGCTGAAAATCCGGTGCCTTCAGGTAGTGGGATTTCCATGAGCCCTGCACGACTCCTTGGATTCGATTGTCCCAGTAACCCCAGACGGCATAGGAGCGCTTGGGATCCAGGCCGATTTGGGCAAAGTCGAGTTCGACCACTCTTTCACCCTCGCGCGGATTCCAAAGGATGGCGACCTTCCATCTTCCCCATTCACGATTGACTTCGGCCACGATGCGCGAGGCATCCGCCTTGGTGAGCAGTCCTGGAACTGAGAGCGAGCCATTAAGCGGAGGCGACACCGCGCCCAGATTTTTCCAAAGCGGCTTGAATTCGGGTGCGTAGACTGGGTCCGACGTCATGGCAGTTCCAGCTGCAAGACCCACGAGGCTGAGCCAGAGTCGCCCGCTTAGCCATGATCCCTCCAAACGGCTCTCGTTTTTGATCCAGGTTACGCCCAGATAAACATTGTCCAAGTCGGCTGCAAACCATTTGCCACAGAGAGGCAGACTCAGCGCCACATCTCCCAGCGCGGCCCGCAAATCCGAGCGTTTCGCCGCTCGTCCCACGCGGCTTTCATCCACCATGCCGACCACGGCGCGGTCTGGCGCATCGGCGCAATAGGCCAGCCGCACATCCTCGCCCACGGCTTGTCGGATGGACTCAAACTCGGATCTCAAAGCCTCGAAAGTGGTTTCTTTACTTCCCCGTTGGACCGAGGCTTCCGGTCGCTCGATCTTGAGATAATTGAATCCGAGATTCTTGGCTTTCCGCACGGCGGCTATCATGGCTTCTCGTTTTTGATTGCAGAAACCCAGCCTGATGCCGAAAAGCGAACCGATCGCGGCGACCCGCTTCGCGGCGTCGGGGATCCACGGCGCATTCAATGTCTGGAGGTTGTCTGGAGTCCCTTCGCCACGTTCGATCTGAACCACACCAAGATGCAGGAGCCCGCCCGAGCGGATCACGGCGTCCGTGACATCGAACAGCTCCTCTTTCACTGGTCTTTCCGCAAGCGGGTTGCCATTGTTCCAGCCTGTCAGTGGCGTTTTTTTTGCTCTGGCCCTATGTGAGATGGCCACCATTTCGGCCCAGCGGGGCACGGCTTGCTCTGGAGCCTCCATCAAGAGCACGGCTTGTTGTCCCCAGCGCGTTTCGCCAGAGTCGACCTGCACGCCACACATTTCGGCTTTAATGACCATGGCAACCAATTCAGCTTCTGGACGCGTAAAGTGGGTGCTCAGATAGGCCGTCGGTATGCCGGCGGGCCCCCAGAAAAAACCTTGCCCGTCGTGTCGGTAGACGCCGCCATATTCGCGCAGGTCCAGCGGGCTCTCTAGGTTTGCCAAATCGACCGCATGTGGAGTGCGAGGGTGCATTCCCACGATGCTCCAATCGGACGCATTTCCTGTTGCCCGGAAAATCGCCGACACGGGGATTGTTTCCAGAAGCTGCAACGGAGTCCTTCCGAAATTTCGGATTCCCGTTCGGATGGAGATCGTCTTGTTTCTGGAATTATATTCCCATTCCAGGAGAAGCTCTGCCTGCTCTTTCGGAAAACGGATGGCTTCTTTGCTGCCTTTTCCTGCATTGTCGGCGGAGGATAAAACTGCCCGCTTGCCATCTCGCTCGATCACCGCACTCCAAGATGCTCTGAAGTCCTTAATGCCAGGAATCGCAGCTTGGTAAAAACGAGCCTCACCCGATACATCGAATGAGATCTGGGCCTGGATAAGACAAGGCAGAAGAGAGAATAGAAACACAAGAATTTTCACGGGGGGTGGGAGATCTGAATGCTCAAAGTGTAAAAGCCCGCTTTTCCATCAACTGCAGAGTTCGCGTGCATCGTTAACTTTAACGATTTGAAAGTTTCGAACGGTTAGCCTCATTATAGTCATTCCTTGCTTCAGATTTCTTCCCCTTGCAACCCCAATCTCTTTTCATGAATCAAAAAGGTCTTTTCACCAGCGAGCCGGGCGGAAGCCATGCTTTCACTTTCACGCTTGTCAGCTCCCTCTTCCTCCTCTGGGGGTTCTGCAATGGAATGATCGATGTCATGGACAAACATTTTCAACAGGAGTTGGGTCTGACGCTGGCCCAGTCGGCTTGGGTGCAGTTTGCACATTATCTCGGCTATTTCCTGATGGCGATGCCTGCTGGTTGGCTTGCTTCCAAACTTGGATACAAGGGAGGTATCATCGGCGGCTTGTTGCTTGTTGCTATTGGTGGGTTCTGGTTCATTCCAGCAACGCAGATCGCTACTTTCCCAGCTTTCCTGCTCGGCGTCTGCCTGATCGCATCCGGCCTCACGTTTCTCGAGACGGTGGCCAATCCCTACACTACGGTCCTTGGTCCAAAACAGTTCGCCGCAACTCGCATCAATCTTGCCCAGTCCTGCAATGGCGTGGGCTGGATTCTCGGTCCGATCGCGGGTGCGCAGTTTTTCTATAGCCTCGACCACACGGGCAAAAGCACTGGCTCGGAGACTCTCTGGATCCCCTATGCGGCCATTGGGGTCTTTGTTCTTTTGCTCGCTGTTGTTTTTTTCTTTTCCAAGCTGCCCGATATTAAGTCCGAGGATGAATTCCCAAGCGATAATCTGGAGAGTCCCGAGACTGCCTCCCCGTCTCCGAATCGTTCCGTCGCTCTAGCCCTTTTGCTTCTGAACATTGCCGTGCTTTCTGTGGCCATCGGGATGATTTTTTCTGCGATCATCGCTATTCCATCTGTTGGAGCCAAACTTGGCCTTGATGAGCACAGGGCCCTCCTCTATGCCGCAGTCTCTGTTTTCGTTCTTGGAGTCGCAGCCTTGGCTGCAGGCCACAGGAGGATCGATGCCCAAAGCATCTGGAACCATCCTCATTTCTCGGGAGCCACACTGGCCCAGTTTTTCTACGTGGCGGCCCAGTGCGGAATCTTTGCGTATTTCATTAATTACATGACCTCTCAAATTCCGCCGGTACCCGCAGAATGGAAGGCCGGTTGGCTCGATGGTTGGCTTGAAGTCCATAAGAACGGCACCATGGGCCTGAGCGACAAGGGGGCGTCGAATCTAGCCTCTCTGGCTTTCGCGTTCTTCCTAGCCGGTCGTGTCATCGGAGCCGGACTCCTGAAGAAATTCTCTGCTCATCGCGTTCTGGCAGTCTTCGCTTCGCTAGCGGGACTCTGCTCTCTCTTGGTCTTTCTCAAGCTGGGATGGATCTCCGCAGTCGCCGTTTTTCTCTCTTACCTCTTCATGTCGATCTGCTTTCCGACGATCTTCTCTCTCGGCATCCACGGTCTCGGCGCGCGCGCCAAGAATGCCTCGTCGTTTATTGTCATGGCCATCATGGGCGGAGCCATCATGCCGAAGATGATGGGCCATATCGGCGACGTTCATGGCATGTCGTTTGCTTTTATCGTCCCGCTGAGCTGCTTTGTCTTGGTCGGAGCTTATGCTCTCTGCTGGGGCCGATTGAGCGGTTCGGCCGGGACAATGGGCGTTGCGATGATGAAAGGGCACTGAGGCAGTGCCCCGTCGAGACCGTGAGAGGATTATCATCACTTATTCCAAAGCTGTGTTTCCTTGTCGAGTTCACCGCTCTCGCAGTGGCTGCAGACGCTGTGGAGACCACATGGAACCGCGTTGCGGGCAACGGCAATTGGACCGACTCGTTGAACTGGTCGCAAGGCGCACCGACAGCCGGAGCCAAAGCCGTTTTTGCCGGCAACGTGCCAGAGAGTCCCTCAAATCCTTTGCGCATATCGCAGGCCTCCAAGGCGACAAA
>JBAWVX010000059.1:0-9297 GCA_037147075.1 bacterium
CCCTCTCCATCGCCTTCGCCCTCGCCTTCCGCCTCCCCGACTCCGGAGGCTCCGAAAGCCATCGCTGCCGCAGGCTCGAAAAATTGGCCTGTCTATGAACCCGGACGCATGCCGAGAGGACGCCTTGTGGCCGTCGCCGATCTCGCGGAGATCGCTAAGCGGGGAACCGCCGGAGACAGGCTATATCTTCAAGGCAACTTCAACGTGACGGCGGCCGGAGGCGACCGCGCCGTTCTGCGCGCCCCCCAGCGCGGCTTCGGCCCGCGGACGGACAACGTCCGCATCATCGTTCAATTCCCGGTTGGTATGGTCACCCCAGGCGAGGGGTCCTCGGTTTCTCGGGACGGGCGGCGGCCGTTTCAAATCATGGATGTGAAAGAGAGTCCCGGCGGGCAGGTCAATGTGTATGTCCGCGAGGTTACCAAGCCTTAGCGAACGCATTCGCCTCGAGATTGGGGCTGAAGGCCCGATGCGCTTCTCCCGTTTCCTGGAATTGGCGCTCTACGATCCGCTCGAGGGCTACTACGGATCAGGGCGCGCCGCCGTGGGCAAGGACGGGGATTTTTTCACCAACGTCAGCGTCGGCCCGGTTTTCGGAGCGCTTCTGGCGGGCCAATTCCTCGAAATGTGGGAGATCCTGGGCCGACCACCGGAGTTCCATCTCGTCGAGCAGGGCGCCAACGATGGCGTGCTTGCGAGGGATGTTCTGAACGCCCTGGCTGAAACCCCGCTTGCCGACGTGCCGTTGATTCTTATCGAGCCGGTTTCCCTCCTTCAGGAAAAGCAAGCTCTCGCACTCGCAGGTCGGAACGTCACTTGGGTCAAAACGCCCGATGCCCTTCCGGAATGCACCGGGGTGCATTTTTCAAACGAGCTTTTCGACGCCCTTCCCTTCGACATTCTGGAGGCGCGGGCTGGCGCTTGGCACGAGCTTTTGGTCGGCTCCGTGCAAGGGAAACTTTCTTTTCAGTTGGCAGAACAGCCTATCGAAAACTCGGACCTTCCAGCGCGGCCCGACGGGTTTCGCACCGAACTCCGCCGCCACCAGGCTCACTTGTTCGAATCGCTCGCCTCGAAAATCCGGAGCGGCTTTGTTATCGCCATAGATTACGGAATGTCCCGCGAGGAACTCCTCGCCCCGCACCGCTCCGCCGGGTCCTTCGCCTGTTACTCCCGGCACTCCCGTGACGATGATCCACTCGGTAATCCGGGCGGAAAAGACATCACCGCGCATGTCGATTTCACCTTGCTCGCGCGTGATGCCGCCTCCAGCGGTTTCACCCTGCAAGCCTACACCGACCAGCATCGCTTCCTGGTAGGCGCTTCCACCGCTTGGCTCAAAGCCCTCGATGGCGCTCCCCCCTCCGCCTCGACCCGGAAAATTCTCCGCAGCCTGCGCACCCTTCTGCACCCGGAAATCCTCGGCACCAGGTTTCAAGCCATCCTCTTCTCCAAAGGCCCCATGGAATCGCGGAAACCCAGCGGCTTTCAGCATGCGGGGAATTGCAACTTTCTATGGAACCCCGGCGGTTCCATGCGTTTTTGAAGCCTCCCGTTTTTGTCCCTTGGTCCCGACGTTTGGCGCAGGCTGCATGGCAGGTGGTTTCGGGGGGTGGAGGGCCTTCACGTTGGACTTCTGCAGCAGCGGAATTTCGCGCAGGGCTTCGATGCGGACCTTGGCCAAACCTTGGTTGTAGGTCCCGAGTTGTTTCGCGGCAGCGACACTCAGGTCGATGATGCGGCCTTTCACGTAAGGTCCGCGATTGTTGATCCGCACGATGACCGAGTGGCCCGTCTTCAGGTCCACCACGCGCACGGGGGTGTTGAAGGGAAGTTTCCTGTGCGCCGCTGTCAGATCTCCTGAGCGGTAGGTCTCCCCGTTTGCAGTCGATCGGCCGATCCAGCGGCCTCCATACCAAGAAGCTGTGCCGTATTCCACAAGCGTGGGCGTGCTTGAAAAAATCTCCGCACCGGACCTCGGACTCGGCTTTTGAATGAGAATCCGTGTTTGGCATGCCGGGGCAATCAGGCAGACCCCAAAAATCCAAGCAATTTGCCAAATTTGGCGCCTGACTTTTTTGCCATTTGCTTCGGGGGTCATGGGGATTGGTTATCCAGTATGGCAAGGGCGGCCTCCGCGATTTGACCAGGGCTGTCGAAACTGCTGCCATTCAGGAGGGGAAATTTAAACTGGGCGCGGCACCAGGTCAATTGGCGCTTGGCGTAGCGTTGTGTGGCGAGCACCATGGCCTCTTGGCACTGGGCCTCCGTGAGTTCGCCCCGGAGGAGTTGATGGATCTCGTGGAAGCCGATGGCGCGTGAAGCCCCTTGGCCGACAGGGTGGGCGGCTCTGACCTCTTCCACGACGCCTGAGGCGAACATTTCCCGCACATTCGCGGCAATCCGCTGGCGCAAATCATCCCTGTCGCGCGTGAGAACAAGGCCCCGAAAGAGGCCGCGATCTTTGCTCCAGCCGTTGCGGGATTCCGCCAGAGGGCGTTGTGTCAGCAAGACGATTTCCAGAGCCCGGCGAACTCTCACGGGGTTGCGCACATCGATCGCACCCGGCGCGGCCGGATCGTGATCGGCAAGCACCGACAGCGCCTCCTCGAGTGTCATGGCATGGATGCGCGCCCGCAATGCGGCATCGGGCCTGGGCATTTCCGCGAGACCATGCGTGAGGGCTTTGATGTAAAGACCGGTTCCCCCCGCCAAAACGGGAATGCGACCCCTGGATTGGATCTCCTTGATGCAGCTCCAAGCCGCGCGGGCGTAGAGAGCGGCGTCAAAATCCCGCGAGGGATCCCAGAAGCCAACGAGGTGATGCGGAACGAGAGACCGCAGCTCCTCCCCGGCCTGGGCCGTCAGGATGGGCAATCCGGCGTAAATCTGAAAGGCGTCCGCCCCGACGACCTCTCCACCGAGTTTCAAGGCCAAGGCGACGGCCAAGGCCGATTTCCCCGCGCCTGTGGGCCCCGCCACGATGATCGGACGGGGCCCGTTGGCGAAGGATGTCTCCGGCTTACTCAGCGGCCTGGGCGGTGCGTTCCGAGCGGCGCTCCTCGAGAGCCTTGGCTCCGCTCACCACGAGTTTGCGCCCCATGAAATCCTTGTCGTGGAGTTCGGAAACGGCGCGCTTGGCCTCGTCCACCGACTGCATTTGCACAAAGGCGAATCCCTTCGAACGCATCGTGTGACGGTTCAAAACGATCTCCACATTTTGCACGGAGCCCACACCGTTGAAGAGTTCGAAAAGGTCGCTCTCGCCGGCATCGAACGACAAGTTGCCTACGTAGAGACGCGGAGATGTCACCTCGACGGCTTCGGGCGGGCGCATTCCTGTCGGCCGCTCGGAGCGACTTTGCCGCTCGCGCGCCGAACGCTCCGTGGAGGCAGGTTCCGCGCTTCGGGAAGAGCGGGTTTCACGAACGGGCTTTTTGATTTCCTCTGATTTTCCTGTGAAGAATCCGAGAATTCTGGAGAGCAGGGATTTTTTGGCTTGGGGTTTGTTTTCGTGCTGGGCAGGTGATGTGGATCTGCTACCGCGCTCGGAGCGGCGGCCGGACCCACGGCGGGACGAACGACGCGTTCCGCCGGGTGAGTATTCTGATGACATGGTTTCTAATTTTGCATTGCAAGACCGACAGGCCGCTCGGAGAAATCCTCCCCGATGAGACGGCATGAACGGTATTTCTGCTTCCGCCGGTGCGTATCCCCTTGAGAGTGCATGTGTGACACACGCGGCAAGGAACATGAATAGCGCGATGAATTCAGACCAAGGACCGAAATAGAATGGGTCGCCGGAGCCGTATTGCATAGATGAGAGCGACGGAAGCGCGGCTACTGTCGCCAAGGAAACCAAATAATCAAGCTAGAAATTGCCTTAGGAATCTGTCATGAGTATCGGAATCTCAAATATTCTCCCTCAGATGAATTATCTTAAACGACTGGCCCTGATTGCTGTCTTGGCGACTTGTGGATGCGCGGCGATTGAGAAAGCAGACCGCGCACACACCGAAAAACTCCTCGCAGCGGCGGGATTCAAGGTCGTATCCGCCAACACCCCTGCAAGACAAGCGGCTCTTCAATCGATGCCCGCCTACAAAATCGAGCGCAAACTCCGCGGGGACGATGTTTTTTACACCTTTGCCTGCCCGGATCAAAACATCGCTTACATTGGGAATCAGGAGAACTTCTCCAAATACCGGGAGCTCGAGATCCAAGAGGAAATCGCGTTAAGAAACACCGTGGCCTCGGAAAATGATATGCTCGCCGCGCAACAATGGAACGACTGGAGGGTCTGGGGACCCACAGACGTCTTGTCTCCTCCTCGTCTGGGGGGGCGCTGAACCTCTGGAGCGAAACGGTTTCGAGAAAAACCGTCGCAACTTTGACTTCAGGCCGGTGTTTTATCAACCATGCTAGCTTGGCTCCCCTCCAACGAATGGACCCTAGAGGCCGCTGCTCACCTCCTGAATCGCGCAGCTTTTGGTGGCTCCCCCTCGGAGATCCGATCGCTGCACGCCCTGGGTCATGCGAATGCTGTTCGCAGCCTCTTGCAGGCGCGCGAGGACGAGGACCTCTTCCCGGCTCCCGAGATCAACCCGATGGAGGTGCTGCGTCCGCGCGCTGATACCATGGTGCCGGAAGACCTCGCCGAGCGTCGAAAAATGGTTCAGATCAAAGTCCGGGAGCAAACACAGGAGCTTCGCATGTGGTGGCTTCAGCGCATGGCCTCAACCCCCTACCCGGCACGCGAGAAGTGTGTGCTTTTTTGGCATGGGCACTGGGCGACAAGCATTCAAAAGGTCAATGATCCCTTTTTGGTCATGCAGCAAAATCAAACGTTGCGCGCCCATGCCTTGGGAGCGTTCACGCCGTTTGCCAAGGAAATGTCCAGAGATCCTGCCATGATCCGCTACCTCGACCTCAATTCCAGCAAAGCGGGACATCCCAATGAAAACTTCGCCCGCGAGCTCATGGAGCTGTTCACCCTCGGCGAGGGCCAATACAGCGAGCAGGATATCCAAGAGGCCGCGCGCGCCTTCACCGGCTATCGCATCAATCCCCAGACCGGCGGCTTTGTTTTCGGACGAAAACTCCACGACACGGGTGCGAAAACAATTTTTGGACGGACCGGTTCGTTCGACGGGGATGCCACCATCGACCTCATCACTTCAAAACCGCAATGCGCGGAATTCCTCTCGGCAAAAATCTGGAATTTCTACGCCGGGCAAAAACCCGCCGCGCCTTTGAACCAGGTGCTGGCATCGGAATACCGCGCCTCGGGAATGCAAACCGGTGATTTTCTTGAGAGAATTTTTTTAAGCCGCGAGTTTTATTCCCGGAAATACCGGCGCAGCCAGATCAAGAGCCCAGTGCAGTGGCTGGTGCAGACCTGCAAAATCCTTGAGCGGCCCCTGCCCGATACCAAAAAAACCCAAGGCGCCCTGGAACAACTCGGACAGGTTCTTTTTGCTCCACCGAATGTGAAAGGATGGGATGGCGGACGCGCCTGGATCAGCTCCTCCTCGCTCCTGTTGCGTTACAATTTCTCGGGGGCGCTGGTGCGGGATGGTGCGAGCGACGCGCCGGACATCGAGAAAATCCTTCCGGCGGGAGCCAGTCCGCACGAGGCCTGCGACCTGCTCTCATGGCGCCTCTATCAAGCCCCCATGGACCCCGCGCTGCGCGAGAAGACCCTTCATCTCCTGGAGTCGAACGCCAGCACGCCGGCCGCACGACGAGATATTGTCCATTTGTTGATGAGCACCCCCGAATTCCAACTGACATGAAACACTCCCTCCACACACGCCGGCAATTCCTTCGCACCTCGATCCTCGGCGGTGCGCTCTCCTGGACGGTTCCCGCCTTTCTGGAACGCACCTTTTTCACGCTCGATGCCATAGCGGCGGATTCCGCCATTCAGAGCACCACAGGAAAAGACGGTCCGATCCTCATCGTGCTGCAACTCGCCGGCGGCAATGACGGACTCAACACGCTGGTGCCATTTGCGGACGATGCCTATTTCCGCGCCAGACCAACCCTAGCCATTCCAGCCGCAGAGACCCTTCGCCTGAATGACGCTCTGGGATTGAACCCCAAACTGTCCGGCCTGAAGTCGCTTTATGACGAGGGGCAGCTCGCCATCTTGCAAGGCGTGGGCTATCCGAATCCAAACCGTTCGCATTTCCGATCCACCGAGATCTGGCACACCGCCTCCGACAGCAGTGTGACCGAGAAGTATGGCTGGATGGGCCGTTATTTCGACTCCTGCTGCAAAGGAGAGGATCCCTCCGTGGGCGTTAGCATCGGAAGCCAACCGCCACAGGCCTTCGCAGCTCCGGAGCCGCGGGGAATCACATTCTCCCGGCCTGAACAATTTCGCTTCGACCTGAAAAACACCACCGACCGCACAGCTGCTGACGGGTTTTTTCGTTCGGTCAACGAACCCGATTCCGAACAAATGGAGGGCGGGAGCATTGGCATGCTGGCGGGCCACGCGGAGGGAACGGGGAGCGCCCTCGATTTTCTCCAACGCACCTCGCTGGATGCCGTCATGAGTTCCGACAAGGTGGCCGAAATCATCAAACGCACCAAACCAGGGGCGTCCTACCCGTCGAACCGCCTTGCCGACTCGCTCAATCTCGTCGCCAGGCTGATTGGCGGAGGGATGCCAACACGTGTCTATTACATCGCCCAAGGGGGCTACGACACCCACAGCAACCAGATCGGCGCGCACACCAAGCTCATGGAAGAGCTCAATTCCTCGCTGACGGCATTTTGTGCGGATTTAAAATCGCAAGGCCATTTCGACCGAATTTTGCTCATGACCTTCAGCGAATTCGGCAGGCGCGTCGCGGAGAATGCGAGCGGCGGGACGGACCATGGCGCAGCCGCACCGCTTTTCGTTCTGGGCGGAAAAGTGAAACCGGGACTTCATGGCTCGACTCCCAGTCTGACGCAATTGCACGATGGAGACATCATTCACCGTGTCGATTTCCGCAGCGTTTACGCGACGATTCTGGCGCACTGGCTGAAGGCGCCCGTGGAGCCGATTCTCAAAGGCCGATTCCCCCTTCTCCCTTTTGTGTGATGCCGACTTTGTTGAGCCGAGGGATAACGAAAACGCGAATCAAAAAAATCGGTGTTGGCTTGGGGGGCAGGCTTGGCTCAGAGTCGATGAGATGAAAAAGTCCGGGTGTCTAGTCGCGTTCCTGCTCGCAGCGGTGTGTGCGAGCATGTTGGTGAATCTGCTTCTCCTGGCGGTGATCGGGTCCCGTGGAGCCGCCGCTGTGGCAGGCGTGAGGGTGCTGGCCCAAAAACCATACGAGGAGGAGGTTCTGGAAGAAGGCGAGGATGCCCATTCCAAAATTGCCGTGATCCCGCTCGATGGCGTCATCGGATTCGGGATGAGCGGGAGTTTAGGCCAGTCGATGGTCGAGGACTTCAAGGCGGCCCTCGACCAGGCGGCCCAAGACCACCACGTGAAAGCCGTCATTATTGAAATCGACTCCCCCGGCGGCGAGGTGACGGCCTCGGACGTCCTTTACAATGCCCTTCGCCATTTTCCCGAGGACAAACCTGTGGTTGCGTATTTCAATTCGATCGGAGCCTCCGGGGCCTACTACACGGCGTGCGGAGCGGACTGGATCATGTGCAACGACACCACTTTCACCGGCAGCATCGGGGTCATTATTTCCACCCTCAACTACCGCGACCTGTTCGGCAAAATCGGTCTGGAATCTGTGGTTTTCAAAAGCGGAAAATTCAAAGACATGCTCAACGGCGCGCGCGAGATGAGCCTGGAGGAGAAAAATTACGTCCAAGGTCTCGTCATGCAAACCTACGAGCGCTTCTTGGGCATCGTGGCCGCAGCGCGCCATCTTGACCCCGCTGCACTCCGGAACGGACCGGCCGATGGACGCATCCTCAGCGGCACCGACGCCTGCGCCGCCAAGCTGGTGGATGAGTTGGGCTACATAGAAGACGCCTACGACAAAGCCCGAGCCCTCGGACATGCTCCCGGCGCCAAAGTGGTCCGTTACATGAGGAGCTACAGCCTGGACCGTTTCCTGAGACTCTTTGGCGAGTCCTCATCGGCCAAGGTCGAGATTGGCCTGCCAGGCAAAAAATACTCTCTCGAGCCGGGCCGTGTCTATCTGCTGCCCCCGTTCTTCGCGCCTTGAGGGGCCCACTCGGTCCGTGAAAAATCCACGCATCGACACATCGGGGAGGCAATCCAACCTTCACGTCCCATTCGCTGGATTGCAACTGGACGGTCTCCGGGAGGAAATTCCCAAGCCAGAGCCTCCACTTCCCACCCAGGAACCAGAGAAAAGCCATGGGCGGGTCGTTTTGCGCCGCGAGAAAGCCCGCAGGGGAGGAAAAACCGTCATCGTGGTGTCGGATTTCGACGACAAGATCCCAGACGCTGACATTAAAGAACTCGCACGACTCGCACGCCAAGCCTGCGGTTGCGGAGGCACGGTGCGCTCCCGCGAAATCGAACTCCAAGGCAACAACCCCGACAAGCTCCGGGTTTTTTTTCAAAACGCCGGATTCCGCGTGGCTGGGATCTGACCCCTGTCCCTTGGGATGTCATTCGATATCCCACAAAAACAGATCAAGTTGCTTGGTCGCCGCCAAAGAGAGGGCAAGGGCATCTGATCCCAGGGAGCACGCGCTCCCTCGCGGTCCAGCTTGAAAATGACACGGCCGCCCGCCGGGTGAAACCGTCCGGTGGGGGAGGCCCAAGCGTTCCGCATTTGTGCTGCAGTGTGCTCATGGAAGTTATGGGTAACTCGCAAGCAGTCGAACCAGTCTCAAAACGGCTAAGACTGCCATACCCCCTTCCTTTGGGATGATACTAATAGCTTATAGGTTCTGGACTCTCATCCTGATGGCTCCAAGTATTGGGCGCATGGCCCCGGAGAGCGAGAGCGCTCCCCGAAAAAATTTTCCGTTCAAACTATTTTTAAGGTCCAAGAGCAAGCTGACTTTGGGATAATTCCTGATCCCCCGGCGAGCTGCATGAGTAGCGGGTTTACCCGCGAAACGATTTCGGGGTGGTTGCATGTGACGCCCAACGCACTTCGCGGCTGAAGCCGCTACTCATGCGGTTTGGCTGAACTCATACCAATAGCCGATAGGTTTTGGACTCTCATTCTGATGGCTCCAAGTATTGGGCGCATGGCCTTGGGGGGGCACCCGCTCCCCGAAAAAATTTTCCGTTCAAACTCTTTTTAAGGTCCAAGAGCAAGCTGACTTTGGGATAATTCCTGATCCCCCGGCGAG
>JBAWVX010000060.1:0-9155 GCA_037147075.1 bacterium
AAGCCACCCGCTCCACCAGCAGAGGCTCCCAAGATTCCCGTTCCTCCGTCTGCGGCCAAGCCAGCGGTGACCGTGCCTGTTGCGCCCGCTGCGCTTTCTGGTGCCATCAAGCCACCCGCTCCACCAGCAGAGGCTCCCAAGATTCCCGTTCCTCCGTCTGCGGTCAAGCCAGCTGTTACGGTGCCGCCTGCCCCTTCTGCACCGTCAGTGGCCATCAAACCGCCCTCAGTGGACATCGCGACAGCGAAAGTGCCTGTTCCGGCATCTGCGCCCAAGTCACTCGCCTCTGTCGCTCTGAACGAACCGAGCGTCTCCAAGGGCGTTCCAACCAGCCCTGAAGTCCTGGTCAAAAACCAGACTGCAAAAATCAGCCTTCCTCCGGCTCCGAAATCTGTTCCTCAGGCGACAGTGAACCTCAAGAAGTTAATGCCAGCCGCGCAGGCGCCAACTTCTGACAAAACCTCTCCTTCACCGACCAACCAAGCCCCATCCTCTGAAAAAAATGCGACGCAGCCGGAATTTTTGATCGGACTGGCCGCTGCCGCTGTGGCATTGATCTCGCTCGGAATTCAATTGTGGACATTGCTCGGATGAGGCAGCTTCATCTTTCTAAGCTCTAATTTTTCGTTATGGCACATCCCAACGTAGTAGAACTCGACGACAATAACTTCACCTCCTTCATAGAATCTGCCGACCTTCCTGTGTTAGTTGATTTTTGGGCCCCATGGTGTGCGCCATGCCGGATGCTGGGCCCGATTGTTGATGAGATCGCCTCTGAGAATGTGGGAAAATTCGCGATAGCCAAAGTCAATGTCGACTCTGCGCCTGGTGTCTCCGCACAGTTTGGCATCCGCAGCATCCCATCTCTCATCTACTTCAAGGGCGGGTTAAAGCGTGACCAATCGGTCGGCGTGAGCGGCAAGGCGGACATCCTTTCCAAGCTCTCCGCACTGCTCTAATTTCGTCCGAGGACACAATCTTGAGGGGCTCCAGCGTATCCTGGAACCCAGCGACAATCTGAAAAGATGAGAATCGCCGTGATCTCGGACACCCATGGTGTCTTGCCTGAAAAAATGATCCCATCGCTGCGTTCGGCGGATGAGATCTGGCACCTCGGCGACTTTTGCACGCGGCAGGTATTCGAGTCCTGTTTGGCGCTGGGAAGGCCTTTCCATGCCGTTCGGGGAAATAATGATTTCTTTTTGGAACTCCCGCTTTTTTTGGAAATCACACGGTTTGGCAAGACGTTTCACCTTGTCCACATTCAGCCTCGCCGGCTGCCAGTCTGCGATTTTTTACTTTTTGGCCATACGCATGTGCCCTGCGATACACAGACGGGAAGCGTTCGTCTTTTGAATCCCGGAACGGTCGGGAAACCCAACAAAGGTGCTCCTCCGAGTTGGGCTTGGCTCGATGTCACAGAGCAGGGTGGTTTGAAATGGTCTCTGAATCGTGTCTAAGCGATCCACGCACCCGCTTCCATCGCCCATTTCCTCCTGTCCCTGTGGGTTTCCAAACGCAGTCGTTTGTCTTTCGCTGACTCAGACGAATCGTCGCACTGTTTCTTCTTTTCTTTTGCCGATGCTGGAAGTCTGCGCGTTAAAAATTCCGTCTTTTCTGCCAGTGCAGCCAGAGATCGTCTCTTTCTGATAAACTCTGTGAATTCCCTCGCGCCTACTGATTGGATGCCATTGCGCACTGCACATGAGCAGCGGGTCGAGCCTTGGATCCGGCCACGATTGGTGCGCTCTGCCGTGGGTGCCAGGCATCCTGTGGATGATTTTCTGTTTGAGTATTACCCGAATCGCCCCTCGCTCCTGCGACGCTGGCATCCGGGTCTTGGCACGGCACTTCGGGGAGATGAGGCCGAGTCGTATCTTGGAGTGGCGGGCTACATCGCAACGAGGTGTGGGATAACGGTCGAGCCACTGCCGGAGAAGCGGCGTTCCTTTGTGAGATGGCTTTTGGCATTTCTCGAAAGTTCGGCGAATCGGACTCCATTTTTTGGATGCCATGGACTCCACGAATGGGCCATGGTCTACAAGTCCGAATCGTTAAGACACTCCGCACTCCCGCTTCGGCTTTCCCCGCTGGAAACCGCTCAGGTAGTGGAGTCCCTACCGGTGCGGTGCTCGCACTATGACGCCTTCCGGTTTTTCACACCGTCGGCGCGCTCAATGAACCGCTTGCAACCAACACGGGAATCGTCGGCATCCTTGGAACAGCCCGCCTGTCTGCATGCGAACATGGATCTTTACAAATGGGCGTTCAAGCTTGCGCCTTGGTGCCCTTCCCGTCTCATAGCCGATGCATTCGCTCTTGCCCGCGATATCCGGGAGCTGGATATGCGGGCCAGCCCTTATGATCTTTCCCTGTTTGGATATACGCCCGTTCGCATCGAGACGGCCTCAGGCCGCGAGGAGTATGAGACCTACCAAAGGGAATTCGCCGCGAGAGCCCGACCATTGCGTCAGCGGCTGGTGACTCTTTGCAAGAATCTCCTCGGATAAATTTTGGCTCTCTGGTTGCTCCAAGAGGCGGCATCGGGGGGAACTCCGCAGTCGATTGGGCCTCACGCTGACAACACCCTGTCAAGAGCGCAGCGGGCAGGGAAACTCAAGGAACTCAACCGCTCCGCATCATTGGGCTTCGCCTTGTCCATAAGTGGCTGTGGGGCCATGTTTGCGGAGGAAGTGGCGCTCGGAGAGGGCCAGGGAGGGCGGTTGCGCGGTGGGATCGAGTGTGAGTGCGTGGAAGGCCATGTCGGCAACGATTTCCAAGGCAAAGGCGTTCTCGACGGCTTTGGCTCCGGAGGGTCCCCACGCAAAGGGACCGTGGTTGCGGACAAGGACGGCTGGGATTTCCAAAGGGTTGAGTCCCTCGAAGCGCTCGACGATGACATTTCCCGTCTCCCACTCGTAGGCTTGGGAAATCTCGGAGGCGGTGAGGGCACGTGTCACAGGCACCTCGCAGCGGAAGTAGTCAGCGTGGGTCGTTCCGAGCAGCGGGATGCTGCGAGCCGCTTGCGCAAACGCGACGGCTTTGCGTGAGTGCGTATGGACGACCGACCGTATGCCGGGAAAGCCGAGGAACAGCCTGCGGTGGGTGGGCGTATCGGACGAGGGGTTCAACGTCCCTTCTACAATCTTTCCCTCGAAATCCACGATCACCATGTCCTCGGCCTTCAGCGCCGAGTAGGCAACGCCACTGGGTTTGATGGCAAAAACTCCCGCCTCGTGGTCGCAGACGCTGACATTGCCGAAAGTGAGATCGACCAATCCCGAAGCGGGCAGCGCGGCATTGGCGGCGCGGCATTCCTCCCGGATCGCCTCGAACCGGCTCATGCCACGAATCCTCCGGCGATGTGGTGATAGACCTCGTTGGCCCGGAGTTGCTGGCGGAAAGATCCAGCCTCGGTTTTGTCTCCGATGACGACGCATTCCATGCCAGCGATGGTTGCGAAATCCTCCAAATGCTCGCGCGTCACCGTGTAGCTGAAACCGGTGTGATGGGCTCCCCCGGCGTGAATCCACGATTCGCAAGCGGTCGCGAAATCGGGACGGCATTTCCAAACCGCACGGGCTACGGGGAGTTTCGGCAAGGCATGGGGTGGGCGAATGGCGTCGACTTCGTTGACCAGAAGGCGGAAGCGATTACCGAGGTCGATGAGCGAGGCATTGAGGGCGGCCCCGGCGGGTGCGTCGAACACCAAACGCACGGGATCCTCCTTGCCGCCGATGCCCAGTGGATGGATCTCGCAAGTCGGCTTGGAGTCGGCGATGGATGGGCAAATTTCCAACATGTGGGAGCCGAGGACGAGATGGTTGTTTGGCTCGAGGTGGTAGGTGTAGTCCTCCATGAAAGAGGTCTTGCCCCCGAGGTCGCTGGCCATGACTTTCATCGCTCGAAGCAATGCCGCCGTCTTCCAGTCACCTTCGGCGCCGAAGCCGTAACCCTCGGCCATGAGTCGCTGCGCGGCGATTCCGGGCAGCTGCTTGAGTCCATGCAAATCCTCGAAGGTGGTGGTGAAGCCTTTGAATCCACCTTGCTTGAGGAAGGTCCGCAGGGCGGCCTCGATGCGGGCGGCTTCGCGGAGGGATTCATGGCGGGCACCACCTTTGGCCAATGCGGGAGCGACTTGGTAGCTGGTGGCGTATTCGTCGCAGAGCGCGTTGATTTCGGCGTCAGAGACACCCTGCTGGATCGCAACGAGGTCTCCGATGCCGTAGCCGTTCACCGAAAAACCAAACTTCATCTCGGCGGAAACCTTGTCACCTTCTGTCACGGCCACTTGGCGCATGTTGTCGCCGATACGGGCGAATTTTGCGCCCTGCCAGTCATGCCAGGCGCGGGCGGCGCGAACCCATGCGGCGATGCGGGCGGTGACGGATTCGCTCTGCCAGTGGCCGGCCACCACTTTGCGGGCCAGCCGCATGCGGGTGTGGAGGAAGCCCGCCTCGCGGTCACCATGGGCGGACTGGTTCAGGTTCATGAAATCCATGTCGATCTCCGACCAGGGCAGGTCGCGATTGAACTGGGTGTGCAAATGCAGGAACGGCTTGCGGAGCGCGGAGAGACCACCGATCCACATCTTCGCCGGCGAGAACGTATGCATCCATAAAATCAAACCCGCACACTCGGGAGTGGCGTTGGCCTCCAGAATCGTCGCGCGGATGGCGTCGGGTATTGTGAGAACAGGCTTGAAAACAACCGGCAGCGGAAGTTTCCCGCCGAGACCGCCAGCGATCGCCTGCGAATGAATCGCAACTTGTTTGAGAGTTTCGGGACCGTAGAGGTGCTGACTGCCAGTGAGGAACCAGATTTCGGGAGTTTTCATGTGTGGGATTGGGATTTGATGGTGAGGAGATCTTTCATGATGCGCGAGAGGTCGGCCTCCCGGTTCACGCCGCCAAAGGCGTCGTGGAGGGTTTGATAGAGCGAGTAGAGTCGATTGTAGATTTTGCGGGCCGATGGACGCGGTTTGTATTCGATGTCCTTGAGCGAGGTCATCGCTTTTTGCGCGGAAGCGAAGTTTTTGAACACTCCGGCCACAACGGCAGCGGAGACGGCCGCTCCCAGTGCACAGGCTTGGGAGGATCCGGCGACAAGCATGGTGCGTCCGGTCACATCGGCGTAGATTTGCATCAGGAGCGGATTTTTTTCCGCAATGCCGCCAGCGCAGACGATGCGTTTCACGGGAACGCCGTATTCCTCGACGCGCTCGATGATGGCACGCGCGCCGAAGGCCGTAGCCTCGATCAGAGCGCGATAGATTTCGGCTTTGGTCGTGTGGAGCGTTGTGCCCAGCAGGAGGCCCGTGAGCATGGGATCGACGAGGATCGTGCGGTTGCCATTGTTCCAATCCAGCGCCAGCAGACCGCTGGCTCCGGGTTCGAGAGTGGCGGCCTCTCTCGCAAGGCTTGCGTAGAGGGCGGCATCACCCTCGCAGACGGATTCGATCCACCACTTGAAGATATCGCCCACAGCAGACTGGCCGGCTTCGATACCAAAAAAGCCGGGGAGAATGGCTCCCTTCACAATCCCGCAGATGCCAGGGATGTCAGCCACCTTCTTCGTAGCCGGGACAACGGCGCAATCACAAGTCGAGGTGCCGATGACCTTGACGAGCGTGCCTTCGCGAACGCCACTGCCTATCGCGCCGTAGTGAACATCCATCTCGCCGATGGCAATCGGAATGCCGACAGGCAGACCGAGTTTTTCGGCCCATTCCACACAGAGACTGCCTGCTACGGTATTGGCATCATATGCGGTCTCATACAAACGGCCGCGCAGATCCGCGAGGGCTGGGTCGAGGAGGCTGAGAAATTTTTGATCCGGAAGCCCACCCCATTCCTCGCAATAGAGCGCCTTGTGACCAGCAGCGCAGACACCGCGACGGATAGCCAGCGGATCGCTGATTCCCGCGAGGACGGAGGGTATCCAGTCGCAGAGCTCCACCCAGGAAAAAGCGGCTTCAAAGACAGGACGATCGATTTTGAGGCAGTGCCAGATCTTGCTCCAGAACCACTCGGAGGAATAGGTGTTGCCACACTTGGCGATGTATTCGGGACGATGCTTGGCGGCGAGTTCCGTGATGCGTGCCGCTTCCTGCCAAGATGTGTGGTCTTTCCAAAGCCAGCATTGGGCGTTGAGGTTTTTTTCCCACTTTGGGAGTGATGCCAGCGCGCGATTTTGGCGATCCACTGGAATCGGGCTGGAGCCCGTCGAGTCGACTCCAACCCCGACAATCATCGAGCGATCAAAATTTTTGTTCTTCTTTCGGGCTGCCACGAGTGCGCCTCGGACACTGGCTTCCAAGCCCGCGAGGTAATCCACGGGATGCTGGCGAGCCAGATGGTGGTTTTTCGGGTCGATGAGGACTCCTTCTTTTCCTGAGGGATAGCCGCCCACGCAGGTGCCGAGCTCCTCCCCGTTATCGCAGCGCACCACCAGGGCGCGCACAGAATTCGTGCCATAATCAATGCCAAGGGAACATTTCATAACACGATGCAAACAAGGACGCCGGAATTGTAAATGCACGTTTTACATGACAGTAATGGAGGACGCTGTGAAAAGAGTCTCCATGCAAGATGTGGCCAAGGCGTGCGGGGTTTCGAAAAACACCGTGTCGCAGGCCTTGCGAAACAGTCCGCAAATTTCCGAAGCGACGCGTCAACGCATTGCCAAGGCGGCAACGCGCATGGGCTACCGGAAAAACGCGGTTGTGGCCGAGCTGATGGCGAGACTCCATGCCGGAGGAACCCGACGCTTCCGCTGCACACTGGCCTTGATCAATGCCAACACGGATCCGAAGGCCTTTCACAGGCACCCCACGATCCCCGTTTATGTGCAAGGATGCCGAGCCCGCGCAGCCGAGCTGGGATACGAACTCGACGAGTTTTGGATTCACGAACCCAAAATAGGCGGCCAGCGACTTTCTCACATTTTTCGCACGCGTGGCATTCCCGGCGGAATCGTGGTCGGCCTCATGGATGAGAACCGCCTGCCAGCCCACTTCGAGGCGGTTTGGAAAGAGTTTCCACTGGTCGTCACCGGCGTGCGAACGCGCGAACCGAGTCTCTCCTTTGCCTGCGTGGACCATCACATGCTCGCGTTGCGTGCCTTTGAAAAAGCCCTCGAACTCGGCTGCAAGCGTCCCGGCCTCGTGCTGGATGGGAACATCGACGCCTTGGTCGAGCACCGCTTCAGTGCCGGCTACGAAGTCGGGCAGCGCTACCTGCCAACGGCCCGCCGATTGAAGCCATTCTTTGCTGTCTCACAGGCTCGTGCAGACAGGTCTCTCTTTCGAAACTGGCTGAAAAAAGAACGCCCCGACGCGATTTTCAGCCTCTACCACGAGATCGGAGATTGGGTGGAGGAATCTGGACTTCGGGTGCCGGACGATGTCCTCATGATCCAATACGAATGGCGTCCTGGCCGCCCGCATTGGCCCGGTATGAACCAACGCAATGAACTCACCGGACAGGCTGCGGTGGACATGCTCATCGGAATGCTCCACCGCAGCGAAAAAGGCCCACCGCTTTTCACCCAGGCAACGCTCATCGATCCGTCTTGGAAGAGCTGAGCGGGTTTGCGCTGGAGAGGGTCGTCGAATCGAGAGTAAAGAAGGGGGCCGCGCTATGGCCAGGCCGACAGGTGTGGACGGTCGATGCAGGCCGCTGCGGCGCCGAAGTCGGCTTCCACTTGGTTCGGGGTGTCGAGTTCGGCCAGCAGGGAGGTCATGGATGGGCGCCGCGCTCCGGCTTGAACCCGAATCCAGCAGATTTAACCACAAAGCGCACAACCAGGCGGCTGGGCAGCCGCGCGGTGGACTGCCGTAGGCAGCCCGAATGGCGAGATGAACGGGAGCGAACGAGTCAAAGGACACAGAGGATGAGTAGTTTATGCTTCGATGTGGTGGAAAAAAATTTGCGATATTAAACAAGGGCTACGGCTTTTTCTATGAATCCTCTTCATCCTGTCCTCCTGTCAAAAATCCGTTTTGAGGTTGAAGTCGCTCGTAGGCGTGGAAGTCGGCAATGCCGATGATGGCGGCCACGGGCTTGCCCCGGCTGCAAAGAAGCTGCGGGGATTTGTTACTGGCCTGAACGACCTCAGAGAGTTGTCCCTGTCCTGCTCTGGAGTCTTGTGATTTTCGCCTCGTTTTGGGGTCCTAGCGAAATGCTGCGCTGCGCGCCACTATAACACGGGGCCATGCCATCCGATTTGACACGTTCCGAATGTTCGCGAATCACTCAAGGACACCAGCCTCGCCGTTCCCTGATAGCAAAAAGGACTCAGTGGGCAATGCAAACGATGCACCTCCAACTTTCACCATCGTTTCCCTGTTTCACAATTGACATGACATGTGTTACTGTGTAACATGAATACATGAAAACGATCAGCTTGACCGATGATGCTATGAGAGGCTCAAATCCTGGAAAGGTCCTGACTGGGATTCCTTTGCCAAAGTTGTCTTGGAGGTGATTCCCAAGAGGGGAACAGCCGCAGATATGGAAAAAGCTTTTCAAGCTCTAAGTCCTCTCACGCAAGAGGAAGCCAATCGAGTCGATGATTTTATGGCTTGGGGCAATTCGTGGGAAAACGCCTCCGCTGCATGGTCCGCTACTGCATCAAAGGAAAGTCATGCGCGTTGACAGAGTGCTGGATACCAACTTCCTGATTGCGAGATGGAGGGAAGGAAAAGGCGGACCTGCTTCTATTTGGCTCACCGCCAATGCGGATCTGGTTTTAGGAATCCCTTGGATCGTCAAAGCCGAATTTCTACGTGGGGCCGAGATCGCTGGGCACGACAGGCAAGCCATTCGCGATTTCCTCAAATGCTTTCCTACGCTTTGGCCGGACGAGGACACGCTGGACATTTACGCCTCTCTCTACTCGAATTTGAAAAAACGCAGTGAACTGATCGTTCCGAACGACCTTTGGATAGCCTCATCCGCTCTACAAAAGTCAGTTGCACTGGTTTCTAAAAATAAACTCGAATTTCAGCGAGTGCCGGGCTTGCACCTCGAGAGTTACTGAAAAACCTCCTCTCACTGAGCCACAAAGACACAGAGAAATGGAGAAACGCCTCACCAGTCACTCGCCACTCGCCACTCGCCACTCGCCACTCGCCACTCGCCACTCGCCACTCG
>JBAWVX010000061.1:0-8768 GCA_037147075.1 bacterium
ATGCCTATAACATTAACCATAAACGGAATGAGTTGTTTTTCAGGGCTGACTAAATTGTAAACCGCTCATCCTCTGTGTTCTCTGTGTCCTCGGTGGTTAATTTTTCTTGAATCGGGTTCAAGCCACCGGGCGGATGAGTCGCTGGATATCTTCCGGAAAATCCATGCGGTCTTCGGCGACGGCGCGGTCGATGTAGAGGATGCCTTGGGTGTGGTCGAGTTCGTGTTGGATGGCGCGGGCGAGGAGACCGTCGGCTTCGAATTCCAGCGTGGAGCCGTCAAGGGTGAGGGCTTTCACGCGGACAGAGAGTTGGCGGGAGACATTGGCGGAGAGTTCCGGGAAACTCAGGCATCCCTCGCTCTCGGTGTGGACTCGTCCGAAGGTCTCCACCTCGGCGTTGAGCAGCACCATCGGCATGAGGGACTCGAAGTCCGCCCGCTTGCCGGCGATGCGCATGGCACTGGGGCGTTTTTTGATCTGAGGCACATCGAGAACGAACATCTGGAGCGGCATTCCCACTTGCTGCGCCGCGAGTCCGAGTCCCTCGGCTTGGCGCATGGTGTCGATCATATCGGCGGCGAGCTGCCTGGTGGATTCGTCGATGGTCTCGATGCGCGCGCCGGGTGTGCGGAGGGCTGGATGGTCAAAAGTCGTGATTTCGAGGATCATTTTGAGGAATCGGGTTGGGTGAATGCCGGCACATCGCGGAGCCCCGCTGCTTTGAGGGCGTCGAGGATTTTTACCACGGTGCCGAAGGGTGCTTCGCGGTCCGCCTGCATGGCGATGCTTCGGGTGGGTTGGCTTTCGCGAATTTTTTGCAAGGCGGCCGTCAGGTTTTCGATGGTCACCGGCTTTTCATCGAGAGTGATTTCCTTGTCGGATTTCACGCGCAGGACGGCGGGCTCCTTCTGGGCAGCGGCGGCGGTCTCGGCGGATTTCGAGTCCGGCAGGTTGATCTGGAGCTGAGGTTGGGGCTTGCGGAAGTTTGTCGTGACGATGAAAAAAATCAGCAGGATCGCCAGAATATCGATTAGCGAGACGATATTGATGAACGGACTCCGGCGTTTGCGGGTGTAGAATTGCATTTCGCCCGGCTGCTATTGGGGTTGATAAAGCTTAGCGAGCAGGCTTGCGGCGATGGATTCCATCTCGACGGCCAGCATCTCGATCCGCCGCTGAAAATAGCTGTGGGCGATCAGGCTTGGCACCGCCACGGCGAGGCCCGCGATCGTCGTGTTGAGGGCTTCGGAAATGCCTCGCGCGACCAGAACGGGGTCGCCGTTGTTTCCCAGCGTTGCAAAAATGCCCACCAGTCCCGAGAGGGTGCCGAGCAGGCCGAGGAGCGGGCCGGTGCCGGTGGCGATCTCCAGGATCACAAGACCTTTTTCCATGCGGGCGATTTCGTGCCGCGCGCAGGTTTGGACGGCTTCCAGATTTTCGGATTTCGACCAGTTCAAATGAGCGATCAGCGTGGAAAGAATGAGCGAGATGGCAGAAGGGTGCAGCTCCATCTGCTTCTGGAGATTGGCAAGAGTGTGGCCGGGTCGGAGATCATCAACCGCCTCCGAGACCTGGCGGGGAATGATGGCGCTCTCGCGGAGCCGCCAGGCGCGGAGCAGAATCGCTGTGAGCGTCAAAATCGAAAGCAGAACCAGCAGCACCATGAAGGGGCCGCCTTTTTCAAAAAAATCGGCAACCGCCGAAAGCGTCGTATGGGATGTCATCAGTTGCCGAGGATCGTAAACGAGAAGTCGATTTCGAGGCGACCGTTTTCGATCAGCTTGGCGACTTCCGGAGGCATCGGGGGAATCTCGGCCTGCACCACCGAGGCGAGGCTGACCGATGCGAAACTTTCATTCGAGGAGTTCGACAGAACCTGGGGCGATTTGATTTTCCCCTCGGGCGTGACGGTGAAGCGGATGTCCACCGTGCCGATATTGAGCAGGCCCATCTGGGAATTCACATAGTAATACCACCGCGACCCGATGGCGTCGGAAACTTGTTTTTTGTAGCGTCCGAGCGGAGTCGCATTCGCCTCGAGCGATGCTTTGCCACGGTTGGAGACATTGCCGCGCAGGCGGGTTACGCGGGTTTCCGGCTGGAATCCCGCCTGCGAGCTGGGGCTGGGGCGGCTTGCCGTTCTGGTCTTCGGGGGTGGCGTCGCTTGGGGAGTCGGCTTCGGCGCTTCGAGGAGCGCGAGATCGGAGTCCAATCGCGGGGCGGGAGTCGCTTCCGGGTGGGGGGGCGTCTGCTCCTGCGCCTCGGAGGCAGGTGCGGCTTGGGATTGTTTCTGCCCGGCGGTGTAACGCTGATCCCTCAAATCCAAACCCTGATCCTCCCGGCCCTCGGTGGACGGCATCGCCTCCTGCCCCTTGGATGGGGACTCGCTGGCGGCTATCGAGTCGTTGTCCGACTCAAATGCCGTGTCCTTGTTGGGTTTGCGCTCCAAGTTTTCCAAGGGCGTGGTGCTGACAAAACTCGGTGCGGCTTTGGGCGCGGGGGGCATCGGCAATATGGTGAGCTGAGGAGGCTTGGCATCCTCGGGCATTGCAGCCCTCCGCCAATCCGCGCTTTTTAAAATAAAAAAAGCCACCGCGAGCAGGAAAAAAAGGTGGAACAAGAGCGAGGCCAGAAGCGCCGCAAGGGTCTCCCAGCGCGATATGTTCCTTCTCATGCCCACTGAATTCATGTCGGCAGATTAACCTCGGCATTCCCTCTCGGCAATTCCATGTCTTGACCGCGCAAGAACGCGCGTGACATCATTTCGATCCAGTAAAAAAACCTACCTCTACCGTGGACATCAAAGAAATTCGCACACTCATCGACCTCATGAAGAAAAACGGCGTTGCCGTTTTTAAAATGGAGCGTGAAGGCTTCAAAATCACGCTCAAGACAGCCGGAGCCGTCGGCCCCGTCCAGTATGTGACCAACCAGCCGGTCCTTTCGGTCAGCGAGCCTGCGGCACTCCCCGCCATCACCACGGAGGCCCCGGCCGCCTCTTCCGCTCCTGTCGCAGCCGCCGGTGGCATCGAAATCAAATCTCCCATGGTCGGCACATTTTATTCCGCCCCTTCGCCGGAATCCCCCGCCTTCCTCACGGTGGGCCAGCAGGTCACTCCCGACACCGTCGTTTGCGTCATCGAAGCCATGAAGGTCATGAACGAGGTCAAAGCCGAAGTCTCCGGTGTCGTCACCGAGATTTGCGCCGAAAACGGCAAGCCTGTGCAATTCGGCCAGCCGCTTTTCCGCCTCAAGTAATCCCCCGGCCACCCCGCCATGTTTAAAAAAATCCTGATCGCCAATCGCGGCGAAATCGCCCTTCGTATTATCCGCGCCTGCAAGGAACTGGGAGTCCAGTCGGTCGCCATTTACTCCGAGCCGGATATCGACAGCCTGCATGTGCAACTCGCCGACGAGGCCATTTGCATCGGACCGGCTGTCAGCTCCCTGAGCTACTTGAAAATCGACCGCATCATCAGCGCGGCGGAGATTTGCGATGCCGATGCGATCCACCCCGGTTATGGATTCCTGGCGGAGAACGCCCATTTCGCCGAGGTCTGCGCGAGCTGCAACATCAAGTTCATCGGTCCCACACCGCAGGCGATTCGTCTCATGGGCGATAAAAATTCCGCCCGCGACTGCGCCCGCAAGGCTGGCGTGCCGATTTCGCCCGGCAGCGATGGCACCATCGACACCGAGGCCGAGGCCCTCCGTGTCGCCCGTAAAATCGGCTTTCCCGTCATGATCAAGGCCGTTGCCGGTGGCGGTGGTCGCGGCATGCGCATCGCCAGCAATGAAGGCAGCCTGGTGCAAGGCTACCACGCCGCCCGCATGGAGGCCGAGAAGGCATTCGGCAACGGCGCGGTTTACATCGAGAAATTCATCGTCAATCCGCACCACATCGAATTCCAGGTTTTTGGCGACGAACACGGCCGCGTCGTGCATCTCGGCGAGCGCGATTGCTCGCTCCAGCGCCGCAACCAAAAGATCGTGGAGGAGTGTCCATCGCCCCTCATGTCGCCGGAGCTTCGCAAAAAAATGGGCGAGGCATCGATCAGCCTCTGTCAGAGCGTCGGCTACACGAACGCCGGCACCATCGAATATCTCGTGGACGATGACGGGAATTTCTACTTCATGGAAATGAACACCCGCATCCAGGTGGAGCATCCGATTACCGAGGAGGTCTACGGATGCGACCTCGTGAAGCAGCAAATCCAAGTCGCGGCGGGTGAGCATCTCAGCAGCTATGTCGTCGAGGCGCAGCCCCGTGGCCATGCCATCGAGTGCCGCATCAATGCCGAGGATCCCGAGAAAAATTTCCAACCCTGCCCCGGCAATATCGGTCTTTACTATGCACCGGGCGGGCGAGGTGTTCGCATCGACTCCCACGCCTACGCGGGCTACCCGATTCCGTCGAATTACGACTCGATGATCGCCAAGGTCATCGCCACCGCATCCAGCCGCAGCGCGTGCATCAATCGCATGTCCCGGGCACTCAATGAATACATGATCACCGGGATCAAAACCACGATTCCGTTCCAGCAGGCGATCATGCACAACGAGTCTTTCCGCAAAGGCAAATACCACACCGGCTTCGTCGAGCAGCTTTTGCGCGACGGCGTGCCGATGATGCGCTGAGGCGCGGGCTCCAGCGTTTCTCGGTTGCTATCCAATGCCGCTCGCCTGCCGACTCACCGCTTTTGGAGCGAAGCCGCCCGCGCTCAGCGTTGAGGAAACTGCCGCGCTCAAGCCGGGACCGGGTGAGGTTTTGCTGCGGATGCTCGCCGCGCCGGTCAATCCGGCGGATTTGAATGTGATCGAAGGCACATACGGCGAATTGCCCTCACTCCCATGCACGATTGGCAACGAAGGCGTGGGAGTCGTGGAGCAGATCGGTTCTTCGGTTGCCGGGCTCTCACTGGGACAAATGGTTTTGCCGCTGGCTTTCGGCACATGGGCGGAGCAAATGCTCGTCCCTGCCGAGTCATTGGTCGCATTGCCGGACGGACTCGATCCGCTGCAGGCGTCGATGCTGGCCGTGAACCCGGCCACGGCGTGGCGGATGATGCACGATTTCGCCGCGCTCCAGCCGGGGGATTGGATTGTCCAAAACGCGGCGAATTCGGGTGTCGGCCGGGCCGTGATTCAGCTCTCCAAGGCGCTTGGTTTGCGCACCCTGAATGTCGTCCGTCGCGCGGAGCTGATCGAAGAATTGCGCGCTTGCGGGGCGGATGCCGTGGTGATCGAAGAGACCGACCTGAGAGCCGAGGCGCGGAATTTGTGTGGCGGATCACTTCCCAAGCTCGGCTTGAACGCGGTGGGAGGAGCCAGCGCCCTCAATCTCGCCAACGCCCTCCGCCCCGGCTCTCCGCTTGTCACATACGGCGCGATGGGGCGTCAGCCTTTGAAAATTCCCAACGGGCTGCTCATTTTCAAAAACATCTCCTTCCATGGTTTCTGGTTAAGGCGATGGAAGGAAACGACCCCTCTCGCGGAGGTTCGGGCGACCTATGAGCGGCTCGCAGCCTATCTGGCTTCGGGTGTGCTGCACACACCGGTCCACATGGTTTTCCCGCTGGCGCAGGCGGCTGATGCCATTGCCGAGGCCGCACAGGAACGGCGCGCGGGGAAAGTTTTGCTTCGCATGTAGGCTGTCCCGAAGGGGAATGGCATTGAGCTTTCCTGCGATCAGGGCCATTTTTGATCCATGGAGAATGAACCCCGAGCTTGGCAGAATTACTCCCCTGGTGATCTGGCTTATGCATTTCCCGAGGTGGTCGTTGGCGATGTCCCCCGCAGCATTGCCCGTTCGGTGGCCGCATTCCCCGGCTGGGCCGCGCGTTCTTTGGATCAACGGCGCGAAATCCTTTCTAATTGCCGCGAGAAGCTGTCCCTCGCCACCGAATCCCTCGCCGCTTTGATTTCTCGGGAGACGGGCAAGCCGCTTCGCGAGTCGCGCCTGGAGATGGCGGCTGTGGTGGCGAAGTTCGATCTCACCTTTGCCGACGGGGAAAAATATCTTTGCGATGTGCTGGTTCATGATGGGCCGAATCCGGGTCTGATCCGGCAACATCCCCGGGGGCCCGCCGCAGTCATTGCGCCGTTCAATTTTCCAGTTCATTTGGGGCATGGCGCGGCGGTCGCCTACCTGCTGGCCGGAAACACGGTGTTGTTCAAGCCATCGCCTCAGGCTGTCAATGTGGGGCTGGCCTACGGGCGCATCATGCAGGAGGTGTTGCCCGACGGTGTTTTTCAAATCGTGCCGGGCTGGGGAGGGACCGGTCGGGCCATTTGTCTCGACGAGGCGGTGCGCTCGGTTTGCTTCACAGGCTCCGTTCCTGTCGGGCACGAACTGGCGCGCGCGCTGGCCCACGACACTTCGAAGGCGCTGTCTTTGGAGCTGGGTGGAAAAAATTCCGCCATCGTGCTCGCGGATGCCGACCTTGATGCGGCCGCATCCGCTGTGGCCGATGGCATGTGTCTCACAGCCGGCCAGCGTTGCAATGCCACTTCGCGCGTTCTGGTGCAGCGTCAGGTTGCCGAGTCGTTTTTAGAGCGGCTTGTGGCCTCCCTCAACCGCTATCAACCGGGAAATCCGATGGATGAAAACACGCTTCTCGGGCCGTTGATCAGCTTCGCCGCCCACGAGCGCTACGAGTGCCTCATTTGCTCGAGGGTGGGGGAATGGATTGTGCCCGGTGGCATTTTGGAAAAAGTCGCTTCCGAGCAGCATGGATATTATGTCCTGCCTGCCGTCGTGCTGGCGGAGGATCCCGCGTCTCTCGATGCATCTCCTTTGGCGACGCATGAAACATTCGCACCCGTGCTCGTGGTCGAAATTTTTGATGAGGTCGAAACCGCAATCCAGCGGCACGAAGCGTGGAAATTCGGCCTCACGGCGAGTGTCTTCACCCCGGATGCGGACCGTTTTTCGGAGATCGGTTCAAGGCTCTCGGTCGGCAATCTCTATCACAACCTGCCCACGATATTTTCCCCCTCCACGCTGCCATTCGGCGGATGGGGCGCCTCGGGGAACGGCCATCCCGGAGGCCGGGGCTTCGTGCGTTTTGCCGTGCAGGAACAAGCCATCCAGTGGAAAACTTGACCCGCTCATGAAACGCGGATTTCTCGACAAGCTCATCGACCGCCTGCCGCTGGTCCAGCCCGGCGAGGTGCAGAACTACCTCGTTGAAATCGCCCGCGAGAAGGGTTTTTTGGAAACCATTTTCAACGCGATTCTCGAAGGTGTCATCGTGACGAATCCAAACGGCCGTATTCTTTATCTGAACCGCGCGGCGTGCGGTTTTTTCGGTCTCGACCCGGATGCCAGTCTCGGCAAGCCGCTCGGGGAGGTCGTTCGGGGCATCGAATGGGAGGCGCTCAGCGGACCAAAGGCCGAAATCGTGAGCCGCGACCTGGAGGTGTTTTATCCGGAAAACCGGCTTCTCAATTTTTATGTCGTCCCCCTCTTGAGCGATGAAGCGGATGGCGGCAAACCGGAGGCGGTCGGCCGGGCGGTGATCCTGCGCGACATCACGCAGACCCACCGCGACACGCAGGAGACGATCGAAGTCGAGAAATTTTCCGCACTCACGATGCTGGCCGCCGGCGTCGCGCACGAAATTGGAAATCCGCTCAATTCGCTGAATATCCATTTGCAGCTGATGCAGCGCCATTTGGAGAAGGCTCCGCCAAAACTCCGTGCCAAGCTCGAGGAATCCGTTCTTGTGGCCCGCAGCGAGGTCTCGCGCCTCGACAACATCATCACGCAATTCCTCCGCGCCATCCGCCCGCAGAGCCTGAATCCCGAGGCGACGGACATCAATCGCATCGTCGATGAGGTTTTCGACTTTCTGCATGTCGAAATCCTGGACCGGGACATCCTTGTGGAGAAGCAGCTCGAGCAGGCGCTGCCGTTGCTCCAGATCGACCGGGAGCAGATCAAACAGGCATTCTACAACATCTGCCGCAATTCCTTTCAGGCCATGAAATCGGGCGGTATTCTGCGTGTGAGCACATTTACCGATGCCTCCCATGTGCATGTCGTCTTCACCGATTCGGGAGGTGGCATTTCGCCGGAAAACATCACCCGCATTTTCGAGCCATACTTCACGACAAAATCCGGCGGCAACGGACTGGGGCTCCTCATCGTCAGGCGCATCGTCCGTGCCCATGGGGGAGAGGTCATCCTGGAAAGCTCGCCCGGCCGGGGTCTCACGGTGACGATCCTCCTCCCGCGCGCGGACAGGCGCGTTCGCTTCCTCGAGCAAGGCGCTGTAGAATCTCCAAATGATTAACGAACTGAATCAGCTTCACGACAAGGCCGCTGCCATTTACCGCGCCGGTTGTCGCAATCCCTCTCAAATCCTCGATCCAGCGGATATGGCGGCTCTCTCGAAATTTGGAGTTCCGGCACAGTTCATCTACGACGCGGTGGACGACCTCGCGCGCTACGGCGAGCCTGACAAAGCGGTCTTCGTGGAACTCGCCCGAATGCGGGCGGATTATTTTCAAACCAAGCTCCAGGGCCGTCCGCCTTTGCGTGTCGTTGAGGAAAGCGAGTTGCCGCCGAAATCCGCCGAATTCGAAGGCGTCGCCTGGCTGCCTCGCATCATTCGCAAAGCCCAGTGCTTTCTCGAGGGCAGCCTTTCAGACGACATCATGTATGGCTGCGCCGGGGACCGGGCCTTTTTGAAAAAATTCCACGCATCTCTTCCGTAAGCGTTGCGCCGAGCACCACCTGCCGTAGGTAGTGAAGGTGTCGTAGT
>JBAWVX010000062.1:0-7885 GCA_037147075.1 bacterium
ATGAAAAGAACTTTACCCTCTTGACAACGCTTTTTCAGAGAAGGGTTCATTTCCTTTCATTTTTTGATACTTAATGGCAAGCAGCTCCGCGTATCGTCGCATCGAGTCATAAGGATGCTGGTAATCCAGAGGATCATGCCGCCGACGACAAGCCTCGTGGTGACAATAATTTGAGGTCTCGCATTCTGGTTGCTCTGTGCTAAGCCATTTGTGTTCTTTATGGCCGCCCACTCTCCTAAACTCGCCCCTCCATGAAGCCAGCCCATGACCTGCTCCGTCATCCCTCAAAAACGACTACTTCACAATGCCGCGCAGCGGCTTAGTTCAACAGACCAGTCCGCCTAATCCCGTGCCTGCGGTACTTTTGGCACGCTGCCTGCGGAGTATCGGCTTTGGTGCCTGGAGCAGGTGCTGCTCGGTCATCGCGGAGGTTAGCAGAAAATATGCCTTGCTGCGATAAGCAATATGTTGTATTGCTCTTTTACGTATGAACAAAATCTCCTTCGAATGGGATTCCAGCAAGGCGGCATCGAATGCCAAGAAGCATGGCGTTTCCTTCGAGGAGGCCAGAACAGTGTTCTACGACGAACATGCTCTTTTGATCCCTGATCCTGATCATTCAACCACTGAAGACAGATTCATCATCATGGGGCTCAGTTCCGCATTGCGGGTCCTCGTCATTGTTCACTGTTTTCGCAAAAGCGGTTCATCGATCAGAGTGATTTCGGCACGACGGGCCGGAACCAAAGAACAACAACCTTACTGGGAGAACAAAAAATGAGAAAAGAATATGATTTTTCCGCAGCAAAGCGGAATCCCTATGCGAAGCGTTTGAAGAAGGCTGTCACAATTCGGCTCGAACCCGATGTGATCGATTACTTCAAGGCGCTTTCAACCGATACCGGGATTCCATACCAAAATCTCATCAATCTCTATTTGCTCGACTGCGCCAAGGAACAGCGTCGCCTTGCATTGATCTGGAAAAAAGAATGCTAACGTTTAAGGGTGTAACGTAGGCGAGGCACGGGCCCTCGGACTCAAGGAATTTTGTTAATTGACTCGCTACGCTCACCCATCGGGCTGCCAGAGGCAGTCTTTCTCCGCTGCGCTCCGATTCTGTCTAAAGAGGATTTCCTACTCCGTGCTCTGTGGTGGCTTCCTCTCTGACCGCGCCATCCACTTCCCGCAGAGTCCCAGCAAAAGGATTGTGGCAACAACGATGGTCTGGGGTTCTGGAACTGTCGTAATCTCTCCGGTATTTGATATGAAAGCGTTGCCGATGAAGCTATTTCCGAAGTCGCTATAGAACGAGATTTGTTGCAACTGAGCGTCGCTAAGACCTTGTGAATCGGTTCCAAAATAGATGTGGTTTGTGCCGCTGAAATCCCAATTCCAGATCGAGAGGCTGGTATCTGTGGCCCAGCCCTGCTTTATGTAGCTGGAAGCGAAGTATAACGAATTGCTTGATCCTTCGAGTTCCCGCACATCGATCACGGAGTTTCCTGTGAGGGTGAGGGCGCCGACGTGCTCTGTGATGTCTTTGCCGCTCATCTCGAGTTTGGCGTTGCCCATGACAATGTTCGCTTTGTCGTTCACGGTCTCGGATGCCGCAATGAGCAGCGAACCGCCTTGCACATCGATGGCCTTTGTGTCGCACCGAGGGCGTTCGTTGCGTCGGCTTTGAGCGTGCCAGATTTGATCGTTGTCGCCCCAGTGTAGGTATTGCTCGCGCCAAAAATGAGCGTGCCTTCTCCCGTTTTGGTGAGGTATTTATCCCCTGTGACGACTATCGCTATATCGAGGGTTGCTTCGGCATTCAGGACATTAAAGTTCCCATCCGCATCCAGTTGAATTTGGAGTTCTTCTTTGCCTTTGAGTGGCTCAAATTTCAGCGTGTTTGATTTGGCACTCTCTCCCATGAGTAAGAGGTCGCCTTCTGAGCCACCTGCTTTGATGGTTGCCTCGCCTGAGCCGTCTCCAGAGAGCGTGAGATATCGGGTAATCCCCTTCGCTTTTAATGAAATACTTGTGCTGGTGTTGTTATTCCACACGATGTTGCCAAAATGAAGCGCCTCCGTGCTGAAGATGTCGCCTTTAACGAGATCAAAAACGGCCTCGTCGCGCGATGTCGGGATGACATGCTCGACCCAGCTTTTTTTGTCACCCAGGTCGCCTGATCCGGTGTAAAATATCGTTGCCGAGTGAGATGGTGTCGTAGCCAAAAAACAAAATGCTGCGATGGCAACCACCGAGCGAAGCAAGCCAGCGTGTTTTGTTGTGTCCGGTCTTCCCTCGTTCCGGGAGGACGAGGAATAATCTGTTATCATGTGACTTGGAAACTCGCTTGCCGCATTTCCGATCGCTATGGGGAGACCACCGCACATGAGTAGATGGACTCAAATTCCACGGCAATCTCACTGCGGGCGCCGCACCAAGGGCGAAGCGGCTGCAGCACGCAAGGCAGCGAGACGCTTGAAGACGATCGCCGGAAAGGTCGTGCGACAACTCGATGCCGGCTTGCCTGCGGAAACAAAAGACCGGCGCTGGTTGGAAAAAGCCGTGCGTGATTTGAATCAAAAGCGTGAGGACGGCGACAAAATCTACTCACTGGGCATCTCAAAAGCGACTTCCGGTTAGGCCGCAACTTCCTCAAAGGCCAACTGGGTGATGCGATCAACCTGCTTTTGGCGGCATCGGCCTCGAACCTGAGCCTCTGGATGAGGCAGGTTCTTTTTGCGCTTGTTTCAGCAATCCAAAATTGGGCGCGAGAATGTCGGGCTTTCTACTCACCGCTGCCAGCGTGAGGGTTTTTCAGGGCCGACTAAACAGGTAATTAAAACATGCGGTCAAGTATAAAAAACAAAAAAAGTGAAAGTATTACTTGCTACATTTAGAAGTGGTTTTATTGAATTTGAATGAGTCACAGAAAAATCAGGGGGAAGTTAGGCTAATGGGAGCGTCTGGGGGAAGTGGTGTGTTGATTGCCGAAGTCTTCAAGCCTTTGACCAAAACCGGGGAACCCTGATGGGTTCCACCGGCTTGGTCTTTAGGTTTTTGGGATGGTGGAAGAATTTCAAAAGCGCGTTTCTCGGTCAAGAGTTGCCAGGTGATGCGGGCCATCCGCCGGGGCACTGGAGAGGATCGTGGTGTTGGCTTTTTTGCCCAACGCGCGTTTGCGTTTGCAGGGGTCGCCGAAGTAGGGGGGGCACCTCGGCGAGACCTAGGCGGCTTCGATAAAAGCCCAACGCAGCCATTTGTTGCACACGGCATCCAGAATGGCGCCTGATCAGTTCAATAAAGACCTGCGGAGTGCTGTTGGTCGCACCCTTGCTCAAGAACTCGGTCGGAGGCGTCAATCGCGCAAAAAACACTGTATCGCTTGTGGAAGTCGATTCCGATATAAACTGCACTGTTGTGAGATGTGGTTGGTTTGGTCATAAGACCGCCCATCCTACAATATCGAACTTATCAGCTTCTAGAGCCCAATCCGTCCGCAGAGCCAGGCAGGATCAAGCTTTCATGTCGGATGCCCCCTTTTATTTCGGCTTCTATTCGGGGATTTCCAACACCGCGAGTTTCGGGACGATTTTTTCGCGTGCATCGATCAGCTTTTGGGATGTCGAGGCATCGACTTTGTAAAAGCGACGGGCATATTGCACGGCCTCTACACCATCGTCCTTTTTCTCAATTCTCCAGAGATTCCACTCGGCAAAAAACGGCTTGGAACCCTCTTCCGAAAACACGAGGAAGTCGGCGATGTAAGATCCGGCCTCTTCATTTTCCATCAGCTGACCCGCGGCTTTCGGGCTGCTGGCTTTGGCGTTTTCAATAAGTTTCTGCGCATAAAATTTGGGGTTATCGGTGCCGTCGAAATGACGGACCGAGATCAGCGTGGTCCACTCGTCGAACGTCTCATCCTCAGTGAGATACTCGCGGATCCCGGCTTCATCACCTCTTAGGAAATAATCATTCCCATCGAAATGGAAGGCAGCCTGTTCCGCTGAGCACGACTGCGTGGCGAGGATAGCGATCAGTCCGGCCAGAAGCCAGAAGGAGAGGAGTCGAATACGCATTTTGAAAGACATCTTAATGGGTGGTAATTAGTGATTCTTGGCAGATCTTCCCCTTCTGGGTCACGGATTGACCTTCTAGGGAATCGCCGCGCTTTGTGAAAACCGATAGGCCGGAGGGTGTCAGAATGGCTAGACCATCGCTTAAAGCCAGTCCCTGACATTTCGATGATTTGTTGCCGATCTTCCACAGGGCGGTTTTGGCAATCTCTCCTCCGGAAATCTTCACGCTTCCCTCGACCTGGCCGTCATCGACCTCGCGAAGGGATGTGTATTTTCCATTGATCTGCTCGGCTGGAAGATTCGCCTGGGTCATATCGGCATTGCCGATGAGGATGGCCTCTGGGTTGGTAACGGGTGAACCCGCTCCGGACCAGAAACCGATCAGCGACTGCCCCTCGGCCTGTCCGATGATTCGGTAAATAGCGATTCCATCATCCAGAGCCACGCCGAGTGTTTGGCCGACCAGGATCCCTCTCCCGTGCGAAATGCTCTTGCCGATCTTCCATTCCAAGCCGACCAGGCCATTCGCGACTCGGATTTTCACAGTTCCTTTGTAGGTGCTTCCATCCGGATTTGTTCCGCTCACGCTATGGACTCCGACCAGGCGGTTCGGGTCAAAGCTTTCCGACTCATCCGGCGGTTGCTCGCCGCTGCAGGCCTGAGCGTAGATAGGGGCCTCCTGGTTTTCCGTAGGGTGCGTGTCAGCGGATGCCAGCGTTTCTCCTGCGGGAGGAGCGGGATTTTTCGGCAAAGATTCCGACGAAGAGACAGAGGGCTCCTCCGAACTAATTCCAATGATTTTTGCGGTGTTCCCATTGACCTGCAAGTCGGCCCAGACATTGGCTTCATTTTGCTGCTCGGAGTCACTCGTCACGCGCTCCGCCGCCCAAAAACGAAGAAGAAGCGTGCCGTCTGGCTGCCAGCGAATGGCATCGAGTCCATCCGCCACTGGATCGGTGATCGCGTTGAGTGGGGCTGCCTGCTCATCATCCAATTGGGGAACCGCAATTTCCTGGAGAGTGTTGCCGATGACTTTGTAGAGGGAAATCGTGCGACTTCTTGATGCTCCACCGCTGACTGCCACGTAGTCGCGATCTTTTGACCAGTAGAAATCCGGGACGATCGATGACTCGAATCCGTAGTCGCTTTTGTCTTTTGCCCGGTCCCAAAAAATTCCCAGCACTTTGCCCGTGGAAGTATTTTTGAGGACATATACGGGTTGATCGCTCGATGCCTTGGCCGCCACGATATCAAGAGCCGCGAAGGCCGGTCCCGTCATAGCGAGCAACATGAAGTAAAAGATTTTTTTCATTTTCTGGATCGGTGCGCTTAATCGGTAATTCCCATCGCCTAATGATGGGCAACGAATCTGGCTCTTTGAAATAGGGATCCAAGTCAAATAGAATTTTGCAACCGGTTTCATTTTCTCCTTGAATTTTCTATTCCCCTCTTCAAATTCCCGCGAGTCCATGAAAAATCGCTCACCTGAAGCAAGGGGAAAGTCATCACCTTCACGAGTTAAAATCGGCACTCTGCTTCTGTGTCTGACAGGCTTCTTGTCTGCCAACGTCTCCTGGGCGGATCAGTCGATCAGCTACCCGGACTCGATCAGCGCTGTTGCGTCTGGTGAGTCTCAGAGCGGCGGACACTCAGCGGTCCAGACATTCAGCTATCCGGACAAAGCCAAGCCGGACTTCGCGGTGGACTTCCCTGCAGACTGGGACATGAAAGCGACCGATGAGGGTGTCTACGTGGAATCGCATGACAAATTGGTTGCGATGAATGTGATCATGGTGGACAAGGCCGACTTGCTTGATGCCGAAGAGACATTGAAGAAGAATGTTGGCGAGCGCTTCAAAGAGATTTTGTGGAACGGGGGCGCAGATCCTGAAGTGAACAAGGATGCCGCACTGGGCCTGACCGCCACTTTCCAACATGCCCAGGCCTCTGACGGAGCAGGCACGGAGAAATACAGCGTGAACCTGGTGACCTACGAGCGGAAAAGCGGTAATAAGGTGCTCATTCTTCTCTGCCAGAATCCTATGCGCGCGTTGGAAAAACATGCGGACGCCATGGAGACTGTGCTCAAATCCATCAAAGTCCGATAGCCGCTCGATGAATCAACCCGTGCCTCAGGCTTCTCAGCCGCCGACCCGCAGCCCTTGGCCGGTTGTCGGCGGAACCCTTTTCATCATCGCCTGGGCGATCATAGCGTGGGTCCTATTTTATCTATTCATTTTCAATGGCTTGGTTCTGGAAATTTTGCTCAATATCTTGCGTTCGGTGATGGTGCCTGGATCGGCAAGCTCGCCGCGTCCGGAGATGCTGGGATGGGTGCCAGCGATGCAGTCAGCCATCATTCTTGGGGGTGCCGCAGGCCTTCCGGCAGGCCTCGCCTTCTTCTGGCGTGGCAGGCGCAAAGCCCTGCTGCTCGGCTTCGCAACGGCGCTCGTGCTAAGCGTCGTTTGCGGGATTTACGCCTTTTACCTCCTGATCGCCAGCGCCATCACCATTTGAAGAGAGGCTGGAAGGGTTAGGCCTTTTTTCGCGCTTTCAGCAGCTTCTTGCTGGCAAAAAACACACAGCCTGCCGCTACGAGGAAGAGCGGAAGGCCGATCAGCGGCCGGTAGGCGAGCCAAGAAAGAGCGATGGTTACCAGGGTCAGAGGCAGCGCCACCGCGAGAGCCAGCAGGCCGATGCCTGCCCCCAAGATTTCGCCAAGAAACGGAATGACGCTGGCAACCACGGAGATCACGTTGGTGATCAGCAGAAGCCCGAAGAGCATCGCGAGAAAACCGACGAGCCTCAAAATCCAAGTGAGCATCGTGTTGCTTTCCTTTTCCTGTTGGAACATGGCGTTCGCGCTAAAGGTTCCTATCTTCAGCAATTCGATGGTGCCCAGATCTCCGATGGCAAATGGCTCGAACGTGTGACCAACCTGGCCGGCGATAATGCTCACGGGGCCGGGGTCGGCCGTTTGGAACTTGATGCGAAGATCCCCGATCTTCGGATTTGCAGGATCCTGCCCCACGAAGAGGGTGCCGCCCGCGCTGACGCTGATATCCTCAGATTGCTCTTTGGCCGCATCCTCTGACTCTGCGGCAGTCACGGGGCGTGGGGCGTAGTTATTAATGAGATCCACCAGGCTCTCGGGCAGGTCGAACGCGCCGACATGGATCCCGTCGGCCACAAATGTGTCACTTCCCACTGCCATGGAATCCGGGTTCTGATGATCGGCCGGGGTATGGAATTGAGAGGAGTCAATGAGGTTGGATGACCAGTCTTTTGCATAGGAATACGTGGTCGTGGTTTCTTCCCCGCCGCCGAGTTTCTGTTTCGTTTCGGATTTTTCGGTCTGCTTCCATTGATACATCTCGACATCGCGGCGGAGTTTGAGGGCGTCTGCGGTGATACCAAAGACCGGATCCTCCACCGGGCTTTCCGCCACCGCCTCGCCGTTTAAATGCACGAGCTTCCCTTCATTTGCTGCCTGTCGCTCATCGGCGGAGATTGTGATCACTTGGCTGCTTCCCGCCTCCAGCGTCTTCGACCTGTGGATCGCCCTGCCTTCGTTCCATGTGAGAAGAGGAAAGGATCCGAGGAATAGGATTACTCCGAAGACAATGCTGCTGATAGCGTTGCCGATGCGGCTGAACCATGATTTATTACTTGTCACTGTGACGGAGTTGCTATCCATATACTTAGTTTTTTTGGCTGTAGGTGATTGGTAAGATGCCCATTTCGCGGGCTTTTTCGACATTGATGACCTGATAATCAAGGTCATCGCTTTCAAACTTCTTGGCATTTTTCTC
>JBAWVX010000063.1:0-7703 GCA_037147075.1 bacterium
TGGCAGGATGCCCAATACCCCCTCCCAGCGTAGGGGTTTTTCAGGGCCGACTAAACTAGGCAAGACCCCCAAGAAACAACAGGAGTCGGATTCCGCAAGTGGGTTCAATACACCTCTGGCACCCACATATCCTTCGGCACATCATGCCGATGGTAGTCCGGATGGTGAATCCTCGCGGGAAGGGTGATCGGCTCGTGGGGAACCGCCTCGTAGGGAACCTGGCTCAGCAGGTGGGCGATGCAGTTCAGGCGGGCCTTCTTTTTATCCACCGCATGGACGACCCACCACGGAGCCTCGGGAATGCTGGTGCGCTCGAGCATGACCTCCTTGGCTTTGGTGTAGTCCTCCCAGCGCGTCCGCGACTCGAGGTCCATCGGGCTGAGTTTCCACTGCTTCAAGGGGTCCTGGATGCGGGCGTTGAAGCGGAATTCCTGCTCGGCGTCGGTGATGGAGAACCAATATTTGATGAGTTGGATGCCCGAGCGGACGAGCATTTTCTCGAACTCCGGCACATCGTGGAAAAACTGCTCGTATTCCTCGACGGTGCAAAAGCCCATGACCCTCTCGACGCCGGCGCGGTTATACCAACTGCGGTCGAACAAAACAATTTCACCGGCCGCCGGGAGGTGCGCGACATAGCGTTGGAAATACCACTGCGTGCGCTCGCGGCTGTTCGGTGCCGGAAGCGCGGCGACGCGGCAGACGCGGGGATTCAGCCGCTGGGAGACGCGCTTGATCGCCCCGCCTTTGCCGGCGGCGTCGCGTCCCTCGAAGAGAATGACGATTTTTTTCCCGTTTTTCACAACCCAGTCCTGGAGCTTCACCAACTCGCTCTGGAGGCGGAACAGCTCGCGAAAATAGGTTTGGCGGAATGCGTGGTCGGTGGTTTTGGATTCCGCAGTGCCCGAGCCGGGACCCTGGGTTTCCTCGAGTTCGAGTTCGAGTTCCTCGTCGAGGTTGTCGAGGATTTCCTTGCGGATGCGGTGGTGAAGGTCTTCTGGTTCGATGGCCATGTGGATGGGTTTGGAAGTTTCTTTCACCTCGTCTCGCTGCTTGCAACAACTCGCGGCTTGTGAACTTTTCGTGACACAAGCTCCACTGTCGTTTTCAGCCAATCGACGGCGCCTGCGCGGCAAAGCCGGAAGAGCGCTCGTAGGCGTCGGCGATTCCCAGCAGGCGCGTTTCATCGAGCGCCTTGCCGAGGAATTGAAGGCCGACAGGCAACTTTGCGCCTCCCTCTTCAACAAAACCGCATGGCACGCTGATGCCACAGATGCCGGCGAGATTCGTGGCGATGGTGAAAATATCCGCCAGATACATGCGGAGCGGGTCGTCCACGCGCTCGCCGATCTTGAATGCCGCGTCGGGCGAGGTCGGGCAGATGAGCGCGTCCACTTTTTCAAAGGCATTGGTGAAATCCTGCCGGATGAGCGTGCGGACCTTCTGGGCGCGCAGGTAGTAGGCGTCGTAGTAGCCGCTGGAGAGAACATAGGTGCCGAGAATGATGCGGCGCTTGACCTCGCTGCCGAAGCCTTCCTCGCGCGAGCGCATGTAGTGGTCGAGCAGATCGCGCGGGTTTTTGGCGCGGTGGCCGTAGCGCACGCCGTCGAAGCGGGCGAGATTCGCCGAGGCCTCCGCCGTGGCGATGATGTAGTAAACGCCCACGGCATATGCGGTGTGCGGCAGCGAGACTTCGACGATTTCGGCACCGAGTTCCTTGCAATGCTGGATCGCCGCTTCGACTTGCGAGCGGACGCCGGGATTCATGCCGTCCACAAAATATTCCTTCGGAACGCCGAGTTTCACGCCTTTCAGATCTCCGCCGAGCTTGGCCGTGAAATCCTCCGCAGGCAGGTCCAGCGAGGTGGAGTCATGCGCATCCTTGCCTGTGATCACATTCAAAAGAGAAGCGCAATCACGGGTTGTGCGGGCGATGGGGCCGATCTGGTCGAGTGACGACGCGAAGGCCACGAGACCGTAGCGGGAGACGCGTCCGTAGCTGGGCTTCAAGCCGACCACGCCGCAGAGTGCGGCGGGTTGCCGGATCGATCCGCCCGTGTCGCTGCCCAGCGTGGCGAAGGCTTCGCGTGCCGCCACAGAAGCCGCCGAGCCGCCGCTCGATCCGCCGGGAATGCGTGTGGTGTCCCACGGATTGCGGGTTTTTTTGTAGGCGGAATTCTCGGTGGAGGATCCCATCGCGAACTCATCCATGTTCAGTCGGCCGTAGGGAATCGCACCCGCCGCGCGCAGTTTGGCAATGACGGTGGCATCGTAAGGCGACTTGAATCCGGCAAGCATTTTGGAAGAGCAGGTGCACGACTCGCCGAGCACATTGATGGCATCCTTGATGCCGATGGGAACGCCTCCGAGCGGGAGGTTGATATCGGCTTTCTCCGCAGCCGCGAGCGCGGTCTCGAAATCACGGGAAAGGTAGGCGTCGATCGAGGGATCAACCGCCGCGATGCGGCTCTCGAGGGCTCGCAGGGCGTCGGCCGGTGTGAAGTCCCCGCGACGGAATCCCGCCTGAAGTTCGGTAATGCTGAGATCGGTGAGTGCGCTCATTTTATTCAATCACTTTGGTCACGACGACGAGGTTGTTCGCGGAGTGCGGGGCATTGGAGAGGGCCGCCTCGCGTGTGAGTCCGGGACGGGCGACATCCTCGCGCAGGACATTGAAAACAGGATTCGCGTGGGCGGTCGGCTCGACGCCGGAAACATCCAGTGTTTTGAGTTGTTCGACATATTCCAGCACGCGGCCGAGCTGGGATTGGAAAGTGGTGGCTTCTTCGTCGGTGAGTTCGATGCGGGCCAGGCGGGCGACATCTCGGACATCAAGGTTGGGACTGCTCATGCGCGGGTATTGGTAGGAGTTCGAGGGCGATTTGTCCAAAAGTTTGATCCCGTCACGGCGGAATCTCGTGCAGTCTTTCCACCGAGTGGTGCTCCACACGCAAGGGGAAGCCGTTTTGATCGATCAGCCTCAAATGTCCTTCGTCATCGAGTCCGGCGAAGAGACCGGTGACGGCTTGGCCCGAATTCAGATGGATTTTAACCGGTGTCGGGACTTGCCAGGCCCCGTTCAGCTCTTGGATCGCAGCCATCATGCCGCCGCGTTGCATTTCGCCGTGGGCGCTCGCGAGGGCATCCAACACGCCGTGCGTCACGGTGGCGATATCCGGCGGTGCGATCCACTCGGCGAGGTTCGTCGCCGTCTGGCGCAGGCTTTCGTCCTCGGTCCATGGTTCGTTGGTGATATTCAGTCCAAAGCCGACGACGAGCATGCCATTGGACGGTTGCTCGATCAAAAGCCCGGCGACCTTGCGCGATCCGCACATGAGGTCGTTCGGCCAGCGAAGCCTCGCTTTAGCAACGTCGAGGCTTTTGAGGTATCTCAAAAGGCAGGCTCCCACCCGAAGCGAAAAACCAGCCCACGCCGCTGCTCCGCCCGTGGCCGGCATGACAGCTGATATCCACAACCCACCTTTCCCCGAGACAAATGCCCGCCCGAAACGCCCCCGCCCCTTGCTTTGCACATCGGCCCTCACCGCCGACCATGCCGGCAGTTCACGACAAATGTCGTTCGTCGATCCTGCCAAGCAATAATGCCGCAACATCCACTCCGTTCCACACCCCGCGAGATATTTTTCCTCCTGAAAATTCACCCACCTAAACAAAACCTTCCGGCAACATTTACAAGATCAACTGAGTCGATGAAATGGTTTGCGAGGCTTAAAGAGTGAAATAAAAAAATCACCCTTATAGCCCGATTTGAAATTTCTCCGTGTCCTTGTGGTCAATTCCCTCAGGCTGCCGCTCAAGAAAGACATTGCCCCTCGCGTGGTTTTCCAAAATATCACTCGTCTTGTCTTTTCCTGAGCACCGAAACACAGGAACCAAAGCCACTCACCGCAGACGAAGTTCTCAAAGCCGCCTTCAGCAAATGCCGGCCTATACGTCCAAGAGTGGCAAGGGCCAGTTGCGATCCTGCCAACCCGATGGGACACACCCGCTCCGACAGCAGGTAACCCGAAAAATCAATCTGCAAGCCTGATTTCATTCAATCAGTCACCCAAAAGATATTTTGAATTTAAGCTTGCAAAGTGCAAGTTATCGGCTTAGACTTGCATTTTGCAAGTTATAAATAAAAACAATAAACTAGAAACCAAATGATGAGTGAACGTGTGCTACTTACAGGAATTACTGGGTATATTGGGCAGCATTGTGCTGCTGAATTATTGAAACAAGGTTACGATGTGGTTGGAACAATTCGTTCCCGCTCCAAGGCAGATGCCACAAAGTTGGCCCTAGCGAAGGTTGCGCCAGTTGAACAGCTGAGTTTCGTCGAAGCAGATCTGCTTGCGGATGATGGTTGGGATCTGGCGATGAAGGGATGCACATTCGTGATGCATGTCGCTTCGCCCTTCATTCTGGCCGAACCGAAAAATGAAAACGACTTGATAAAGCCCGCTGTGCAAGGAACCAAGCGTGTGATTACCGCCGCCAAGTATGCGGGGGTGAAGCGTCTTGTTCTCACCTCCTCGACTGTAGCCATCATGGGCGGACACGAGAGCGGTCGCTATGGGCCAGAAACTTGGTCTGATACGACCGCAAACATCGGGGCCTATATGAAAAGCAAGACTTTGGCCGAACGCGCTGCGTGGGAAGCCGTCGCCGATAGCAAGATGGAATTGATCGTCATCAACCCCGGAGGTGTCTTTGGCCCACCGCTCGGTGCCAAGCTGGAAGGCCAGAACCTTGAAATGATAGCACGAATGATTAGTGGCAAGCTGCCTATGATTCCCGATATCGGCATGGGAATGATTGACGTTCGCGATGTCGCTTCGCTGCACGTCAGGGCACTCACTGCCAAAGGGGTGGCGGGAAAACGTTTCATTGCCGCCAGCGCCGAACCGGTGGAAATGTTCACGGTCGCAAGCATCCTGCGCAAGGCAGGCTACTCTAAAGTTCCTTCTTTCAAAGCTCCATCCTTCCTCCTGAAAGTCATGGGGTTGATCGACCGTGAAGCCAAGGGAATGGTGCCATTTCTGGGAAAAAAGGCGTCGTTCGATAATCTGGCGACATTTGAGTTGTTGGGGTGGAAGCCCTCGCCGATTGAAACTTCGTTTATAGAAATGGCCGCAGCGCTTGACAAATGAGTCAAGAAATACAGGAACTGAGAGATGGGTCATGCAGAGATTCATTGGCGATCCGTTTGTCCAATTTGCGCCGCCCTCGACGTGCTTGGCGACAAATGGACCATGCTAATCATCCGCGACCTGCTCATGCATGGGCCCAGGACTTACACAGAATTTTTGGAATCGCCGGAACACATCTCCACCAATATTCTCGCTGATCGTCTCAACCTGCTAGCGGCACTTAAAATGATCGAACGGGAGAATCCGCAAAACTCCGCCCGAAACAACGCCTACAAGCTGACCGAAAGCGGGGCAGCCCTTCGTCCAGTTCTTGAAGGGCTAGGTCAGTGGGCACAAGCACACCTCAAGGAGTTCCATGACGGAACATTATCCATGCCTCCCGAATAGAACGGAAAAATAGATTTTTCTTACGGCGAGCATGGCGCTTTCAATGTTCTGCAGGGTAGGCTTGGGCGGGGCTCCTTGAGTGTTGCCCCGATCCATTTCTCTCCCGAGACGGCCCATCCAGTCGTCCCATACCTCTCCAACATCAAGTCGATCATCTCGTCGGCACTTGTCTTTCTTGCATCTGTAGTTTTCGTCAATTTCCTGTCCTGTCCGTTTTTGACCCCCATCTCATAATTTTTGTGCCCCCCACCCTTGGACACGGAATAACATCAAAACCAGTTTAAGAAAGACATTGCCCCTCGCGTGGTTTTCCAAAACATTACTCGTCTTTTCTTTTCATGAGCACCGAAACACAGGAACCAAAGCCCCTCAGCGCAAACGAAGTCCTCAAAGCCGCCTCTCATCACCTGCGCGGCGCCATCGCACAGGAACTCGCCGACACCTCCACGGGTGCCGTCTCGGAGGAGACCGGCCAGCTCACGAAATTCCACGGGCTTTATCTTCAGGACGACCGCGACCTTCGCGTCGCCCTGAAAAAAGCCGGAAAGGAAAAGGCCTTTTCGTTCATGCTCCGAGTGCGCCTGCCCGGCGGCAAGGCCACGCCCGCGCAATGGCTCGTTCTCAACAAACTCGCCGACGATGTGGCCTCGCCCTCGCTGCGCCTCACCACGCGGCAGACTTTCCAGTTCCACGGCGTCCTCAAGGGAAATGTCAAAAAGCTCATCAAAGGCATGCACCAGGCGCTTCTGGATTCTATCGCGGCCTGTGGTGATGTGAACCGCAATGTCATGGCACCACCGAATCCCGAGCGGAGCGAAGCGGCCCAGCAGGTCTACGATGCAGCCAAGTCCTGGAGCGAATTCGCCCTGCCAAAAACCCGCGCCTACCACGAAATCTACCTCGACGAGGAACTCGTCGCCGGCGGCGAGCCCGAGCAGGAGCCGATGTATGGCGACACCTATCTGCCGCGCAAATTCAAGACCGGCTTTGTGCTGCCTCCATCGAACGATGTGGATGTCTTCTCGCAGGACCTTGGTTTCATCGCGATCATCGAGGGCGGCAAGCTGGTTGGCTACAACGTAACCGTCGGCGGCGGCTTGGGAATGAGCCATGGAAATGCCGAGACCTTCCCGCGTTTGGCGGATGTCCTGGGCTTCATCACGCCCGATCAGGTGAACAAGGTCGGCGAGGCCGTCATTACAACCCAGCGCGATTTCGGCGACCGCACAAATCGCAAGCACGCCCGCCTCAAATACACCATCGAGGATCGAGGCATCGCGTGGTTCAAGGGCGAGGTTGAGAAACGCTCGGGTGTCACTTTCGGTCCGGCGAGGGCATTTCATTTCACCACGATCCAAGACCCCTTCGGCTGGCACGAATGCGCCGACGGCACTTGGTTTTACGGACTCCATATTCTCAGCGGCCGCATCGTTGACAAGGACGGCTGGGCCATGAAAAGCGCCCTCCGTGAAATTGCCGAAATCCACACCGGCGACTTCCGTCTCACACCGTCGCAAAATCTCACCATCTCCGGGGTGACCACCGCACAGAAACCCGTCATCGAGGCAATCCTCGCCAAGCATGGACTCGGCAAGGAAAATGACCGCTCCGGTATGCGGCTCAACGCTCTCTCGTGTGTGGCCCTGCCCACTTGCGGTCTCGCCCTCGCGGAGAGCGAGCGCGCCCTGCCCGAGCTGCTTGAAAAATTTGAAATCGTGCTCGAGGAAAGCGGTCTCGCCCACGATGCCATCAGCATCCGCATCACCGGTTGCCCGAACGGCTGCGCGCGCCCCTATCTGGGCGAGATCGGCCTCGTCGGCAAGGCTCCAAACAAATACGCCCTCTATGTCGGCGCCGCCTACAATGGAACCCGCCTCAACCGCCTCATGTCTCCCAGCACGACGATCGACGGTGCCGTCGAAATGCTGCGCCCGGTCATCAAGCGCTACTCCCTCGAGCGCCAATCCGGCGAAGGCTTCGGCGACTTCTGCAACCGAGCCATCCTGCCCACCGACGCGACATTCCACAGCACCGGCACGCCAGTCGCCGCATAAGGCAAGAGGTGCGGGTTTACCCGCGAAGTGCTTTCGGTGGGAGTGCAAGGAAAGCGCAACGCGCTTCGCGGCTGAAGCCGCTACTCCTGCGGGGGCGTGTTTTGAC
>JBAWVX010000064.1:0-7657 GCA_037147075.1 bacterium
TGAGCGAAGCGAAGCCCTCGCGGGGTGAAGGCCGGAGGCCGGAATCAATCCCACCACCTCCGCTCTTTTGAATGGAGACAGGGAGATCTTTTTTCCTCCGAAAGGAATGGCTTTTTAAGCTCCTTTGTTCATAGTTCGCGACGAAATGATCGTTGAAAAATACTCCATCGGGATGGGCGACCGCTTTGCCCATCAAGGAAAAGCCCAGTTGCGTGCGGTTCAAAAGGCCTGGGAACTCGGATTGTCCGTTCATCCGGTTTGGAACAAATCAAACCGCGAGCATTTGCTAGTGGGAAGCCGTCCGGGCGACCTGCGTGCAGAGGCCGCCGCCGCCGTTTCCGAGCTAGGTTGGGAGAGACCCTACTATGTTGACGCCGATCACATCGGTCTCAAGACGGTGGAGGGATTCCTTGCCTCCAGCGATTTTTTTACGCTCGACGTTGCCGACTTTACTGGAAAGTCCGCCGACACCGAATCGCTTGAAGCCTTCCATCAAAGCATGGAGAAGCACATCGGTTTGATTGAACTGCCGATCGTAGGAAGGTCGATCGACATCACACCCGACGACGTCTGCTCGGCAGCGGAGAAGTTTTTGCTGGCTATTCAGGAAGCCGGTCGCATCTACCGCCGGATCGAGGAATTCAAAGGCGCGGGGACTTTTGTGACCGAGGTTTCGGTTGATGAAACCGATACTCCGCAAACTCCGGTTGAGCTTTACTTGATTCTGGCAATGATTGCCGGGGAGGGGATTCCCGTGCAGACGATCGCTCCGAAATTCACAGGGCGCTTCAACAAAGGCGTTGATTATGTCGGCGAGCTGGAGCTGTTCGATAAGGAATTTGACGAGGATCTCGCTGTTCTCCAAGTCGCTGTGCACCATTTCGGACTCCCCGCTTCGCTGAAACTCAGCGTCCACTCCGGCAGCGACAAGTTTTCGCTCTATCCCATCATCAATCGCCTCTTGAAGAAGCACGATGCGGGACTGCATGTGAAAACGGCTGGAACCACCTGGCTGGAAGAGATCATCGGGCTTGCCGAATCTGGGGGAGAGGGGCTGCAAATTGCCAAGACCATTTACTGCGAGGCATTGTCCCATTTTGACGAACTCACAGCCCCCTACGCCACGGTTATCGATATCTGCAGGGACCGCCTGCCTTCGACGGTGGAGGTTGAATCCTGGGGGGGCGAAAAATTTGCTGGCACTCTCCGTCATGACCAATCGAATCCGGATTACAATTCCGACTTCCGTCAACTCATGCATGTCGCTTTCAAATTGGCGGCAAAAATGGGCACCCGCTTTACTGATGCGCTTGTAGCCAACGAGACTATTGTCTCGCGGAACGTGTCCGCAAACATCCTCGAACGTCACATCAAACCAATCTTCGGCTGAGAGCAATTCCTCGTATGAAATACCGCAAACTCGGAAAAACCGGCCTCGATGTCTCAGTCCTCGCTTTCGGTGGATCATCCCTCGGCGGCGTCTTTCACGATGTTGAGGAATCCACTGCAATCCGCACGGTGCATGTGGCGCTGGATGCCGGCATCAATCTCATCGACACCGCTCCATTCTATGGTTTGACCAAGGCCGAGACTGTTCTTGGCAAGGCGCTTCGGGGCATTCCCCGGGACAAGTATCTCCTCGCGACCAAGGTTGCCCGCTACGGATACAAGGAAAAAGACTTCGACTTCTCGCCCGAACGGGTGACCCGCAGCATCGATGAGAGCCTGCAAAGAATTGGCGTGGATCACATCGATTTCATCCAAGTCCACGACATGGAATTTGGAAACATGGATTACATTGTGGGCGAAACGATTCCTGCGCTGAAGAGGGTGCAGGAGAGCGGCAAGGTCCGTTATGTTGGCATCTCGTCCCTGCCCTTGCACCTCCAGAAATATGTGATGGATCGCACCGCAGTCGACCAGATCCAATCCTACTGTCATTATTGCCTGAATGATACGACGCTCGTCGATTTCCTGCCGTATCTCCAAGAGCGAGGTGTGGCCATATTCAACTCCGCTCCACTCGCGATGCGCCTGCTGAGCGATGAAGGCCCGCCGTCGTGGCATCCCGCCCCTGAATCGCTGCGAGAGAAATGCGCCGAGGCGGCCGTCTTCTGCCGGGAACGCGGCACGAGTCTTGGCAAGCTGGCCCTGCAATTCTCGGTGGCTAATCCCGACATTCCCACGAATATCGTCGGAACGGCGAATCCCGACAGAATTCTTCAAAACATCCGTGAGATCGAGGAACCCATCGACACGGAAATCCTCGCCGGAGTCCAAAACATTCTGGAACCTGTCCGCAACATGACCTGGCCGTCCGGTCGCCCGGAGAACAATATCAATGCTTAAAAACGGAATACTCAATCCCTCCCTGAACCACCTGCTCAGCCGGGTTCGCCACACCAACATGCTTGTCATTGCCGACCGGGGGTTCCCGTTTTGGCCGATGATCGAAACGATCGACCTCTCGCTCGTGGATGATGTGCCGACTGTTCTTCAAGTGCTCGCAGCCGTTCGCGAACGCGCCGTTTTCGGTAAAGCCTACATGGCCCAGGAATTCGTGGAAAACAACGCCCCGCAGACGCTTTCTGACTTCGCCACGGCCTTCGAGGGAATTCCTCTTGAACACGAGCCGCATGAGGCTGTTTTTAAAAAACGCATTCCGGGTGCCATCGGACTCGTTCGCACCGGCGATACCACGCAATACAGCAATATCGTTCTAGTTTCCGCATGAAGACAATCACCCTCATCGAACCGGGCAAACTCGAATTTTCGGACACAGGCTCTCCCCAAACTCCCGGACCCGGTGAGGCGCTCGTGCGAGTGCGCCGCATCGGTGTTTGTGGAACGGACATTCACGCGCACGCGGGGCGGCAGCCGTTTTTTTCTTATCCCCGAATCCTCGGGCACGAACTCGGGGTAGAGGTCCTCGAAACGGGCGAGGGCGTTGAACGAATCCAACCTGGCGACAAGTGCTCGGTGGAGCCCTACATGAACTGCGGAAAATGTATCGCTTGCCGACGGGGTAAACCCAATTGCTGCGCCGACATCAAGGTGCTAGGGGTTCACACCGACGGTGGCATGAGGGAACAAATCGTGGTGCGGGCCGACAAACTTCATGCCTCCGACAATCTGGATTTCGATCAGCTCGCCTTGGTCGAACCCCTCGCGATCGGGTGCCATGCGGTGGATCGTGCCTCGCTGGAGCGCGGTGAGTTTGCACTTGTCATCGGAGCCGGTCCGATTGGGCTGGCGACCATTCAATTTGCTTTGGAGGCCGGTGCGAGAGTCATTGTTCTGGATGTCAACGAGGCGCGCCTAGCTTTCTGCCGCGACGTGCTCGGGGTGGAGTTCACTATTGACGCCACGAAGCAAAAGACGATCGACGCGCTTCTCGATATCACGAAGGGTGACCTGCCCACTGCCGTTTTCGACGCCACGGGAAATCCAAAATCCATGGCCGATGCCTTCGATTATCCCGCCCCCGGTGGGCGCCTGGTTTTTGTTGGCCTGTTCCAAGGGGATGTCACTTTTAACGACCCGCTTTTCCACAAGCGGGAAATGACGCTCATGGGAAGCCGCAATGCCCGCCCGCAGGATTTTTCTCGGATCATTGACCTCATCTCCATGGGTCGTATCGACACGAAACCCTGGATCACCCACCGCGCTCCCTTTGAGCGCGCTGCGCAAGATTTCCTTTGCTGGACAAAGCCGGAAACCGGAGTCATCAAAGCCATCATCGAACTTTGATTCCGCGACCATGATCATCGACACCCACCACCATTTCTGGAAATACAACCTCGAAGAGTTTGGATGGATTCCCGAGGACTGGAAAAACATCCAGCGCGATTTTTTGCCTTCCGATCTTGAAGAGGCGATGCGCTCTGCCGGGGTGGATGGTGTCATTTCCGTCCAGGCCCGCCAGACCCTGGCGGAAACGCGCTGGCTTCTCGAACTCGCCGACAAACACGCCTTCATCCAAGGCGTGGTGGGCTGGGTTCCACTGGCGTCACCCAGTTTGAGGGATGAATTGGACCTCCACGCCGCAAACAAAAAGCTTCGTGGTGTCCGCCACGTCGTCCAAGGCGAAAGCGATCCCGAATTCCTCCTCCGTCCCGCTTTTGAAGCGGGCATCCGGGCCTTGCGAGAATACGGGCTGGCCTACGACATTCTCATCTTTGAGCACCAGCTTGAGCAGGCCATCCGGTTCGTTGATAGACATCCGGAGCAACTTTTTATTGTGGATCACATCGCCAAGCCGAAGATCGCCGAAGGTTTGCTCGAGCCGTGGAGCAAATGGTTCCGCGCTCTCGGCCAAAGAGAAAATGTGGCCTGCAAACTCTCCGGAATGGTCACAGAAGCCGATCCCAAAAACTGGGCACCTGAGAGTCTGGCGCCGTATTTCGATGTTGCCTTGGAGGCTTTCGGTCCACAGCGTCTTCTCTACGGAACCGACTGGCCGGTATGTCTCGCCGGAGTCTCCTACAACCACTGGCTTGCCACTGTGCGCGCCGCACTCAAGGACCTCTCGGAACCTGAGCAATCCGCGATTTTCGCAGGCAACGCAAAAAAATATTACTCTTTGTAACCGGTCTCCCCGCTACGGGATTTTACACCACTGAGATTCGGGTGGCTTCTTGAAGCCGCTTGAGCAGGCTCAGAAATTGTCTGGATCTGGCGGCCCCCACTGCAAAGTGGTGGAGGCGACGGGAGTCGAACCCGTGTCCTTAAAATGATCTACGCAACCTTCTACATGTTTAGACGGTCTTTGATCTCGGAGGGGGCGGGCGAACCGTCACGCTTCCCTCTCCAGAGCGTCCACGAAATCGATTCACCCGGGGTAGCGGTCGCTCCATCCCAAGCCAGCCTGCTGTCGTCGCATTCCGGACCAGCAGGCGTCAGCCGGAACGCGTCGTGGCTCAATTAGGCCGCGAGAGCGAGATCTTCGTAATCTGCATTTATTGGTTTGATCCGATTTTTTACGAGGCCAACGAATCATCCTCGACATGCGGGCCGGGCTTCACACTCCAAGTCGAAACCATTACGCCCCCTGACATTGATCACTCTAAGCCGGGCTTTTAGAAATGCAAGCGGCTGTGTTCGGCGGAGGGCGCATGAAGTTTTCCCTTTGCGGGATCGAGGCATCGCGGCAATGTCTGCAGCCATGAGCAAACTCGAGGAACAGGTGCTGGTGGTGAAGCGGGATTTTTTTGATGCGCTGGGAGGATTTCAAGGACTGTGCCGTAGGGTGGAAGACTATCTGCCAGCTTTCATGAAAAAGGAGAACAACTTCTTCGTGCCGCGCAGTGCCGCTGAGGAGGATCCCTCGCTCAAGCAGATTATTCCTTATGCGGTGTTCCGGCATGGAGACCGTATTCTCCACTACACGCGCGGGGCGAAATCCGGTGAAAAGCGTCTGGTGGCGAAATCCTCGATCGGCATTGGCGGCCATGTGAATGACACGGATGAGTGCCAACATTTTGATCAAGCGACCTACCACAATGCCGTGCAACGCGAGATCCGCGAGGAGTTGCGCCTTGACGGAGGCTTCACCGAGCGTGCAGTGGCTTTGATCAACGACGACTCCAGCGAGGTCGGCCGGGTGCATCTTGGCATTGTGCACATCGTGGACCTGGAAAATGACCGTGTGAGTGCCGGCGAGAAGGCGATTGCCGAGTTGGGTTTTGCCACCCGCGCCGAGTTGCTGGCGCGCCGCGATGCCTTTGAGACGTGGTCCCAGATCGTCCTCGGTGGGTTGGATGAGCTGGATGTCGATTAGCCTGAACCCTTGCATGGCGCGGTCGGCTTTCGCATGATTCCCAACATGGATTATTTGAAGCTGGCGCGGCGGGTTTTTGAGATCGAGCTCTCGGAGATCGAGGCCACATCCGCCCGCTTGGATCGACGGTTTGTTGCAGCAGTGGACCTTATCAAGTCAGCCTTGGGGCGTCGCAACAAGGTGGTGGTGCTGGGCGTCGGAAAATCGGGCCACATCGGCGAGAAGATCGCTGCCACGCTCACCAGCACGGGTTCCACGGCGGTGGTGCTGAATTCCCTCAACGCCCTTCACGGAGATCTCGGAATCGTCGCCGATGGGGATGTGGTGTTGGCGCTGAGCTACAGCGGGGAAACGCAGGAGTTGCTTGCTGTGCTGCCGGCGATCGTTCGTTTCGGCTTGCCGATCATTGCCATGACTGGAGATACGAATTCCTCCCTCGCGAAGGCTGCCCAGATCGTGTTGGATGTTTCCGTGACGCAGGAGGCGTGTCCTTTGAATCTGGCACCTACCTCCAGTACGACGGCGATGTTGGTGCTCGGGGATGCTCTGGCCATGGTGCTGCTCGAGAGCCGGGGATTTCAAAAAGAGGATTTCGCCAAATTCCATCCAGGAGGGAGTCTCGGGCGCTCCCTGCTTTTGAGGGTCAACCAAATCATGCGGCCTGTCGCCGAAATGGCGATCATTCCTCCTTCGACTCCAATCGTGGAGGCCATCCAAGCCATGACATCCAAACGGGCGGGTGCTGCCGTGGTAACGCACCCTGATGGAACGTTGGCCGGTATTTTCACCCATGGCGACTTTGCCAGGCATTTTCCCGATAACCCCGGGATCGGCTCGGTTCCTGTCGGGGAATTGATGAGTTTGCGACCCGTGACAGTGGATGGCGACAAACTCGCTGCCGAGGCTTTGCAAATTCTGGAGCGGCACCGTATCGATGACCTCGTCGTTGTGGATGAAAGGCGGCATCCTATTGGAGTTGTCGATTCGCAGGACCTCACTCGCCTGAAGATTCTTTGATCCTCGCTTTTCACAAACCGTATGGCGTGCTTTCTCAGTTCACGCCGGATGGCAGTTCCAATCGACCGCTGGCGGAGTTTGGATTTCCGAAGGGCGCGTATCCCATCGGCCGGTTGGATGCCGACTCCGAGGGCTTGTTGCTGCTATCCGACGAGTCGCGTTGGAATGCGCTTCTGCTCTCGCCCGGCGCGCATGTCGAAAAAACCTACCATGTGCTTGTCGAGCGACTCCCGAAGGAAGGGGCTCTGCAGACACTGCGCGATGGGATTCTTCTTGATGGCAGGCCCACGTTGCCCGCCGGTGCCCAAATGTTGACCCCCCAGCCTGAATACCCGCCCCGCCACCCGCCGGTGCGCTTTCGGAAAAATGTTCCGGACTTCTGGATCGAGTTGCGTCTTCGCGAAGGCAGGAACCGACAGGTGCGCCGCATGACTGCTGCGGTGGGCCATCCGACGCTCAGACTCATCCGTGTGGCTGTGGGAGGGTTTCAACTCGGAGGACTTGATTGCGGATTCTGGCGTGTCTTGACCCCTGGGGAGGTCGTTTTGCTGACCACGCCGCTGCGCGGCCGAAAAACGAGCCATGCGAGACGAGGGCCTTCCCACTTTGAGGATGGGGGTTCTTAAAATGGACTTTCTGATGTTTCAGGAGTCCTCCGAAGCCCAGGTCGATGCCGTCGAGCATTTTTTTTGCATGCAACTTCAGATATGAGCCTCCCAGTAAAAAAAACTTGGCAACCGGGAGAGAAACGGATTTGTAGTCGTTCCCGAAATTTCACAAAGATCACACACATGGTCGTCGGCGCACTGATCCTACCTCGAAAATCCGTGAGGGGCTTTGTAAAAGAAAGACCCGAAAATG
>JBAWVX010000065.1:0-7111 GCA_037147075.1 bacterium
AGACTACGACACCTTCACTACCTACGGCAGGTGGTGCTCGGCGCAACGCTTACAATGTTTCAGCCGTAGGTCATGCAGGACTCGGCCAAGACGGGCCATGGCCCGCTTCCTTGAGATGAAAAGTCGAATGGAAAAGTGTTTTTCGACAAACTGCAATTCCTCAGTTACTACTCTTTGCTCCGCGGGTAGTTCCCGTCCAACCGCGCAGCGCCCGTGGGTTGCTGGAAAATAAAATCTGGGGGGTAAGATGAACCTTTTCCGCGATTCAAAAAATCAGAGATATATTACTGCCCGCTCGAGTATAAGTCATTGACTTCTTGTAAAGTCAAGGCTTTGGAATAAAATCGGACGCTGTCTAACGAGCCTTTGAACATCGGTAATTTCACGTCGGGTTGTGCTCGGGCGAGGTAATTGTGTTGTGCACATGCCAAGTCGTTTGCGGCCAGCAATTGGTCTGGGCGAATACTTATTTGTTTGCTCGCGACGCGCCTGCCGTTGATATACAAAATGCCCAAACTACCGTTCAATGTGATCGCCACGTGCGACCACTGGTTGTTTGGAAGCGGGTTGGAACTCAGTTTTTCATCCCAACCGCCATTACGAATCGCGAATACGGCCCTGTTCGAAGGATCTTTCGGGATGAAAACCATGCGTCGATTCCCACTTACTCCCATCCAAAGAACAGCTTGGTTGGTATTGCCACCCTGTGGTTTGATCCAAGCGGTGAAGCTGAATTCCCGCACATCCGCCAGAGCCCTCTCCAGTGCTACCCATTGATTGGTTCCGTTGAACGTCAAGAATTTCCTTCGTTTGGCGTCGCTGACGTCGCTGTCGGACCAAACTGGCCCCCCGCGCACAAATGCTGTGAGTGCTCCATGACTGTCTATGGCGGATGTATCGTGCTGTTGGTTGAAGTCATAGGCCGCAAGAATGCGATCGGGGGCTGCGTAAAATGCTTGATAATCTTTAGAGTCGAAAAAATTGCAACCGAAAGCAAAGCCTGTATTAGAACTGTCGTTGCCCGTGTAATCCCCGTCCAGAGTTGCCCCGCCACTCAGAACTCCTCCCCCTACAACAGACATGCCGCGGGCACTCGCCACATCTTTGAATCTGGCGTCAGCCTGAATTTCCGCCCTTTGCAAGATGCGTGCATTGCCCGAAATTCGGCCGAATACTTTGGCCTGGTCACGAACTCTAGCGTTCTCTTTGACGATGGCGAAGTCGCCAACGAGCGCATGACCGCTAACAATCGCATAATCCTGAACAATCGCATAATCCTGAACAACCGCATAGTCTTCAACTCTGGCCATTCCCAAAATTTGTGCGTTTCCCAACACGCGGGCGTTCGGTCCGACATAAGCTGTGTTGGCAACTGTGGATCCCGGGGATTTCCAGCCCCCTCCGTTCGCGTGGCGAATGAGACCAGAGGTGGAGTTGTTTGTGCTTTGGAGTGGTATGCCACCAGTGATTTTAACTTCGTAATGAAAACGTTCCTTGGAGGGATGCGAGCGGTAGGGACAGGAAGGTTCATACAAATCTGAAAGGAAAAACTGGTCGGGCGTGGCAGCGACAACAAGATAGACTTTGTCCGTATTCTCGACAGGCATCGAGTTTTCCCCATCGCGCCAAAGCGTCGAGTAACGTGCTTGTCCACTGTTTGCCCCGGTGGTCTTGACGACCACGATAGAGGCTCTCCAGTCTGCCCTGATGGCACTGTTTTTAAGTCCAAGGAAATTGACGGTCACTCGTGATTCCGTGGGCGTTATGGGGTGGATCGTGTAGCCGCCTTGAATAGGGGCTTTCTCCTGCGGGCAGCGCCACCAACCGGGGTTGTCTGGGACGCACTCGAGTTCCGTGTAGGACTTTTCGAGAGCTGCCCCCACAGCATCCTTCATCGCCAGTTGTCGCCCCGGAAAATCCAGCGTCACCATTCGCCGGGCATACAGACCGATGATATCTTTTAGGCTGTTTTGGGTAAGATTTCCCAGCGTAGTGTAGGGGGAGGTGCCAGCAGGGACTGACTGCCAGATTCTCACCATCGTGCCTTCGCCCAATCCCTCAAGCCTGTCGGGATTTGTATCGAGGTAGTAAAAGAAAGGCCATGTCTCATAAATACTTCGACCACGGCTTATACCAAAATTGGCATCGAACAATGCTTCGGGGGTCAGACTGCAATTTGGTATGCCAGCTTCCTTTGGGAAGAGAGCACTGTAGTGTTCCAACCAACGCTCCATGCCGTATTCCGCATGGGTTTCAAACCAGTTATGGGTCGGTTTTTGCATTTGATTGGCAACCTGAAAAACATGCATGAGTTCATGAGGCGGAACCCATGAGGGCGGGTCGGCACGCGAAGCTTCGGGATAGAAATTGAACCACGCAAAACTGCCGCCGTGAATAGCATCTTCTTCTGCCAACTGAAACCCCCCATCATTAGATATACTCACATTTATCTTATATTTTATCGTTCGGTTACTTGAATTGATCGGGTAGCATGGTTCACGATAGCCGAGTTTTTTGACGTAGACCTGCCAGCATTCTTCCAAATTCCGCAGGATGGATGGGACTGCGTCAAACAGCCAGATAAGCTGTCCGTTCCAGTCTCGGTAGCAACTCTGGCTATTAATTCGAAAGTGTTTGGATTCCAACATGAAAACTGGTCTTGAAGGTATGGGGAACAGCAACGAATCTCGCCGCACATAATCATTTCCAGGCTCATCACCCACGACAACTTTATGAAAAATGAAGGTCTGATTAGGATCTGTTCCGTCCATGGTGATTCGGAGGTCGCTAAGAGTGCCTCGCCAAAGCGGAACAAGACCCATATCCAGTCGATAGGTGTGTGCTGTGCTGTCTTTATTGAGCTGTGCGTTCGGCAGCACAACCGTCTGCGACGCGGGAAACCCACTTTGCGACGAGGGGAAGCCTTTCACTCCAAACGAAAGGACCAGAGAACCGCGGAACGAGGAGGGAATCGCGAGAGTGATATCAACAAAATCATTGTAACCCAGGCTGAGATCGGGACCACTTGAAATACCTGTGGTCTCAATGGAAAATCGACTACCTGCTGTTGCTCGACCGCCTGTTTGGGCGATAAGCCCCGTAATTGTGGCGTTGAAACTTGACCATGTTCCTCCAACTGCCCAGTTTTGTGTGTTCCCCGGGATATCCCATTGCCATTTGCGCGAAGACTGCTTAGGGCTGGAAATATTCAGCTCGGAAGGGGGATCCACCGTAACCTGCGCAAGAGCTGCATGAATCGCGAGGATGCCTGTTGCAAGGATTTTGAGACAGTTTCCAAGAAATTGAAATTTCGTGTTGGGCATGGAGGTGAGAGTTGAATTGGAAATGCGGTTTTTACGCCCCGCCACAAGACGAGCAACAACTGATTTATTTTCTCATTTTAACCCGAAAAAGGATTTTTAGACAAGCGGGCAGGATGGAAACGATTTACAGGAAAGGCTTTGGCTTTTGTTTGATATCGCACAAATCATTCTAAACGCATCGCATCATGAACAGATTATCCTCTGTGTTCTTTGACTCGTTCGCTCCCGCTCACTCGCCCTGCGGGCCAACCTCCGGTTGCTCGTTCTCGCACCTGCGCCCCGGTGCTCGATTGTGGATAATTCTTCTGAATTCGGGTTTAACAGCTTTCAGTGAGGATCGGCTACCAAACTTCTTCGATCTCTGCCCCGGAATCCACCCCGCTTTTATTTCGCTCGGCCAAGGGCTGCGGAAACCGCTCTCGGTGTGGAAGGCGCTCGGAGGATCATCCGGGAAGATGACTTTTTTTGAGAAGCCAGGATGTCTTTAAAAGCCAATCGCCGCGCCGCCGTCCACTGGCAACGTCACGCCAGTCACATAGTTTGCGGCTGGCGAGCAGAGATAGACCGCAGCGTGGCCTATGTCCTCCGGTTCACCCATTCGCCCCATCTGGATTCGAGACAGAACCTTGGCCTTGCGGGCCGGGTCGCTTTCAAGCGCCTTGCGGGTCATCTCGCTGAAAATCCAACCAGGCGCAATGGCGTTCACTCGCACGCCCTTTGCACTGAGTTCAGCTGATAGCGTGGAGACCATGCCAAAGAATGCGCTCTTGGCGGCGGCGTAAGCGAGCACACTCGGCACGCCCATGAAGGCAGCCATGGAAGAGGTGAACAAAACCGCGCCATGCCGACGCTCCACCATGCCGGGAATCAGGTGCCGGGTTATGGCGTGGGCGGCAAAAACATGGGTGTTGAATACGGCCTGAAATTCATCCGGCGTGGTATCGGCAGCTAATTTTTTCAGGTGAATCCCCGCGTTATTGACGAGGATGGAAATCGGACTCCCGGCGAGTTCTTCCGCACGCTGGAGCAAATCTGGAATCGCGTCGAATTTCGTGATGTCCTGTGCCACGAATGAGACCGCAGGGCCGAGTTCGCGGCAGGCTGATGTCAATTCCCACTCGCGCCGTCCGACAAGCACGACCCGTGCTCCAAATCGCACCATGCAACGAGCGATACCGAGTCCTATGCCGGAGCCACCACCGGTGATCAGTGCGGTTTCGCCGTCAAGGCGGAAGGGATGCGATAAATCTGTTGACATTTTTATGCCTTGTTGATTTCAGCAAGCGCCTTTCGACTAGGCGTCATGCCAGCACCAGGAGCGATGGGTGCGACATAATAACCGTTCACGATCTGGGCCGGAGTCTCCATCCAGTCGCGCAGCCAAGGGATGTATTCGAGCAACGAACAGGCCGGATGGGCGAAGCAAACATGCTGGTGCACCTGGCACATGTCGCCAACATGTGGCACAACTGGCAAGCTGTAGCAACGGGCCAAATCCGCGACCTGCCAAAACTCCGTCACTCCCGCGAGGCGCACGACATCTGGCTGGACGTAGTGAACGGCTCCTGCATGAATAAAATCGCGGAATTGCTGCGCGGTGTAGAGCTGCTCGCCGAGTGCTACCGGCGTGGCGATGGTTTCCGCAAGCCGCCGATGACCATCGATGTCATCGAAGTAAATAGGCTCCTCAATCCATGCGATGTCAAAATCCACTAACCTTCCGGCGGTTTGTATGGCCTGGGGCAATGACCACCGACCATTCGCGTCCGTCATGATCCGGATGTCTGGGCCAAGAGCTTGGCGGACGGCTTCGACACGGCGCAGGTCCTCACGCGGGTTCGGCCCTCCGACTTTCAGCTTCACGGCGCGGTAGCCCTCCTCCTCCACGAGACGCCTGCAATCGGATACCATCACTTCCAGAGGCCAGTTGAGCCACCCCCCATCGGTGTTGTAGGCCTCGACCTTTTTTGTGGCCGAGCCACCGAGCAATTTCCAAAGGGGTTGACCTGCCTCCTTCGCTTTGAGATCCCAAAGTGCGATATCAATCGCGCCAAGTGCCAGGTGTGTGATTCCAGCACGACCAACCCAGTAAATTTCGGACTGCTTGTGCAATTTTTCCCAAAGCGCCACGACTTCCCGTGGGTCTTCGCCAATGAGCAGCGGTCCAAAGCTGTTGAGAATGCAATCCACAATCAATCGATCGGTGGGCAAGTGCGCATGGGTGCCGGAAAATCCATAGCCGATCAAGCCGGTGTCCGTGTGGAGAGCCACACCCGGAGCTCCCCAGTGCGTCAGTTGATGAGTGCTGTCGGCAATGCCACCGCGAGTGACCGGCGCGTGGAGGATGATAGGTTCTAGTTTGGTTATTTTCATGAGTGGAAGTGATCGAAATCAATCATGGCTTTAACCAACCCGGCTTCGCGATGTATCGACGGCATGCGCTCGGCGGTCTCAGCGAAGCCAAAACGGTGGGTGATCAAAGGAAGCGGGTCCACCTGCTGGGATTCGATGAGCTGAATGACTTCGCGGAAGGTGGTGGTCAAACCAGCCCGACTTGCGAGGAGAGTCAACTCGCGGCGATGAAAATTGGGGTCATCAAACGTCATCTCCCCAACAAAGAGACCAAGAAAAACAATCCGACCTCCATGCTCGGCAAGTTCAAACGTGCCCCGCATGGAGGCTTGATTGCCAGTGGCGTCCATCACGACCGACGGAAACTGGCCGAAATGCTTTTTCAAATGCTCCGCAAGGTGGACGCCTGCGGGGATGGCTTTACCAAGCTGCATATTTTCGCAGGCGAACTTTAAGCGCTCGGCTTGCACATCCACGCACACGAGATTCGCCCCTGCCGCCTTGGCAAAAATTGCGGCAGCCAGACCAATCGGCCCCATGCCGAGAATCACGGTTGGCTCTCCTGCCTTGAGTGAGGCGCGCTCCACACCATGCGCGCCAATCACGAGAGGCTCGACCAGCGCGATCTGCTCCGGTGTGAGCAAACGGGATCGGTGCAATTTATCCGTAGGAACAGCCATCAGGGGCGCATGGCCCCCGTCAATGTGAACGCCGAGCACTTTCAGGTTTTTACAGCAGTTTGTCCTTCCGGAGCGGCAAGCCGGGCAGTCCCGACAGAAATAATAAGCTTCAACAGCGCAGAGGTCACCCGCTGAAAAACCACTTTCCGCGGCGGCAGAAACGACCTCGACACACAGCTCGTGTCCCAAACGGCGCGGATAACTAAAAAAAGGCTGTTTGCCAGCTAACGCGTGTATATCCGTTCCGCACACTCCACAGCGACGCACACGAACAAGTGCTTCACCATCTGCCGGCTCTGGAAAAGGAGCTTCCGTCCACGCGAACAAGCCGGGCTGCTGCAATACGAGGGTCTTCATAGATTGATCTCCCCAAGGGAGTAAAAAGAGTCAGGCATGTATTATTGATATTTGATCGAGTCGAGAGAACTTTTTATCAATGATAGTCGCACGGCTTCTGCCCCTAGGACAGCATAAAAAAAGAAAAGACGCAAATTTTTTAACCTTCAATTCTCCACGTTTTCTCAACCTGCGGGATAGACCGGGTGGGTGGTGTTGGCGTCCATACCAGATCGAAAGAGGATTTGGGCATAGAAAAGTAGATTGGATCGTTGATGTTGGACGAAGACGCGGGGCAATCAAGTGGGTCTAGTTGAGAAGAGACAAGACCCAGTTTGCTCTTGTCGTGCCTACCGATTCTAAGGTTTGATCTTCCCTCGAAAAAGCGTGGAGGGGCTTTTTTGTTAATCGGGTTTATGG
>JBAWVX010000066.1:0-6970 GCA_037147075.1 bacterium
GGCAGGATGCCCAATACCCCCTCCCAGCGTAGGGGTTTTTCAGGGCCGACTAAAAAAGGAAATGGTAAATACGCCAGCGCCTTCATGGAAGCGGTTGCGGAGGGCTTTCCCTGAAAAGCCAACCACGCCGCGAGAAAGACACATGCAAGTTGGACGAGGCTTGCCGCCACATCATGAAACCGAGTCGCCTTTGGCCAAAACCGCCCGCTTGCCATCAGCAAAACCACAGGTGCCACGACGACTGTTCCCGCTGTGTTCGTCGCCCAGTAGATGCTCGCCACAGACCACAGGCCCACCGGCGGCATCATGCCGGAAATCACAAGACAGCCCGCGCTCCAAAAACCCGCCACGCCCATGGGAATGGCCGCACCGAGCCCTGCGAGCAGGAGCACATCCCGAGTCGAAGACAGCCGGATATCAAACCGTGACCTCGCCAGTAGAGCAGCGCCTGCCCCCACAGCCGCTGTCATTCCCGCCGGAGCCAGAATCGTGAAGATCCAAGGATTACCCGCTCCAAGGCTGCTGAAAAAAAGCGGCAGAAAAATTCCCGGCAACACTTGCGGACCGAGCAGCAGGGCGAAAGCAAGCGCCACACCGCCCGCTGGCCAAATCGGAGAAAACACCGCGTCGGCATTTCCAAAAAGCTTCGCCGATCCCATGGCCGTCAAATAAACCGCCGCTGCAACAGTCGCGTTGGCCAAAATGAATTTGCCTGCTTGCCTCAGTGGGGAATTGGCCGACACGCCGGATTGGTTAACCTCCCGACCTCTCTTTTGCAAATCCTCTTCGTTCATCATCGCCCCGTTGCTGCATCCCGCCGGAGTCGCGAAGCTCGCAGGCGGATTCGCCGCTTTCATTCTTCCTCCTTCTAACTTTTCTCAACCACCCACCCATACCTTTCGACCGTTCAGCAGGCGAATTCAACCGCTCGTTGAATTGCCTGTTTACGCGTAGGGAGCTCTCTCATAATTTCGGCGCTGTTATGAAAACCACCTCTCAACACCGCATCCTCATACCCGTCCTATTTACCGCATTTGGCCTTCTTTTGGCGTCCTTTGTGCAAGCTGCAGTCAAACCCACCGAAGAATCCGCTCCCAACCTTCCTGAAATTTGGCAGAAGGCTGGGCCGCGCGAGCGCCTCAAGGCCACACGCGCCGCAGAGCTCGATGCCGACCGCCTCCTTGCCGAGCGCATCTACGGGCTTCAAGTCGATTCCGAAACCACGATCGCCGATCTCGCTGCAGGCGACGATAAGATCGACAGCGCGGTCTCTGCCACACTCGTTGGCTCCATCACGACCGAGCCACCGGAATACCTCGCCGACGGCACTGTCCAAGTCGTCCGCGCCGTCAAAATCCGGGAAGTCATCAACACACTCAACACCGCCATCAAAGGCAAGGTCCTCAAGGACGGCTCGGTTCAGGCCTTGTCTAACAAGACCAAGACAAACACCGAGGTCAAAGACAGCGTCATCGATGTGATGGGCAACGCCGCTTTGCCCGGCTCCGAGGGACACCAGAAAGTCATGGCCAAGCGCGCCGCCGAGCTCGATGCCTACCGCCGCCTGGCCGCTCGCATGTTGGGCATTCAAATCGACAGCAACACGACTGTCCGAGACATGGCTTTGGAAAATGACGAACTCGTTGCTGGTCTTTCGCATGTGCTCAAAGGCGCCGCTACCACTGGCATCAAATTCAACAAGGACGACGGATCTTGCGAAGTCACGATGGCGATCAAAACAGCCGATGTTCTCCGCACCACCAAACGCATTGTTAAAGGCGAAAAAGTCACCACCACGATCAAAGATTCGATCGAGGAGAAAACCTTCTCCGAAACCGGCCGAGGCGCGATGCGCGAGGTCGCCCAAGGTGATGCCCCCGCCGCAGCAGCCACCGAGAGCGCTCCTGTGAATCAGCCCACTATCGAGGCTGAAGTAAAAATCTCCGGCCGTGATCCATTTTTTGAAACCACAGCCATCATCAAGGAAGTCGTCCAGAGCGGACCCGTGGTCCAGTGAAGTAGGAAGTAAAAAACAAGCCCACCATAAACCATGACCTCCAAACTCCATCGCATCGTCCCTTGCACCCTACTCCTTCTGGCTTCCGCCTTTCTTCCCGCCTGTGCCAGCAGTCAATCTCGCCCCGTGGCAAGTTATTCCTCCGCGCTTCGCTCCTCCGACACCGAATCGAGGCAACTCGCTTCCATGAGCGACGAAGACATCGGTGGCCAGCCCGCAGGAAGCATTCGGAAGGAAAAAACCGCCGAATCCCAAACCACGGCCAAAAAGGGAAAAATCCAGAAGCAAGAGTCCGAAGTCACCGAGTTGGTCGAAACCGATATTACCACCGTCATCGACACCAACAGCGCACCAACATCCGATCAGGACCTGCAGTAAAAACAGTAAGAAGTCAGAAGGAGGGAGTAGGAAAAACCAAATGAGATTTTTAAGATTTTCCAGCATTACAAAAACCTCGTGTCTTCTCCTCTGTGCTCTCTGTGTCCTCTGTGGTAAATTACCCGCTGCGGACGATCCTTTCAAAAAGCTCGCCAACAACCTCGCGGCGGAGTCGCCCGATGGGCTGGTGAACATAGCCGTCGGTAGCTTCAATTACGAGAATACCGACCTCCAGTCGCCGTTCTCCTCCATGCTCCGCGACGAGTTGGAGATCGCGCTCGGTGAATCCGGGAAATTCAAGGTCGTGACCCGCGACCGCTTGGCTGACCTCCAGATGGAAGGCAAATTCCAAGGCAAGGGAATCTTGGAGCCGGGAACTGGCGTTGAAAAAGTCATCATCGAAGGCGTGAAGGGAATTATCCGTGGGCGCTTCTACGCCAGCGGCGATGAAGTCACCGTCTATGCCGAGTTGGCATGGCTTGAAGGCGGCGAGGTCAAGAAAGCCCGCATCGCGATACCGGCTTCCCAAGTGCGCGCAAAAATCTGGCCAGATCCAGCCGATGCGGCAGCCAAGCCCATCGATGGCGTCATCAATCCCCAGAATGTCGAGCAAAGCCTCGCCAATGTGCAGGAGATCGCCAGAGACCGCCTCGCCAAAGTGCCGAGGGATTTTCCCATTGAGATTTTCACCGTCGATGGTCGCCGCGCCTATCCTGAAAAAGAAACCGTCTCCTTCCGCGTGCGCAGCGCGCGCGAGTGCCACATCGCCGTTCTCTGCCACCAGAGCGATGGCACCACCGTCGTCCTCTTTCCAAACCGCTTCTCAAGAAACACCCTTATTCCTGCGAACAAAGCCATCGACATCCCAGGCACCCACAAGAGCGGATTCGAGATCGAGATCGGCCCGCCCTACGGCTCCGATGTCGTCGAGGTTATCGCCTGCACTCAACCCAGCGAACTCCACAAGGCACTATCCAAATACGCCTCCGAAACAAACGCCCCCGCTCCCTTCCAAGTCCTCACCCGAGGCATGGCAGTGAAAGGCATCGACTCCGCCCTCGCCGCTGCCAAGGTCGGCTCCACCGCCGCCCTGCTCTGGTCCCAAGACTCCATTGTCGTTAGCACCTTCCCGAAGCCATAAAAACTTCTACCTTCCTAATTCTTCCTTCTCACTTTCGCCGCCATGTCATCCATCATCCTCTTTGAAGAAAAAACCGTCCGCCGTGCTTGGAATGCCGAGAATCAGAAATGGCTCTTCGCCATTGTTGATGTCTTGGCAATTCTCACGGGAAGCATTGATCCCGGTGCGTATTGGAGAAAGCTCAAAGAGCGACTGAAAAAAGAAGGCAACCAAACCGTGACAAACTGTCACGGGTTGAAAATGACTGCTGCTGACGGCAAGCACTGCACTCAACCCCGCTTAGGAATGAGAAATCGAGTTTATCATGAAAAATAATTCCTCGCGGCAACCGGCTATTGTCGGCCAGAGCGTCCTTACATCCCAGGAATACCGCGATTTTATCGCCGATCTAAAGTCTCGTATCCAGTCCGCGCGGATTTCAGCGGCCCGTGCGATGAATTCCGAGGCCATTCTTCTCTACTGGGATATTGGACAAGGCATCGTAGAGAGGCAGCGCTCACTGGGTTGGGGAGAGTCGGTAGTCGAGTTGGTCTCGGCCGACCTTCGCCGGGAATTCCCTCAAGCCACCGGCTTCTCGGCAAGGAGTGTCTGGGACATGCGGAGATTCTATCTTTTCTACACCGACACACATTTTCTGGATGAATCCGAGCGCGAACTTTCCAAGATTATCAATAATCCAAATCTGCAGCAGCTTGTCGCAGAAATCCGAAAACCACCCCTTGAGATAGCACCCTCCGAAGCAGTCATTCCATTTCTGCGACGACTTGTCGCAGAAATTCCTTGGGGACAGAATCTGGTTATCATCAACAAAGTAGCCACTCCCCAGGCAAGCCTCTGGTATTTACAAGCCACAGCCCGCTTCGGATGGACTCGAAATGTTTTGCTCAATCAAATCAAGGCCGGTGCCTACGAACGCGCAGTCGCCGACAAAAAATCGCACAACTTCGGTCTCGCCCTCCCCGCACATCTCGCTGAGCAGGCTGAGGAAATGCTCAAGAGTTCCTACAACCTCGAGTTCCTCGGAATCCGTCGCGCCGTGAGGGAGCGAGAGCTGGAAGATCGCTTGATCTTGCGACTCCAGGCCTTCCTCATGGAATTGGGTTATGGATTCTGCTTCGTCGGACGCCAATACCGGATCGCCGCTGGGAAGAAAGAATACTTCATCGACCTCCTCTTTTACCACCGGTTCCTGAAAGCCCTCGTTGCATTCGACTTGAAGGTCGGCCCTTTCGAGCCCGAATTCGCTGGAAAGATGGATTTTTACCTCACCATCCTCGATGAAAAAGAGCGCGCCCCCGGTGATCAGCCCTCGATCGGAATCATCCTCTGTGCCGAGAAAGACGACATCGAAGTCGAGTATGCCCTCCGCACCAAGTCCAATGCCATTGGCGTGGCCACCTACGAGCTCCAGTCGAAACTCCCAGGAGAATTCAAAGGAAAGCTCCCCACACAGAAGCAACTGGCCGATCTCGTCCGCGCGGAATATGGAAACTGAAGCCATGCCCCAACCGCTCCGTCGCCAAATGATTTCATCCTTCCGCCTACCCACCACCAGTTTCCCGCCACTTCATCACGCCGTAGTCGCGCAGCGCGGAGGAGGAACGCCGCAGGCGCTTTCATCCTTCCGCCGTCATACTTCATACTTTCCTTCACGAACCCCCCTCCTCGCCGCTGCCTGTTTCAAAGCCGGCTATATCGACGCTTGGGGCCGCGGCATTGAAAAAATGACCCACGCCTGCGAATCCGCCGGTCTGCCCACTCCCACCTTCGAATCCAACTCCGGCGGCGTCCTCGCCACATTCACCCTCCACCCTGCCTCGGTCGGCCCTGTTGAAAAATCCAAACGCTCAACGACCCCCGAAGTCGCCCCCGAAGTCGAGGCCCAGTCGAGGGCTCAGGCAGAGTCAGGGGCAGAGTCGCGGGCAGAGTCGCGGGAAGAGTCAAGCCTCGAGCGCCTGCTAAACTATCTGGCAGAGAAACCCCATTCAAAATCCGAGATAGCTTTTCATCTGGGTCAAAAAGGGGTCACCGGTGCACTAAACCGAACTGTAAAACAGCTCTTTGAAGAAGGCCTCATCGAAATGACCATCCCCGACAAACCCAACAGCCGCCTCCAAAAATACCGACTCACGGAAAAAGGCAGGAAGATAAAGTGAGAAGGATGAAGGAAAAAGTATGAAAAACGCGAATCCACCTCGCCACCAGTTGCCCGCTACTTCATCACGCCGTAGTCGCGCAGCGCGGAGGAGGACCGCCGCAGGCGCTTTCCGCCTCCATATTTCATACTTTCCCCTTCCGGCGCTTTCTTCCTTCCTCCTTCTCACTTCTAACTTTCTCCAACCATGAGCCAAGACCATCCCAACCCGCGTAGGCGGCCGAAAAAGAAACCTCAGGTCTCTCTGACCCGCTCCTCGGCGGCTGAATACCTGACCTTTGTGGCGGCCAGCGGAGAAGGGGGCGTCGAGGCGATTTACGCAGACGAAAATGTCTGGCTCAGTCAAAAAATGATGGGGCTTCTTTACGATGTCGAGACCCACACCATTAACTACCACCTCAAGAAAATATTTTCCGACCGAGAATTGCAGGATAATTCAGTTATTCGAAATTTTCGAATAACTGCCGCCGACGGCAAACAAGCATTTAAAGGCAGAAGTCAGAAGGATAAAGTAAATAAACCGAAACCTGCACAACTCTTGAACCATGAAAGCATCTTCTTGCCAATTGCTTCATACTTTTTCCTTCTCACTTCTAACTTTTTCAACCGCCAGCGGCGCCCCAGTCTCCACCCAACAAAACTTCCAAGAATTGCCCGAACGCACCCAGCGCAAGCTCAAAGACCCCACAAGTTGATTTCAAGAAGCCATGGCCAGTAATTTAAGAGTTTTGCTAATCCTCACGGCAATTGTCATTTCAGCATTGTCGGGGATGGCTAATGAGCAGTCTCTGGCAAAGCAAAATGAGCGATATTCTTGGCCACCGGTCGATTCAACCCTCTCATCGAGGGAAGTTGAGGACTTGCACGAGTCTGCTGATAGTGGTGATCTCAAAGCGCAAGTTAAATTGGGCCGATATTATTTTAGTAGTAATGGAATTGAGTCATTCCGGTGGTTTAAAAAAGCTGCAGAAAAAGCGGGCGATTATCCATTTGACACTGCGGAAGCGCAGATAGGACTAGGTTGGTGTTACAAGGAAGGCAAAGGCGTCGAAAAAAATGAAGCCGAAGCGGAAAAATGGCTTCGCAACGGCGCTGAACTTGAAACGAAAACGCGCAAGGCTGCTGAATTAGGTAACGCCAAGGCACAGGTTCAATTGGCTTTTTATTACGCTCTCAGAGATAATGGCATTGAATCATTCAATTGGTTCAAACAAGCGGCAGAAAACAGGCATGTAGTCAGGCAAGGAAAAAAGTGGGATCGGAGCGATTTTCTTTTATG
>JBAWVX010000067.1:0-6780 GCA_037147075.1 bacterium
GACTACGACACCTTCACTACCTACGGCAGGTGGTGCTCGGCGCAACGCTTACGATGAATCGACCAAGAACGCCGAAGTGGTGGAAACCATCACCTGGGATGGAGCAGCCGGAGAATCCCGGTTCTTCACGATCGACCCCGATCAGAAGAAAAGCGGGGTGGATGGAAGTTATCGGCTTTTGCCTGTTGACATAAAGGAAGTTGCTTCGGATCAAATCAATGACAACGAATGCAATAAGCTGCCGACGGCTAAGTATGCGGGAGAGCCAAATAATCCCATGCTCATGGCGACCCGTAGCGGAGTCCGAGCGCATCTGGCAATCAAGGTGGATTCTCCAACGGGGCTCTGACATTTTGGATAGGTTCGAACTCAGAGCAAAATTCGCTCGGAGCTATTTGAGGTTTCTGATGGAACCAGAAATCCGAAAAAACACATCCATGTCGATGGGATAACCATTGGAAGACATTTTGATTGACATTACTGGAAAAGACCTGCGCGTGCATTCCCTCAGCGACGAGGCGCTGTCCATGAGGTCCGGTGCGATGGTGGCGGAATTCGGAAATCTCAGACGGGGCCTTTGCGGTGAAATCGCCCTGTGCAAAGTGGCTTCCGTTCGCGGCCTGGGTATTTTTCGTTTCAATGGGTGTTGTATTGGTTAACTCTGCACAGAACGCGGATTCGAAGCCTTATGAATATTCTTACACTCGTTCTTTCAGGAACAGCTATTGCCATGGCGATGATGGGAGTGGTGTGGTTTTTTGCGCGTCGCATGAATAATGCGGGAATCGTCGATATCTGGTGGTCCTTTGGTTTCACCCCGGTGGCGCTTTTCTACGGCATTTTTGGGAGTGGCCAGATTGTGAGGAATGCCCTGATCGCGGCCATGGTTTTTGCCTGGAGTTTCCGGTTGGGCCTGCATCTCTCCAAGCGCGTCATGTCACACCATCCGGAGGAGGACCCCCGCTACTCATTGTTGCGGGCCCAGTTCCCGAGGCATACTTGGCTCATGTTTTTTGGTTTTTTCCAACTCCAAGCGGTTTTGATCGGCCTCTTGAGCATTCCCGTTGCCGTGGCTTGTGCCAATCCAGCACCAGGCATCGGAGTCTTGGAAGTGGCAGGCGTTATTCTGTGGTTGGTGGCGATTGGAGGTGAAGCCATCGCCGACATGCAGCTTCAACTTTTCAAGGCGCAACCGGGATTGAAAAGCCGCGTGTGCGATAGGGGTCTCTGGAAATACTCACGCCATCCGAATTATTTCTTCGAGTGGATGGTTTGGGTCGCCTACTTTGTCTTTTCCTTGGGCTCGCCGTGGAGTTGGATCGGCCTCGCCAGCCCGCTGTTGATGCTTTATTTTCTGACCTGTGTGACAGGTATTCCCCCATCGGAGGCGAGGTCCCTGATCTCTCGCGGTGACGCCTACCGTGATTACCAACGGCGCACCAGCCCGTTTATTCCCTGGATTCCTAAAAAATCATGATCTCCATCGACGACCTTCTTGCAAAAAACCTCCTGCCCGATGCGGCCGTTCGAATCGGCATCCGCAACCTCCTGTCAAAAAAACTCCGCGAGGAGACAAAGCCTGACGCCGTCGCCCAGCGCGAGGCGCTTGCGGCGTTCATCGATGAGCTCAAGCGCAGCCCGATAGCTATCAAAACGGATGCCGCCAATGAACAGCATTACGAGGTCCCAACAGAGTTTTTCAAACTCGTCCTTGGCCCGCGCATGAAATACAGTTCCGGTTACTGGCCACGGGAGGACACGACGTTTGTCGAATCCGAGGAGGCCATGCTCTCCCTGAGCTGCGAACGCGCCCAACTTGCCGATGGCCAAGACGTGCTGGAACTCGGCTGCGGCTGGGGCAGCCTCACTCTCTGGATGGCTGAAAAATATCCCAACTCCCGCATCACAGGCGTCTCCAATTCGTCCACTCAAAAAGCTTACATCGATGCCGAGGCGTCTCGGCGTGGTTTCAAGCATGTGCGGATCATCACGGCTGACATGAATGAATTCGACGCGGGCGACAGCGCCTTCGACCGTGTTGTGTCCGTCGAGATGTTCGAGCACATGAAAAACTATCAACTCCTCATGGCCAAAGTCGCGCGCTGGCTGAGGCCCGGCGGGAAACTTTTCGTCCATATCTTCACGCACCGCGAGTTTGCCTACCATTTCGAGGGCAAAGACCCGTCGGACTGGATCACCCGCTATTTTTTCGAAGGCGGGACCATGCCCTCGGACGACCTCCTTCTTTACTTCCAAGACGACTTGGCCATCCGTGGCCACTGGCGGGTTTGTGGCACGCATTACCAAAGGACCTCCGAAGCCTGGCTCGAGAGAATGGATGCCAATGAAGCCGTGATCACTCCCATCCTGGAGCAAACTTACGGCAGGGAAAATACAGCCAGGTGGCGTGCCTATTGGCGTGTCTTCTTCATGTCCTGTGCTGAGCTCTGGGGCTACAGCGGCGGCAATGAGTGGCTTGTGAGTCACTACCTCTTTGAAAAGCCCGCGACGAAATGATCCTCGGATCTGCTTGGGATTGTGAAATTGCAAGCAATTTGAAATTCGGATGGGATACAGAAGCGATGCAAAATTCTAACACTCCGGCCACGTCAGTCTTTTTCGAGAATGCCAAACACGGTTTGTTTTTTCCGGTAGAGGTTGAACTCGCCCGCGATTTGATCTCCGACGGTCAGGTGCACCTTTTTTCAGACTGGGATGCGCCGGGCATTCGAGATGAGGAGAAACGTCAGTTCCTGGCTGCGCTGCTCAATGCCCATCTGGCTTATCCGGGCGGCCTGACTGCCTACACCCGCAATGCCCGCTCGCTCCTGGCCGAGGCTGCCGCCGGGGCGAATCCCTTCGAGGGCTGCACGCCTGACCAGCCGGATCTGGTGGACCTCTCGGCCTTCGGCCCGGAATACGATGCTGCCGAGGCCGAAGGTCTGCGGTGCTTCGCGGAGACAGCGGTCGTCCTCGTCGCAGGCGGTCTGGGCGAGCGTCTCGGCTATCATGGTATCAAACTCGATATTCCCGTCGAAGTCACCGAGACGACCAGCTACCTCGCCCACTATGCCTCGGTCATCAAGGCGGCATCAAAACGCCTCGGACGCTCGATTCCACTCCTCATCATGACCAGCCGCGACACCGATGAGGGAACGCGTGCCACGCTCGCCGCGAACCGGAATTTCGGGTTGGAAGCCGGACAGGTCACGATTCTCCGCCAGGAACTCGTCCCCGCCCTTTCCGATATGAAAGCCAGTCTGGCCCTGGAGAAAAAATACGAGCTTCTCTTGAAGCCGCATGGGCACGGTGACATCCACACGCTCCTGCACACCAGCGGCATGGCCAAGAAACTCGCGGATGCTGGTGTGCGCTACCTGCTTTTCATTCAGGATACGAACGGCCAGGCCTTCAATGCCGCCTTTGCCGCCATCGGCGTCTCCGAGCAGCGGGGCTACGATTTCAATTCCATCGCAGTGAACCGCATTCCCGGAGAGGCCGTGGGGGGCATCGCGCGCCTCGTGAGGGACGGAGCGCCCGATCTGACGATCAATGTGGAATACAACCTCCTCGATCCCCTTCTGCGCGCCACCGTGAGCCCCGAGGGCGATGTGCCGGACGAGAAGGGATTCTCGAAATTCCCTGGAAACATCAACCTTCTTGTCATCCGCCTGGCCCCGTATTTGAAGGTTCTCGAGTCTTCCGGCGGAGTGGTGGCGGAGTTTGTGAATCCGAAGTTCTCGGATGCCACACGCACCGCGTTCAAGAAGCCCGCGCGCCTTGAAACGCTCATGCAGGACCTCCCTAAAAACTTCACCTCGGGCGAAAAAGTCGGCGTGACCGTCTTTGATCGCACCTGGTGCTTCAGTGCCTGCAAAAACAACCTGGCGGACGCCGCCCAGAAGGTGGCGCAGAACGGTCCACCCGAGAGCGCCTCGAGTGCGGAGAACGATTTCTACGAAGCCGGTCGCGCCAAGCTGCGCGCTGCCGGAATGATCGTCGAGGACGCTCCCCGCCAAATGCTGAGAGGCGTCCCGTTTACCACCGGCCCCCGCGTCATCCTCAGACCTTCTTTTGCCCTGACGCTGGCCGAGGTCCGCGAAAAAATCCAAGGCGGTCGGATTTCCGGCGATGCGACGCTGATCCTGGATGGCGATGTGCTTTTGGAGAATGTCACCATTCCGGATGGCACCGCTCTCATCGTTCATGCCAAGGATTCCTCCCCTGCCGCGCTCAAGGACTTCACGGCCACATCCGAAACCCGTTTTGCCATCCAACCTCTCACGGATCCCGAGATGCAATCCACCGAGGTGGCCGAGTATCTCAGAATTCGCGGCTACCGGATTGTTAAAACCGGAGTCACCACTTGAAATGGTAAGTCTGAGGTCATTGGCGCCTTCAGCAAAGCCAGCAACTGGAGCCTTCACCGACTCGTAAAATTAGCCCCAATCAACTTGCCTTATCTTATGTCCACCGAATCCAAATGCCCTTTCAACCACGGTCAACTGCTTGCAAAATCAGCCGGAGGCGGCACCACCAACCGCGATTGGTGGCCGAATCAACTGAACCTGCGCATTCTTCACCAGCACACACAGAAGTCGAACCCGATGGAGCCCGACTTCGACTACAAAAAAGAGTTTCAATGCCTCGACCTTGACGCGCTGAAAAAGGATCTCACCGCCCTCATGACCGATTCGCAGGATTGGTGGCCGGCGGATTTCGGTCACTATGGTCCGTTTTTTATCCGCATGGCCTGGCACAGCGCCGGCACCTACCGCACCGGCGATGGACGCGGCGGCGGCGGAAATGGCAGTCAACGCTTCGCTCCGCTCAACAGCTGGCCCGACAACGGCAATCTCGACAAAGCCCGCCGCCTTCTCTGGCCGATCAAACAAAAATACGGACGCAAAATTTCCTGGGCCGATCTCATGATCCTCGCGGGAAATGTCGCCTTGGAATCCATGGGCTTCAAAACCTTCGGTTTCGCAGGAGGCCGTGTGGACATCTGGGAACCCGAGGAGGACATCTACTGGGGCAGCGAAGGAAAATGGCTCGAGGACAAGCGCTACTCGGGCGACCGCGATTTGGAAAATCCCCTTGCCGCCGTTCAGATGGGCCTCATTTATGTCAATCCCGAAGGCCCCAACGGCAACCCCGACCCGATCGCCTCGGCCCGGGATATCCGCGAGACCTTCGCCCGCATGGCGATGAATGACGAGGAAACCGTCGCCCTCATCGCAGGCGGCCACACATTTGGCAAAACACACGGTGCCGGTGACGCCAAGCATGTCGGTCCGGAACCCGAAGCCGCGCCCATCGAGGAGCAAGGCTTCGGCTGGAAAAGCAGCTTCGGATCGGGCAAAGGCGCGGATGCCATCACCAGCGGACTTGAAGTGACCTGGACGCAAACGCCGACCCAGTGGAGCAACTACTATTTTGAAAACCTCTTCCGCTACGAGTGGGAACTCACCAAGAGCCCGGCGGGTGCTCACCAGTGGGTCGCCAAGGACGCCGAAGCGAGCGTTCCCCACGCCTACGACAAGTCGAAACGCCTCGTGCCAACCATGCTCACGACCGATCTCGCGTTGCGCTTCGATCCGGCCTACGAAAAAATCTCGCGCCGCTTCCTGGAAAATCCCGACCAGTTTGCCGATGCCTTCGCCCGCGCCTGGTTCAAGCTCACCCACCGCGACATGGGCCCGCGCTCGCGCTACCTCGGAGCTGAAGTCCCCGCCGAGGAACTCCTCTGGCAAGACCCGATTCCCGCAGTGGACCACCCGCTCATCGACGCGGCGGACATCGCTTCCCTCAAAAGCAAAATCCTCGCATCCGGCCTCACGGTTTCCGAACTCGTCACCACCGCCTGGGCCTCGGCCTCCACATTCCGAGGCTCCGACAAACGCGGTGGAGCCAATGGCGCTCGAATCCGCCTAGCCCCGCAGAAGGATTGGGAAGTCAACCAGCCTGAACAACTCGCCAAAGTCCTCAAGAAACTCGAAGCCATCCAAAGCGAATTCAACAGCACGCAGACCGGAGGCAAAAAAGTTTCACTCGCTGACCTCGTCGTTCTGGCCGGTTGCGCGGGTGTCGAACAAGCCGCCGCGAACGCAGGCCACACCGTTGTCGTGCCATTCACACCGGGCCGGATGGATGCCTTGCAGGAGCAAACGGATGTCGAATCCTTCTCAGTCCTGGAGCCCGTCGCCGACGGCTTCCGCAATTACCAAAAGAAAAAATTCTCGGTATCCAGCGAGGAACTCCTCCTCGACCGCGCGCAACTGCTCACTCTCACCGCGCCGGAACTCACCGTTCTCATCGGCGGTCTCCGCGCCATCAACGCCAACTTTGAAAGCTCCCGCCTTGGCGTCCTCACCAAACGCCCCGGCTCGCTCACGAACGACTTCTTCGTGAACCTTCTCGACATGTCCACCGAGTGGAAGCCCGTCTCGAAGGACGCCGATGTGTTTGAGGGCCGCGACCGCAAGACCGGCGACCTGAAATGGAACGCCACCCGCGTGGACCTGGTCTTCGGCTCGAATTCCCAACTGCGCGCTCTTGCCGAGGTCTATGCCACAGAGGATTCCACGGAAAAATTCCTTCAGGATTTCGTGTCCGCATGGAACAAGGTCATGAACCTCGACCGCTTCGACCTCGTGTAATACCAAAGTCCGCTTGCTTTTAGACTTTGAAACTTGTTTGCACGGCAGATTCTCCCTGCGAGCGCGCTCGCTCTCCGGGGCCATGCGCCCAATACTTGGAGCCATCAGAATGAGAGTCCAA
>JBAWVX010000068.1:0-6550 GCA_037147075.1 bacterium
AGGTCGGGCGGTTGGCTGCATCGAAACCGGTAGTCCGGGTGTGATTGAGCCCGTCGGTGGTGGTGGTTTGGCGGTCGGCGAGATCGTAGCCCATCGTCACCGTGCCGGTATCCGGGGCGGCCACACTCTGCAAATGGCCGAGGTTGTCAGAGACCGTCGTGGTGGTTTTGCCATTGCGGTCGGTGGCGGTGGCCGGGTTGCCGTTGCTGTCGTAGGTCCAAGTCGCATTTTTCCCAAGCGCATCGGTGCGCGACTTGAGAAGACGGCGCTTGTCGAAGGTGAACGCGGTTGTTTTTCCCCGCCCATCGGTGAGGCTGGTCATATCGCCTCGGGCATTGAAGACGGCAACCGTGGTGCTGCCATCGGCGCGGCTCACTCCGGTCGGGTTCCCCCACGCATCGTAAGAGGTAAATTTTGTGGTCTTCGAGTCGGGGGCGGTCATCATATTGACCCGCCCATCCGCATTGTAGGTGATCGAAGTGATGCGCCCGCCGGGATCTTTAGTGGTGGTCAGGTGGTTCTTCGTATCATAGCCAAATTCCGTCACCTTGGAGGTAGCGTCGGTGATTTTCCAGAGCCGCAAGGAACCATCGTAGGTGCGGGTGGTGGTCTTTCCGGCATTGTCGGTGACAGTCGTCAGATTCTGGTTCGCGTCATAGGCAAACGTGGTTTGGCGGCCGGTGGCATCCACGGTTTTTATCACATGGTTCTGCCCGTCATAACTTGTGGAGGAAAAGTTATTGAGACCATCTATGACTCCCACTTCACGGTTTTTGGAATCGAAATAGTGCGTGGTGACATTCTTGAGCGGATCCACTTCGCGAGTCGCTCCGGGGGAGTAGAGGAATTTCCAAAGCCGGCTGGAATCGCCCTGGCTGAGTTGTTGAACGACGCGATCCTGCGCATCGTAAATATTGCGCGTCACGAGAGCGCCGGGGTGGTCCTTCCAATCGGCCTTCCAGTCGGTGAGACGGTTTCGACTGTCGTAAACGAGCGTCGTATTGAAACCCTCGACATCCGCGATGCCCGTTAGTTTGCTGCTGGTGCTATTGCCGGTGTAGGTGAAGCTCACCGTCCGCCCCGTGCCATCGCTCACACTCTGGATGAGCGGACTGGTGGTCGAGACATAGGCAAAGGTCAGGGCGCGGCCCTGGGAATCCGTCACTGTGGCGAGGCGGCCATTGGTATCGTAAACGAAGGTCTGCGTGTTGTTATCCACATCCTTCCACAGGCTCACGCGGTTCTGGGCATCAAAGGTCACGCTGCCGCCAAAGCGGGGTTGTAACTGGAAGGAGCCGCTGGAACCGGTCAGGGCCGTGGTGCTGCCAGGTGGCGGATTCCAAGAACCATCCGGCAGGCTCGTATAGGTCAACCTCTGCTCACCAATTTGGACATTGGCTGAGTTGTTCGTGATGCGGTTGACGAGCCAGTTCGCAGAAAGCGCTGCGACCATTATTTCCTTGGGAGTGGAGGTATCGACAAAGTCAGCAACAGCGAGGGCCGCCACGATGGTTTGCGCGGCATCGGTGGGCTGATGCAAGCCAAAGGCCGCCTCCAGGTCGCTTCCCAATGTCACCTTCCCATCGCAGGAATGCCTCCACCCATTGCCCAGCGCCGTGCTTTGAAAACTGCGGCAACTGTCATAGGAGCGGCTGAAGGCCAGGCCTCGCGGAGAATTCGATTCCCCAACCGCAAGGTCGGTCACCTCCATCGTGTAGGCTCCCGTCGCCAGATTCACCGGCTCCGCACTCATGGGGATCGTGACATTCGCGGGAGCCCTGCTTTGCTCCGAGGCTTGGAAAGTGAGTTTGACTTGATTCGTCCCGCTTGCAATCCCCGTTTGGGAAGCGTAACCCCCCGCATAGCCTCCAGAAATGATCATCGCAACGTTACTCGCCGTGAGAGCAGCAAACCCATAGCCCTTCCACTGGTTCACCCCAGTCTGGCCGTTTTGATGAAGCAAAACCGTGAAACCCTTGTTAAGATAACCCAGGATGGTGCTTTTGTCGTTGGCCGTGTAGGTGGAGGGGGCGAACTGTCCGGAGATCGCAGTCCAGTTCGCGGAATTGGCGAGGAAGATTTTTTGCCCCGCGTCGTTGGCGAGTGCCAGGCACTTGATCGTGGAAAGCGACGTGCTGCCTCCATTTTGCTCGATCACCCCATTTTCCATGGCACTCGATACAAAGGCAGAAGCCTTGAAGGCAGCGACTTGAGTTCCTTGAGAATTAACTATACTGGTGAGCACGCCCGGCATGTCCACGTAGTAGCCAGACTCCTGCCCCGTGCGCCCGATGATGTGATGCGTCCATCCATTACATGCCTTTTGCCTGGCTGCCATCTCGTTTCCCAGGGCGACCCGGCGAATCCATTTGATACCAAGCCCGTGAAGCGTCTCGGTGAGCACCTCCCTCGAAGTATCCGCCAAACCACTGGCCAAATAGTTCTGCAGCCGGGTGCCACTCGCATCAACCTGCCCGTTGGAAAACGGATTGGGATAAAACGAGTAGGTCAAGTCGTAGCTTCCGGTGCGCTTGTAATCGACGGAATTCAATGTCTGTGACAGTGCGCTGGAGGGGTGAGCCACTGAATACGTCACGCTGGCCGAGGCACCGCTTCCATTGGTCTCGGATGCAACAATCGCGTCGCCGAGCCACAATTGAGCATTTAGTCCCGAAAAAACCAGACTCAGGCGTTTGCCTTGCAGGGAATCCGCATTCAGTGTCGCGTCAATTTGCGTGCCAATCTGCACGCGCAGTGTCGCCTGGTATTGCGACGGAATCGTTGTGGTGTTCGTTGTCACCACAGGGGAGAACCCGGCCAGAACCGATGCGGCTTCTGCAAGGCTCGCTGCCGATTGCTCACGAATTCTTGCACCGCCAATAATGTCCTCCATCGTCGCATTCGGCAGGGTGGTCTTGATGTAGCCGCGAAGGGTCGAGGCATATTGACCCAGGCGGGCTTCCAATGCCGGACGGTTCATATTCAGAACGGAATCCGTGCCAGTTGTGCCCCCGGCGTCTGTCAACAACTGGGCGCGGTTGTAACCACTCTGGGTCTTGAAATCAATCGGAGCAATCAAGTCAGAGGGCTTGTAGCTGGGGTCAAGATCGTATGTCGTGCCCGCGATGACCACGCGCACCCACACATGGTCAAATGTCCATGTGATGTAACTCCCGTAGTCGATCCCGCTTATTCCCGTAAAGCGTGATGTGCTGAGTGTCCGATTGATCAGGGAAGGGTCACAAGCAAACCAGTGCGAGAGGTCATTACCATCCGTTGCAGACTCACGCACCGTGACGTTCCCAAAGACATAGGAGGCAGTCGAGTTTCCTGCGGCATTGAGAAGAGCGATCAGCAGGCTCGCCTGATCCATGTCATTTCCCGCCGCATCCAGATAGGTCGTGTGCGCCCCCTTGCAACTGCCGTAGTAGGGCTGAAAGCGGATCTTATTCCGCACGTAGTTGAAAATAGCGAGCGGGTCCTTGTTCAGGCCGTCCGCGATCGCTTGCAACTCCGGGGTGACGGTCGTTGCGTTCGCGCCCACATTGATTGATTGGGCCTGCACAGCAAAGACGGCTCGTCCTTGCGGAGAAATCCGCAATGCCAGAGGTGCCCCAGGTGCAGGCTCAGGCTCCGGGATGGGGGCAAGCTCTTCAGCATACCACCCAGGTCCGTATTCCGCGTGGAGAGGAGCTGCCGAGCCAAAGCACAGAAGGAAAAAACAGACTTTCCCGCCTGTTGTCCTCAGAAACCTTGCACCCACGAGGGGCAGCGCCACGAGAAGGAACGCGAAAACCCACCACGGCATTGAGGGGACGCCCGTTCCAAAGGAAATGGTGTTGTAAGCCAAGAGAGAAGGACTGCCGCCATTCGTGGTCAACCGAAAGGAAAGGCTGTCCGCGGCGGGGATTGGAGTCAGAGAGCGATAGGTCACCTGCTCTGTCCCATCTCCCAGATCTATGGCAGTGCCCACTTGCGCAAAATACGCGCTCCCACCAACCCAAGCCACCTGATTGACCGACTGCTCCAGACTCACCATCGAGGCGTTGGTTTTTGAACGAGTGAACGTCAGGTATTTATATGTCTGGCCATCGGTGAATACCTGCGAAGTAACCGCAACAAGCTGGCCAGAAACCCCTGTCAGAGGGTTCAGCCCGAGCGCATATTTTGTCAGATTGCTGACTCCATCCCCCGCTGCCGAGGCAAGGGCATTGATCCCCGTTGCCCCAAAGTAGAAATTTTGCCACCAGTCAGCGATTCCATTGGAGTTGGTCGATGCTCCACTGGAAATCCCGCTCAGGAGGTTGCTTTCCCCATCGTATCCATAGCTTTGGGTGAGGCCGTTGCCTTGATGAGCAGACTGCAAACGACCGGCATCGTCATAGGAGAAACTGTCAGCCAGAGCCGTCACCGCAAACCCAAGGAAAATGCCACAGAGTAAAGTCTTCACGACCGCTTGAGGGGTAACAGTCTGCAGAAGACTTGCCACCTTCGTTTTGTAACAATTCCGTAACTCAATATTTTTCTCCCCGTTGCAGAATAGTAAAGCCTGACGAGCATCAAAATTTTGCACGAGCCGCCCTCCGCCATGCAGCCATATCCCCATCTCGAAAAGTCAGCAGCAACCACACCACGACGGGCGCAACGATGCTAAAGAGCGTAATGAAGTTGTATTGCCACTCCGAAGCGAGGGATTTCCAAAATGGACTCAGAGTGACAAGACCGATTTCCGAGGACTCATTCCAGATGGCGAAGGCCAAAAACGCCATGGCTACGAGCTGCAGCCACAAGCAACCCCAGCACAGGGCGGATATACGCCTTTTCCATCGCACAGGAGAGGCAAGAACCAGCGCCAGCAAGAGCGCAGTCGGTTGCCATCCCGAGCGTCGCACGTCCATATCCAGATGACGGATGGGACCGGAGCCATCCGGCTTGAGGAGATCGCGGTTGGCAATTTCGATTCTGGCGTAGGTCGTATGAGTGGCTCTGTCGGGAGATTCCACAAAAGTGACTTCCCTTCGTCCCTCTTGGCTGGTGAAGCACCAAGTTCCTACCGCGCGGAAAATAGCCGTATAGCCTTCCGCAAGCCTCAACCAAGGCAGCATGAGTAAAGCAAATATCACGGCGAAGGTCAGCAGAAAGCGAGCAACGCTTTTTGGCGAAATCATTTTGTTCCCTCGCGCCCTTTCCAAGCCAGCCAAGCTCCCATCAACACCATGGTCATCACGAGCGAAATCAGAGGCCAAACCTGTTCATGCACGGCAGCGAACCAGCCCGGATAGTAGCAGCCAACAAGAAAAAGGCTGATGACCCGTAGAATGTTCATCCCCGCCAAAATCAGGGAGCCGAGCACAGCCCCGACAATGCGCAATCCCCAAGGGGCCGGGAAAGCAAGCACGGCAGCACAAAATAGCCAGCAAAAATTCAGGCCTGAACATTTTGTTTTCACTTCCAGAATGGCTGAATCGCCCCTGAGAAGCGTTCCGCCCGAGACGGCAGAATTCCCGGCGGGTAATGCGGAAAGAACTCCATGCGCCAGGTTCGCACTCCATGCAACCTCATTTTTCACAAGTGACTGGTAAAGAGGTGTTAGGTTAAAGAGGCAGAAAATAAGAACAAGGCCTGCGAAGATCCCCGCATATTGGAAGAGGGGGCGTTTGGTCTGATACCACGCCAGCAGACCCTCGCAAATTTTACGTCTCGTCTGCCTCCTCCCGTGCTGAGGGGCTTTTTTCATCAAAGGGCATTCCATATCTTTCCCTGAGAGAGCGGTCAAGCAAGAATAGCGCTAAGTAAGTGGCGATGGGGGGCATTTTCGACGCCCGCTTTTTGATGCCGGAGGGGGCCATTCTTAGTCACTTTTGTCCTCGGTGCAGCCCCCGCGATCCTCCGACGAAAGATCTGTCAAGCTATCGAAAACAAGGGGGGCTGTCAGCTGGCTGGAACGAGGCTAATTCGGCGAAGACGTAGCCGACGAAGACTTGGACTTCGGCGCGGAGGAGGATGCGGTCGGGGTCGTTGCTGAGCCAGAGGGTGCCGGAGCGGAATTTGTGGTGGGGCTCGAGGGCGTTGGCTTTTTTGGTGTTCACGCTTTGGATTTTGATGTCGAGGCGCAGGGCGTCGCGTGGGGTGCCGGCGATGGGGATTTTATCGGGTCCGAGGGATTCGATATCGACGAGAAAGGGGGATCCGCCTGGAAAGACGAGGGTGCGGACTTTTTCGCCTTTGGCGAGGGATTGGCTGCGGATGAAGAGGGAGGCGGCGAAGAGGTCTCGGATGGGGGAGATTTTGACTGGTTTCCACTTGGCGGGCTTGGAATCGGGGGAAATCCATTCGCGGAGGCTGGTGAGGTTGCAATTGTTTCCTGCGATGCGTGTCGAGAGGGTGCGGGTGGCGTATTTTTCGAGTTGGGCGGATTGGATCGTTTGGAGGCCATCGCGGGTGGCGCGGGCATCGAGGCTGGCGTCGAGCTGGTAGAGGGTAAGCGTTGTGCAAAGCACCGTAAGCGTTGCGCCGAGCACCACCTGCCGTAGGTAGTGAAGGTGTCGTA
>JBAWVX010000069.1:0-6264 GCA_037147075.1 bacterium
TGTCGTGAAAAGTCCAAAAGCTAACGGCTTTTGGAATTAGCCTAGAAAAAGCATTTGAACCACAGATTTCAGGCCACCTCAAAGCACGGATTACCAAGGCTTGGCAGAGTTCAAGGCACACAAGCTGCGGGTGAGTTGTGATGAAGCGAAATTTGATACACAACTAATTGAATATCTGCACTCTGTGAAACCTGTGGATACTACCAATATCTATCAGGTTTCGAACTTTAGCGCGCCGTTTTAACTTGATAGCGGCGTCTCTATGAGCGCCGGAGTCGTTAAACATCGGCGGTCATAGACCGCCGCTACAGTAAAATCCAAAAGCATTCAGCTTTTAGTATAATTGATTTAATCTGTGAGGCTCACAAGTTTCTTGATTCTATCAATATAAGAAGTTCTGTTTATGCAGCAAGTGCGCGACTCCAGTCGTAGCCTTTGCAGAATAGAAGATGGCTTGGTTTTTTTAAACTGCTACTTCTTGAAAATGACGTGCTCTCTATTTGGCCAACCGTTCCTTGTGGCGTAGATGGTTGTCCCATTAGGCCGGGTGCGCCTCGCGCCCGACACGGAGCGGATTTACAAGCCACCAGCTGCATTTTTATTGGTGTGGCCCGCGAGGGCGCGTGCCAGCACACCCGAGGGCCTCTGGCTCGCAGCCTACGGACCGGAGAGCGGGTCTGCTCCCCGGGACTAGGCGGCCCAAGCTGTAAGGAGTCAAAACAATGTCCCAAACCTCTGAGCTATGGGTCTCAGGCCAGTTTTTCAACGGGAAGCCACCTGCGTTCCTCCCAGCTTTTGAGGCCGAGTTCGGCGAGTTGCACACCCTTTGCCCCTTGCAGGAGCGTCCAAGGGAATGGCTCGTCAAGGATGACATGTTTGAGGAACAGCTCCCATTGAATTTTGAAGGCGTTGTCGTGGACCTCTTGTTCGGGAACTTTCGCCCAACCTCCGAAAAAATCGATCGGCTGGGGGATGTCGGGATTCCATGTCGGCTTGGGTGTGTTGCCATAGTGCTGGATCCAGCACTCCCGCAGGCCTGCGACAGCTGTGCCGTGGGTTCCGTCCACTTGCACCGTGAGCAGATCGTCGCGGCGGACGCGGACGGTCCAACTGGAGTTGAAATGGGCGATGACACCCCCTTCGAGTTCGAAGGTCGCGTAGGCCGAATCATCGGCGGTGCAGGGATATTTGCGTCCTTGCTCGTCGACGCGCTCGGGGATGTGCGTGGCTCCGAGGCACGAAACGGCCCTCACTTCGCCGAACAGGTTGTCAAGCACATAGCGCCAGTGGCAGAGCATATCGACGATGATGCCACCGTCGTCCTCCTTGCGGTAATTCCAGCTCGGACGCTGGGCGGTGATGTTGTCACCCTCGAACACCCAGTAGCCGAATTCTCCGCGGACGCTCAGGATTTTTCCAAAGAAGCCTTGTTCCTTAAGGCGTTGGATTTTTCGCATTCCCCCGAGCCACAGTTTGTCTTGAACGACACCGTTCTTCACTCCGGCTTGAGTGGCGGTGTGGTAAAGATCGAGCGCGTCGGCGGAGGTGACTGCTGTTGGCTTTTCGCAATAAACGTGCTTGCCGGCGGCGATCGCCTGTTTGACTGCGCTGGCACGACGTCCCGTGGTCTGGGAATCGAAGTAGATCGTGTTGGCGGGATTCGCGAGTTCGGGCTCAAGCTCCGTGGTCCAACGCACTCCCTCGTCCATCGCAGCGAGCTGGGCGAGTTTCGCCTCGTTCCGTCCGACAAGGACAGGTTCGGGCCAGATCACCTCGCCGTCATTGATTTTCACTCCACCTTGTTTGCGGATCGCGAGGATCGAGCGGATGTAATGCTGGTTGGTGCCCATGCGTCCCGTGACGCCGTTCATGATAATGCCGACTTTGTGTTTTTTCATAATTGGAAGCGTTCGAAATTTACTCGGGTTTCTTGGTGCATTGTGGTTGCGCGCCCGGCGGAAGGGCCGGGGCTTCGACTCCCGCCTTGGGCAATGTGCCCTCAAGTTCCTGGCGCCAGTGGGCGACATCGCCGGCCGGACCGTAGCAATAGATCATCCGAAGCGGGGTTGTTCCGATATTTGTGAGTTGATGAAAAACGCCAGCCGGGATGTAGACCATCTGCCCGCTCATGAGAATTTGGCGTTCCTCGCCCAGGCACATTTCACCCGTTCCCTCGACCACGAAGTAGACCTCCTCCTGCTCCTGATTGTGCCAAGGCACCTGTCCGCCCTCGGGATCGAGTGTCACATTGCCGATGCAGAAATTCTTGGCCTGGATGGGAGCGACGCCCCCGGCAAGGTTTTGAGTTCGCCTGCGGGCCGGGTAGCGGCGGCCTTCGATTTGAGAGAGGTCGGAGATGGTCATGGATGATGGTTGGTTTGTGAGGCTTTCAACGGCGGTCGATGCAGCCGAAGAATGTGTAATCTTGGTTGTTGGCGAGGCGTTGAATATAGAGGGCGAGTTCACGGGCATGGTAGTCACCCCACATGGAGGATTCGCCGAGAGGGATTTTTGACCCTTCGGGAATGTAGTCCCAGCCATTTGGCCTGTGGTAAATCGAATGGAGGATCAGTCCTTGGTGCTCCGCCGAGGTCGAAAGATAGGGCTCGGAGAGAACCGTGCGGGCCGTGGTGAGTCCGGCTTGCAGGTAGCGGGCTCCCTCTGGCGTGTCTTTGAGATAACGACCGAGGCGGATAAGCCCCTGGGCCGCGATCGCGGCGGCAGAGCTGTCCACGGGCTCCCATTCGTTTTCGATTTGGGCCGGACGGTCGAGATAGTTTCCCAGTTTGTGTAAATTCGGCGCGCCCGTGTCCCAGTAAGGGATGCCATCGACAGGTGATTGCTCGATGTAGAAATCACACGCCGCGCAGGCTGCCTTGAGAAACAAGGACTCGACATGCCGACGGCCACCTAAAGTTTCGAATTCGCTCTCCGGCAGTGTGGCGAGCCATTCCAACTGTTCCGGATAACCGGCAATGATCCACGCGAGACCGCGCGTCCAGGTGCTGAAAGGCGAATAGCCCTGCTGGGAGTTCGGACACCGGTAGTTTCCGTCGTTTGTATTGAAAATGCTTTCATGGGCAACCCGCCCACGGATGTCGTAGGCGTCGCGCCCCTCGCCGAAATAAACCGCGAAATCGGAAGTTGTCTTGGCGTGTTGCACCAGGCGCTCGAGCAGGCAAATGCGGGCGTCACGCTCCCCCATGAGCACATGGCCGAGTGAATGGGAAACGGCCAGAGCCCGCAGGCTTCGGATCGTATCGGCAAAAAGGGAATGGGGTCCATTGAACGAATAAATGTAACCGCCTCCGTTGGAGATGGGGGTCCAACGCGCCGCCTGCACAGCGCCGGTGCACTTGAGTGCCAATTCGTAGAAATCACGTTCGCAGGCATCGTGCGGAATTTTTCCTTCCACCATCAGGCGAAGCAGGTTCCCGTAGGTGCTGACATTATTGAATCCGTGGTCGTGCACCCCGATGTGGGTGATGTGGTGTGCCATGCGGGTGCGGGTGCGCTCGCGTCCGATTTCAAGGAATCTTGTATCCCCCGTCGCATCGAATTGCAGAATGGCGGATCCATAGACGAATCCCTGCGTCCATTCGGTCCATCCTCTTGCGGTGTATTTTCCTTGGACCGTGAAAACGGGCGTGGCTTTTCCCGGAACCTCGTCCTGGTCTATCGAGAGAATCTTCGGTGCCGAGGCATTCCAGAGTTTTTCAATGGCGGGCAGGAGATCTGCCGGTGAGATGTTGGGGTCGGATGTGATCATAGTCGTTTCAGATGGAAACCTCCATCGATGTTGATGGCGTCGCCGGTCGAGAAGGGGAACGCGCCCGAAAGGATTGCGACAACGGCCAGTCCGACATCGCCGGGAGATCCCCAGCGCTTCATCGGCACAATTCCCTCCGCGAGCAAGCGGTCGTATTTTTCACGCACACCGGCAGTCATGTCGGTGGCCATGATGCCGGGGCGGAGTTCGATGACAGAAATTCCCGCGTCGGCAAGCCGTGTGGCCCAGAGTTTGGTTGCCATGGCGAGCCCGGCTTTTGAAATGCAATACTCGCCGCGATTGATCGAGGCGGTGTCGGCTGAAAGTGATGAGACATTGATCAACTGGTAGCCACTAGGGAGAACAGACTCTCCGGGTCGCGAGAGCCAGTGGCGGGCGGCGAGTTGGGTCAGGAAATACGGACCTTTGAGGTTCACGGCCATCACCTCGTCGAAAACATCCTCGGTGGCCTCGGTCAGGTCGGCCCGCACGCGCGGGGCGATGCCCGCATTGTTCACCAGGGCGTCGAGTCTTCCAAATGCCGAGAGCGTTTCCTCCATGATGCGGGCGCGGTCCGCAGCCTCTCCAACATTGCCCCCGACAAGAGGAAAACGCTGGGCTGGATTCGGTGCGGCTTCCGAACAAAGCCGGGATGTTTCCGTGGCGGCCTCACGGTTTCCCGCAAAGTGGATTGCCACGCTGTGGCCGGCTTCAGCGAGGGAGAGGGCAATCCCTCGTCCGAGCCCCCTGCTCGATCCGGTGACAAGAATGTTGGCTGGCGGTTTCATAGAGCCACCTTGCCACGCACAGCACGTCAGGCGTTACGCCAAAAGGGGGAGTCATAGCACAATACCGACTTTTATTTATTGCGATTGGAAGATCGCCCCGCGAACTCCGACGGGCTCATACCAGTTTGTCTCCGAAACCATCGGGAGAAGTAGTTCATGTCCTCAAAGCCACAACTTTCCGCCGCCTCCGACACGGGGCCGCCTTCGTTCAAAGCCTTTTTGCAACGCTCCAGACAATAGGCATCCCGCTGCCGGAGGAGAGACAGTCCCGTATGCCTCTTGTGGAGCCGGTTCAGGTAGTCAACATCCTGGCCAAGTTGTTTGCAGATGTCCTCCACACGGGAATGGAAAAAAGCGGGATCCGAGGCGAGTGACTGGAATTTTCTGATGATGGCGGGTGTCGGAGCCGCTTCCCTCGGTAAAAAACCCAGGGCACGCAATTCGATATCCAGTATCGCCAAGGTATGCGAGGCAGCCAGAAAGCTGGATTCGATGGATGCGGGATTTTTCAAGCGGCCAATTTCGGAAATTCTGGTGCGGATTCTGGCCGCCTCCGAATGATTGAGCACGGTGACCTTCGTGGCGGGCTGGGGGTCGATGCGCAAATCAATGGCGAGGCAGAGGGGTCTTCGGAGTCGATGTTCTTGGAATGAATGTGTCCGGCCTCCCGCAATCCAAGCCAGTGTTCCAGTTGCGATCTCATAGCTATCCCGCTGAATGTGCAGTGTGCCCCCGTTTGACATATAGCAGAGCAATTGCCCGAAGGTGTGGTTGTGAGGCCTTACGGAATCAACTTGTGCGATGTGCTTGTGCAAACGGAGCCGCAAAACCGCCAGGCCCCGCATGCGGATATCAATTTTTTTTAGAAGCAATGAACGGAAGGTCCTCATCAGGGAATAGATTTTCCTGCTTGCTTGCAGAAAAAAATCAAAAAACGACGAGGCGATGCTGTTCGCAAGGTGACTTGCCGACTCCTCTGGGAGCCAGGGCGGCGATCGATGAGGTGTTAAGCCTGAACCCGGTAGTGGACCGAATGTGCAGAATGTCAAAAATTAGGTGGTCGGATTTTTGGTCAAAACAAGGTCCCAAACCCCTGAGCTGTGGATCTGATACCAAAGTCAGCTTGCTCTTAGACCTTAAAAAGAGTTTGAACGGAAAATTTTTTCGGGGGGCGCTTTCGCTCTCCCTGGGGCCATGTGTCCAATACTTGGAGCCATCAGAATGAGAGTCCAAACCCTATCGGCTATTGGTATGAGTTCAGCCAAACCGCATGAGTAGCGGCTTCAGCCGCGAAGTGCGTTGGGCGTCACATGCAACCACCCCGAAATCGTTTCGCGGGTAAACCCGCTACTCATGCAGCTCGCGGGTGGAACCCTGGGTATCATTTCCACGTGGGCGGCTCTGAGCAGAGGGGACTGGTTAAGAATTTCTGCCTGAGCCGAACTTCGAACTTTTTTCCAGATTTCCATGCGGCGCGCTAAAGTTCGAAACCTGATAGATATTTGTAGTATCCACAGGTTTCACAGAGTTGAGATATTCAATTAGTTGCGTATCAAATTTCGCTTCATCACAACTCACCCGCAGTTTGTGTGCCTTGAACTCTGCCAAGCCTTGGTAATCCGTGCTTTTCTGTGCCTGAAATCTGTGGTTCCAATGCTTTTTCTAGGCTAATTCCAAAAGCCGTTAGCTTTTGGACTTTTCACGACA
>JBAWVX010000070.1:0-6093 GCA_037147075.1 bacterium
AATGAAAAGAACTTTACCCTCTTGACAACGCTTTTTCAGAGAAGGGTTCATTTTCATTCAAAAAACCACCTATAAATACGACGCCGCCATAAGATGAAACCAACACTCGGAACCTAAAAATGAAATAAAATAAACCCTGACACCTATTTCCTTTCATTTTGTTGGTTTGCGAGTCGCGAATATGGCATCTCGGGGCGGGGCGAGATTATGCGATCTTAACGGTGGAGGCTTTATGTGTTTCGGGGGTGCCTCGAATCTATAAGCCATGGCGGCAATCACCCCATTTCGAAGCGGACCACACCATCCGAGCTTGGAGGATGAAAACTTCCATCTTGTTGCTATCGGGCGGCCTTGCCGGGACTATGGCTATGACATTTTTTCTTCTTCTACCCCGCTGGCTGGGCTGGGCTCATGTGGATGTGATTCGGGCGGGCGGTGCGTTGGTCGTTGGTTCGGGCAATCGATCCGCTTTTCCTGTTGGTATGGCAATTCATATCGGCATGGGTATTGGCTTCGCGTTCGTCTACGCCGCGTTTCTGAATCTCTCCTCGCTACCGTTTAATGCTCTCACCGGTTTGTTATTGGGAAGCATTCATGGCGTCATAGCCATGTTGCTGGTGTCGATTTTGATCATGGAACACCACCCGGAGCAGCGATATCATGACCGAGGGCCTGCCACAGGCCTTGCTCAGTTAGGCGCCCATATGATTTATGGCACAGTAGTAGGACTGGTTGCGAGCTTGGCGCGATAAATTCCCAATGCACTTTCGGCGACATCAAACAAGGGGTCAGGGTTCATTTTCTTTCATTTTGAGATTGCGTCTGTCGTCTCCGTCTAATAGAATCGCAGCATGGCGCGAAGTATTCGACTGGAATTTGAGAGGGCTTATTATCATGTGATGGCTCGGGGGAATCGGGGATCGGCGATTTTTTTGGATGAACATGATCGGCGGTTTTTTTTGCAATGTCTGGCCGATGCGTGTGAAAAGACCGGTTGGCTGGTGCATGCTTGGGTATTGATGGATAACCATTACCACCTTTTCATCCAAACGCCCCAGGCGAATCTGGTCGAGGGGATGAAGTGGCTGCAAAACACGGTGACGCGGCGGTTCAATGTGCGGCATCGCGAATGGGGGCGGTTGTTTGGTGATCGCTACAAGGCGGTGGTGGTCGATGGGGAGAGTGCCTACTACTACGAAACGCTGTGGGATTACATTCACTTGAATCCCTGCCGTGCCGGACTGGTGGATGTGACACAGGGGCAGGGTGTTTTGGATTATCCGTGGAGCAGTCTTGCTGGCGGGTATGCCTTGATGCCGCATCAGAGGGCGAAGTGGTTGGCGGCGGAGCAGGGACTGAGGGCGATGGGCGTGGAGGATACGGTGGAGGGACGGAAAAAGCTGGTTGAGCGCTTGGACAAACGCGCTGCGGAGGAGCGTGATCGGAGTGGATGGGTGGCAGTGGATGCGGATGCCGACAAGAGGGGAAGTCATTTGCGAAGGGGATGGTATTGGGGAAAACAGTCATTCGCCGAGCAGTTGATGAAGGTCGGGGCGGCGGCGATCGAGCGAAACCGCAAGGCGCGGAGCTACGATGCGAGCCCGGAGAGAAAAACCCACGGCGAGCAAAAGGCGTTGGCCCTCTTGGAGGAGGGATTGCGCGCGGCGGGCTTCAGTGAGGAGGAATTGGCCGGGCATCGCTGCACCGAGCCGCGCAAGGTTCTCTTGGCGGGATTGCTTTGGAAAAAGACAACGGTTTCGCAAACATGGATCGCCGGGCATTTGGGAATGAAAAACGCAGCCAATGTGAGCCGGGTGGTTCACCGTATGGATGCGGCGCGTCTTAAGGCGAAGGTGCCAAGAGAGCTGTGGCAATTTTTTGAGGAAAAAATGAAAGAAAATGAACCCTGACCCCTAGTTTGTTGGCCAAGCGTGTTGACTTTAAAACAAATCTCACACCGAAATGCAGCAGGCGTGTTTGTTCGGGCGCTTGCGGCCATAGTTGTCATGCTTCCAGCAGGCAGCGCCATGGCGGACGGTCTGGACCAACCACCCACCGCGAGTGACCGCCAAGCCATCTTTTCAAAAGGATTTCCCGCTTCGCTCAGCGATCTGGAAAGTCGCCTGATCGCGGCTTACAAACCCGGTAAAGCAGGAAGCCTCGCCAAGGATGCCTCCCTCGGAGAATGGCTCGATCTCTGGCGCTGGTGCGATCTCCTCTCGCGCGACGCCTCCGCTGAGAACGCCGCTCTCGTGCAGCGTTGCTTTTTCCGCCGTCCGGGCAGCAGTGAACTTTTGCTTTGTGTCACGGGTGTCACACCGCCGCCGGATGCCCTTCCCATCGGCCAGAGTGAGGCGGTCCGCATGTCTGGTGCCCCTGAGGTTCAGCGTGCCATGCAGAAGGAGATTCTGCCTCCCGGGGCTTCCTTCGACTCAGGTTCGCTCGCCGCGATTGCCGGGAACGAGTTGGCGGCGGATGTCATGGCCGATCCGGCCTTTTTACGCGCCCTATTTTCCACGCTGGATGCCCGGGATATCGCTCCTCTGGTCTTGAAAAACCTGCGCTCCATTCGCGATGCCCATCCTGCGAAATGGCGGGAGTATTCCGCGCTCGCCATTGCCATCGCGGTCGTGAACGACTCCGCCCTGCCTTCGTATTGGCCGCACCAGCAGGTCCGTCCCGATCTCGTTCCCAAGGAGGTTCCGCCAGTGGCTGAGCAATTCGGCCGCTGGGTGGCTGCCAATGAATCCGGCCGTCTCCTGCTCGATCTGCGCCGCTTCTCGGGCGACCAGCTGAAGTTTCTCGTGGATGCCTTTCTCGCCCCCTCGGAGACCGCTTGGGCGCAGAAAAACATTCCCCTCAACGCAGGCAACTTCGAGCGCGCTTTCGGATCGATCCGCTATCGCGAGGACCGCATCAAGGCCAAACGCTTCTTCTGGACCAATGGCCCCTACACGCTTGCCGCGATTCGCAAGAACGGCGGTATCTGCATCGACCAGGCCTACTACGCCGCCTTCGCAGGCAAGGCACTCGGGCTCCCCACCGTGTTGTTCAACGGCCAAGGCAGTAACGGCGGCCACGCCTGGTTCGGCTACATGAGTGCGCCAAACAAATGGCAACTCAACTGCGGCCGCGACCCCGCGCAGAATCTCGTCACTGGCATTGCCCTCGACCCCCAGACTTGGCAGCCGGTCAGCGACCACGAGCTCCGCCAGCTCGCCGCCCGCTTCCGCGACACGCCCGCATTTCTCGCCTCCCGGAACGACCTGACCATGGCCGAAATTTTTTCCAAGCACAGCGACATCGCCAACGCCCGCGCAGCACTCGAGAGTGCCACTACCCGCTGCCCGCAAAATCCCGAGGCTTGGAACAAACTCACCGCATTCCTCGAAAGCTCCGACGCGCCCGCAGCCGAGCGCCTCCGCGTCCATGAACAAGCAGCCAAGGCCCTCGCCCGCGACGCCGATTCCAAAGTGCTCCACCAGCAGGCCACCGCCGCCCTCCAGCGCGAAACCGGCAACGCCACTCAAGCCGTCGATACCGAGCGCCGCATCCTCTCACAAAACCTCGGCAGCCGCTCCGATCTGAGCTGCGAAGTCGCTGCCACACGCGTCCGCGAAGCCCTCGCCAACGACGGCATCGACAAAGCCGCCCTCGTCTTCCACGCCCAGCTCCGCACCATCGGAAAAACCGGCGGCGGCAACTTCGTCAAAGAAGTCGGCCTCCCCTTCGTCAGCGCCCTCCTCGAAAAAGGTCAGAAAAACCGGGCCCTTCGCACCATCGACATCATGCGCCAGCAATTCGCCCCACAACCCGGCAGCCCGCTCGACCTCGCCCTGAACGAGATGCGCCACGCGTGCCAATGATTTCAAAAGATTTCAAATCTCGTGTAGATGCTCGATGGAGGCAGAAATTGACGCCAAAAGATGTTGCTTGTGCGTCTTATGCTGTTATGCAGGTACTTGTTTCCAACAAGACCCATGACCATTTTTTCCGCGGCTGGAAAATAGGATTTTTGGTGAGATGATCGTTAGTGATTTGATAATACCTTTTATAATTTATTTAATAACAGAACTATGCAATTATACAGAAACTGTCAGGTTTTTTCTCGCCTTTATGGTTAAATTGGAATTTCGTGTGAATAAATAATGTTCGATAAGTAATATGACCCGCCTTTTCCTTTTGATTGTTCTATGCCTCTTACTTGCTGGATGCACTGATCCCCAGCAGCAACTGCGGGCACGGGCTATTACTATTCATCAGGAATGGATGTCCAAACCGGAGATAATTTCCGATTTGCGGAAAAAGTATGAGATTCCTGATGCTTTTGTTTTTAAGGGATTGAAGCTTGCTGGGGCTTGCACAAGAAAAGACGATGATTATGCACTATTTGAATGGGAATATTCTTTTCTCAAGGACTCGACGGAATACATTTCCGTTACTGATATTTGTTATTTCGACACTGATTCGGACTGGATGCTACCCGTGAAGCAAGAGATGAGGCATAGGCACAATGGCAAAATGATTAAGCGAAAAATTGTTTTTGAAGGTAGAGAGGAACAATGATCGAACATTAAAAGGCGCTAAAGCCAACGACCATACTTGTCACGGCTCACTTTTGACATTCGCTGAAAAAATAGATTCCGATGCCACGATTCCTTCAGACTGAATATTTTCAGCACACGCGCCAGCGTCTCGACCGGATCGGAATCAAGGATGAATGGATTGAGCGCGTCATCGAGCATCCTGAATCAGAAGAGATTCAATCAGATGGACGCATTCGACGATGGGCGCGGATTTCTGACTTTGAGAATCGGGCATTGCGCGTTATCCTTCTTGAGGATCAGCAGACCGTGCACAATGCTTTCTTTGACCGTGACTACGAGGACAAAAATACATGAAAATCAAATATTTTGAAGATACCGACACCGCGCTCCTTGAGTTTGGAGGCGGCATTCCGTCCGAGACCCGTGAGTTATCGGAGGATATTTATTTGGACTTAGACAATTCGGGCCATGTGGTTTCCATCACTGTGGAGCACGCAAGCATCCGAGGTGATTTATCTGAGGTCAGCTTCAAGAGAATAAACAAAGCGAACCAGGTTGTGGAGCCAACGCGCTAACGCGCGTGGCTCATGGACTAACATTGGGAAAAAATGCGTATCCTCTGTTTCATACCTGCATTATTTCTCAGTTCTTGCGCTTCCCCATGGCCAAGTATGCCGGCAACCACCTACGAAGGCCGTGTCACCAGCTCGATAACGAAACAGCCGGTATCTGGCGCTCTCGTGAATGCGACACGGCCGGGAAGGAGGGGCATGATTGTATTTCCCGTGGCAGATGAACGTATCGGAACGGCACGAACAGACCGCCGGGGCCAATTTACGCTGACTACAACAACCGGATTTGCAACGAAGCTTATCGCCTCCTCCCCTGACATGCGGCAGATAGGCGGGGTGGATGTTTCTCGCCGAAGCACCGAGACGAACATCTATGTTTCGCCAGAATTCCGAATGGTCGGTTACAGGGCGATTGATCCCCTCTCGCCAATGACCGAAATGGCAGCAGCAGCAGCGATGAAAGAGATCATGAAAGAAAGTGTTCGCCATGATTTTCAGCTCGAATCGCTTACCAAATACAGGGAACGCGGCATTATCTCGACAGAGCAATTTGACCTATTTACTCAGAATCCCCATCTGTTTTTTGGGCCGGATCCGGAGGTTAGTTATTACTGGGGAGAGAAGAGGCTCGTTATTCCAGACACAACCTCGAGAATCAGGCTCGTTGCTGCGATGCGAAAAAAATAATCTCTTGCGCAGCGTGTGCCTTTAGGGCATCCGTTTCTTGTGCAATTTGACTGGGATTCCAACAAAAACGAGTTCCTCAAAGAAACGCGTCATGTGTGTTTCGAGGCCATTGTCGTCCACCTCGGAAGAGGGGATGTCTGGAGGGTGGCTGAGCACCCCAATCAAGAAAAGTATACGGGGCAGAAGATCTTCTTCGTTCCCATCGATGATTGCATCTACATCGTTCCATTTGAAGGTAAGCGTTGCACAGAGCACCCCGTTGTTTTTTGAGGGGTTGGTGTAAGTGT
>JBAWVX010000071.1:0-5910 GCA_037147075.1 bacterium
CAAAATCCAAAATCCAAAATCCAAAATCCAAAATCCAAAATCCAAAATCCAAAATTAAAACACCCCATGATCTCTTGGAAACGCACACTCCGCACGGGCTGCGAAATTTTGAATGAGCAATTTTGAATTCTGAATGAATCCACCATCCAACATTTAACATCTATCATTAACTTCCCTCCTGCCTGATGTGGACCTTGCCTTGATCACGGAAACCTCAATTACACGGTCGTCATAGGAGAAGTTCTTGGAAATTTCGAAGCGCAGAAAAAATGAGTAAATCCAAACAAATCACCATCAGCGTCCATGGAACAACGATCGGCATACTGCCCCGTCCCGAGGGCGACTACATCTCGCTCACTGACATGGTGCGCAACTTCGACGGCGCTGGCGCGCTCATCGAACAGTGGCTAAAGAACAAAGACACTGTTCTGTTCCTTGGTGTATGGGAGCGGATCAACAACCCGCATTTTAATTCCCCCGGATTCGAGGGAATTAGAAATGAGGCCGGTCGAAACAGCTTCTTCCTTTCGGCCAAAAAGTGGATCCACCTGACAGGGGCCAAAGGGCTGATTGCCAGTGCCGGTCGATACGGCGGGACATACGCTCACAAGGATATTGCGTTCGAGTTCGGTTCTTGGCTCAGCCCCGAGTTCAAACTCTATCTCATCACGGAATTTCAGCGGCTTAAGGAGGATGAAAACAGCCGCCTGAAGCTCGATTGGAGCCTCCAACGCACCCTCGCCAAGATCAACTACCGCATCCACACCGACGCCATCAAAGAAACACTCCTGCCGCCGACACTCACCAAGGCCCAAGCATCTCTTGTCTATGCTAACGAAGCCGATCTGCTTAATGTCGCGTTGTTCGGACAGACCGCCAAGCAGTGGCGCGATTCTCATCCCGATGCCGAAGGCAACATCCGCGACCATGCTCCGCTTGAGCAACTTGTCGTCCTCACAAATCTCGAGAGCCTCAATTCCGTTCTCATCCGCCAAGGTATTTCCCAGTCCGAGCGCCTGCTTAAGCTCAATGAAATCGCCATCAGCCAGATGCGCACACTGCTTGCAGCAAACAATCTCAAACGCCTGAAATAATGCCATCCGCAATCCAACATTCAACATTCAACATTCCCCCCCAGTCCCGCTAATCCTGTTAATCCTGTAAATTGACTCGCTTCCGCTCACCCTACGGGCTACTTCCAGCAGTCTTTCTCCGCTACGCTCCGATTCTGTCAAAAAAATGCTTTCTGAATCGAAAAACTCAATGCACAATAATGCGCTTTTTTTACACTGATAGCGACTCGCAGGTTATTGATCTGTCAATATTTAATTCATGCAACCTTTTCTTAATTAAATAAATGCCCGCAACACTGAATACCTCTGGCCTTCGCGACAACCACACCAGGGGCTCGGTCGCCGACTTTCTGCGAGCGAAAATTCAGACTGATTCACAGCTCTCGATCGTCTCTGCCTACTTCACGATCTACGCCTTCGACGCACTTAAAGATGAACTCGAACGCATCGAGCACCTTTATTTCCTTTTTGGGGAACCCTCCTTTGTCAACCGTCTCGACCCGAGCAAGACTGAAAAAAAGGCATTCATCATCGACGCCGCTGGATTAGAACTCGCCAACAAGCTTCAGCAAAAACGAGTTGCCAAGGAGTGCGCTGATTGGATCGACCGCAAGGTGGATATAAAGACCATCAAGCAATCGAATCTTCTCCACGGAAAAATGTATCACATCGCCAACGGCGGCGTGGAGGATGCTATTCTTGGAAGCTCCAATTTCACGGTGCGCGGTCTTGGACTTGGATCATCTGGAAACAATATTGAACTCAACCTCATCGTTGACGGAAATCGTGACCGGCAGGAACTCAAGCAGTGGTTTGATGAGATTTGGAGCAACGATGACTTGGTCAAAGATGTGAAGAAGGAGGTTCTCGCCTACCTCGGGCAACTTTACGAAAACCACACTCCCGAGTTCATCTATTACAAGACGCTTTATCACATCTTCGAGAAGTTCCTTGGTGATGCAGGTAAGACTGATGCAGATCTCGGAAAGACAAGCCTGTTTGAGACAGATATCTGGAAGGCACTTTTCGAGTTCCAAAAGGACGGCGTCAAAGGAGCCATCAACAAAATCCTTCGACATAATGGCTGTATCATTGCGGACAGCGTGGGTCTGGGAAAAACCTACGAGGCGCTTGCTGTCATGAAATACTTCGAGCTGAAGAACGAGCGCGTCCTCGTTCTGTGTCCGAAAAAGCTCCGCGACAATTGGACGGTCTATCGTTCCAACAGCCTACTGAATCCCTTCGTCGATGACCGATTCCGATACGACGTCGTTTCGCACACCGATCTGAGCCGTGAGACGGGCTATTCCGGCGACATCAATCTGGCGACGCTCAACTGGGGCAATTACGACCTCATCGTCATCGATGAATCGCACAACTTTCGCAATAACACCCTCGGCAAGAAGGATGAAGAGGGTAATATCATTAGCAAGAGCCGCTACCAGCGACTTATGGACGATATTATCAAGGCCGGAATCCGCACCAAGGTCCTTCTGCTTTCCGCCACACCGGTCAACAACAACCTCAAGGATCTCCGCAACCAGCTTTATTTTCTTACGGAAAACAAGGACGACGCCTTCGCGGAAACAATCGGCGTCGGCAGTCTGAAAGAGACCCTCGCAACTGCCCAAAAAGCCTTCTCGCACTGGGCGAAGAAGCAAACCCATGAGCGGAAAACCAGCGAGCTTCTTGACAAGCTGAATGCCGCATTTTTTAAGCTTCTCGACGAGCTGACCATCGCCCGATCACGGAAACACATTCAAAAATACTACAAGGCTACCATCGAGCAGCTCGGAGGATTCCCGAAACGAGAGAAGCCTATCTCACTCTATCCCGAGATTGATTTGCAGGGGCGCTTCCTCTCCTACGACAAGCTCAACGACGAAATCGCCGCTTACAAATTGGCACTCTTCAACCCCTCGCGATTCGTTCTTACAGATCACAAGGCCGACTATGAAAAACAGGGGTCGTTTCCGTTTTCCCAAGCCGATCGCGAACACTTCCTCATCGGAATGATGAAGGTCAACTTCCTCAAGCGCCTGGAAAGTTCTGTGAAATCTTTCGAGATCACCATGGAGCGGACCATCGCGAAGATCGAGGGGCTCGAAAAGAAGATCAAAAACTTCCAGGCCCTGCCCAAACAGAATCCCGATTCGGAGGAACTTGAACTGGAACTCGACGACCCCGGGCACGACGAGGAACTTGAAGAGGCCATGCAGGTCGGGGGCAAATTGAAATTCCGACTCGACCACCTCCGCCTTGATGGCGACGACGGGTGGCTCAAGGCTCTCAAACGCGACAAGGATCAGCTTCTTACCCTCTTCAATGCTGCCCGCAGCGTGTCGCCCAAAGACGATGCCAAGCTGGCGGAATTGAAAAAACTTATCGTTGCGAAGCTGAAAAAGCCCACAACGACCAAGCTCGGCGAGCCAAATAAGAAAATTCTCGTTTTCACCGCTTTTGCCGATACCGCAAGTTACCTCTACGATTCGTTGCTCGACTGGGCGCACAAGGAACTCGGCATCCACATGGCTCTCGTGTGCGGCGGCGGCAATATCCGCACCACTTTTGGTGAGAGCGCCTTCGACCAGATTCTGACAAACTTTTCCCCCCACGCAAAAAAACGCGCGAAGATTCCTTCCATGCCGCAGCACGGCGAGATCGACCTTCTCATCGCGACGGACTGCATCAGCGAAGGTCAGAATCTTCAAGACTGCGACTACTTGGTTAATTACGACATCCACTGGAATCCCGTGCGCATTATCCAGCGCTTCGGCCGTATTGACCGAATCGGCAGCATCAACCACGCGGTGCACCTTGTGAACTTCTGGCCCACGGAAGACCTTAACAAATACATCAACCTTAAGAATCGCGTTGAAGCCCGCATGGCCCTCGTGGACCTCTCAGCTACCTTCGAGGACAATGTGCTCAAAAACGAGGAGATCGAAGACATCATTTCCGACGACCTGCGCTATCGCGACAAACAACTCCTCCGGCTAAAAGACGAAGTCCTCGATATTGAAGATCTCGGCGACAGCGTCTCTCTCACCGAGTTCACCCTCGACGACTTCCGCTTGGAGCTCTTGAAATACATCGAATCGAATAAACAGGCCCTCGAAGACGCCCCCTTCGGCCTCTACACCTGCGTCCCGCCTCACTCGGACTACAAAGTCATCGGCCCTGGCGTCATCTTCTGCTTCCGGCAGGAAGGGCATCGCGAAGGCCCCCCCGACGCCAAGCCCGAGCCGAGCGAGTCCATCAACCCGCTCCATCCCTACTTTCTTGTTTATGTCCTCGACGATGGAAATGTCCGCTTCGGCTTCGCGCATCCCAAGCAGATCCTCGACATCTACCGCATCCTTTGTTCCGGCAAAGCGGAAGCCTACAGCCAGCTTTGCAATCTCTTTGACCAAGAGACCAACCATGGTAACGCCATGGCGGCCTATGACACCCTTCTTCAAAAGGCCGTAAACTCCCTTTCCTCCACCTTCCGCAAACGCGCCGCCTCCGGACTCCAATCCAGTCGCGGCTTCGTTCTCCCCAACGCCCAGGAGCAAATCCACGAAAAAACCGATCTCGAACTCGTCACCTGGCTCGTCATTAAATCGGATCAGCCATGACTGAAAACCAACACATCGAGTGGAAGGAGACTTGGCGCGACGAATGCCTGCGCTGGGTTTGCGGCTTCGCCAACGCTGGCGGCGGCTCCCTTCACATCGGGCGCGATGACCAGAGCCGCATCGTCGGACTTCCCGATGCCAAGAGGCTTCTGGAGGAAATCCCGAACAAGGTCCGCGATCTTCTCGGCATTCTGGTCTCCGTGAATTTGCATAACGAAAACGGCCTCCTGTGGATCGAAATCGTCATCGATTCCTATCCCAACCCCATCAGCTATCGCGGACATTATTTTGTTCGCAGTGGAAGCACCCTCCAGGAACTCAAAGGTCCCGCGCTCGACCGATTCCTGCTGCGCCGCCATGGCCGCACTTGGGACAGCGTTCCCATGCCCGGCGTCAAAATAACGAATCTCTCCGGCAGCGCGATCCGCCGGTTCCGCAGTCTCGCCCGCGCCGCCGGTCGCATCGCTCCCGAGGACATGCGCTCGTCCAAAGCCTCCCTCGTCGAAAAACTCCAACTCACCGAAGGTTCCTATCTCAAGCGCGCTGCCGTGCTTCTTTTCCACGAAGACCCCGAGAAATTCATTACCGGAGCCTTCGTGAAAATCGGCTACTTCCGCTCCGAAGCCGATCTGGCCTACCACGACACCCTCCACGGCGACCTCTTCTCTCTCGCCGCCGGCACCATCGACCTCCTGCAAACCAAGTATCTCAAAGCCGCCATCACCTACCGGGGCATCCAGCGCATCGAACGCTACCCCGTGCCCGATGACGCCCTGCGCGAAGCCATCCTCAACGCCCTCGTCCACCGCGATTACGCCGTCCCCGCCCCGGTGCAAATCCGCGTTTATGCCAACCGCCTCGCCATTTGGAACCCCTGCACCCTCCCGGAAGGCTGGACTCTTAAAAAACTCCTCGGCCCGCATTCCTCCGCCCCACACAATCCCGCCATAGCCCATGTCTTTTTCCGCTCCGGGGAAATCGAGACTTGGGGCCGCGGCATCCAACGCATCCTCACGGCCTGCCGCGAAGCGGAAACCCCCAAGCCCCGCTTCACCCTCGAGCCCACTGGCCTCTGGACCGAATTCCCCTTCGCACCGTCTTATTTGCAGGAGATCAATTCTACGGAGCCCAGTTCGGCACCAGTCACCGCGCAAGTCACAGGGCAAGTCACAGGGCAAGTCACAGGGCAAGTCACAGGGCAAGTCACAGGGCAAGTC
>JBAWVX010000072.1:0-4708 GCA_037147075.1 bacterium
ACCATAAACCCGATTAACAAAAAAGCCCCTCCACGCTTTTTCGAGGGAAGATCATTTCGCAAAATTCCGCAGGATGATTTTGCAGGAATGATAGTTCCCGCTCAACCGTGAAACGCCTGTTCTTTGCTCCAAAAAATCCGCAGCAGGAATTGCACAACGGTTGGAAAGTTCAGCGGGCGCTTCTTCAGTCATTTCGCGCAGTTCCCTGGTCCTCACCTTCTCCAACTCGACGGAAGCCGACTGCCATTGACTCATCCAGAGCAGTTCTTGATCCGCATTGACACCATCTACAATACCCCCTGACACGCCAATCATACACAAAAACCTCGGCTCAATGGCTCGTTAAAACTGGCCTCAAACGATGGAGCTCGTCTGTGATTGAGCAGAAACAGAAAAGGGAATTTTGTTAACCGTGGCAGGCCCGTATCCAACCACATTCTTATTCCTCGCCGTGAGGAGACCAAGATTCCCTTTCGCCGGGATTGCGAAAACCTGCTCTTTCGAGCAGAATCCGCGCCCGTATGAAAAAAATCGTCGTCGCTTACTCGGGAGGTCTGGACACCTCGGTCATTCTGAACTGGCTCAAAGACACCTACGGAGCCGAAATCATCGCCTTCTGCGCGGATGTGGGGCAGGCCGAGGAACTCGATGGTCTCGAGGAAAAAGCTCTCAAAACAGGGGCTGCGAAGTGCTATGTGGATGACCTTCAGGAAGAGTTTGCCCGCGATTTCATTTTCCCGATGCTGCAGGCCGGCGCCATCTATGAGGGTCAGTATTTCCTAGGCACCAGCATCGCCCGGCCGCTCATCGCCAAGCGCATGGTCGAGATCGCCCGCGCCGAGGGCGCGATGGCTGTCGCGCACGGAGCCACGGGCAAGGGCAACGACCAGGTGCGTTTCGAACTCACCGCCGCCGCGCTTGCACCCGAAATCGAAGTGATCGCCCCCTGGCGGGATGCCCGGTTCCGTGAAAAATTCCCCGGCCGCTCGGAAATGATCGCCTACGCCGAGGCCCACGGGGTGCCTGTGGCAGCCAGCGCCAAGAAGCCGTATTCGATGGACCGGAATCTTCTCCACATCAGCTACGAGGCCGGAATTCTGGAAGATCCCTGGTATGATGCGGGCGACCTGAAGAACCGCGATTATTTCACCACGCTGTCCGTCCTCCCGGAAGACGCTCCGGACCAACCCGAGCATGTCGAACTCGAGTTCGAAGGCGGCAACTGCGTGGCGGTCAACGGCGAGAAATTGAATCCGCTCGGCGTGATGAACGAATTGAACAAACTCGGCGGCAAACATGGTGTCGGACGCGTGGACATGGTCGAAAACCGCTTCGTCGGCATGAAAAGCCGTGGCGTTTATGAAACCCCGGGCGGCGCGATCCTGCACTTCGCCCATCGGCAGATGGAATCCCTGACGATGGACCGCGAAGTCATGCACCTCCGCGACTCGCTCATTCCGAAATACTCGACACTTGTTTACAACGGCTTCTGGTTTGCCCCGGAGCGGAAGGCCATCCAGGCTCTCGTCACCGAATCTCAGAAAAATGTGAGCGGCACCGCGCGCGTGAAACTTTACAAAGGCGGCATCCACGCCGCAGGAGTCAAGAGCCCGCTCAGCCTCTACAATCCCCACATCGCGACGATGGAAGCGGATCCCACACAAGCCTACAACCAAGACGACGCGACTGGCTTCATCCGCTTGAACGGGTTGCGCCTGAAAGTCGCCGCCGGAGTGCACGGCGCATAGGAATCCCGCTTGCACGCTCTGGACGACTCCACTTTAATTCCCAACATATGTCATCAACGGAATCCGGTTATTCACGCAAGAACCCCTTTCCGGCCAAACTGTCTGTAAATCGGAAACTGACAGGCGAAGGGTCGAACAAGGATACACGCCACTTTGAAATCTCACTCGAAGGCTCGGGCCTCGCCTATGAGGTTGGTGACTCACTCGGTGTTTTTCCCTCCAACAACCCCGATTTGGTGGAATTGGTGCTGAAAGAACTGGGGTTTACCGGCGATGAGTCTGTGACCACTGCGGACGGCGCTCCGGCCGCGATGCGCGAGGCTCTCACGAAAAGCTACATCCTCACCGAGCCCTCCAAGCAGCTCCTTTTGGCCATCGCTGAAAAAGACAGCTCGGGGGCGTTTCTCGCCAACCTCTTCCTCCCCGAAGAGAAGGCTGCGTTGGAAAATTTTCTCTGGGGTCGGGATGTTTTGGATGTGTTGCAAGAGTTCACCGCAGCCCGCTTCACCCCTGAGGAATTTGTGAAAGTCCTTCGCAAACTCCAACCCCGGCTCTACTCGATTGCCTCCTCGCAGCGGGCCGTCGGAGAGTCCGTGCACCTGACAGTCGCAGTCGTCCGCTACAAAGTGGAACACAGTCCGCGTAGCCGTGAGGGTGTTTGCTCCAGCTTTCTTGCCGAGCGGGTGGATGAGGGCTCTGTGCCGGTTTTCGTGCATACAGCCAAACATTTCCGCGTCCCGGAAAATCCCGATGCGCCGGTGATCATGGTCGGCCCTGGCACGGGCATCGCCCCTTTCCGCGCGTTCCTCCAAGAGCGCCAGGCCACAGGTGCCAAGGGACCGAATTGGGTTTTCTTCGGCGATCAGAAATCCTCCACAGACTTCCTCTACCAAGACGAGTTCGATGCGGCGCTTGCCTCCGGAGTCCTGACCAAGCTCACCACAGCCTTCTCGCGAGACCAGGCTGAAAAAATCTATGTGCAGCACCGCATGCTCGAACAAGGGGCGGAGCTCTACAATTGGCTTCAGAAGGGCGGTTTCTTCTATGTCTGCGGCGATGCCAAGAACATGGCAAAGGATGTCGATGCCGCCCTGCACACGGTCGCTGAGCGCCATGGGAACATGACTCCTGAACAGGCGAAGGAATACGTGGACGGACTCAAAAAAGAGAAACGCTACCGGAAAGACGTCTATTAACTCGCCACGCACCAAGCGCCTGACACTGCCGATCCTCATCGGCGGCGTTACGGTCATGATTTTAAAAATCATACTCCTCATGCGCTTTCGCTCCCCCACTCCGCGGAAACGCTCTCTGAAACGATGAACGACACCCCGCAGCATATCCACTTTTTGGGAATCTGCGGCACGGCGATGGGATCCGTCGCAGCCGCCATGAAAGACAAGGGATTCCAGGTCACCGGACAGGACGACAATGTGTATCCGCCTATGTCCACCTTCCTGGAGTCCAAGGGGGTGGCCATCACGAAAGGTTTCAGGCCGGAAGACATCCCCGCTGCGGATCTCATTGTGATCGGCAACGCGATGTCGAGAGGTAATGCCGCTGTCGAGGCCGTTCTGAATCGCAAGTTGCTCTACCTCTCCATGCCCGAGGCGCTCCGTCATTTCGTCCTGCGCGGACGCCACAATCTTGTAGTCACCGGCACCCATGGAAAAACCACGACCACCTCGATTCTGGCGTGGATTTTTGAATCCGCCGGGCTCGAACCTGGCTACCTCATCGGTGGCATCCCCTCGAATCTCGGCCAGGGCGCCTGCCTCCGCGACTCGAAGTATTTCATCATCGAAGGTGACGAATACGACACCGCCTTCTTTGACAAGCGGTCCAAATTCATCCACTACCTGCCGGAACTCGTCATCGTGAACAACATCGAGTTCGACCATGCGGATATCTACAGCGACTTGGACGAAATCAAAACCAGCTTCCGCCGCATGCTGAACATCGTGCCATCCGAGGGCCTCCTGTTGTTGAATGGTGATGATCCAAACTGTCTCGACACGGCGAGCCAATGCCCAGCGCCGATTTTGAAAGTCGGTTTTTCGGAAGGTTGTGCCAACCAGATTCGCCAGGTCGAGCACACCCCCGATGGCTCCAGGTTTGTATTGTTCGGCGGGAATTTTTTCATCCCGCTCTCCGGCGAATTCAACATCCGCAATGCCGCGATGGCAGTCTCAGCGGCTCACCACTATGGCGTTCCTGCCGACAAAATCCGCTCCGCGCTGGCCTCCTTCCGGGGAATTCGCCGCAGACAGGAAGTGCGTGGACAGGTCAAAGGGATCACCGTCATCGATGATTTCGGCCACCACCCGACGGCCATCAGGGAAACCCTCGCGGGACTGCGCAAAAAGTTTGGCAGCGTCCGTCTCTGGGCGCTCTTCGAGCCTCGCTCAAACACAACGCGCCGCGCGGTTTTTCAAGACGACCTCCCGAGGGCTTTTGCCGATGCCGATGGAGTCTTCATCTCCCAAGTCGCGCGTCTGGATCAATTGCCTGAAAACGAAAGATTGAATCCCGAGCGCGTGGTTGCAGAAATCGCCGCCACCGGCAAACCCGCTTTTTACGAACCAACCGCCGACTCGATTATCGAACGCCTCAAGCCGTTGGCCGAATCAGGCGACATCATTGTGGTCTTCAGCAATGGCGGATTCGACGGCATCCACCAAAACCTCTTGGACCGCCTTTAATTCGTAAACCAAGCAGATCCGGCTCATTCAATGAACGGGCCAACAAACCTCGCTGACGACAAAAATGCCATTGCGCGCTTCGACCTTTCTGTGCCGTCACGTAACACGGCGGCTCTTCGAAAGGACGATTTCCATACGAATCAACGCGCAAGCTTCACACAAAGGACGCATGAATGGGACGAGCTGGTCCGTAGCACCCTCTGATACCAAAGTCAGCTTGCTCTTAGACTTTAAAAAGAGTTTGAACGGAAAATTTTT
>JBAWVX010000073.1:0-4640 GCA_037147075.1 bacterium
GGCAGGATGCCCAATACCCCCTCCCAGCGTAGGGGTTTTTCAGGGCCGACTAAAATATCATTCCCCAGCACTGGAAAGATCGGTCTTTTTTTGGAAACAGCCGATGTCAAGCCGCCACTGGTCTTCGTCGATGTGAAAGACTTGGAAACCGCATCGAACCTCTGACACCCAACTCTATGATCTTAAATCCCAGACCAACACCTTCCTCTGAATGGCCTGATGTCCGCATCCGCAACCACCATGGTGTGCCGACGCTGCACCGCGACGGGAGGCCATGGTTCGGCCTCGGGGCCTGCCGGCCGTTCATTGGTGACAATGTGGCTTTGTTCCGGACGCTCGAAAGCGCCGGCGCCCGCTTTTTCCAGTGTGATGCGACCTGTTCGGAGGATATCTACCACCCGGAACTTCGCTTCTGGCACGGGCCTGGACGCTTTGATGGCTTGGCGATGGACCGCTACTTCAAACTCGTGCTTGGTGAGTGTCCCGACGCCTTGCTGCTGCTGCGCGTCTATGCCGGGGCGCCGGAATGGTGGCTGGACGCCAACCCCGGGCATCTCCAGGTTTACGTCGACGGCACGACCGCGCGGGAGTTGCAGGGGGCTGGCATGCGGCGCCTGCCCAGCCTTGCCTCGCCGCTCTGGCGGGAGGAGTGCGTGCAGGCGATGCGGGAATTCGTCCGCTGGCTGATCCGCTCGGGATGGAGTCGGCATGTTGGCGCGATCCTTGTTAGCTACGGGATCACCTGGGAATGGTCCATCCTCGGCACCGACGGACTTCCGGATTACAGCCCGCACGCGGTGCGGTATTTCCGGGAGTTTCTCCGCAAAAAATACGGGAGCGACGCCGCGCTTTCGGAAGCCTGGGGCAGGCCGTCCCGGTTTGACGAGGCGGACATACCCGGCCGCGAACGCAGGGAGCGCGCGGGTGGTGAGGCAGGTCTCCGTGCGCTACCCGGAGAGCAGGATGTCATCGACCATCAGCAGACGCTCTCCGAAATGACGGCTGACATGCTCCTCTCCCTCTGCGCAGCAGCCAAGGAGGAGAGCGCCGGACAACTCACCTTGGGCGCGTTCTACGGCTACACGCTCACCGCGAGGGAGCAGACCCCGTTCACGGGACGCTTCGGGGCCGGAGGCTTTCTCGGCGGGCACCATGCCATGGGACGCGTTGTTCGCTCGCCGCATCTCGATTTTCTGGCCTCGCCGTATACCTATTCTGACAGGCGTCCCGCAACGGGAATGCTGTTCGAGCACGGCTCGCTTGGAACTTGTCACCGCCATGGCAAGGCTTGGCTCGACGAGAACGACAACTACACATTTATTAATCCAACGACCGGCGACTCCCGCCTGGTCTCGCTGGATGTGGGGGCGGCGGAGACCTTGGAGGAGACCGTCGTGATGCTCCGATGTGGCTTCGGCCTGGCGCTCGCCCGGGGCAAGCATCTCTGGCTCATGGAACTCACTGGCTGGCTCAACGATTGCCGCCCGAATTTCGACCATCCGGCGGTGCTAGAGGAGATAGACCGTCTCCAGCAACTCGGTGAGAAACTTGTCACGAGGGATCGTTCCAACCGGGCGCAGATAGCCATTGTTTTGGACGAGTTTTCCGTGGCCCACCAGACACTTGATCACAAGGCCTTCGAGCAAAAAGTCTATCGCGCCATGGCGCCGCTCATGCGGATGGGCTGTGCGGTGGAGGTTCTCCTGCTGGAGGATTTGCTGGAGGAACGCGAACCCTCGTGGAAAGTCGTCGCCCCTTTCGGGATTCACGATCCCGCGGCGATCCGTCGCCTCGCGGCCTACCGAGAAAGTCATTCGGCGGTCCATTTCCATTGGAATGCCGAACCCGGTTTTTATCCCGGCCCGCAGGAGGTGCGGAAATCCGCCGAGGCCACCGGAGTCCACTTCTTCGCCTCCGACGGCGTGTGTGCCTGGGAAAACGCCTCGATGCTGTTCGTGCAAGGCAATGTGCCGGCGGTTATGCTCGACAGGCCCCGGACGGGCGTGGAGATGTTTTCGGGGCGTCCCTTCTCGGCGGATGCCTCCCAGCGTGTCGCTTTGCCGAATCCCGGTTCACCGGCCCTGTTTGTCTGGGAACCCAACGACTCCAATACATGAAAAACTTTACTATGAGCCTCTCCAGCCCGCTCTTTACGGACTGGCCCCCGCAATATGTTAGCCTCCGTCTTGCCGGCGTCGAACCCGGAGCGCCGCTGGCGGTGGATGGCAAGACAAATGCGAATCGAAAGCGATAATACGCGAGACTCTTCTTTTTTCTTTTTTCTACGCGCCACATCCACGAGGCGATTATGGTGCGTTAGCATTAATACCTTCCGGAGATCAATAGGTGATGAAGAACCTTCAATGGCCTTTGCACTGCATCCCGAAAATCAAAAGTGCGGGGCGTTTTCCCATGCCTGCATCCAATTCTGGACGTGATTATTTTCACGATGAGGTCGCGGTGCACCAGCATCTCTACGCCGGCACCATTCTGATCGGTAAGAAAGCTTTTCGTTTTCTCCCCGGGGATTTGACCATCAGTCCTCCCGGGGTGGTCACGGTTTATGATCTTCCGAAGGGTGGGGCTCATTGGTGCATTCATTTTGAAGCGGTCGCGCCGATAGCAGGCGACCTCGGGTTTCGTATTCCGCTTTATCTTTCACCCGGCAGTAGGCGCAGCTATTTCGATGATCGTTTTCGGGCCATCTCGGAGAGTCTTCGTCCGAGAGAAGGCCGCCGCGCAGGAATGAAGCTGGCGGCAGCCAATGCCGGTGCGCAGCTCCAGCAGTTGTTGCTGTTGATGGCCCAACAGCCGTTCGATGACGAAAAAAAAGGCCGCGCCAACCGCCGCTCGGATCAGTTGCTGGAAGCCATTCGCTTGAAACTCGAGCTTGAGTTTCAGCAACCGCTTGATGTCGCCACGATCGCGGCCGCCAGCGGTCTGAGCCGGAACTTCTTTGCCGCCCGATTTCGCAAACGATTCGGTATGTCCGTGGATAGATACCTGCTTCATCTGCGAATGGAAATGGCGAAAAACCTCCTTCTTTCAACCAGTCGTCCCATCAAGGAAATCGCCTACGACTGCGGCATTCCGGATTCCAATTATTTCAACAAGCAATTCCGGAGGGCAACAGGCACAAGCCCCTCTCAGTATCGCATCGGCAGGTAAAAGTGGTGGATTTCTACCAGTGATTCGAGGCTTGCTACCAGCAGGGATTCTGGCCGGTGCGGTGCTCCCGATTAAGGTGGTCTTCGATGAACGAAAAAATCAAAATCAATTGGTATCGCACCCCCGTGGAAAAGGCCGTGATGAGCGATCTCATGCGCAAGAGCGACGCGCGTGCATTCGCCCAAGTCATCCCGCAGCTCGCCCTCTTTGCCGTGACCGGCACACTGGCATTTCTCGCCTATCGGAACATCAACGCCACAAACTGGAGCTGGGCGCTCCCGCTCCTGCTCGTGGCGCTCTTCGCCCATGGCACTTGCTCCAACTTCTTCGGGGGCATCGCCGGCCATGAACTCTGTCACAAGACGCCTTTCAAAACCGCCTTTTGGAATGATTTCTTCCTCAAGGTGTATGCCTTTATGAGTTGGTTCGACCCGGTTGCTTACAGGGTCAGCCATGTCAAACACCATCAGGTCACCGTTCATCACGATCATGACGGAGAGGTCGAGTTGCCCGTGGGATTGGGCTGGCACGGGGTGAAGCTCATCTTCTGGCAGTTGTCTCCCATCATCGATCCGAAAGTGGCTTATGATCTGGTGAGGAAATGGATCAAGATTGCCCGCGGCAACCTCTCGGAGGGAAGTTGGGCATTCACTCCGGAATGGACAGCCAAAATCCTGCCAGAGGAAAACCTCAAGCTTCGCCGCGAGCATCGCGACTGGGCACTCACACTATTGATCGGCCATCTTTCTCTGGCGATTCTCTTTGTGGCAACCGGCAACTGGATCCTGATCCTGATTGTCACCTTCGGTTGCCAGTATTGCGGTTGGCTCGGATTGCTCTGCGGCGGACCCCAGCATGCCGGGATGACGCCGGATGTGCCGGACTTCCGTCTCTGCTGCCGCACCTACACCTGCAGTTGGTTTCCAGCCTTCCTCTACTGGAACATGCAATATCATGTGGAGCACCACATGTTTCCAGCGGTGCCGTTCTACAACCTCCCTCGTCTACGCAAGGCGATCGAGCACGATCTTCCTCCTGCGCCGCACGGACTCTGGGCCACATGGAAGGAGTTGGTGCCGATCCTCAAGCGGCAACGCAGGGAACCGGGCTACTTCTTCGCACCCAAGCTCCCCTCGGGAGAACCAATCGGGACCTTTGTTGGTGATGACATGCTCCGGGCGGAAGCTGCTCAATGAATTCAAGAACAAAAAGGGTCAGGTCCGCGTATTGACGCTTCTTAAAAAACCTTAAAAGTCCGGAGGATGGCAAGACAAAGGCGAATCGAAAGCGATAAGACGCGGGACTGCCCTTTTTTTTTGGTCAAACAACAATTGCCGGTCATCCCACTTTTCGGGTGGTTTCTCCCGCACGCGAGCAGTTCCTAAGTTGAGGACGCCTCTAATGTAAGCGTTGCACGGAGCACCCCGTTGTTTTTTGAGGGGTTGGTGTAAGTGTCGTAGGCGAATGCCACG
>JBAWVX010000074.1:0-4588 GCA_037147075.1 bacterium
ACCCCGGCCGCAACATGGGCAAGACCAACCCGCTCAACGACGCCGACCTCGCCGATTTTCTAAGCCTGCAAAAGACCCAGGCCGACTCGCCCAACAGCTGGCGCGTGGACGTGGCGGCCATCGACCCGAAGACCTTCGATCTATCCGTGAAGAACCCCAACGGCTTTGATCCGATCACGCACCGCAGCCCGCAGGAGATCATGGACGAAATCGCCGCGCTGGACGCCGAGAGCGCGGAGGTGCTGGGCAATATCAAACAGCTGCTGGGCGTCGAGAAAACCGATGTCTAAAAAAATCGAGGTGCTCGCCCGCGAAGTCCGCCTCACCGGGGTCAACGATCAGGATTACGTCTGCCTGACCGACATCGCCCGCTACAAAAACGCGGATGCCAGTGACGACCTGATCCGCAACTGGCTGCGCAACCGCAACACCCTCGAGTTCCTCGGGCTTTGGGAGCAGATCAACAATCCCGGTTTTAATCCCGTCGAATTCGACGGGATTAGAATGCACGCCGGCCTCAACAGCTTCACCCTCACCCCGAAGCAGTGGATCGAGGGCACCGGCGCCACCGGCATCCAGTCCAAGGCCGGGCGCTACGGCGGCACGTATGCCCACCTGGACATCGCTCTCGAGTTCGCCGCGTGTATCTCGGTCGAGTTCAAGCTCTACCTCATCAAGGAATTCCAGCGGCTCAAGGAAACCGAGCGCCAGAGCCTCGGCTGGGACATCCGCCGCAATCTTGCCAAGATCAACTACCGCATCCACACCGACGCCATCCAGACGCACCTCATCCCGCCGGAGCTGGGCAAAGCGCAGACCAGCCTCGTCTATGCCAGCGAGGCCGATGTGCTCAACATGGCCCTCTTCGGCCAGACCGCCGCCCAATGGCGCAGCCAAAACCCCGGCGAAAAGGGCAACATCCGCGACCAGGCCACCGGCGCCCAGCTCGTTTGCCTCTCCAATCTCGAAAACCTCAACGCCCTGTTTATCGGGCAAGCCCTGCCCCAATCTGAACGCCTCACCCGCCTCAACCAGATCGCCATCGGGCAGATGAAACTGCTCACCGCCGATGAACGCACGCCCCGACTGCCGGAAGGGAGGAAGGGAAAATGAAAGCCATCGAGAACCGAGAGCGCGGAAGTGCTGGGCAACATCACGGCGCTGCTATGAAGAAGGGGTGGCAGACAAAGAGGCTGGGTGAGGTTTCGGCTATTAACTACGGCTACTCGGAAAGCGCGTCCAGCGAGCCAGTCGGCCCGCGATTTCTCCGCATCACAGACATTCAGGATGATCACGTTGACTGGAACAGCGTGCCTTACTGCAAAATCGAAAAGACCGACCGACCCAAATACCATTTGGCCAGTGGTGACATTGTTTTTGCGCGCACCGGCGCAACGACAGGCAAGAGCTTCCTCGTGGATGAGCCGCCCGAGGCGGTGTTCGCGTCGTATTTGATTCGCCTCCGTTTGCTCGACAAGGAGTTGCTGCCCGAGTTTGTGCTGCTGTTCTTCCAGACCGCTGGTTACTGGCAGTCCATCAAGGATGGCTCATCAGGTAGTGCGCAAGGCGGGTTCAATGCTAGCAAGCTTGGTGCTCTCACGATTCCTTTCCCCCCGCTGGCCGAACAGCAGCGGATCGTCGGCCTGCTGGACGAAGCGTTTGAGGGCCTCGCCACCGCCAAAGCCAACGCCGAAAAGAACCTCCAAAACGCCCGCGCCCTCTTCGAAAGCCACCTCCAATCCGTCTTCACCCAGCGCGGCCCAGGGTGGGTGGAGACGACTTTGGAGGATTGTTGTGAACAGATTTTTGCTGGCGGCGATGTTCCAAAAGATCGCCTTTCGCAGGAGCGGACTGTGGAGTTCAGTGTTCCGATTTACTCGAATGGTGAGAAGAACGATGGCTTGTATGGATTCACTGACGTAGCGCGGGTGACGAAGCCAAGCATCACGGTCTCTGCCCGAGGCACGCTAGGCTTTACCGCGATCAGAACCGAACCCTTCTTGCCCGTGGTTCGCTTGATCGTTCTCGTTCCTAACGAAACCAAAATTGCGCTGTCGTTTTTGTATTATGCGGTAGTCGGGATGGATTTTGGAAATACGGGAACTTCTATACCTCAGTTGACCGTCCCAAATTTCAAGGAGTCGAAGCTCCATGTTCCATCCATTCCAGAGCAAGAAGCTATTGTGGAAAAACTCGACGCCCTGTCCGCCGAAACCCAACGCCTCGCCCGCCTCTACGAGCAAAAACTCGCCGCGCTGGAGGCGTTGAAGAAGTCGCTGCTGCACCAAGCCTTCAGCGGAGAACTCTAATGAACGACACAAAAAAACTCACGCGGAGGCGCGGAGGACGCGGAGAAAACAAGCATTTAATTATCCCCCCTCCGCGTTCCCCGCGCCTCCGCGTGAAACTCTCTTCCCCCTGTCGCTGCTAAACCAAGCCTTCACTGGAACACTCTGAGACATGCCCGACAACCTCCGAACCGTCTAACCACGATGCCAAAAACGCGAAAAGTGTGGATGCTGAGTCCTGCAAAAAGTCCGAAGCCGCCCCTGCCTGAGTCAATCAAGGCAGAACTGACGGCCAAGGCCATGCATCTGATCGAGAATGTTTTGAAACCCAAGCACGTTCTGCCTCCCAAACCAGACGCGCAGTTCAACTATATCACGGATCTCAGTGGGAAATGGAGCCGGGGCTATTTCTACTTCATCGCCAGCTACGCCTGTCCAGGCCCGAACGCCTTTTCCCCCACCTTCGAGACGAGGTTTGCGCGGATGGAATACGTCGGCGACGGCAATCTCAGCCTTTCTTACCTTCGGCATACGGGAGCGTGGCATGAAATCTATAAGGCTCTGTCCATGGATGAATGCCTGAAGGCGATTCAAGACGACCCGTGTTTTACACCATGAGCGCCACGCCTCGCCCGCCTCTACGCGCAAAAGCTCGCCGCGATGGATACCTTGAAGAAGTCGCTGCTGCACCAAGCCTTCACCGGAGAACTGTAATGAACGAAACGAAAAAACTCACGCGGAGGCGCGGAGGACGCGGAGAGAACCAGCTTTTAATTATCCCCCCTCCGCGCTCCCCGCGCCTCCGCGTGAGCCCAAACGACCAACTTGACTAATAAGTTGACTTATACTTGACTTATTGCGTGTCCTATATCCCTCAATTTAATATCACGCCGCGCCTTCTTTCTCTGGTGGAGACCATTGCGGCCTTGCGCGAGCGGATTCAGGGGGCGGCAGTCGAGGTTTCTTGGATTCCTGCCCTCCAGAAGGATACAAGAACGCGCAATGTGCATGCCTCCACGGCGATCGAAGGCAATCCGCTGACACTGGAGCAGGTAAAGGCTCTGGAAGAGGGGCGTGAAATCGCCGCTTCGGACGTGCGTTCCCGGCGGGAGGTGCTCAATTATTTTGCCGGTTTGCGGTATGTTGAGAAGCACGCCATGAAGGAGCGGATTTCCCACGAGGATCTCTTCGAACTGCACCGGATTCTGGCGGGCGAGGTCATGGATCAAGGCACCGCAGGAAGTTATCGAATGATCGCCGTGCGGGTGGGCAACCATTTTCCGCCGGCGGCGGCAGATGTCTCCGGTCTGATGTTCGAGCTCCTCGAGTGGTGGAACCAGGATGCCGCCAAACTCTCGCCGGTGCTGAGTTCCGCCATCCTGCACTACCGGTTTGAGGATATTCATCCCTTCGCTGATGGCAACGGGCGAACTGGTCGCGCGTTGGCGTTGTGGGAACTCTATCGGCGAGGTTTCGACAGCCACCACATTTTTTCCGTTGATGAATACTATTGGGAGGATCGCCCAAGCTACTACGCCGCGCTGGACGCCGTGCGGAAGGCTGGAGAGGATCTGAGCGGATGGATTGAATACTGCGCGGAGGGTGTTCGGCAAACCCTCGAAAATGTCTGGCTGCGGGTTCAGGCCTTGGAGGTTAAATCTCCGGGGAAATTGGTGCTCCGCCCCAACCAAGAGCGCTTGCTGCAACTGCTGCGGGATCACGGTCGCATGACCCCGGCCCAAATCTGGGAGGCGATGCAGATATCCCGACAAGGCGCAATGGGCTTGCTCCGTCCGTTGTTGGATGCGGGTATGGTCGAGAAAATCGGCGGTAAGAAAACCGGCTACTACGCCCTATGCCAACCATGAACGAAGTCGAAGACAGAGACTCACGCGGAGACGCGGGGGACGCGGAGGGGTTAGATGGGATAACCGGCGCGGTGATTGATGCCTCTATCAAAATCCACCGCGAGCTGGGGCCGGGATTGTTGGAGTCCGTCTATGAGGCCGTGTTGGCGCGGGACCTGGCGCGGCGTGGTTTGGTTGTCGAACGCCAGAAGGCTGTGGCCTTCGATTACGATGGCATGCATTTTGAGGAAGGGTTGCGGATCGACTTGCTTGTGAATGGATGCGTTGTCATCGAACTCAAATCCGTAGAAAAATTATCCCCCGTGCACGGCAAACAACTCCTGACATACCTCCGGTTGATGCGGTTGCCCGTCGGCCTGCTCATCAACTTCGGAGCGTCAACACTCAAAGAAGGCCTCCAACGCGTGGTCAACAACCTCTCCCCCTCCGCGT
>JBAWVX010000075.1:0-4482 GCA_037147075.1 bacterium
GCGTTTTCCTTGAACTCGCGGTCATAACGCCGCGCATACCTGCTTTGTCTTTCTTTTACAAAGCCCTTCACGGGTTTTCGAGGCGGGATCAGGAGTGGGAGAAAGCTCATCCGCCCGTGACTCTGCCCGAGCTGAGCCGACGGGGACGAGGGCGTTCCGAACAAGAAGTTTTCTCCGTGTCTTGGTGACACCGTGAGAGTCTGTCGTCAGTGAGCGTCAGGGAGAAAATGGCACAAAAATCCCTTTCAGAAGCTTGACTGAAGTCGCGAGTGTGTTAGGAAGACTGGTTCGCGCATCATTGGAAGTTCGCCGTCGGTCCTGTGGTCGCCATCTTCGATGGTCGACCTCAAGCGCACAGGGAAACCCGGCGACATTGCAGAAATAACACACACATGCCAGTTCGTCTTGGTCGGTTTGAAATGCCGAAATCCCTCGTCAAAGAGGAAAAGTCAGCCACAGATAAATATGCCCTTTTTGTTGCAGAGCCTTTCGAGGCCGGCTACGGGCACACGATCGGAAACTCGCTCCGCCGTGTTCTCCTCAGCTCCCTCGAAGGCGCTGCCATCACCTCGGTGAAAATCGAAGGCGTTCAGCACGAGTTCAGCACGATTCCCGGAGTTTTAGAAGATGTCGTGGACATCATTTTGAATCTCAAAAAAGTCAAGTTCAAAGCCCACGACCATGAGCCCCGGACGCTCAAGCTGGCTGTGAACAAGGAGGGGGTGATCACTGCCGGCGATATTCTCAGCACGAACCAGTGCGAGGTTTTGAACCCCGAGCAAATCATCTGCACGCTCGACAAGAAGATGAAATTCGAGGCCGAGTTCGAAGTAAAAGTCGGTCGCGGGTTTGCCACTGGCGACGAGAACAAGCACGCCGATCAACCCATCGGAGTCATCGCCATCGATTCGATCTTCTCGCCTGTGACCCGCGTCAAGTATGCGGTGCAAAACACCCGCGTCGGTCAGCGCACCGATTATGACAAAGTTATTCTCGAAATCTGGACCGATGGACGCATCACTCCTGATGATGCTCTTCTCCAGGCCTCGGCGATCCTGCGCCACCACTTGGACGTCTTCGTCGGCTTCAATGAAAACGTCGTTGAGTTCGACGAAACTCCACAGGAGGTCAGCCAAGAAAACAGCCGCCTCAAAAAACTCCTGAACATGAGCGTCAACGAGATCGAGCTCTCCGTTCGCGCGGCAAATTGCCTCAACAACGCCAACATCACTTCCGTGGGACAACTCGCTCTCAAGAGCGAAGCCGAGATGCTCAAGTATCGCAACTTCGGCAAAAAATCCCTGAACGAAATCAAAGACAAACTCACGCAACTTGGTTTGGGCCTCGGCATGAAGCTCGACCCAAGTCTCGTTGAACTCCCCGCCGTGGAGGAATCCAAATAACACGCCATGCGCCATCGTAAGAAAACTGTCAAACTCGGCCGCTCGACCGCCCACCGCGATGCTTTGCTCGCCAACCAGGTCTGCAGCCTCATCGAACACAAACGCATCAAAACCACCCTCGCCAAAGCCAAGGCCGTCCGTCCGCTTGCGGAAAAGATGGTCACTCTCGGCAAGCGTGGAGACCTGCATGCCCGTCGCCTTGCTGCGGGCTATCTCGGCCAGAAGGACGCCGTGAAGAAGCTCTTTGCGGAAGTCGCCCCGCGCGCAGCCACACGTAAAGGTGGCTACACCCGCATCATCAAACTCGGTCAGCGCCTGAGCGATTCCGCTCCCATGGCCTACATCGAGTGGGTGGACAGTGAGGCCGCCATCGAGGAGACCGTTGTGGAGACAACCACAACCTCTTCGGAAACCAAAAAATCCGAGTAAAAACTGGCGGGATGAATTTCTAAGTCCCGCTCTCTTTTGAACCAGAAACCGGTGGAAGATTTCTCCCGAGGAATCCCCTGACGGACCGGGCGGGACCAGCGATGGTCCCGCCCGTTTCTCTTCCCAACGATGCCATGAAACCGCTTGCCGAAGATTATTCCCGCTATGTCATTCCCTCCTACGGACGCTTCGACCTCGATATCGAGCGAGGGGCTGGATGTTATGTGTGGGACGCCTCGGGGCGAAAAATTTTGGACTTCGGCGCTGGCATTGCTGTTTGCTCGCTCGGCCACTCCCATGCGGAGGTGACGAGTGCGGTTTCCGCGCAAGCTGCGACACTGGTTCACACCTCAAATCTCTACCGCACCGGGCCTCAAGCGCAGCTCGCACGCCGTCTTGTGGAGGTCACTGGTGAAGGCAGGATTTTCTTTTGCAACAGCGGCGCAGAAGCCAACGAGGGACTCATCAAACTGGCGCGCCGCTTTGGCAGTGCCACCGGTCGCTCTGGGATTCTGACTTTCACTGGCTCCTTCCACGGGCGCACGATGGCCTGCATCACGGCCACCGGGCAGGACAAAGTGAAAAAAGACTTCGGCCCGCTTCTGTCTGGCTTCCAGCATTTGCCATTCGGCGATCTCGAGGCGGTGAGGGCGGCGGTGGACTCGAATACCACCGCGATCCTTGTCGAGCCGATTCAAGGCGAAGGCGGCATCCACCCGGCGTCGGCCGATTTCCTGCGTGGACTGCGGATTCTTTGCAACGAACGCGACATGCTCCTGCTTTTTGATGAGGTCCAATGCGGTCTTGGCCGGACCGGGCATTGGTGCGGTTGGCACGCGATCGCGGAGGATGTTCAACCCGATGGAGTCTCTTGGGCCAAAGGCATAGCCAACGGCTTTCCGCTCGGCGCGTTTTGGGCCTCGCGCCGGGCCATTGATTCTCGTGGTCTGCTTTGCGATTTACTCGGCGCCGGGAGTCACGGCACGACCTACGGCGGCAACCCCGTCTGCTGCGCCGCCGGGCTGAAGGTGCTTGAAATCATCGAGCGCGAAGGTCTACTCGAAAACGCACGCTCGCTGGGGGATTATCTCGCCTCCTCGCTCCGTGCGCTTGGTAGTCCGCACATCGCCGAAGTTCGCGCGATTGGGCTCATGATTGGTGTCCAGCTGGGTTCTGATTTTCCAAAAACCACACGCCCACCCGCGCTGGAGGTTGTGACACGCGCCATGTCGGCTGGATTGCTCGTCATTCCCGCCGGTGAAAGCGTCGTGAGGTTTTTGCCACCCCTCAATGTCACCCGCAGCGAAATCGACGAGGCTGTGGCTAAATTCTCCGAAACGTTACGCTCCATCGAGTCCGCGAACTGAAACGAGCCCGGATCTTTTCTATGAAACACCTTCTCTCCATCGAGTCGCTCACCGCTCAGGACATCGAAACCATTCTCCAGGACACCGCCACCATGAAATCCACTCGGGGGCAACATGCGGAGCATCCGCTGCGGCATCAATGCTGGGCGCTCATGTTTTCCAAGTCCTCCACGCGCACCCGCGTGTCGTTCGAGGTCGGCATTCGCGAACTTGGCGGCGACGCACTTTTTCTCGCAGCGGCAGATATTCAACTCGGGCGAGGGGAGCCGATTCGCGACACGGCCCGCGTTATGCGGCGCATGCTACACGGCGCGGTAATTCGCACCTTTGCACAAAAGGATGTTGAGGATTTCGCGGCCTTCAGCGGCATCCCGACCATCAATGCCCTCACCGACGAAGAACATCCCTGCCAGATTTTGGCGGATCTCTTTTCGATCCGTGAATCGCGTGGTTCGCTGCAGGGATTGCGTGTCGCATTCATTGGCGACGGGGATTGCAATGTGGCCCGCTCTTGGATTTGGGCCGCCGCACGCTGCGGTTTTGAGTTGGTCATTGCCACCCCCTCGAAGTTTCAACCGCCGTCCGAACTTCTCGAGCGCGCCGGAGGCAATGTTCGGATCACGACCGATCCGCGGGATGCCGCAGCAGGAGCGCATGTGCTCTACACCGATGTCTGGGTGAGCATGGGCAAAGAGGAAGAGGCGGCCTATCGCTTAGCACAGTTTCAAGGCTACCAGATCAATGCGGAACTCGTCGTGCTTGCTTCCCCTGGTGCAATGGTCATGCACTGCCTTCCGGCCTACCGGGGTAAGGAGATTGACGAAGCAACGCTTGAAACGCACGCTACCACGATTTTCCGCCAGGCCGAAAATCGCCTCCACGCCCAAAAAGCCATCATGGCACGGCTTGTTAAAAACTCGAAGGAGATCGCTGAAAATTGACAAAGAACTTGAAATATGGAAAAACTGGTCCTTCCTTAAATCACACTATGCCTGACCCCAAGAAAGAAACCGTTCGCATCGTCCTTCCTAATCGCCGTCCGGTTCCACCACCGCCTCCTCAGAGCAGTGAGGCAACCATGATCAGCCTTCCTCCAAAACCTGGCTCCTTGCCTTCCGGGATTGTTCCACCACCGCCTCCGGTTTCTCCTGTTGCCAAGGCCATTGTGCCGCCAGGCCAAACTCCATCGATTGCCGCGCCCGCTGCGCTTTCTGGTGCCATCAAGCCGCCCGCTCCACCAGCAGAGGCTCCCAAGATTCCCGTTCCTCCGTCTGCGGCCAAGC
>JBAWVX010000076.1:0-4167 GCA_037147075.1 bacterium
GATCAATCATTTCGACTTGCCCAGCGCTGGTTGCTGCATGACTTCATACCGTCACTGATCAGCACAGATGACGAATGCATAGCAAAGTTCAAGTTTCTCACCCTGCGGGTGCATTGCGATGAGGTGATTTTGATGCGTAACCAATCTGTGAAATCTGTGTCATCTGCGGATAGCTCCTACTGTCGGAATTCATTTCATCGGGGCTCAGGCGACCTTGCTGCGCATTTTTTTTGTTTCGGCTCGGTGGCGCTTCGCTTCGACCATCTTGGCCTTTGTGCCGCGCGAGCGCTGGGCTTTTCTCCGGCGTTCCCGCGCCGCCTCGGCCAACCGGGCCAGTTTGTTTGCCTCAGCAGCTTCCCGGATTTTTCGGAGCAACCTCCGGCGCGCCGTCTCCCGGTTCATCGCCTGCGAGCGCGAATCCGAAACTGTCACACTCAACCCGCTTGGTACATGGCGCAGAGTCACAGCCGTCGAGACCTTGTTCACATGCTGCCCGCCGGGCCCGCTGGATCGTGAGAACATTTCCTCAATGTCGGAGTCGCGCAGCTTTTTCATCCGGTTTCTTTTGGCTTTATGCAAATACCCGAGGCAACTCAACGGCCGCGTGGCGACTGCGAGTCAGGCCGGTTGCTTCGAGGGCGACCACTCGGCCCGCTTCACCTTATCCAGTTGCTCCACGAAGTCGGGATCGGCTTTGAGTTTGTTGAAGATCAGCCTGCCCAGCGCCCGTGAGGCCATGATGTCCGTCTGGTAGTGCACGCCAGCCACCACGCGATCCGATCCCACACGCGACCCGCAGAGGATGAGTTGGTTTTTCTTCGCAGGATCCAACTCCAAGAGCACGAGCGCCCAGAGCCAGCCTCGCAGCGAGTGGCCGCTCGGATACGAGAAACTCGAATAGCGCGGCACATAGGACACCACGCCATCCTTCTGATGCGCATCCGCAGGGCGTTTGCGGGCGTAGTGGGCCTTGAGCTCGTCTTTGATGTTTTCCGCCGTCACGGAAAGCTTCGCAAGAAGCTCCTTGGTGAGCGGATATTTCGATTCGGTGAAGCCATCCCCAAGAACCTCGCTGAAGATCGTGAAGGGATCCAAGGGATCCGTCATCCGGCAGTGCGCGATTTGCTCGGGAGTCGCGCAAGCCTGGACCGCCAGCACATACTCCAGATCGCTGTGGTCCATCGCATCGCTCTCGGAAGGCGGTGCCGGAATGCGTTCAATGAAATAGGAGGCCGGCGGCATCGGCCAACCCTCCTCCGCGTGAAGTGGCAGCCAGACGAGGAATGCAAAGGCCAATGGCGTGAAGAGGTGTTTAGGTTTCATGGAAAATCAAAACAACCAGCTTACAAACCCCGACGCAAGATACCGTTCTTTTGGAATTCGACGACCAGACAGCACCGAGCTTCTGCTTGGTGTCACCGGTGTCACCCTGGCGACGTCTTCGTGGAATTAGCCTCGTTTCCTTCTGTTTAAAAACTGGCCTTCAGTGTGTTTGGGGCAGGGTCTCTCACGGAGGCGCAAAGGCACAGAGGTGCTCGGCGGCACCGCTCGGCTTGGTCGCTCAGAACGTGCAAAAGTCTGGCAGCGGTTGGAGGAAATCGAGATGGAAACCGTTGAGGAGACCCCTGAAATGCTCGTAGCGATTGACGCTGGTCGATGCTCCATTCGCTTGGGACAAGAAAACTCCATCGAGCACGCCCGAAATCTCATCCCACAATGGACTACAAAGTCGTCCTGAGCGCTCTCTTCCTTTCCGATCTCCAGGAAATCATTCATTATCTGACGCAAGTATCTGGATCTGAGACCGCATACTCGGATCGGCAATGCGCTGCTCGACTGCGCATGGGAAGCGGGGCAAAGACCATTTATTGGGCAGCCCGTTAAACAGCGTCCCGGCGCCCGCGATCTCAGAACTCTGCGGCTGGGTGTCTGAATACAAGCCCCACCACAAATTCCGCTCCGGCACCCTCTGGCTCAGCAACGACCCCGACCGCATCCTCCTCCGCGCCGAAGTCCAAGTCTTCGTCGGCTACGTCTTCGCCGAATTAGCCTCGTTCCAGCCAACCGGCAGCCTCCCACTTCTGCGATAATCGGCCTCAAATTTGCCCCAGCAGTGATGAAAATATTCCGATAAGCGCGCCGTGACTCGCGCCGAGTAAACGACACGCTTGCAATATAAAGCACGTCATTTTCCGCAATAAAGTCTGCCTTAAAATGAAATTATGTCGAAATTGTCACATTGAAAAATATTCCTTCATGTGCATGATGCCGCCCGCCCCTCGGACAAAACCAAAATATCATGCACGAGGGGAAATTTTTTTATCGAAGAAAAGCTGGAGCCATGATCGCTGCGCTGCTGGCCAGCATTCTGGCAGCACCCGTTGGCGAAGTGGTGGCTCAGGTATCGGCTAATAATGCAAGCGCGGGCAGCCCATCGGCTGATCCACTGCGGGTGGGGAAGAAAATTTTAGACCGCCACGAGGTGGACTTTGGGAGCCACACGATCACTTACGATCGCCTGGAGACGCCGAGGCTGAAACCCATGCCGACGCCGACGCCTGTGCTCCGGCGGGTGGAGCCGGTTCCGACGGCAGCCGAGCTGGAGGAGATGAGGAAAATGGCGACGAAGCGCTTCGCGAGCGTTTTTTTGCAATGCACGCTTTTCAACAAGGAATTCACCGAAGTGGAGTGGAATGAGGAGGGCGTGAGTCTGGCATTTCTGACCACGGCAAATTTTCAGTATCTGAGCCAGCTTTCCGATTTCGACACGGGCACGAGCGAATGCTCCTTTCTGATGGGATGGGGCGAGGCCAACCGCGCGGAGTTTGAGGCGATGAATCAGGTCTATGCGACGGGGCGTGGGACAGGTCGGAAGCCGAGATCTTGGCCCGTATCTTTGATTCAACAGCAAAAACGCACGGGCAAATCCGCTTGGCAAGTGGTCTCGACAGATCCGGTGCCGCCGGAGGTGCTGAAAGTGATCGAGGCGTTGCACACTTACTACGATACGAACGCCACGAAGTTGGCTGCTGAGTTCCGGCAGCGTGAGGCCGCGCAGGCGGCGCACGAGCTGTGGTTGAAAAATAATCCACCCATACCCCGCGATACCACGGTCGAGTATTTTCCGATCCGCAGTAGCAATGCCAAAAGCCAAGCCGCAAGTGCAGGGCAGGAGGGCTTGAAATGAAGACGCTCTTAGCGGGATTGATCCTGACTTTGGCGGCACTTGGCCCTGCGGAGCAGCTGATCGCACAGTCGCCGGGCCTGCCAAATGAAGGAAGCCGACTCGAATACGATGGGGCCAATCAAATCTGGCGGTTCAAATGGTGGGGGAAGTCAGGCCGCACGTATTTCATCCAGCACACCGACGATTTGAACAGGACTTGGCAATGGCTGCCGTTTGTTGAAGCAGGCAATGGCTCCGTGAGAGAATGGGGCTTCAATCCCAGTGGAGATAAGTTTTTTCTCCGCCTGAAATACTCGGACATCCCAACCAACAACCCTAGCTTGGCCGATTTTGATGGTGACCGCGTCAGTAACCTCGATGAGGTGACACAAGGAACAAATCCGCTCTTGGCGGCTGATGCCAACAGCAACGGCCTGCCGGATGATTGGGAGACATTTTACTTCGGCGCCATCGGACAAAATCCCAACGCCGATCCCGACAGTGATGGCTGGTCCAATATCCAAGAGTTCCAATCGGCGACAAATCCCATGAAGCCCGACAGCGATGGGGATGGCGTGAAGGACGGCACGGTGCGGTTGAATTTCCAATACGATCTGGTTGGGCGCCTCGATGCCGGAGGCTCCGAGGCGTTTGGTTATGACGGCAGCGGCAATGTGGAAACGACAACTGGAACAGCGAATCCTTGAGACCATGAAAAATCTTATGAAAAAAATGCGATTGGCGGTTTGGGGGCTTTTGTTTGGCCTGCTGGCCTTGGGCGCGCAGGCGCAGGATTATCCGATGTGGCAGAATGAGCCTATGGACTTCTCGGTTCCCATCGTGGCCGTTGGCGGGGATGCCGCCCTGCAGAATGCTCCGAAGGAACTTGGTCCGAAAATACGGTCTTTGTCGATGCTGAGTGTCCCGCAGGAAATGGATGCCGAAGTCAAAGCTCTGGCCAGTTCACTGGGAGAAGGGCAGGCCGTAGCGGGAGAGAATTT
>JBAWVX010000077.1:0-3115 GCA_037147075.1 bacterium
CACTTACACCAACCCCTCAAAAAACAACGGGGTGCTCTGTGCAACGCTTACGAAAAAAACGCTGTCCGCCCTCACACAGCGAATACCCATCCCCTTTGGCAACAACGCCAATGCCTCCTTCAAAAACTCCACCACACCCCGGCCCGCCCCCGTGTTTCCCGACCGCAATCAACCCCTCGGCTTCACGCAGCTTTTTGATGATTTCTTCTGGTGTGTGTCTTTTCTTTTTCATGAGAGTTTGCGGCGCTCCGCTCCGCAAACTCTCATAACTGCTGGTTCAGTTTTCGGGGAGCAATCCACCTGCCTTCCCGCACGAAACGACTTTTTTCAAAAGCCGGATTCGGTTTTATGTAAGTGTGGAGAAATAATCGTAATTTTCAGAGCTGGATTTTTTTGGAGTGCTACGCGCGCAATTTCTCCGTGATTCTCCGCAGCTGATGGCTCGCAGTTGTTCCTCGTATTTTTCGTAGGGGCCGAGGTGTGCCCGCATGAGGCTTTTCCATAGCTTGCCGTGATTGGGGACCGAGAAATGGAGCAGTTCGTGGACGATGACATAGTCGCCGAGGGCACGGGGCATGGAAACGAGTTCGTCGTTGAAGCTGAGGGTTCCTGCTGTCGAGCACGAGGCCCATTTGCGGCGCATCGGGCGGATGTAGATCGCCGTCGCTTTCACATCAAGCTTGGCGGCCCACTCCAGGATACGGGCTCTGAATTTTTGCCGGGCTGCTTCGTTCATCAAATCCGGTTTGCTTTTTCGAGCAGGGTGAAGAGTTCGTCCACGATGCGCGTGACGACATCGAGGTCGTCGAGTTCGCCATAGACTGCGAAGGTCACTTTTTTCCGCAGTTCCCGGAGGGCCGCCTCGCTGCGCTTCCAATCGGGATACTCGACGAAAGCGGTTTTGATTTTTCGACTGACCTCCTCGGCGTTGCAGACCTTCGCATCGAGCAGCGTGCGGTAGACGAAGAATGTGAGCCCGTCGAAGCCTTTCTCAGCTTGCTCCTTCTTCCGTGCCTCATTGCGTTCGACCTCCGTGAGGAGTTGCGCCAACGCATCGCTCGTCGTGGTCTGGCGGTGCTCGAAGCTTTCCTGCACGGCCAGGGCGCGTTCGGCCATCGCGATGAGGTAGGGGTCGTCGCTATTCTCCTCAGCGGTCTTCTCGATGCTCTTCACGAGGTTGATCACCTTGGTGCCATCGCTGCCGCGCTTTCTTTTGATGAGGTCCAGCGTGTTGGCATCGATCTTCACAGGATCGAGGGGACCATTTCCCGTGTAACCGCTCACATGCTCCTGCACGAGCGCATTGGTTTTGCGCTGGAAATCCCGGTCCACCATCACGCGCTTGGTGTAGGCTTTGCGGACGATGTCATAAATCGCCGAAAGCGTCGTAAAATCATCGATGAACGGCCGCAGGAAGGCATCCGGAGAAATGATCTCGTAGAGCATCTCGATCTCCTTGTATTCCTTGAAAAATTCCTTCCGGCGCTCGGGATCGCGGAAATGCTCGACGAGGGTGTCGATGTCCTTGTCAGTGAAGTTCTGCTCGATGAGCCCAATGTAGCCCGGAGCCTTCGAGGTCATCTTGTTTTGGAAAAGAACCTTCAGGAGCTTGAGGTCTTTCACGATGGCATTGATCTCATCGCTGTCGAAGGCGAGCGCCTTTTCGAGCTTGTCGAAGATGCCCACGAAATCGAGGACGAACCCATGGGGCTTCACCATTTCCTGTGATTCGTTTTCGTAGGGGCGGTTCACACGGGCGATCGCCTGGAGCAGCGTGTGGTCGCGCATCGGCTTGTCGAGATACATGGCATACAGCACCGGCGCGTCGAACCCGGTGAGCAGCTTCTCGGTGACGATGAGAATTTTGGGCTGCTGGTCGAGCTTGCAAAAGCTCTTGCGGATTTGGCGTTCTTTCTTCGAGTCGAGGTGGAATTCCTTGAGCAGGGCGGAATCGTTGTTGTTCCCGGTGAAAACCACCTCGGAATACTCCGGCGGCAGCACCTGATCGAGCGCGCGCTTGTAGAGGGCACAGGCCTCGCGGTCCACGGCGACAAGGAACGCTTTGTAGCCAAGCGGCTCGACATTCTCGGTGTAGTGCCGGGCGACGAAGGCCGCGACCTGACGAATCCGCTCTTTGCCCTTGAGGAAATTTTTCAGATTCACCGCCCGTTCGAGGATTTTGTTCAGCTCCTCAATGTCGGCCACGCCCTCGGCCTCGGCGAGAGAGAGAAATTCCGCGTCCAAGGTCTCGTGGGGAACGAGCATTTCGTTTGGGGCGAGTTGGTAGTAGAGCGGCAGCGTGGTTCCATCCTCGATGCTGTCGGCGATGGAGTATTTGTGCAGGTAGCCCTTGTCGTCCTCGCAGCCGAAGGTCTTGAAAGTCCCCTTGCCGTAGGCCGTCTTGTCCACCGGGGTGCCGGTGAAGCCGATGAATGTCGCGTTGGGCAAACCAGCCATGAGGTAATTCCCAAGATCGCCTGCGGTCGTGCGGTGCGCTTCGTCGATGAGGACGAAGATGTTCTTCCGCAGATTCAGATTGGCCGGCATGTCGCGGAACTTGTGGATCATCGTCACGATGATGCCCCGGTAGTCATCGCGCAGGAGTTGGTTGAGGCGGGCGATGCTATCGGCGTGTTCCAGATTGCCGAGGCCGAGTGCTGAGAGGTTTTTCAGCATCTGGTCCTCCAGCTCGTTGCGATCGATCATCAGAAGCACCGTCGGCTTGTCCGCCTGGGGTTCGCGGAAAAGCAACTCCGCCGCCTTGATCATGGTAAAGGTCTTGCCGCTGCCCTGCGTGTGCCAAATGAGGCCCCGCGTGCGAGCCGGATCGAGAGCCCGATGAACCGTGGCCTCCACCGCTCCGGTCTGGTGCTGGCGCAGGATGTATTTGTTCAGCTCCTCGTCCTTCTCGGCAAAGACGATGTAGTCCTTGATCAAGGATAAGATGTTGGAGATCGAACAGAAGGTCTTCACCTTCTGCTCCAGACGCCCGAGGACTTCTTGAATCACAAATGACGCAGATTTATGCAGATTGTTTCTCTGGGATTCTTCATCTGCGCCAATCTGTGACGGTATGAAGTCATGCAGCAACCAGCGCTGGGCAAGTCGAAATGAT
>JBAWVX010000078.1:0-3098 GCA_037147075.1 bacterium
CTCAAAACGACCGCAGAGCGAGGCTGCGAAAGGCTTTCATGTCATCTGACCCCCAATTAAAATGACAGTTTCCCAAATGATGAAAAAAACAACCACCCTCGCACTGGCCGGATTCATTTTCTCCGCCGCCATTTCCACCGCTCTTCAAGCAAATGCAGCAGAGAAGCCATTCCAACCCTACACCACAGAACCGACGGATAATCCCCTCAAAGCCAAGATGGGCCGGCCGCTCTGCGACGGAGGTTTCCAGCGCGAAGGCTTCCACCTGTGGGATCCTTCCATCATCAAAGTGGGTGACACCTACCACCTCTTTGCGTCCTGCTGGCCGAGCGAAATTTTCAGCGCATGGAAGACCAGCTTCATCGTCCGCGCCACCTCGAAAAACCTCCTCGGACCCTACACATTTGCAGGCGAGGTCTTTCGCCCTCGGCCGAGAGGTTTTTTCGACTCTCTTGGTTGCCACAATCCGAAGATTGCCTTCCACGGCGGAAAATATTACATCTACTACCTCGGCACTGCGGCGTGGAAAAGCGGCGTGGCCGTGAGCGATTCGGTCGAGGGCCCTTGGGAACGCCAAAAGGAGTGGTGCATTCCCGCGAACAACCCCGCACTTTGGATTCACAAGGACGGCTCTGTCTATGGCGTCGGCAAGGTGAAGGTGGATAACCCGAAATTCCCTGGTAGCAAGGAATTTGACGAACTCCTCCACTACATCCACGCCTTCCGCGCCGATTCGATTTATGGACCCTACACGATGCTGCACAATGGAAGCGAGAATGCCCTCCCCAACGGTTTCCAGAACGAGGACCCCTGCCTATGGCATGACGGCGAGCGCTACCACATGCTGCTCACCGACCTGCACGGCTTCGCCACCGGGTTCCACAAAGGTATCGCCTACTACACCTCTAGGGACGGCCTCTCCTACGAATTGGTTTCGAAAGACCCCCTCTTTACCAACCAAATACCCATCCGCTTCGCCGACGGCAGCGAGGAAAAGTTTGCCCTCATCGAACGGCCAAATGTCGTCCTCGATGAACAAGGTGCCGTCATCGCCGTGCTCGCAGCCTGTTTACCGAGCAAAAAGAAAAACCAAAAAGACGGCTCCCGCATCCTCGTCTTTCCAGTAGATCGATTTGGCGCGAAGACGCCCGACGCTACCCCATGACCCCCAGTTCTGAATGATCGCAAACTCAATAGTATTAGTATTTACAATGATCACAGTTGCTACAGGATTCGCATTCGGTGAAGACAATATCTTTTCGCACTGGAAGGTTGAGCAGTCATGGGACATTGCCGAAGTGCCATCCGAATTTCCAGTCGGCTTCAGCCTATTGACGGAAGGTGAACACCAGTATGTAGCTTATTTTGACAAGAATCGGCAAATGACTGTGGCCTCTCGGAAAATGAACTCCGATCAATGGCAATACCAGACCCTCCCCTCAAAGGTAGGAGTGGCCTAACTGAATGGGACAAACCCATTAAGTTTAGCGGTGGCGGAACAATGGGGTTTATCGGCATCAGGATCAGCGGACTAAGCCGGGTGGAACCTGGCGTCCTTACCATGACTTACCAGCATTGCGACTATGGAAGCGGGCGTGTGTTCATAGATGAACAGACGCTGCAACCCCTGATGAAGACAATAGCCGTTGTTCCGGATTATCCAGAGCAAATCAATCAAGTTCAGAGTGATTTTGAAGGGATGAGTATCCGGAGAGCCGAAGATATGGGCGATTCCAGCGACCAGGCTGCACGCTTCATTCTTCAGTGGGAAACACTGGAAGCCAACCGCGACCAACCACGAAAGCCTCCACTGCCTTCTCCAAGCACATTGAGGTTATACAAACTCGTAGCGAATACAGATAGTGAAGCTGCCAACAAAGCAACCGACAGCGACAAGAAATAGCCGCGCTAAGCGCGGTCGTTTCTTGCGCGTCATTGCAATCGTTAGCCTAGGAATAATCCGCCGGATTCAGACCCTGCCGCATGCTTAATCCCGAATCCAGCAGATTTAACCACAGAGGACACAGAGGACACAGAGGATGAGTAGTTTATGCTTCGATGTGGTGGAAATTTTTTGCGATATCAAACAACGGCTACGGCTTTTTCTGTGAATTGACTCGCTCGCGCTCACCCGGTGGGCTGCCTTCGGCAGTCTTTCTCCGCTGCGCTCCGATTCTTTCCATCCTGTCCTCCTGTCAAAAATCCGTTTTGAGGTTAATATGAACGAACAACCCAATTCAGAACAACCTCCATCCGTAGTTGCTGACCCCCCAGTTCTTGCACTGCCGAGACGGCCATGCCCCCTTTTTTGCTATGCAAAGTCTAATTTCAAAGTGACATTGGTATCACAACCCGGTTTGGGTTCAACTGTCGAATTCACGGCGACCCGCAAGACGCGTTCGCCAAATTCGGGGGTGCCGCGAAAATACTGATGAGCCTAAAATCGGCAGTTGGGATTTGGCAATTGAGTCAAGCAAATGATTTATATCGCGAAGCGAAAAATACGGATTTTCCCGTTTGGTGAACTGCGGAGCAGTTGGAATGAACACAAAAATAGGCGTTTCCCAAAAAAAGGATCATTCAACTGCCGAATTTGGGATGAAAGGAAATGCTGCCTGATACCAATAGCTGATAGGTTTTGGACTCTCATTCTGATGGCTCCAAGCATTGGGCGCATGGCCCCGGGGAGAGCGAGCGCACTCCCCGAAAAATTTTCTGTTCAAACTCTTTTTAAATTCTAAGAGCAAGCTGACTTTGGTATAAGTCCTGATCCCCCGGCGAGCTGCATGAGTAGCGGGTTTACCCGCGAAACGATTTCGGGGTGGTTGCATGTGACGCCCAACGCACTTCGCGGCTGAAGCCGCTACTCATGCGGTTTGGCTGAACTCATACCAATAGCTGATAGGTTTTGGACTCTCATTCTGATGGCTCCAAGTATTGGGCGCATGGCCCCGGAGAGCGAGAGCGCTCCCCGAAAAATTTTTCCGTTCAAACTCTTTTTAAAGTCCAAGAGCAAGCGGACTTTGGTCTAAGTCCTGATCCACCCGCGAGCTGCAAGAGTAGCGGGTTTACCCGCGAAACGATTTCGGGGTGGTTGC
>JBAWVX010000079.1:0-2944 GCA_037147075.1 bacterium
ATGCCTATAACATTAACCATAAACGGAATGAGTTGTTTTTCAGGGCTGACTATTTTAGTCATGGCGTTTCTCCTTGAGCCAGAGAATGGACGTGACGCCCCTTGGGTAGTATTTGCTGCCCTGGGCCCTCCCGCTCACGATCTGGTCGCTCCACGCCCAGTAGGTGTTCCTTGGATCGCGCAGCCAGGCGGCGTGTGTCTGGTCCGCTATGGCAGTGGCTTTGCCGGGCTTTTCCCCGAGGATTTCGGAGGTGATGAACTGGCAGAGATAGACCTTGCTGAGCCATGAGTTATTGCTGGTCGAGCTGATCTTCCAGCCCCCGTCGGGAAACAGGCAGATTCCCTGCTTGAGCACGCCGCGCAGGTGACGGCGCAGGGCGGCGATGAGGGCGCCGAATTCGCCATCGGGCGAGAGGGCTTTCTTGAGGCCGAGGGCATGGGGAATGACAAGTCCCTCGATGGCCGGAATGATGCGGCTCTCCACATTCTCGTGGAGGACGGCTGGTAGCAGGCCGTTTTTGTCGGCGGAGGCGGTCACAGTTGCCGCCGCACGAACGGCCTGTTCGCTGGCGATGGCGGCGCGTTTCTTGTCGCCGACAACGGTGAACAGATCGGCCAATCCGACATAGCATCCCCAGCATTTCACGGCGAGGTAGAGGTTGTTGCGGGCCTGGCCGAGCGAGACATCGAGGCTGTCGTAGGTCGTGATCTCGCTGCCGCCGGCGCAGCGCGAGCTGTCGAGCGACATCACTCCGTCGCGCTGAGCGGGATCGGGATGGTCGCGGTTGAGCAAGCTGGTGAGGATTTTTTGGAATGTGGGGAGGTTCTTTTTCCGCCAGGCCGTGTCGCCGGATTGCTTGGCATAGACGAGCGCGCAGACGAGCCAGTTCACCAACTCCTCATGCGACATGTGGGAGAAGCAGCCGTGCAGCCCGCTCTTCTCATAGACCGAGCGACCGGCGGGCGTGAAATGGTTCGTATTGCCCATGTCGTGCGTGAAGGTGATGCCGCCCGGATATTCTGTGGCATCCCCCGGAAACCGCACGGTGTCGGTGTAGGAATAGCGCTGGAGGAACCAGTCGAGCTCGTTGCGCACGGTCCATGGGTTCATCTCCATCTCGAAGAAAAGCTGGTCGATCGTAAGGTCGAGTGTGTTGATCATCCGGTATTCGCCCTCGTTCACGACCCAGAGCGGCTTGCCTGCGCATTCCAGGAACTGCGTGCTGCCGTAGTAGCTGTGCACGGCCTGGGCGAGCATGAAGGCACGGGCCTCGCCGAGACTGGCCTTGGCCACCTTCTTGTCGAATGCGTCGCCGCGTTTCTTGAGCGCTGCGAAGTTTCCTAGCACGTAGTCCGCGACGGATTCGAGTCCGTCAAAGTGGCGCGTGTAGTGATAGCGGGTGTCGAGCCCGGTGGTAGCCTGCCCCGTGCGGTAAAAACAAACGGCAAAACGGAAGGTCTGCTTCCTACCGGGCTTCACCGCGCACACCAGGAGCCCCACGCTGCCGATCCCGAATCCGCGGTTGAACGGTTCGGTCTCCTTCAGGATATCCTCGACGCTGAACCCGAGCGCGGAGTGGACGCCGGGCGAGTCGCTCGCAATGGCCAGCGTGTCGCCACAGGCGAAGGCCGCGATTTTTCCCGCGCCCTCGAGAAGACGCATTCCGCGCACCGGGTCGTTCCCCTGAAATCCGAAGATCGCCCTACGCTCCGACTTTGAGCGTGTGTTGTCCACAGTCAGTTCCACGGTGAGCGCGGGCACATAGGCCAAGCGGAGATCATTTGCCACGGCCTTTCCCGGCTCGGGCGCCGGCATCACCGGAGTGTGGATGCTGAAGGTGAGATCCCCCGCGATCCAGGTGTCGGAACCCGCCGAGAATTCGCGCTGGATGTCCTTTTCAGCGCACGGACGGGGGACCACGCGCTTTTGCACCACCACGGCCTCCACATCGAAGCGGGCGCTGTCATCCTCGGTGGTCTCCTGAAAAAAGGGCAGGCAGGTGATGGCGTCACGGTCGGCGATACCGATGAAGACATTCTGATCGGCCGGCTTGCCGAGTTCGAGGCCGAGTCCGCCCACTGCTCCCTTGGCCCCGAGGGTGAAGCTCGCAAATGCGCCGATGGGTGAATGCTGGGTATTGAAGAAGATGTTTGTGTTCATTTTATTTTTGGGAAATCAGTATCAAAGGGGTCAGGAATTAATTATTGACATTGAGGTGGTTTCATAAGCGACATGGGTGCTGTATGAGCTTGCGGTTGGCTTAATAAAATCATGGGAATAGAAACTTGACAGAGTAAAACCCAACTTCATATTTGGTCTATGAAACTGGTCAATATTTCACAAGCTAAAACACATTTGAGTTCTCTCATTGAGGCGGCGGAGCAGGGCGAAGAGGTAATGATTCTTCGCGGTTCGCGTCCTGCTGTGACATTGCTGAAAGTCACGGAAGCCGATTTGCATTTTAATCCAGAAATTTCGATGAAGGGGTTGGAGGAATTCGATTCAGAAATCGAAAAGGATCGGAGAGAAGGCGCTTTGGTTTATCTTGGTGATACGGGATCGCAAGCTGTGGATGCTCTCAAACGCGACTGATGCCCAAGCATATCCCAATCTGGGCGGCCCGGCGTTTCTTAAAAACTTGGCGGAGTCTTTCTGGTTCTCAAAAGCAAAGAATCGGAGAGATTTTGATTCATTTGCCAGAATTGCGCGCCGACCCGCATCTGCACACAGGGTATGGACTTCGGCAACTTCACGGGACTCATTTCTATGAGGCTCGTTTGGATTTGCGATGGCGCTTAATTTTCAAAGTCACTGAGGAGGAGATTGTTCTCTTTGATGTCATGAACCATGACCAAGTGCGGCGTCTTTGAGAATTCGGACTCGGTGTAATACTGATCATTCCAAAAAAGATTTACACTACTGAAAAGCCAGTTCGCTTTGCAGC
>JBAWVX010000080.1:0-2779 GCA_037147075.1 bacterium
CTTCACTACCTACGGCAGGTGGTGCTCGGCGCAACGCTTACCGATGCCTCGTCGCCGACAACTTTCGATGAGGGTGTAGAGACCGGCGCTGCGCTGTCCATCGTTTTTGAAAAGCCCCTGGTTGTTCTTGCCGATGGGTGTCCGCCGCTTGGTTGCGCGCTTTGACTCGTTCGCTCCCGCTCACTCGCCCTGCGGGCCTACCTCAGGTTTCTCGTTCTCGCACCTGCCCAGGTGCTCGATTGTGGTTCATTCTGCGGGATTCGGCTTGAACAAAAAGACTGCTCCGCTCGGCAAATCCACAGCTTAAACGCCTTGGGTGCTTTCCCCATGGTATCCCCCCTAGGACGTGTCCGAAGTTTTCGGCCAAATGAAAGAACAGCATTCCTCTTCCTCCCGGAACGAGGCATGGCTGGGTGCGCAAAAAAAACGCAACTGGCTTCGCTGGAGCACTGGCCTGACCCTAGGCCTCGCAGTCGCCGCCGGCGTAAGTATTCCTCTGGAGGAGAAAAGCAAGCAACCAATTGATGAAGTATCAATTATCACATCAACAGCCAACGGGAAGATAAACGGCGTGGAATTGTTTTTGGAAAACAATACTCCAACGCCACCCCCCCAGACTCGGTCCAAAACCACCAGCAGTGGAGAGTTTCAACGCACATGGAATATCGATACGAAGATCCCAAACCAAGCCCCTCCTGATCAAAGTTCAATAGACCTCACCGAATCCCCAGGCTTTACCAGAAGCGAAAGTCCTGCAGCAGCGCAAGGATCGGATAGTTCCTCCGTGGGCTACGGAACCAGCCGGACACTCCCTCAGCAAGCCATGCTTGAGAGTCCTCAGGCTCGGGCAGTTGCTCGAATTCCACCCGCTCGCCCCTTGCCCACTCCGATACCAACGCCACCTCCCATACGGAGCCCACAGTGAGATTTCGCGGGATTCCAGACCGCCCCTCATGGGCGGTGGTCTCCCCATGGCATTGCAGAATGCAGAAGGCGAGTTTCCCAGCCACATGAAGACACATTATTCCTCGTCCTCCCGGAACGAGGATGGGCCCGGCATCGGAAAATGCCGAGGCTTCATTCATTTCTTGATTGCGATTTTAGCTGGCCTTTCTTTTGGGGTGCCACAGTCCGCTCAGTCTGGAATTGTCAACTACTTGGGTTCAGGGGATCTGAATGACAAAAAAAGCTGGAGCACGCAGAACATCCCAACTTCAAGCGATTCGGCTTTTTTCAATGTTGGCAATAGCACAATCACCAGCACGGGATCTCTCAACTTTGGCGACTTGGTTTGGAACAACAACACCAGCGCAAGTATATCGCTGAAGTCTACCGGCATTACTCGCTATCTTACACTCTCAGGCACAGCTGGAAGTGCAGGTGTTACACTCGCAGGCGGTTCCACCGGAGATCTTCTGCTCATGGGAAACAATGCCAAAACCAACACGCTCAAGTTCGAGTCAGTCCCGGGCAATGGAGAACTCCAGATAAAACTGGACGCTGATGGGAACTTTAATGTCTTAAACCCAGGAGCCACACTCGATATCTCGACGGTAATGACAGGCACGAAATCCCTCACCAAAACGGGAAACGGAACGCTCATTCTAGGTGCCAATAACACCTACACCGGGGCGACAATAATGAAATCCGGCACGCTGAAGGCGAACGCCACGAACGCCCTTGGGGCGACAAATGTCATTAATGTGCAAGGTGGTTCCCTGCTCGTCGCAGCATCCGAGACCATCAACGATAAAGCGAATATTGTTATGGGTAATGCCATTCTCCAGTTGAGCGGCAAAGACATCACGGAGCACATCGGTGCCCTCACGCTCACAGGAAACTCTGTGATTGATGTCAAGGAACTCCAAGGAACCAACAATTCCTTGTATTTCGCTTCCAGCTACCTGCAGCAAGGCTGGGCTAAAAACACCAGCCTATCGATCTGGAATTGGGATTTTAGCGGCACCGACCACATCTACTTTGGAACGGACTCACAAGGTCTTAGCGAAAACCAGCTTCAGCAAATCTTCTTCTACAGCGACTTCGGAAACAGTTTCATCGGCAATGCCCTCATATCCAATACCGGAGAAATTACAACAATTCCCGAAGCTCAAACCACTATCGCCGCTATACTAATCTTATTGGGGAGCATAGCTCATTTTTTGACAAAACGATATACCAGCGGGTGATCGCAGGAGCCCAAAACAATGCCAATAATCCGCCCCTCCGACTCACTCGGCTCCATCGGCTTGGAATAAAACACCGAACGCCTCACATGTAGCAACTCGCATTGTCTTCGGATGCTCAATTTGGGATGTTTTGTTTCAACCAGCCCGGCACGCTTCATAGTCCGAGCTGTTTGGATTTTTTTTCCAGGAAATCCACCTCCACGGTCAGCTGACCAATCTTGGAATGGAGCCTTTCCCGTTCCTTTTCAAAATCCTCTTTCCCAGCGCGTTTTCCACTCTCGAATACGCCGGCGATATTTTCCGCCAGCATTCTCTTCCACTCCGTGACCTGCGTGGGATGAACATCGTTCTCCTTGGCAATCTGGTGGATCGTTTTCTCTTCCTTCATGACCTCAAGGGCCACCCGCGCCTTGAAGGCGCTATCGTGTCTTCTGCGTTTGGCTTTCATTTCTATGGTTGGTTTTAGGTTTATTGACCTCTTCCAACCACCGCTTTTTATCTCTTAACCACTGGTCCGATTTTCAGGGTCCACCTCAATGTGAGCGAAATTCTTTTTCAAAACCGCTCCAATCAATCGCCCGAGCCAGACG
>JBAWVX010000081.1:0-2772 GCA_037147075.1 bacterium
CGCCGAAGCGAAAAAGCCGCAGCAGGTCAAACAACAGAGCATCTTCTCCGCCATGACGCGCAGTCCAAACATTCACGCGCCTTCAGCGGTTCAATCCCTCAGGCCCATTCCAAGCGGCACATGTAGACCAAGGCTCCGAGGAAAATCATCGCTCCCAGAGCGAAGAAGCCCCAGCGCACACGGCTTTTAAACACCAGGCCAAGACCGGCGAAGAAGAGGGAAAGAGTGTAGTAGACGCCATTGAGCGCGAACTCGTCCCCCACTGTGCCTGCATGCTGCCCTTCGGCGAAGAGTTCCTCAGCCTTCACCGTGTGCTTCACTTTTTCCTCATACATCCACTGGAAGTAGTCCTTGTTGAAGTTTTGCTTGCTGGCCTCAAAGATCACGTCCTCCGGCAGGTCCAGCATATCACCGTCTGCATCATACTTTTTACGCGGCTCCTGCGGCAGGCCCATGGCATCATACGCCTCGTCGCTATACTCACGGATCATCAGCTCGCTGATCTGATGCAGCAGAAATTCCCGCTCATCGCCTTTCGGCGTGTGCTTGGCCTGCGTCACCAGCTGGATCACCTGCAGTTTTACCAAGTTGTCAGAGGCGATTTTGGAATCCGCATACGTTCCCGCATCCGCCGACTTCGTGGTGATGCGGGATGACAGGCCAAAGCTCTCGATCGACTTCCCACTCCACAACCCGCCTTGATATCCGGCGATGGTGCCCATCGTGGCCCCCAGCCCCAGCAGAAGAGCCGCACACAGTTCAAACAGCTCCACTGAAGCCTTGCTCGCAGCAGCAGCCGCCGCAGAAGAAGATGGAGATTGCGTCTCGGATGTTTCATTTCCAGTCGTTGTGTTAGGTTCCATAGGTGGTCGCCTCCTAAGAAAAATCCTGTGGCAAAGCAATATTTTTCTGTAAATTTTTCTTTTCTCGCATTGGCTCAAATAAACGACACCAGCGGTGTTTTTGAAAAATAGATGTTGACGATTGCGGAGAGACAATTTACTCCCCAGCGCGATGAAAAATCGCACCATCACAATTTTTGTGACCTCGCTTATCGTGGGGTCGGTCACCCTGCGACTCCACACGGTCCAAGCCGCAACACCGACCGCGTCCAATCAACCTTCCAAAAAACCAGTTGGCAAGAAGACGGCAGCCCAACTCCTCTCCGACGCCCAAAAAGCACTGGCGGCCACCATCAAAGAGGCGCGTGCCGCCGGCAAGGAACTCGATCAGACCAACCCGAATGCCAAACCGTTCTATCAAAGCCTGAAAAAAATCGGCAGCGCGCTGGACGAAGCCAATGCCGGTCTCAAAGCCAAGGACAAGAAATTTTTTGAAGGCCTCTTCAACGCGAAGGTCGCTGTAGCCGAATTGTCTCCGACCTGGGATCTCACAAAATCCAAAAACGCGGGTGTGATCGACGGAGCGAAAAAACTCTCGGGTGCCGTGACGGCATTGGAAGACGGCTACGGATCTCTTGCCTCCCGCCAGGCAAAGGGCGGAGAACTTACGGATAAAGAGAAGCAGAAGTTTGCCGCGATGAAAAAGCAACAATCGGCCTTGGCGAGCAAAGTCAAGCAACTGGCAGCCAAAGTCAAAGGTGATCCCTCGCTCAAGGCGGGTCTCAAGGACATCCTCAACAAATCCCAGCGCCTCTCGGGCGCGCCAGAGACGCTGAATGCCTTTACCGAGATGGGAGGACTCATTGCAACCATCGAAGGGCTTCTCAGCGGCTATTCCTACTATGTGCAGCCATCCCAGCGCGCAGAATGGGTGGCCGTCAACAAAGTTCGTGAAAAACTCCCGCGCTTTAGCACCTATGAATGGGCCACATATGACTGGGACATCACCTCGTCGCCCGTTGAAGTCTACGACAACCTTTCCGTAAGCATCTCCGAGTCCGAAGTGTCTTCCATGGAGAGCTTCGTGGAAGACTCCTCTTTCGAGATGACCGAAGAGGAAGAAAGCGAGGTTGCCACCGAGAGTGACAGCATCTCAGAGGAAGAGGCCGAAAACGACGAGATGGAATCCGAGCAAGAGGAGGCCGAAGATCAACAGGAAGCCGAGGACATGAATGATGATGGGGATGATAGCGCTTCGGATGACGCTGGCGATGACGGCGCTGGCGATGACGGCGCTGGCGCTGGCGATGACGGCGCTGGCGATGACGGCGGCGGTGACGACGGCGGTGGTGACGAATAAACTGCACTGCGAACCGGTCACACGCCCATTCTCCCCTGCTTCCGCTAGCGGTTCTTCTTTGCACCTCGGTCCATGCTGAGGTGCAGTAAGAGCCCGCGCTAGTCTACGTAACAGCTCCCGGTGTGAGATGAGGGTATCAGCGCAGAGGACTTTTTTAGGCTGGCTCTCTGTAGATAACATTGTGTCACGAGCCATTGAGCGGCAAAGTAAGTTCGGAAAATCGAGTGCATAACATCCGTGTCAGGAGGCTATGAGGCCATGCGCCTGCCGTTTTTCCGCATTTGGATTCAAGCCGCCTACATTGAGCCTTGCAAATGCTCCTCTGCTTGAGCTTGAGAGCCGATGGAGTTCTCTTTCGGATGCTTGCCACGCCCATCATTCCAGCGGCTTTGAATGATAAAGATCAGTCATTAATCTCAAAACAGATTTTTCTGTGAATCCTTTCCATCCTGTCCTCCTGTCGAAAATCCGGTTCATCCGCAAAAAGTGTGTTTAGGGGTTGCTCTTGGTGATAAGTAGTCAGCCCTGAAAAACAACTCATTCCGTTTATGGTTAATGTTATAGGCATGA
>JBAWVX010000082.1:0-2761 GCA_037147075.1 bacterium
GACACTTACACCAACCCCTCAAAAAACAACGGGGTGCTCTGTGCAACGCTTACGGAAAAAGACGCACGCAGCAAAGTCAGGCTGCTTGCTATGAGGATGGGAGCCAGCGGAGCCCACGCTTCACAAGATATTGCTGATATTTGTGGAGTATCGCGGGCGACGTTTTTTGAATGGGCGAAGTCTTTTCGTGAAGGAGGATTCGATGCCTTGCTGGAGCGGGAGAAACCGGGTCCCAAGGGAATGAAATTGCGAGGGGTTCCAGAGGCAGTGGTCAAGGAACTGCGAGCTGGAGTGGAAAGCGGTCGATGGGCCACGGCAGAGGCGGCACGCATTTGGCTACAGAAAGAGTATGGCATCAAACGTCCGTATGTGACGGTGTGGTCGTGGCTAAAAAAATTAGGCGGCGCAATTGTTATTCTGTAAAAGTTGTCATTTAAGTTTGGGATAGGTCAGCAGGGTTCATGTTGAGGTAGGATTTGGCGGAGAGCCACTCTTCGTCGGATTCGCAGAGGAGTGCGGAGACGAGACGGAGAAGGGAGGCTTCGTTTGGAAAGAGAGAGGCGACGCGGGTCCTGCGTTTGATTTCTTGATTGACGCGTTCGAGGGCGTTGCTAGTGCGCAGGCGGCGCTGATGGGCGTTTGGGAGGGAAAAGACAGCGAATCCCTCGGGGATATTTTTTTCCATCCAAGCGGAAAGTTTGGGAGCGGATGGGGCATAGGAGGCGACGAGATGCTGGAGTCGGGATTGAGCGGAGGGGAGATCGTGGGAGTTGAAGATGGAGCGGATGTCGGAAGCCACGCTGGCGCGCTTGTCGAGACGGGAGACATAAGCTTGGGCGTTTTGTTGAAGGTGGAACTGGCAACGCTGCCAAGGAACGGAGGGGAAGACGACGGCACGGGCGGCAGCGAGACCCGGATGGGCATCGCTTACGATGAAGGAGAGGCCGTGAAGACCACGGGATTGAAGAGAGGTCAGGAAGCTGCGCCAGTGAACCTCGGCCTCGCTGAGGGCGGTGCTGGTGCTGAGAACGGAGCGCTGGGATAAAAGTCCACGCCGTCGCGAACTTTGGGGGATGCGAAACTGGATGGGACCGAGACGGGTGGCAAGGGTCTAGGGTTTGAAGCCGTTGGTGCGGACCAAGCGGCTATCGCAACGCTCGTAGGGGCGGGCTTGGGGGACAGCGGAGCGCTCTTGAACCATGGCCTCGTTGACAAGGAGGCGCAGGCCCTCGGCAAAGCCGGAAGAGCCCTCGGAAGTCTGGAGTTGCAAAACGCCGTTCAGATGATCAGGGTCAATTTGGTTGGTCATGTGTGTGTTTTTGTTGGTTGTGTTTTGTCTCACCCCAACAGGAAACCACACTGGCCAATCCCCGCGAACTTTGTGCAAGCCCCATCCGGGGTCGACTGCGCTCGGCTCGCCTTCACTTCGTCGTCCCCGGATGAGGCGCTCAGATCGTGAAGAGCGAAATTACAGAAGAAACTTTACACCCCCAATCAACGGGCGCACGGTCAAAAATCACATCATCCGTGGGTTGGCTGTAACAGTGAATCCTGCTGATGTTGTGATACATCTGAATGCCGTTGTGAAGCTTGGTGGTGGCATCCTGGAAGAGGATTTCGTAGGGGCCGTAAAGCCCCAGCGCACGGTAAGGCTCCTCTTCGCGATGAAACTGGGGTTTTTGCAACTTATTAGCTGACAAATGTTGATTTGCCAAAAGAGTGGGATCCGGAAATGGCGATGCGCATGGACGTGCCTTGCACATCGCAACCGCTTGGCAGCAGGGCTATTTCAACCTCGCCAGAAATAGACAAGGCGTGCCTTGCGCGTTGACGATCTCCATTTTGACTTCCGAAGCGCCCGCTTTTCCCGTCGGGTTTTTCCATGTGACGCGGTATTTCTTATGGCAATCCTTGCATTCGATCATCGTGCCCTCGGCGCACAAGGCCTTGGCATGCTCCCGGTCTTTGATGTCGATGACCGTGACGGTGTTTGAGGCTTTACAGACGAGGACGAGCTGGGATTTTGGGCCGAGGCGATCAACATCGGACTTCGTCTCGATTGTTTGCAAGGCCGGGCCGCCTTTCCATGGAGGAAGAGCGAGGGCGGATGACATGAAGAGCGCAAAGACGCAGGCGGTGAGAACGGTGGATTTGATGGTTTTCATGGTGATGGATTTTGCACCGGGAATGTCATCACGCAGGTCCAAGTCCATCAATGGGGTGTTACCCTCACAACCAACGCAGAGATTGAACTCCCAGTGTGTCCGAACCGACGAAATCAACCCAAGATGAGATCAACGCTTGCAGTGCCTGGCTGTGGTGACAGCGGGCAGATGTTCGGGGGATCGCATCGCTTTTATGATTTTTGAACGAGATCACCCTCGATATACTGGTGAATGAGCCCCGAAACAAAAGACTGATACGGCATACCCTTCGCGGCAGCGACCCGCTGGATGCCGACCATGTCCCGCTCAGACAAACGAATATTGATTCGGCGATCCTTCTTGAAGGTGTTCTCCGCCGCAGAGCGAAGATTCCGGAGTAGCTTCTCGTCCGGTTTGGTCAACGCAATGCTATCACGCTCTAAGAGAGCTTCGATTTCTTGTTCTTCTTTATTCAGCTTCATTATTCTCCTCCAGATACATTTTTGTTGCTTTGCGACTCGGGATAATCGTCACAAGCCAAATAACCTCCCCACGCTCTTCAAATGTAAGCGTTGCACAGAGCACCCCGTTGTTTTTTGAGGGGTTGGTGTAAGTGT
>JBAWVX010000083.1:0-1781 GCA_037147075.1 bacterium
CGAACGGTGCAACACGCGCGGAATGGCATAGTGCTCCCTCGCCCCGATCTGCGTGCAGATCCAGGAAGTCGATGGAGCGTGGACTTTGAAAAGTTGCTTCGCGATTTAAATAAAAAACCATCTCCTTCCACAACTGGGGAGAAGAAAAAGAGGAATCGATTTTTCCCTTTGACTAAGAAACAGCCACGGCAAGATCCAAACAGCCCTCGGGTATTTGTCATTGCGCCATTTCCAGTGGCTTTGCTTTCACAGCGGGTTGTAGCGCACCAATCGAAAGACCCCGAGCATCAGCAAGTAGAGAGCGACCGTCACAAGGCAGGAAAGCGCTAAACTCCAATAAAACGAACAGCGCGCCAAAAACCAAGGCAGTGTCAGGAATAACCCGAGTGATGGCAGCACTAACCAAAAAACTTGAGTTGAAAACACAGCAATTTTTGCCACGTCCTTGGTTTCCGAGTAGATCCATACCATCGAAATCACCGACAAAATCGGCAACGAGGCAAGAACCGATCCCCAAGATCCCGCCCTCTGCGTGACTTCAGAAATCGCCAAAATCATCACAACACTCAACAAAATCTTCGCAACGTAAGGCATGGGGGTCAGGAATTAAATCTTGACATGACTTCCCTCTCGAACTCCACGAGCTTGGGATCGTTTTTCAATCGCTCCCGATGCCGTTTGATGCTGCGGCACACGCCGGCACGAACCCCCATATGCAATCTCTCGCTAATCCAATCGAGCGGCACCGTCGTCTCCCGGTGAATGAGTGAAGCGATCAGAGCCTTTCTCTCCTCGCCTTTCGGCAGAGCTTCCAAGTCCTGAACCGTCCAACCAAAATACCCACACCCCGCTGTAGCCAAGCTGTCCGCCACCGCTCGTCCGTGATCCTTGATCTCCGGCCCGTGGTATCCATTCGCACGCTGCCGCCCGCCTTCCTCAAGCTTGACCTTCAGTTTCGCCATCAGATTCTCCCGAAAGGCCTGCGAACCAAAAAACCACCCCCGCCGCAGCGCCGCATGCACCGACAATTCCGGCCGCCTTTGTTCCGAGGAAAAAACCACACCGGCCTGTGTCGGATTGCTCCAATCCACACTCCGCTCCAGGCCCAGCAAAAACTCTTTCCGCCCCTCCGCATCATCCCGACACCCCACCACCTGGAATGCCATCGCCGTCTCCAAAAACTCTGGCCGCTCCCGGGGTTCCTTCAGATACCATGGCAAGCTGCTCCAGGCATACGACTCCATGCCGTCCTTCCCAGCTACCAGCCCCGCCCTCACCGGATTCAGATGGATGTAATCCAGAATCGCCCAATAGGCATTTCCAGGCTCCACCATGATCGCCTTGTATCTTCCTCCAAAAAGATGCCCCCACAACCGGCGCCGCGTATTGATCCGCCGCGTGTAGGCATTTTGAAACCACCCCATGCCCGAGGTGAGATTCGCTTGCGGCGTTTCCAAGAGCAGGTGGTAGTGGTTATTCATCAACGCATACGCATGAACCCGAAACCCCGCCCGCTTGCAAACCTCCCCCAGCGTTCTCGAAAAGGTCTTCCTGTCCTCGTCATCGAAAACAATATCCCCTTTCCGATTGCCCCGCGCCATCACATGATAAAACGCCCCAGCATACCCGATTCGGACCTGTCTTGGCATGGCGAGAGGTCAGCACAATCACAAGATCGTGTCAATAATTAATTCCTGACCCCTTTTCCAATGTCTGCTAAGAAATAGGTATGAACGGGAACATCGGTTACACTTAAACCGAGCACATCGGTTACACTTTCA
>JBAWVX010000084.1:0-1630 GCA_037147075.1 bacterium
ATCTGTATGCCTACACCGGCGGCGATCCGGTGAACTTCATGGATCCGTTTGGGCTCGGGCCGCAAACAACCTTTTGGCAAACGGGGGTGGGAAGTGTGCTCGAAGGGGCTGGCACTGGTTTGAGACAGGGCGTGGACAACTTTAACAACACCTTCACTTTCGGGTTGTATGACAAAATGGGGTGGTCAAACTCCGCAGCCAATTCTGGCTGGGAACACGATCTGAGCCGATCACTCGCGACAATCCCGAGAGATGTCGCCATCGGCGCTGTGGTTGCCGGGGCGGCAAATGTCGTTGCCAGAACGGCATCAAGTATTGTCAGCTCACTGACCAATACCGCGACTTTGGCAAATGGGGCCTCGATTCCGGTAAGGAGCGTAGCGACACCGCAGGGTGCTGCTTTTCAGACTGCAACGGCAGAAGCACAAGCCGCCCTCCGCCAGGCACAAAGTGGCGCGCCTGTCTACCGGACGGGGACGTTAGGAACTCAACATACGGCAGAAGCTCAATATTGGTCGTTCCAAAATCCAGTCTCTACGCCTGGATACGCAAACAGAATGGGAATGCCAAGCACCGGTTCTGGCGAGCCGTTTATTATGGGTGGACGGGTCAATCCTTCAGGGAACTTAATTACTCGTGAAGCCCCAGGCGTTGGCGGAAATCTTGGCGGTTCGGTAGAAGCAGTTACCCAACCGGGTGGTGTCATCATCGACTGGTTTCACATGCCTTAAAAATCAGTATGAACATGCCTCCAAAAACCCTGACCAGCTTGCTCAAAGGTGAGCATCTAAATGTCGAAGAACGCAAGGCCATTGGCCTTTGGCCGTCGGAGACTCTTCAATACAGCGAAGTGGTGGAACATTTAACCAAAGTCTTGGAATCTCAGGATTGGTTTCCTCAGCCACTTGATCCATCCAGAAGCGGAGCATCTGTGCGTGAAGGCATTTATGTTCGCCGAGAAGGCCCAGAGCGATTCGTTTGCATTGCCCAACGCACCCGAGCAGATGACCCCACGGCGTTGGCTGAGAAAATAGAAAAGATTTTCAAGTCGCCGCGTCTTGCGGCTGAGTATTACTTGAAATGGGAATTAAATCTTCCGGGCCGCCTTGATGGGTGGCCTGTCGTATGAAAATGAACCAACGCGCCAACCAACAGCATTGGGAACTGGGGGTCAGGCAACATTTCCTTTCATTTTACCAGAACTGGATGAAGGCGAATTGGCCTATGGAATCTTATTCCGATTTTTTTCGAGCCCGCTGTGCTTGCGATAAATTTTGAACAACGGACTCGACGGATCTGATTTTGAAGTGGTGAATGCTTTGGCGATGGCAATGAGGATGAAACAAAGCGGTGCGAGAGGCTGCATGCGTTGGCTTGCGGTTTTGCTGGGCTTTTTTCTCGCATTGGCTTCGACGCTCGAGGCGATCCCAACGCGAGGTGCGGCTGGGTATTTGGAGATGCCCTCTGGCGGGCGGAGATATGATGGCCTTAACCGCGTGAGCAGTTACACGGAGGCGGGGAAGACGATCGGGTATCGGTATTACGCGAGCGGGAAGTTGGCGAAGGTGATTTATGCCGGCGGGCAACAGGCGGTCCTCACCTATGAGGGCATGGGCCGGATCAAGACGCA